>QUJA01000023.1 GCA_003480425.1 Firmicutes bacterium AM31-12AC
GGAGTTTAATGGCTTTTGCTACGCAAAAAGCCATTAACTCCGTCCCTTTGCTCTCCGTCCCCTTTTGGCTCCCTCTTTTGACTCTATTTATACAACATATTCTGAATTGATTCATCTTCCAGGTTATCTTTTGTAACCCATATATATCCTGTATCTACAACTGCTTCATTTCCACTCTGCAATATGGTTCTCGCTGCTGCAACAACGGAAGCATATCCCATACCAAATGGATTCTGCACTACAAGCCCTGCTATCTCTCCATTCTTCATTGCAGTAATTTGTTCCTCTCCTATATCAAATCCTACAAGTGCCACTTTGCCTGCAAGCTCTGTTTTTTGCAATGCTTCCAAGGCAAAAATTGTTGAGGATTCATTTGTTCCAAATACTCCTTTTAAATCAGGATATTTTTTCAAATAATGCTGCATTACTTCATCGTCCGTCATCTTCTCTACTGCTGCTTTTTGAAGATCTTCTGATATATTCGGATCCTTTTCTACTGCAATCTTCTTTTTCAAATCATCCAGCTTATCACAATATATCGTTTCTACGATTGATACAGACGGATAATTATTTTTTATCTCCTCTTCAAAACTTTTTACTCTTTCTTTTGCTGTCTCGGAATTGGAATCATGTACAACAAGGATAACCTGTCCTTCATCTCCTATTTCGTTGGCCAATTTATATGCTCCTGTGCGGGCTGCATCTTTATTATCAGTCTTTACGATACACTGGATTCCTTTATACTCATTTCCTGAGTCCAGTGAAATGACCGGAATTCCATTTGCTGTTGCCAAGTCAAACTGTACGCTGCATGCAGCACTGTCAATACTTGCTATTCCAATCGCATCCGGATAGCGCGACAGCTCTTCATCCAGAATATTCACCTGCTCATCGATATCCTCTGACTTTGCCGGTGCATTATATGTAACTTTAATCTTATCGCTGCCTTTATAGCCAAGCTCTTTATTTAAATCGTCCGCGGCCTGCATAACACCTTTTTTAACATTCGTCCAATAGGATGATGAATCATCTTTTCCGATAATTGAAATATATGTACCCGGCTCAAGGTTCAAGCCTTCCACATTATTGTATGCCGCAGGCGATATCGCATTAAGATTCCCCTGGTATTCTGGCTTTTCCGTTTCTTTTCCGGTAAATGTTGTTGTCTGTTCCTGCTGTTTTCCACACGCACATATCATAAATGTCGTTGCCATTACAACTGCTGTAACGGTCATCCATCTTTTCTTCATTCATTATCTCCCCTTTTTATAACAAATCATTGTATATGCTTTTACTGTACCTTACTTATTGTACACGATTATTGTGAAAATAAAAGGAATTTTTTCTTAAATCTTTCTTTTTTGCAACTTATACTGTAATAATTTTCTACTTGTATATTCTACACATTTGTATTAGAATAGAGGATAACAACAGAAAAATGTTGTAATTTTTCGAAGGAGGTACATACTATGGCACGCGTAATTAGTGATGAATGTGTAAGCTGTGGTACTTGCGAAGGCGAATGTCCAGTAGGCGCTATTTCTGAAGGAGATGGCAAATACGTTGTAGATGCAGACGCTTGTGTTGATTGTGGAGCTTGTGAAGCTGCATGTCCTACAGGAGCTATTTCTGAAGCTTAAGAATCATATTATAAAGCAAAGTGATCACAAAAAAGAAAGCCTTACTCATCTGATGTCAGATGGCGTATGGCTTTCTTTTTTTATTGCTTTACTTGTTTTTTTCTCAATATTTCTTTATAACCACGTTTTTTATCGTTACTGTTCCAAGTAACTTTTTGTCTTCTCTGCGCAGAATTTGACGAACGATTTTCCCTCGCAATAAGTATACTCTATGCTATACTTGTTTAAGGAACATGATTCATATTTATATCATTTCTATTAGACTTGTTATCCGAATATCTTAAGGAGGTATCTATATTTTATGGGTGAAGTCAGATTTATGATTTCTGAGGCCGCTAAACAAGTTCATGTTGAAGCTCATGTACTTCGTTACTGGGAAGATGAACTGGATTTGAAAATTGGCCGTACAGAAATGGGACACCGATACTATACTGAAGATGATATACAACTATTCCGATGTATTCAAAGACTAAAAGATGAAGGCGTTATGCTAAAAGATTTGAAACCTATGATTCATGAACTAACAATCGCAAAAGAAAAATTAACTGAGCCAAAAGAAACCGCTAAACTTCCGGCAAATGTAACATCCACTGATATTACTAAAAAAGGAGTGGATTCTGCTGATGTAATTCCTATCACTCAATTGGAACAGGTTCGTAATCTCATTGGGGATGTATTGACAGAAGTTGTAACTGAAAACAACAAAACACTGGAAACAAACATTAGCAAGAAAGTAACTCAGGATGTTCTGCGAGAAGTAGATTTTCTTTTTCAGGCAAATGAACGTCAGGAAGAAGAACACTATCGTAAACTTGACACCTTGATTCGCCAACAGCAGACACTTCGAAAAGAGGCCGTGAAAGACACTCCTCTCACCCGCCTTCGAAAAATTCTTACATAGGAGAGAACCGGGGAGAGCCAAGGGGACGGAGTTAGTGGCTTTTTGCTACGCAAAAGCCACTTAACTCCGTCCCCATTTGGCTCTCCGGTTCTCCCAACTATTGATCCTGCTGTCGCAGTTCGTTTCCAAATCTTGTATACTGAGGCATCCATGCCAGTCGCACTGTACCAATCGGGCCGTTACGCTGTTTTGCAATAATAATCTCAGCAATGTTTTTATCTTCCGTATCTGGAATATAATAATCTTCTCGATAAATAAACATACATACGTCGGCATCCTGCTCAATGGCTCCGGATTCACGCAAGTCAGACAACATAGGACGCTTATCTGTTCTGGATTCTACTGCACGACTCAACTGAGAAAGTGCAATAACCGGAACATTTAACTCTCTTGCCAGCCCTTTAAGCGAACGTGAAATCTCTGAAATTTCCTGCTGACGGCTCTCATTACTTCTTCCACCGCTTCCACTCATCAACTGTAAGTAGTCAATAATGATAAGATCCAGTCCCATCTCCATCTTATACTTACGACATTTCGAACGCATCTCTGCAATTGAAATACCGGATGTATCATCGATGATCATTTCGATTTTCCAATTCGTCCTGCTCCTTCTATCAGCTTCTCCCAATCTGTATCTTTCAAATTACCGGTTCGAAGCACCTGTGCATCTACATGAGATTCCAGCGAGAACAGTCGGTTAACCAGCTGTTCCTTTGACATCTCAAGACTGAATATTGCAACTGCCAGATTTTCACGGAATGCAACATGCTGTGCGATATTTAACACAAACGCTGTTTTTCCCATAGAAGGACGGGCAGCGATCAAAACTAAGTCCGAACGCTGCAATCCGGATAATTTATAATCCAGGTCTATAAAGCCGGTTGGAATGCCGGTTACTGTTCCCTTCGTCTTGGATGCTTTTTCGATTACATCCAACGCATTTAACACAACCTGCTTAATAGGAACATATTCTTGTACATTTCCCCGTTCAACTAACTCAAACACCTTTTTTTCTGTCGTTTCCAAAATCTCCTCAAGTGGACGATTTTCCATATAACAGGTATTGGCGATTTCTTCATTAATCTTGATCAGTTTTCTTAATGTCGATTTCTCCTGAACAATCTGCGCATAATACTTTACATTTGCAGAAGTGTCAACATTTATCAGCAAATCACGGATATACTCCATACTGACAATTTCCGGCGGAGCATTTTTTTCTTTTAAATGTTCCTGCAATGTAATCAGATCAACCGGTTTGCCAGAATGAAACATCTCCACCATCGCATCAAACAAAATTCCATAAGCAGTCTGGTAAAAATCCTCACCATGCAAAATCTCAGATGTCTCCATAATTGCATCTTTATTCATCAGCATGGCTCCTATGACAGCCTGCTCTGCCTCTGTACTGTGCGGCATAATTCTTTTAATTACTGCTTCTTCCATACATTCCCCTTAAGAACGTCTTTATTTTTCTTCTTTTACTTCTACTGTCACTTCAGCTGTTACCTCAGGATGAAGCTTTACAGGCACTTTATGTGTACCAAGTGTTTTTAATGCATCCTTCAGCTGTACTTTCTTCTTATCGATCTCCAGTCCTAACTGCTTCTTTACCTCTGCTGTAATCTCTTTATTTGAGACAGAACCGAATACTTTTCCGCCTTCTCCAACTTTAATTGCAACTTCAACTTTACCGGCTTCCAACTGTTTTGCAAGCTCTTTTGCAGCTTCAAGATGCTCTTTTGCAACCTTTGCTTCATTATTCTTCTGAAGCTTAAGATCATTCATATTTTTTCCATTTGCCTCAAGACCAAGCTTCTTTGGCAAAATAAAATTTCTTGCATATCCATCGTTTACATTTACGATTTCACCTTTTTTTCCAAGGGATTTTACATCCTGTAATAAAATAACTTTCATGTTAAATATCTCCTTCTTCTATCATTTTATCAATCGTCTGTTTTAACGCCTTGATTGCTTCTTCCATATCGGTATGATCAAACTGAGCACCGGCAGCATTGATATGACCGCCTCCACCAAGCTTTTCCGCAACAATCTGAACATTTACCTCATCAATAGAACGGGCACTCATATAAATCTTGCCCTCATAAATAGTCAAGACAAATGATGCCTTGATTCCACTAATATCCAACAGCTCATTTGCAGCCTGTGCGGCCAGAACAGTCGGACTTTCAACATCACTCGGACACTCTGCGATTGCAAATTCCTTGCGATATACCTCTGCCATACGGACAGCCTCTGCCTTCGCTCTATATGAATCCATGTCATCTCGGAACATCTTACGGACTCTTGTAATATCCGCACCGCATCTTCGCAAAAATGCAGCGGCTTCAAATGTTCTGACACCCGTTCTGTTCATAAAGTTTCTCGTGTCGATCATGATTCCTGCATACAGACAATCCGCCTCAACACTTGGAATCTTAATATCATCCACAATATACTGAAGCACTTCTGCTACCATCTCACAAGCAGATGACGCATACGACTCTACATAAGACAAAACTGCATTCTCAATTATATTACTGCTCTGTCTATGATGATCCAATACAGCAATTGTCTTCGACTTCTTAAGCAACTCCGGACACTCTGTCATCTGTGGCTTATTTGTATCAACCACGACAATCATCGTATTATCGTTGATATAATCCAGTGCTCTCTCTGATGTCAGGAAAATATCATCCTCATATGCAGTACTATCCACAATCTCATCATATAATGGACGAACAGAACTTGGCACACTGTTCATGACAATATGCGCTTTCTTCTTCAATTCCTTTGCAGCTCGATAAATTCCCATACAAGCTCCAAGACAGTCTGCATCCGCAATCTTATGTCCCATAACAATAACCTGATCCTTGGCAACAATAAATTCACGCAACGCTTCTGCTTTGACACGCGCTTTCACACGTGTATTTTTTGAAGTCATCTCTTTCTTACCACCAAAATATGTGATGCCATTACAATCTTTAATTACTGCCTGGTCTCCCCCTCTTGCAAGTGCAAGATCGATTGCTATACGGGCATAGTTATAACTCTGAGCATATGTTGCTGTATTTAATCCTAATCCAATACTTAATGTCGCTGAGCGGGCATTACCAATATTGACCTGTTTTACCTCTTCCAACAGCGAAAATTTATCTGCTTCGAATTTCTTATAGCTTTCTTTTCGGATTACAATGAAATACTTGTCCTTCTCCAGTTTCTTGACAATTCCATCTACATCTCCGATATACTTGTTAATCTTTCGGTCAATCAATGCGATTAATAAGGACTGTCGCACTTCCTCAACACTTTCCATGACTTCGTCAAAGTTATCAATATAAATGAGTCCTGCAATCATACGCTGGTCTTCATTTTCTTTGATGTACTCATTTAATTCTGTAACATCTGTCATGTAAACTGCAATAAAATACTCTTGTTCTTTTGGAATCTGAAGCACTTCTTCTTTCTCACTGAATCCTTCCATCGACACCTTTCTAAGTGTCACTTGATAATCGCGTTCCTTGTACTGTACTTGTAATTCCACTTGTTCCATATTCTGCTTTGGAAATACACCGCGATTCAGCTCCGGAATCAGTTTGTTCATATACTTTTCCCACTTCTGATCTACAAACAGTTCTTCAAAACTATCATTCTTCCACAATATTCTTCCATCTGCCATCAATATTGCATACGGAATTGCAAGTTCCTTCAAAAGTGTATTTTGGATTCCCTTGTACTGTGTGGAAAATTGGATCATGTCCGCAAGAATTAATGAGCGATTGTAGAAATACAGCACGCCTACAATTACCATATAGATGATGACAAATACCGACATCATTAAGCCGGCTTTCCGGTCTACCTTATACATCCATATATTCATAGCGACCAGAAGAATTGTCATAATGACCGGCCACTGCATATACATTCGCAGCTGCCCTTTTAAACGCACATTTCTATTATCCATGAAACTTTCCCTTTCAGGCTATACTCGTCTCTCCCCTTGAGTATGCACGTAAATATGTAATTATTCTGTATCCGTTCACGAATGAACAATCTTATTACCCCATTATTGAGTTCTAGTATATCACTTTTTACATATTTAATCCACTGGGATTTTTTCGCATCAGACTTCTCATAAAATATAAAAAAAGAGCTGCCACACAAAAGTATGACAACTCTATCATTTCAATTAGTCCTGAACGTATGGCATCAAAGAAATGTGTCTTGCTCTCTTGATTGCTACTGTAAGAGCTCTCTGATGTTTTGCACAGTTTCCTGTGATTCTTCTTGGAAGAATTTTTCCTCTTTCAGAAACATATTTCTTTAATTTTGCAACGTCTTTGTAATCGATTTCGTTATTTTCTTTACCACAGAATACGCAAACTTTTTTTCTTCTGCGTGCTGGGCCTCTTCTCTTGAAGCCGCCTTCTGGTTTGCTACCTTTTTCGTAAGCCATTTCGTTTACCTCCATAATTATTCATTTGGAAGTCAGACTTTAGTTAAACGGTAACTCCTCATCGATTCCATCTGGAATATTCATGAAGCCATCTCCGGCATCAACGCTTGGTGATGGTGCTGCCTGGCTAGGAGCTGACTGGTGGAACGCACCTCTGTTCGCTTCACTCTCTGCTCTGCTTTCAGCAAATTCCTGTTCTTCTACGATTACCTCAGTAGTGTAGACTCTTACGCCATCCTTATTTGTATAGCTTCCTGTCTGGATACGACCGGAAACGGAAACGCGCATTCCCTGACGGAAATATTTTTCTGCAAATTCACCTGAACGGCCGAACACAACACACGGAATAAAATCTGCGCTTGGCTCATTATCTCTTTTGAATCTGCGGTCTACTGCTAATGTATATCTGGCAACTGCTGTTGAGCTGTCACCCTGAGAATATCTAACTTCCGGGTCTCTGGTTAATCTTCCTACCAAAACTACCTTGTTCATATATACCTCTTTCTATTATGCATCCTGTCTAACGCATAAATATCTGAGAACGTGATCCATGATACGGATACGCTGTTCCAACTCTGCAGGAACAGTACTCTCAGCCTCGAAGTGGATGAAGTAGTAGAATCCTTCTTTCATCTTCTGAATTTCGTAAGCAAATCTTCTCTTACCCCATTCATCGACGTCTGTTACATTACCACCTACACGAGTGATCAGATCTTTCACTTTTTCAATGACTTCTGCTCTAGCGTCGTCTTCGATTTTAGCGCTGACAACAACAGCTAATTCATACTTGTTCATGTGTTTTTACCTCCTTTTGGTCTCTGGCCCTCGACTTTGCACGAGAGCAAGGAAATGTTTTCAACCGTTTATTTAAACGGCATGTCACAATTTGCTATTTTATCATAGTGTTCTATTTCTTTCAAGCCTTTTTTCGTATTTCTTTTGTATTTTTTTCAACCAATTTTCTAGACACCATGACCTGATGCCCACATCCTTCACATTTCAAACGAAAATCCGCTCCCACACGAAGAATCTCCCATTCATGACTTCCACATGGGTGTGGCTTCTTCATCCGGATAATGTCTCCTACCGCAAAACGATCTTCCATGCCTCTCCTCCTATTTCTCTTCTATTAATACACCCTGCAACAAAAATCTTTCATCCTCATTTACATTCGTACATGTAGACAAACTTACGATCTTGGATTGTACATTTACCTCTACATCCACAGCATAATTAGATGTACTCCTGCACAGTTCAATATATTTCATAAAATCCTCATCTGTCGCATAGGACAGTATATAATTGTCTGCTGTATCTTTGACCACACCTGCACTGAACACCTGATATGTTCTTGTTTTTCCATCTGGTGTGTAAATATAGAAATATGGATGTGCCTTGCAAAAGCTCTCATCCGCATATTCATTTAATCTCGAAAACATCTCCCCGCCATAATTCAAATGATGTCCGTAGATTAACGTATTTCTTCCTGAAAAATCTGATGCACAGTCTTTATCAACAAAGATTGCTCCCAATTTATTGTCATTTGCTGTAAATGTCTTTGTCAAATATTCATTGTTATCCTGGCTTTTTACTACCGGATAACTGATGATCGACGGCTCATCAAATCGAATCCACGCTACCGTATCTGGATTCATTTCTAATAATGTTGCAAAATCTACTTTGAATCCTGAAGCTGCTTCCCCTACTTGTTCTTCACCTGAAGTGTCCTGTTCTGTTGGAGTTTCATTTTCAATTACCAGTTTCTTTATTTCATCATAATCTTTTCCTCCTTGATAATAAGGAAGGATATTTTTGATCAACTGATAACCTGAAAATACAAAGACACACAATGCTATAATCAATATAATTTTGGAAATGATATTACCTGCCTTATTTTTCTTTTTTCTATTTGGTTTTCTATTTCTTTTACTCATGCATTTTATTTCCTTACAATTCCAGACAATAAATATTTTTTCAATAAATTCAACTTCGTTCTGGTATCTGTATACACAACTGTGTTGAAAATGGATGTAGAAACCTTTCCACTTTGATACCGGCGTTGAATACTCATCTGCTAGATATTCCTGCTCAAGCTCATCTATTATATCAAACGGAAAACATAATGTACAGCTATCCGATATTTCTTTCAACCTGACAAACTGCTACTATCTAAATCTTTGCATACTATATTTGAAATCTTCCAATCCTTTTAATCTTTTTACTCTACGAAGTTTAATACCACATACATTACATATCTGGTCAAGTCCGGCTTCCACAATTACATTTGACACCCTTATTTCCTTCGGTGCTCCAAATTGAAAAATGAAACCTATCAGAATTTCTGCCAACATTACAATCGCATCATCCTCCGGTTCAAGCATTTCAAATTTAATGATAGTTCCTGTATTTGCATCTCCTAATAACGACAATGCCGGATTTGCAGGGCGATCATATTTTTTATCCGTAACTGATGCTCCTAACACAGATACATCCGCCTCTAAAACAGCATTGCATTTCGGGGCTTTTCCCAGGTCTGAGAGCAAAACTTCATCTGTAATCAGTAGATTCCCAAATTGAAAAGCTGTAAAAGGAAGTGGCTCTTCACCAAAATTCCATATTTTCTTATCTTTTCCAAAAGAAAGCAGAAACATATTTCCCGATTCAAAATCAACCTGCATTTCTGTATCAACATAGTAACGCAAAGCTAGTTCCAAATCCTGTAAATACTCGCTCATACGCAATACTTCTTCCTCATCCATATTATATGGATAATATCCCGGCTCGAAAGACAGGAAATACAGCCACTGATTTTTTCCGCGATATGTATATCCTAATTCCTTAATAAGCTTTCTTTGCCTATTAGATAGTTCGTCACGATTACCCCAATAGCAGGTAAGATTTCTTTGGTTAAACATCGCATATCCAGGAGCCAGATTCATGCTCTCCTGCATGGTAAGCATGAGAAAACTATTTAATCCCTCGTATCCTTCATAGACGGCTATTCCATAACAATCACCGTCTCGCCCCAGTATACTGAAGAAAATCGTTTCCTCTTCAGTACCATATCTGATGCCAATTAAATCCATATCCCAGAACTTTTCCCATGGTTTCAGTTCCTTAATGCGTGTTCCTGCCTCATACAACGTTTTCCATTGTTCTATAGATGCCTCTTTTCTCATATGTCCCCTTAGCTTCTCTTGAATCCGTATTCTTTCTTCAAACGCTCAAATATTTCAAATACAACCGGGCAGATGGAAATAGTATCTAACATCCCCAACAAACTACACAACCTTTCCGGCTGGTCTGTATAAGGATATTTCTTACAACTATCCGGTTTACAATCCCCAAGTTTACAGTTTCCATCTTCCTGCAAAAAATCACACGGCTTATGTTTCGTATGATACCCGAGTCCCAATTCCTCTTTTTCCAAAAAGAAATCAATAAACTGTTCTACTGTAATCCCCAAATATTCCGCATCCTTTTCTAAATTCTCTTCAGGTATACTTCCCTTGTACATCTTGCAACAATTTCTGCACATACTACAATCGTAATCAGCGAATAGTTCTTTATGCAGTCGCAGAAACTGCTCATCTAATTCTTCCTCATCTGCATGTCCTTTCAAAAACCTACGAAATTTGAAATTTTCATCTTCTTTCTTCTTGGCTTCTACTCCAACTTTATCCGGGTGTAGCATATGATGCCTCCTATCCCGATTTATATCGTCGGTCTTTATTCTTTCCAATAACAGAAATTTTTCCCTCAGATATAAGTGGTTTCAAAATCTCTTTTGTTCGAGTCTCTTTCAGACCTAACAAATCACAAAAATCCTGCAAACGATACTCTTTATTCTCTTCCATATGATTTAAAATCTTTTCTTGCTGTTTATCTGTTTTTTACCCATTCTGACATAGCCCGGATTTGCCAAAATCAGCTTGTCCGGTTCTTTACGGATTACAACACCTCGTAAACCATGATAATCTGCATTAATAAGACAGTTTGCCAAGGCTTCATGTAGTGCCTTGTGCACTAGAGTATCGTCAATACGCTCACCACCAGACATTTTAAACGGTATCTTAACATCTTTATCGTCACCAACTTCATACATCTCTACGTCATCTTCCGACAGGAGATTAATATTCACTTTCTTAGAATTGTTGATGGTATCCCAGAATTCTTTTCGAATCTTAGACACATTCTGAAGACCGGTAGTTCTCCAACTGCCATCTTTATTTTCTTTGACACCAAGAATAATGACTCCACCATAGCAATTTGCAAAGGAAGAGTAGATATCCCACAAAGGAACTGGCAGACCACCTTCTGCTTTTTTCACTTCTCTTCTGTTGTCTTCTCTGTATTCATCAAATTTTGAAAGGTCAAAAGTATTATTCAAATTGCTCATCTCACTTTCTATTTTGCAAAATATAGATTCTTATTATTGACTGCTAAATTCCCAATTTTTCAAATAAAACTTTATTTCGTTTTTCGGCATCCACAATAAGTTTATCGTATGAAATAAGTTCTATATATGCGTGCTTCTTTTCATGATATTTATCCATCCCTAACTTATCCGGAGTTTCGATAAAATCCCTATCTTCTGCCACTTTTATCATTTTTGTAGCCAAATCACATACAGCATATAAATAAAACTGAGTATTACTACCACCCCTAATAAGTCTTCCATTTTTATCCGTCACTTTATTCGTACATATTTTATCTACATATCCTAATAGTTGTTGTATTTAAATCTCTATGATATTAAATCAAAGATTACTCGATGATTGTAGCAACACGTCCTGATCCTACAGTACATCCACCTTCACGATATCAGACCGGTGTATTGCGGTGTGCAAATGGTGATTTTTCGTATGATTTGTGAGGGAAAATCCGGATTTTCCATTGTGTCCGTGTAGTTTTTTGGGATTTTGTTATCATGGTGTTATCACACATTATTCAATTCTCAAATTTCGCAAATAATAATCCATCTTTATACAGGTTGTATGACTATTTATAACAGTTCGTTCATTAGGTACTCCATAAACCTCATAATTATCATCATATTTCAAGCAAAAAAAATACCCATGATTACATTTTTTATATTCGGCAACATTATGCCCTCTTTTTATCCTTTCAATTGCCTTTCCAATATTATTACTACCTTGATATTTGATTTTCAAAGTTGCTTTACCAATATAATATGATAATTTCCCCACAAAATTTTTATCATATGCCCAATCATCAACATTATCTACACTTAACTCAACTTGTTGTGCATTCTCGGCAAGATAATCCAATAAAATCTTCGCCTCTCCATTTAACAATTTCCTTGATGAAAATATTTTCATTTGAAGTTCATCTATTTCTTTTTGTTTCTTTTTTCTTCTATAATCAGCAGACCTTATTGTCTCTACTAATCCTTCAACTTCCTTTAGATATTCTCCATTATATGGCTCTTGTATCGTCTTCTTTTCCAATGAGCCCGTAATACTTTCTTGTTATTTATTTGCCTAATAATTTCATCTTTATATTCTAACAATAACTCATTGTATTTCTTTTTTGCTGCTACAATGTCTATATCCCAACCATTTGTGCTTACAAAAACCTGCAATGGAATCTTTATAAATACTACATATACGCTTTCAATTCCATCTATTGTCAAAAGTTCCTGTGTTTCAGTTCTTATCCCATCGGCAATTCGTATTGCAGAATATTCATCTTGAAAAATTTCTTGAATATCCTCAAATCTACTAACTATAACCTTCATATCTTCTGCCTGAACAAGTGGTTCTAGTTTGTTATCATCAATTATCCCCTTTTCAACAACTTGATATCTAGTAATATCATCTAATATTTTTCCTTTAAAAGAATCCATATAGATATCTTTCATAATATCTTGCTGTTTCTCAACTCTTTCTAAATTGCTTAGGGCTTGCTCACCTTTTTTTAATAACGAGCAAATATCAGATGATATAGATATTAAATCTTTTACGTGCAAATCTGCGAGAGTAACATCCAATAACGGCCTAGTAATTCCTAAAATTTTCGCAATCTCATCCACTTGGTGAACGCCTATTGAAACAATCTGTAAAACTTTTTCCTCTACCAGATTTAGCTTTACAGTTTTTCTTTTTGTAATTTTTAGTGCATATTTATAAACTGGTAAATATACTTCATCATCAAACAAAAATTCATATCCATCATTTTGCCTAACAATGTTTGTTACCCATTTATGAATTAGATTCTCTTTCAAATAACTTTCCTCCATCGCATTGTATAATTTCACATTCTTCTCCTTCAGAGATATAATCTATTATTTCAACAAATTTATTATCCTGATCGTCAAAATTGTAAAAGAAATTTTTATCTCCACACACAATTAATAATTTTTTTGCTCTAGAAAAAGCTACATTAACTCGTTCCTTCTCCTTTTGAAATCCAATAGAATCTCTTGTTCTTACAGTGCTATAAATTATAATATCATTTTCTCTTCCCTGAAATGCATCTAAAGTATTAATATCAATTTTTGATGCTATTTTGTCAAGTCCTGTAGCTTTAATAGATTTTCGCAATAATTCTTTCTGACCGCTATACCCTGTAATAATCCCTATATCTAGCCCCTTCAATTCTCCAGTACTTTTTAAATCATCTAATATTTCTAAGATAATTCTTTTTTCTTCTTCATTTATATATGAACCACCTTTTGTTCCTTTCTGTGATTTTTTCTTATTTGCAGAAGTATCAAACCACACTATTGATTTTCCAACATACCTGCTCAATCCATGTCGTTTTTCATCGTCATTACATCCTGTATCAATAATTCCTCTGTAAAATACTTTGCTTATCAGATTTCCTATATTTTCAATCATTCTATACTGAGTGGTCAAAATTTGTTTATGTGTATCTGGCAACGAATTGTATAAAATATCAAATAATCTATAGTCTGGATTTTTAGTCAATTTAGCCAATGTTGGTGATACCTCTGCATCTGCATATGCCGGCAACTGATTTTGATCGCCTACTAATATAATCTTTTTTGCTTTAATAATCGATACCAGTAATTCTGGTGTTGTTGCTTTAGCAGCCTCATCAATAATTACATAATCAAATGACATATCTTTTATTACTTCATTAGACAAAAATCCAACACATGTTCCCGCAATAACCACTGCACTTCGGATCATTTGATAATCTAAACTGTTCTGATCTACTAATCTATTTATCCAATCTTCCTGTATTTTCTTAACTTCTTCCCATTTTTTCGCCTCGTTTTTATCGGTTATAGTATTCATCAAATCATTTTTTTGCTTTACATATTGCTGAACATTATTTTTTATTTCGGAAACCAATTGCTCTCTATGTGCAGCAATTGTGTATTTTGTCGCAATTTCTTCAGAAATATTCTTTTCCGCACCAATTCTTATTATCTCCAATGGATTATCAATAACTTTCCCCAATCCTTCTAAAATATTATCAACTGCCGTATGCGACTGCGAAACAATAAGTATTTTAGGACTGTCCGTCATCTTTATATCCCTTTTTATAATTTGCCCAACTATTTCCTTTATAACAGATGTCTTACCTGTCCCAGGCGGTCCTTGGATTAAACATATATTTTCCGTATTTAGAGCCTTCATCACAGCTTGTTTCTGTGATTGATTTAATACTTTTGAAATAAAACTAGGCTGTGAGATTGTCTTTATTTCCTCTGGTTCATCCAAACATAAGATAATGTCTTTTAAACTTCTAGCAGAATATTCATCTTTGTTCAAATCAAAAATTGCTCTAAATTGTCGTTTATAAGCCATAGTTTTCGCACGAAAATCTTCAAGAAGTGGTGTATTTTTATTCAATAATTGTCTTACTGTTGGTTTCAATCTCCCTTTTGTTAACGATAAGACAATTTTTACCGAATCATCATCACATACAACTTCTTCAAAATTTCCTACCTCTGTATAAATAACTCCTTTTGATCCTTGGCTTTCTACAACAAATCTAGTTGGTGGCATCAATTCATCAATTGATTTTTTCTCGCAATCAATCAGATTGAAAATCAGTTGACTACCATTAATCTCATATTTATCATATTTTATAATCGCAGATTTTCCTTTTTCTGTTTCAACAGCCTCTGTAAGACCAATTTCCCAACCACCAAACAAATTTTCAAACTTTTCTTCTTGCAATTGATATTGTTTATTATCATCTTGATGGTTTTTAAACATAACAACCAGTTGGTGATTGTCTTGTGGATCATACCCATTATCTCTGCTATTTAATACAAAGGACATTTGTCCAACAATTCTAAAGCTTCTTTTAATATTTATATTTCTTCTATCAGCAGTAATTTTTCCAACATATGTTACATACATTTTCTGCTCATTTTCATCATATCCACACTTCATAATCATTCTTTCACCAGTAATTACATACTGCTGATCTTTTACATCATAATAACCATAGGATTGTTTAAATTCATTTTTGAGAAATGAATTAGTAAACTGTACCATTGTCATACTTTCCTCAACAATAGAATTCCTTTTTAATTGAACCAGCTTTCTAGAATCAATTGCAATACTATAGCTACAACTTGATGTATTAAGATTTCCTATTAACTGCTCCAAAACCACAATTACATTTTCCAGTGACTCTGGTCTATTTTCAGGTTTTTCTTGAACTAATGATAATAGAATATCTTTTATCTCTTTTCTTCCAGTCCACTCCTCAATTCTACTATTAATATCACTTCCATTTTTTTGTGATAATAAAACTTCACTCATTATTATTCCTATTGAATAGTAATCACATTTTTCTGTGATATTTTTACCCAATATAAGTTCTGGTGCAGAATAACCTTCTGAATATAATGGCATAGTAGTTTCGGAATCCATAACTGTTTTTATTTTACTTGTTCCAAAATCAATTAACGTAACCTTATCTGCATATTTATCATAAATTATATTTGAAGGTTTCAAATCTCTATGAATCACATTATTCGAATGAGCGTTATTTACTGCTCTTAAAATCTGAAGACATATTTCATACTTTTTTAGTTGCGTATATTTATTCCAATTTATATGGTCTAAAGTTTCACCCGGAACATAATCCATAAGAATGCCACCATAGCATTCATTCTCCTTAAAAGGATATAACTCTGTACTGCTATCTCTTAACTTTACTATTCCTTCACAAACATTCAATGTTCGTAAGGCTTCAATCTCTCTTTTAAAAATTAGTTTTTGCAAACCATTTTCAATCTTCGGAAAACACTTAAGCACATACAACTTTTCTTTATTTTGCGGTTTTACTTTAAATACGATATTTCCCCATGAAGAAGATTTGTGTAATAGTTCCACCACTTCATAGTTCATAATAATTTTTTCATTCATTACCTTCTCCATCTTTCACCTCCGAGATATGCTTTTATTTCTGCATTTTTCTCACATATTCATAAATCCGTTTCAGCATTCCGTCTTTATCTTCTCCTAATTCTCCACGGATTCCATCTCCAAATCCCATATACGTATTGAACCCTAGCATATATACAGCCATTGCCATAGACAGCTCGTCGTTTTCATTACCATATAATGATGCCACTTTTCTCAATTCATCAATAACCGTATCGTGTGGTACTTCAACACCGCCTTCTTCATTTACAACAGAATTGATTACCTCCGGCAATGCCATACACATCTTATAAAATGCATCTTCTTCACCAGTGAGAATTGCATAAAACTGATCCATACTCACACGTCGAATCAATCTATGTTGTACATTTTTCCCATCAACTTTTGTTGACCATTTTATATTTTGTGACTTCTTAGCAATTGCTTCTACTAACAAGCAAGCACAATCATCATCTTCCAGAATCTGTCCCTGCATCTTTATATATGTTTTTGCAGAAGATGCAGAATTCATAGTATTGTGTTTGTTTTTCATTTCCACATATATTGTATGTACAATATCTCCATCTGGCATTTGTATTCCATCTGGATTTTTGTAAATAACATCCCACCCTGCCTGTGGGACTTCGCAACCTTTGAAATACGAAAATATATTCTGGTGAAAATATCCTATATCATTATTATTAGACTTATCTCTCTGTCGAAAAATTTCATTATTTACAATTTCTTCCCAGCTTGTACGATACACCGATTTATCAAAAATCAGCTTGATCGGATCAATCAGGTTACTATTGAACCGCTTCAAATCATACGATTCCAGTTTTTCTCCATATTTCATAATCGTTGCACGCACATGCTTCTTAAAATCTTCTTCTGATATGAAATCTAAATTCCACGCCATTTATTTTACCCCCTCTAATGATTTATGTATCTCTAACCCAATTTCATATGCTAAATTGACAGGAACAGCATTTCCAACCTGTTTATACTGAGATTGAACACTTCCACAAAATTGCCATTCATCTGGAAATGTTTGACATCTTGCATTCTCACGTACCGTAAACGGTCTTGCTTCCAATGGATGACATCTTTCTGTTTGCTTCTGAGACGGTGAAGTCAATACCGTCAATGACGGTTCATCCAGGCTCATTCTCCTAAGAATTCCTGTTCTTCCACCTTCATATCCCAGCAACTTTTCATATACGCTTTTGCAATCTCCGGATCAATATCTCTCCAATATCCTCCAGGTGGAACTAATTCAAATATTTTCCTTTTATTTTCTCCGTATGGTACTCCTGGTCCTTCTGGGCAATCCAATAAAACATCTCTCAAAACAGGCTTATAATCATGTTCTTTTGGAAATGAGAATGAAACTTTTCCCACTAAATCATTTCTAATTCCAACAGTGATTAGTCTCTCTCTTTTCTGCGGTACACCAAAATCCCACGCATTTAAAACTTTTTTCTGAATGGTATATCCCGCCTGTTCAAAAATATTTGTTATCGTTGCATATGTTCTTCCCTTATCATGAGTCAACAATCCTCGTACATTTTCAAATAAAAACATCTTTGGCTGTAATTTCTGTAAAAAAGTTGCATAGTGGTAAAAAAGCGTTCCTCTTGCATCTTCAAGTCCTAATCTTTTTCCAGCATAAGAAAAAGCCTGACATGGTGCCCCTCCTGATAATAAATCCAGTTCTCCCTTTTTTATACCAAAATAATCTTCCAAATCTAAACAAGATATATTAGCTATATCATCATGAATAACTCTCCAGTTCTGCCTATTGGTTTTCAAAGATTCTGCAGCATCTTTATCAAACTCTATTAGTCCCAATGGTTCAAATCCAGCTTTTTCTATCCCTAAAGCCAAACCGCCAGCTCCAGCAAACAGTTCTATGGTTGTAAATGCATCACTATCGATTTGTAGTGGTTCTTCTTTTTGTATCTCTACAACATCCTCTATCTTGCAATTTAATGTAAAACATATTTTTTCTATTGATTCAAATGAAACTGGCTCATTCTTTCCTAATCGAGCTAATACATTAAAACTTATTCCTGACGCTTCCTTCAATTCTGTGCGGTTCATTTTTTTATCTATCAGTAATTTCCATAATTTGTCATAACAAATCGCCATTAAAATTCCTCCAAAATCAAAAATAGTACAACTCATATTTTATCATATCCCACAATTAGCAACAAGCCGTTTTCTCACCATATCGTTAGATTTCCTCTTGTATGTTTCTTAACCCGTTTGCTATTTCTCCTGTTTTTTGATAATATATCCTCATCAGTTCAGGCAGAAAGAAGGTACCTATATGTCGCGTGATTCCGCTACTATTTCAAACAATATGCGTAAGATTCACAGTAAAGATACTTCCATAGAACTATTGCTCCGAAAAGCTCTATGGCACAAAGGTTATCGCTATCGCAAAAATTATAAAGCTCTCCCTGGTTCTCCTGACATTGTTCTTACCAAATATAAAATTGCTATTTTTTGCGATAGTGAATTTTTTCACGGAAAGGATTGGGAAATTCTCAAGCTTCGTCTTGAAAAGGGTAAGAATTCAGACTTTTGGATCAAAAAAATTGAGCGAAATCGTAATCGTGATTATGAAAACGATAAAAAACTTCTATTTCTAGGCTATACTGTCCTTCACTTCTGGGGGCAAGACATTTCCAAACATACAGATGAATGTTTACAGGCCATTGAAGAAGCCATTTGGGATACAAAATTTTCTGATACAGCCACTGACTATGATATATCTGAAGAATAAATGCAACTTATGCAAATGACTGTCGGTATTAAGAAGCCAAAACGCTATATTTTGTTATCTTTCTATTATCACAAATGCCTTGCCGTTCCACCATTTAAAACCCAAGGTTCTCGTCCACCAGAATCACCTTGATTCTCTTCGCCGCTCTGGAATATCTCGTGATCAAAATCTGACAGCAAATGCAATCCGGTGATTTGCAATCATAGCACATTCCATTTTTAGAACATGGCGTATCAAGTCCGAATCTCTGTGCATTGATTGGTGCCGCCTCATTTCTAGCTCTGCCCATAGCATCTTCTTCAGATTTTACAACCTTATTCATACCTACGATCAAAAGTACATTTTTAGGGCCAAAAGCAAACGCTGCCACACGGTTTGCATTTCCATCTATATTAACCATCACGCCATTTTCTGCCAATGCATTTGTACTTCCTATAAAAAAGTCACAGTCCAGAGCTTTATGAGCAATTTCATTTTTCAGCTCCGGTGTCTGGGCTTCTTCCCTGTCATATACTTCATAATTTCCTTCATGTACAGCATCTAACAAGCCAATCTCCTTAGCTGAAACGGTTCCTCCCCAGCTGATTGAGCTTCCCTCTGGAATCAGCTCCAATGCTTTTTTTAATGCTTCTTCTTTTGTTTTCACGAAATATGCTTCCATATTACGGGATTCCAAATTTTTCACTACCCGGTTAGCTAATACTTCATTTCTCATTTCTCTTACATTCATCTTCGATTGCTCCTTCCTAGCTGATTGCCCCTTGCTTGTTTAATAATGTCTCTACTGCATCCATATCTTGCACAATTGCCTGCTGACGCTCATCAAACAGCAGCCCTTTATTATACCGATAATACTGGTCACAGCCATTTTCTTTAATAAACCACACCGCATAACTGTTGGCATTCAATTCCGTGATCAGTACAACCATTTCCTGACTCTCTCCAAATGCAGCCTCCATAAAATCAAAAATATGCGTCAGCATCTCTGAAGTCAATTCTATCAGATTTTCACGGTTCTGTACAAGCTCTCCGAACATTTCTTTTACTTGTTCAAATTGTTCTTCGCTATTATTTTCCAAAATATTATTCTGGCTTTGTTTTGCAAATTTTTCCAGTGCCGAAACCGCCTTTTTCATTACAATTTCTTCTGTATGGCTCAATAATTCTTTTCGTATCTGTTCCTGATAATCGCGTTCTGCCTGATGCCAGATATCTTCTGGGCGCATAGATTCCAGATTTTCTTTATAAATCAATAAATATTCGTATACTTTTGAAACATATGCATCCTCCAGGAAACTTTTCTGGAACATTTCACTTGCTTTACCATTTAACAGACTCACTACACTCAAATGCTCATCAAACGGAGCCGCCTTGATTTTCTGTAACGTTGCAGTATTCCATTTTCCTTCCAGAATATCTTCCACTCCATAATCTTTCCTATATTTATAGAAGAGTTCCAGGTAATTTGCAAAATCTTTTGCAATCATTTTATGCTGGATATACTGGGCAATGACATCCCTGTCTATTGTTTTTCCAAGCACTTCGTAAGTCTGTATAAGCTGTGACAAATCTTCCCAGCCTCTCGCCGTAGCAAATGCTTTGCCGTCTACTGTTGTCTCAATCCGGTAAAAATTCTGTTTACGCAGCTCCAGATATGATATCACTGCCGGATGAATACCCTGTTTATACGCATATTCTTTCCATACATCCAAATTTGCCTCTACATTAATTTTTTTAATTCGGTCTAATGTAACGATGTCAAATTCTCTAACTGACTTGTTGTACTCCGGTGGATTTCCTGCTGCCACAATAATCCAGCCTTGCGGAATTTTCTGATTTCCAAACGTTTTTCCTTGTAAAAATTGAAGCATTGTCGGTGCCAGTGTTTCTGACACACAGTTAATCTCATCAATAAACAGAATTCCTTCTTTGATTCCCGTCTGTTCGATTTTCTCATACACTGACGCAATAATCTCGCTCATCGTATATTCTGTTACCGAATAAGTCTGTCCGCCATATATTTTTTCTTTGATAAATGGTAATCCGACTGCACTTTGTCTTGTATGGTGCGTAATTGTATATGCAACCAAACCAATTTTACATTCCTTTGCAATTTGTTCCATAATCTGTGTTTTACCAATCCCAGGAGGTCCCATCAGAAGTACCGGTCTTTGACGGATAGCCGGAATCCGATATGCTCCAAACTCATCCTTCGTCAAATACGCCTCTATAGAATCTTTGATTTCCTGTTTCGCACGCTTTATATCCATTTTATGTTCCCTTCTATACTTCCTCTTACTTTATTTCTATCAAATCAGCCAATGTAACTGCCGATACGATAGAAATTTATCCTAATTCATCCTCACTTAATATTAGTTTGATTGCCCACACAGGAACATCTACATCTGTATAATCTTCCTGCATAAAAACAAATGCTGTTTTAAATGGCGGCATTCTATTTGGATAAATGCCGTACCCATCTGTAAAATATATCAATCCACGCAAGTCATGAAACTCCTTTTCCCTGACCAGCTGCTCCACATATTCAAATGCCGGACGAAAGTCTGTCCCTCCCTGACCATACAATTCCATATGTTCCATGTATTCTTTTAATTTCTCTTCGCTTGTAATCTTACAGTCAGAATGCACCTGCTCATCACACTGAATAATATGCACATTTATTTTCTTAAAAAAACTTTCATTTTCCTTCAGAACACTATAAGTCTCCTCCAGAAATTTTTGTACCAGTTCACCGGAGCACGACATGGAAGTATCTATAACAATCGCAAACTCTTCTATTTTCTTTACTTCTTTTGTTTCCTGCGGTTCTATCAAAGGCATGTTTCCATATAATGATAATCCATAACTATAAAAATTATAATCAAAAGAATCCGGGTCGATTCCCATTTCTTCCCTAAACACAGAAAACTTTCTAAGAAATGATTTGTAGTCATGCCGTTCTCTATTCTCTATTTTTATCTGTCCAATGAAATCACCATTTTCTTGTGATGCTTCTTTAGAAAATGTCTCCAAATCTGTTTCCATTTGTTCATTGATGTCCTGCCACTTCTGATTCAATATTGGATCTGGCTGTCGGTTTGGTTTCTGACTCTCCCAATATCGATGATCGTCCACATAAAATTCCTGTTCTAATTTCTCCCATTCCTTTTCTCCGAGATTCCAGCTTTGCAGAATCTTGAAAATACGTTCCGCATTCAGCACTTTTCCATTTGCTTCCTGCTCCAACCGCCTATATGTTTCACGCCGCAGCAAACTCTTAGACGCCCTCACCGATCTGTGATAATTGGCATCCACCAGATGTTCTACCGCAATATCACAGCTTAGCTCCCACACATTTCCATTTACAGGTTTTACGATATGACGAAAAATGCAATGATATACCATATGCAAATATCCCCGATTAACCTGAATTCGATTTCTTCGGTACATTCCACCCAATAATTGCGGATGATAAAAGATACTTCTTCCGTCCGTTCCAAATGGTGCAACCTCCGTATTCATCTGATAATCAAAACTGCTTAAAGCCACATCCAAAAAACGCATACCGAAATATAATTCTGCACGGGATGCATTCAAAATTTGTGTCCCGATTCGCTCTAATTGTTCAGCAAGTTCACCGGTCGCATCCAGCGTTCCTAATCCTTGATTGTCCATCTGCATCCCCTCCTCTTTTATAATTCAAACGTTTTCTTCTTCCGCTCCGGATACAAGCTCTGTTTTTCGTTCATAAGAAAGCTTAATGTTTCTCCCCTCTTTTTTTCAGAGGCTTCCATAATAGCTATGTCCAACATCTCCCGGCTCCAAAGATTTTGTTTACTCAAAAATTGCAATCGTTCAATCGCATCTTGCTCCACTAAAATCTCTGACCACTTTGCAAAATGTTCCAACATATAATCTTTATACTCATCTTTGTTTTTATCTGTCAAATCATACGGATATTCTAACCTGTTAAACACCATATCGACCAATACTTCTTGTTTATCCTGTGCTTTTGCCAAAACAAACAACTCATCATATTTTCGATAATCCATTTCCTTATTATAGAAACACTGTCGATAATTATTGCCCGTTCCATGATGTTGTGTAAACAAAATTCTTGCCGGTGTATTTTCCACCGCTTCCTCATAATGTTCCGGGAATACTAATCTTGCCTCTTTCCCTGCTTCTTCATATATAAAAGTAACATCTATCCGCTGCCACAAATCTCCAAGAATCTCTTTTACACAAGATTTCTCCCCCCGCTTCATATGCACTTTCAATCCACTCAATTTGCCACATCCGGTAAATGCTCCACTGCCTATACTCATTAATGTATTGGAAAATTCCAGATATCGCAATTCCTTACAGCCATAAAAGATATAATTACCGATTTCTTCAACAGTCTCTGGAAAGATAACTTTCTCCACATCTACTCCCGCAAGCAATTTATTATTTTCTTCCAGCAGAAGACCGTCTTCACTTTCATATGTAAGCACATCCGCATCTTCCTGTGATTTTCTCGCCGAAAATGTGTATGCAGCTACTTTTTTTACCGGATATCCGTCAATTTGTGCCGGAAGCGTTACGCAGGAATCCACTCCATAGCAACGGACAATTTCTATATAATCTTTTTGAATTCGATACTCTATTTTCATACTTTTACACCCTCGAAATTTTTCACTTTTCTTATTATAGCATAAAATTTTTTTCTTTTTCTGCACTTTTATCTGTACGATTTTATTTTGCGTTGACAAATAAATATCCTCGCGTTACAATTCGGTTGGTATATGGAAAAAAATTACTGTTCACATGGCATTTTATAAACAGTAATTAAAAGAATTTTCTTTTGAATTCTTATAGGTAACATAAGCAAATTTCAGGAGGATTCATATGAATATAAGTAAGCTAAAACACTTTACTTTACTGACTGTCAGCACACTCATTATGGCAGTTGGAACTTATTTTTTCAAATTTACAAACAATTTTACTTTTGGTGGTATCACCGGTCTTGCCGTACTGGTTGCCAAAACCGGGAAAATATCCGCCAGTGATTTTTCATTTATCATGAATATGCTGTTGCTGTTACTTGGATTTTTTGTACTGGGTAAAAAATTTGCAGCAAAAACTGCCTACTGCAGTATTCTGCTTTCTGTTGCACTTTCTGTCTTAGAACGTGTCTGTCCAATGACCCATCCTCTGACAGACCAGACGATGTTAGAACTTTGCTTTGCAATCGCACTCCCTGCACTTGGCTCTGCCATTCTTTTTAATATCGGCTCATCAAGTGGCGGGACGGATATCATTGCTATGATTATTAAAAAATACAGCAGTTTCGATATCGGAAAAGCATTGCTCGTATCCGACATTCTGATCACAATTGCCGGATGCTTTGTATTTGACATCAAAACCGGACTGTACTCCTTCCTCGGACTTGCCGTTCGTTCTTTCATGATCGACAACTTTATTGAAAGCTTTAATCTTTCGAAATATTTTAATGTTGTATGCGATGATCCACAACCTATTTGTGATTTCATTGTAAATGAGCTAAACCGCAGCGCAACTGTTGTAGATGCCCAGGGTGCATTTACCGGAAATGAAAAATATATTATCTTCACTGCACTCAACCGCCCTCAGGCAATTAAACTTCGTAACTATATCAAGGAGAATCAGTCAACAGCATTTATCTTGATATCGAATACAAGTGAGATTATCGGTAAGGGATTTCATAGTGTGTAAAGTAAAAAGAGAACCAGCCCGACTCAACTTAAATTTTGAGTCGGACTGGTTCTCTTTTAAGATAGGCGTTCTCTCTGCCTGCTCAAAAGGCAGCATACCTTCCTCCGTATAGAACTTCAAAGTACTGTAGCGTACTGCCGTAAGCCGCACAAGTTCTCCGATTGTCACATATTCCGCCTGTTCTATTACTTCCATACTTCTCTGTCTTGACATCTGCTCACCTTTTCCACTATTCACATACTTGTTATGTCAATACCCTTTTCTTACTACCAGTATGCCGGTACCAGATTAACTCCCTGAATCGGTACTTTATACGCCGTTTTTGTCATCGGGAATATACGATAATATATATTTCCTATTTTCAGCAATGTCTCACTGCCTATTCTTATTTCTTCTACTGTAAATCCTTTTTTACTCAGATATTCTACTGCCGCAGCCCTTCTGTCTGCTACATTTGTCCCCCAAATAACCATATCTATAAATACAGATTTCCTTCTGTCAAGATAAGGGAACGCAAGATTTACACCTTCTAAATATGGATTCTTGAACAACTTACTCTTTGTCTTTATAAAACGATTCATAACTCCTTCGAAAATACTGTGGAACTCTGCTTCCCATAGTGTACGATACTGCTCATCCTGCGTGGCAGCCTCTGTCATACGCTCTTCTACACGACTCTGCTCTGATACAGAAAACAAATCATGAATACAACCACTCTCACGAAGAAGCCATAATAAGACTGCATATTCCAAACTAATTGGACCATCCTCTAAAATCTCTGCACGAAGGCCTTCTTTTATTCTAACATAACTTATCTCATCACTAAGATATGCCTTCAGTTCAACACCTGATGTATCATAATCCATATCACATCCCAGAAGATCCGGAACTTCCTTTAAAAGTTCTTCTGCTTTCAGAGCATTTACCACTTCTTGCTCAATCTGAGATGTTTCTTTTTTCTTCAAAGTCTTTGCTATCTGCACTGCTTTCTGTAATGCTGCAGAAAATTCTGAAAATGAATTTATATCTCTCCCCAACTCTGTTTCCAACACCTGTGCCGCAGCAACCGCACGCAGCACCGCATTTTTTGCCACGCTTGGATGAAGGCTCTCCTGTCCGTTTAACGCAAGTAACGCATATTGCTGAGATAATATAAGCTCTTTCATAACATTCTTCCTCTCTTTCAATTTATCTGCGAAATCTATATTCCACTTACTACTTAGAATATATAATATAATATATTAATTTTCAAATTGTTACTGTTCACTCAAAGTTTCCATTTTTTAAGATTCCCCTTGCAATTTCATACATATAGATGCATAATATCACTAGACAACAATTTTATATTGTCACTGGGGAGCTGGCGAAAGCCGGCTGAGAGGAAACGTAATTCCGTTTCGACCCACTTAAACCTGATTTGGATAATGCCAACGGAGGGAATGTATACCATGTAATTGATTGAGATGCCCTCGCATCTCATTTCTTTTATTTCGGACAGCTGGTAGGATCTTCACTTCAGGTGAGGATCCTTTTTTCATCTCAATTTTTTCAAAATGACAAACGCATTTCCGAAGAAAAAGAAAAGGAGACTCAGATTATGAATGAAACAAATAAAACAAAAAAATTAGCACTTGCCGGAGTTCTTACTGCTCTTGCAGTTGTAGGAAGTTTTTTGAGCGTTCCCGTTGCCGGAAGTAAATGTGCTCCGGTTCAGCATATGGTCAATATTCTTGCAGCTGTTACACTTGGCCCTGGTTGGGGAGTTGGCATTGCTTTCTGTGCAAGCCTGCTTCGTAATATACTTGGTCTTGGAAGCCTTATGGCATTCCCTGGAAGTATGGTCGGTGCATTGTGCTGTGGACTGGTTTACAAAAAATGTAAAGTCTTAAGCCTGACTTGTCTTGCTGAAGCTATCGGTACTGGTATTCTTGGTGGTATCGCAGCTTATCCGGTTGCCCGTTTCCTTATGGGTGCTGCACCTGCAGGACTGTTCGTTTATGTAATACCATTCCTTATTTCTACTGTGGCTGGAAGTATTCTTGCATTTATCCTGATTTCAATCCTTCAGAAAAGTGGAGTGATGTCACAGCTCACTACAGCATAATTTTTTTGTTTGACCCAAAAGCGATACATTGGGGACACCACCTTGTACCGCTATAAAAAAGCAAATCGCTTTATGATTTTGTATATCATCAGATTGCTCTGATGTAGGCGTTAGCAAAAATATTTCATATCCATAGAGAAATATTTTTTCTTATTTCTTCTATGCTCATTCACTGGACGTGTTGGTTTTTCGATGAACGGTCTGTATCACTACAGACTTTCATCTTTCATGTACGCTGTCCGTATTTTGCTGACGTCATAAATATAATTTATTTTTTTATTAAAATGATTGGAGGCAAAATAACATGAGAAACTACACAACCCAGATGGATGCAGCCCGCAAAGGAATTGTCACTCCTGAAATCAAACTTGTTGCTGAAAAAGAACATATGGATGTTGATAAACTTATGACACTTGTTGCTGAGGGTAAGGTTGCCATTTGTGCAAATAAAAACCATACTTGCTTAAGTGCTGAGGGTGTCGGAAGTATGCTCCGCACAAAAATCAATGTCAATCTTGGTGTATCACGTGACTGTAAAGATTATGATGTAGAAATGCAAAAAGTAATGAGCGCGGTAAATTTAGGTGCCGAAGCAATCATGGATCTTTCAAGCCATGGAAATACTCAGCCTTTCCGCCGCAAACTGACAAGCGAATGTCCTGTTATGATTGGAACTGTTCCTGTTTATGACAGTGTTATCCACTATCAGCGTGACCTTGCAACACTTACAGCTCATGATTTTATCGATGTTATCCGTATGCATGCAGAAGATGGTGTTGATTTCGTCACACTTCACTGTGGAATTACAAGAAAAACAATCGAGCAGATTAAAAAACATAAAAGAAAAATGAATATCGTAAGCCGTGGCGGAAGCCTTGTATTTGCATGGATGAGTATGACAGGTAAGGAGAACCCATTCTATGAATACTATGATGAAATTCTTGATATCTGCGAAGAATATGATGTAACAATTTCTCTTGGCGACGCCTGCCGTCCTGGATGTCTTGCAGATGCAACAGATGTATGCCAGATTGAAGAACTTGTTCGTTTGGGAGAACTTACAAAACGTGCCTGGGATCACAATGTACAGGTTATGGTAGAAGGTCCTGGACATGTGCCGCTTGATCAGGTTGCAGCCAATATGAAAGTACAGCAGAGCATCTGTATGGGAGCTCCTTTCTATGTACTTGGACCTCTTGTAACAGACATTGCTCCTGGTTATGACCATATCACAGCTGCCATCGGTGGTGCCGTAGCTGCTATGAGTGGTGCTGCATTCCTCTGCTATGTAACTCCTGCTGAGCACCTTGCTCTTCCAAATGTAGAAGATACAAAACAGGGAATCATTGCTTCTAAGATTGCAGCTCATGCAGCCGATATTGCAAAAGGAATTCCAGGTGCACGTGATATTGATGACAAGATGGCCGATGCCCGTCGCGTTCTCGACTGGGATGCTCAGTACGCATGTGCTTTAGATCCTGAAACTGCCAAAGCGATCCGCGACAGCAGAAAACCGGAAGATGATCACAGTGACACTTGCAGCATGTGTGGAAAATTCTGCGCTGTCAGAAGTATGAACAAAGCACTTGCCGGAGAATATATTGATATACTGTAAAACCAAACATGTCGTAAATAAGTAGCCTGTTGGCTACTTATTTAGACATAGTTTTTATTTCTGGAAATTTACTTTACCACATTGTACGCAAAACATCACCCTTTAAATATAGATTTCCCCTTGCTTCTTCTTTTACAGACTTTAGCTTCTGTTGATTTACCATATAAGATATATTTTGCCGAGAACACTCTAATAAATTACAGCTTTCTGTTGTATCAAGAATATTTTTTTGTACAAACTTCAAACACTGGAGCAAAAATGAATTTACTACAAAAATATATCTTCGTGCCACTTGACATTTTTAAGCAGATTCAGCACAATGAAAACAGAACAATAAAGATAGAAACAAGGCTGGAAGCATGGCTTGCGTTTCTGTGCATGGATGAACCGGAAGCAATCATTGAGATTATTGAACGATATCCGGATTTCAGGGAAATGTACACACAAGTCTATGAGATTTGCCGGAATGTCGAAGAGGTGATGAATATGTTTTCGAAAGAGTTGATAGAATTAGACCGGAATACAACGAAGTTGATGATTGACGAAATGCAGAAAGATATAGAACAGAAAGAAAAAGAACTTAAGAAAAAGGATGAAGAAATCCAAAAATTAAAAGAAGAATTACAGAAACAAAAGTAATATACTACTGTATAAAAGGGCGCTGTCACATAGCACCCTAAAAACAGCCCATTTTGTACATAACAAAACAAAATGAGCTGTTTTTCTATATTATCAATTTATGATATTTTAAAAGATTCTTATTGTGGCTGTTTGCCGATATAAGCAAGGATTCCGCCATCTACATACAAGATATGTCCGTTTACGAAGTCAGATGCATCAGATGCCAGGAATACTGCCGGTCCCTGAAGGTCTTCCGGTGTTCCCCAACGAGCAGCCGGTGTTTTAGCAACGATGAACTGGTCAAATGGATGTCTGCTTCCGTCTGCCTGTCTCTCACGCAGTGGTGCTGTCTGTGGTGTTGCAATATATCCAGGTCCGATACCATTACACTGAATATTGTACTCACCATACTCAGAACAGATATTTCTTGTAAGCATTTTCAATCCACCCTTTGCTGCTGCATAAGCAGATACAGTCTCACGTCCAAGCTCACTCATCATAGAACAGATGTTGATAATTTTTCCGTGTCCTTTTTCTTTCATTCCCGGAATAACTGCTTTAGAAACGATGAATGGAGCATTCAAATCTACATCGATTACTTTTCTGAACTCATCAGCTTCCATTTCAAGCATTGGTTTTCTCATGATGATACCTGCATTATTTACAAGAATATCGATGATTCCAACTTCTTCATTGATTTTAGCAACCATTGCCTGAACCTGTGCTTCATCTGTTACATCACATACATATCCGTGTGCATCTACACCGATTTCTTTGTATGCAGCAATTCCTTTATCTACTTTTTCCTGACTAAGATCATTAAAGCAGATTGTTGCTCCTGCTTCTGCATAAGCAGATGCGATTCCAAATCCGATTCCATAAGATGCTCCTGTTACGAGTGCAATTTTACCTTCCAGTGAAAAATTAACCATGTTAAATTCCTCTCTTTCTTCTTATTTATAATTGGGTTTATATGTTAAGGATTATTATTTGTATATTAAATGCGAGAGCTTTTAAAGCCCTTCTATTATTATCTCAAATCTTTATTCTCGATATTGTCCATATCGCCGTAGTCCTGATTTTCTCCACACATTCCCCAGATAAATGTGTATGCTCTTGATCCACATCCTGAGTGAATTGACCAGCTTGGAGAGATAACAGCTTCTTCATTATGCATAATGATGTGTCTTGTCTCCTGCGGCTCTCCCATGTAGTGCATTACAAATGCATCATCTTCCATATCAAAGTACAAATAAACTTCCATACGTCTGTCATGTGTATGTGCTGGCATTGTGTTCCATACGCTTCCTGGAAGAAGTTTTGTCATACCCATAGCAAGCTGGCAGCTATCTACCTGACCTGTCACGATATATTTGTTGATCACTCTGTGGTTAGAATCTTCAAGTGTTCCCATTTCCACTTTGTTCTCATCTTTTACAATCACAACACCCTCTTCAGGTTCTCCCTCAAGTTTGATATGTACTGTTGGGTAAGCAACGTGTGCCGGAGCACTGTTCAAATAAAATTTAGCCGGACATGAAGCATCTTTGCTTTCAAATGTAATATCTTTTGATCCACGTCCGATATACATTCCATCTCTTGCATTTACTTCGTAAACACGTCCATCAACTGTCACAATTCCGTCTCCACCAATGTTGATCAGTCCCATTTCTCTTCTCTGAAGGAAATATTCTGCTCTCAGTTCATCCCCTGCTGTCAATGCAAGTTTCTCCTGAACCGGTACTGCTGCTCCTGTGATGATACGGTCAATGTGGCTGTAAACCAGATTGATCTTGTCTGCCTGGAACAGATTCTGAATTAAAAATTCCTCTCTCAATCTGTCTGTTGTGTAGTGTTTTACATCTCTTGGTGATGCTGCTGTTCTTACTTCCATGATAATCCTCCTGTTATTTTTTGTAATAGCTATTTGATTTGTCTAAACAATGAAGTTCTGCTTTTTTAATGAGTTTTTTCTCATCTCTTGACTATACTATACCATTCGCTTTATTCCTTTTCTTGTGAAATGTTGATGTAAATGTTGAATATTTTGAACATACCTCGTATAATCAAAATAAGAGTTCAAGATTTGCATGTTTTATAGAATCAATTTGTTCAAACATTGCAATATTATTCGTATATTTATCCAAAAGAAAAGGAGGTTTAACCCAATGAAGGCTTGTTCTACATGCAAAGAATCTATGAAAAATTGTATCGACACACATTCTTTTGCATTTGCTCACTTATATAGTGATGAAAAAATTATGGATATGCATATTCACAATTGTTATGAAATCTATTATTCGATCTCCGGTGGCAAACAATTTTTGATTGATAATTGTCTGTATGATATCCATCCCGGTGATATTTTTTGATTAATCAATTTGAAAGCCATCATTTAACTCAGATTGATCAGGAAACTCATGAAAGAATTATTTTATCTATTGACCCGGATTACCTGACACAACTTTCTACCCCAAACACCGACCTAAACCATTGCTTCAGTTTTCGAGATACCCATATGCCTCACTGTGTCCATTTAACACCGGAAGAGCAGAATAGATTCATTTATTTTATTCATAAATTTCAATCAAACGAAGGAATTGGTGAAGATTTATTAGATAAAGCAGTTTTTCTTGAATTGATGGTATTTTTAAATCAGACATTCCAAAACAGAGGTGCCGCTACTATAAAAAATGATGCTGAAAAATCAACATCCAAATATCATACGCAAGTGGATGAAATTCTTTCTTATATTAATTCTCATATAAAAGAACCTCTGACTTTAGAAGATTTGTCGGCACATTTTTATATGAGCAGTTCCTATATCTGTCGTATTTTTAAAGCAGCTACCGGAACAACGATCAATAAATACATCACTGCAAAACGACTGACCCTTTCAAAATCTCTGCTTAGTCAGGGATACAGTGTGACTGAAGCATGTGAGATGTGCGGATTTAATGACTATAGCAATTACTTAAAGGCATTTACAAAAGCAGTGGGCATATCTCCGAAGAAATATGCCCAGTTTAATTCATAATATTATGGGTGACTGGATAGTTACCCATAATTTTTTAATTATGCCACGCCAACCTCACGCTACTCACATGATGCTCCCCTGTCAGCCAGTCCACATCATTTGTGATCCAGTCCATAATCTCAAGCTGGCGTGTCTCCCATGCAACTGTATTTGCATGAGCCTCGCTTGTTTCCTCTTCTTCCATCGTAATATCGATCTCATCATATCCAAAAATATATCCGCCGGCACTCCAGATACTAAAATTACTGTCCGGTCCCGAATCAATCGTATCCCCTCGCTGTGCAATCAGTGCATCGTGACGACGTTTATATTCTTCCTCACAGCCATCATGAAGTTTTGTCATAAATACTCTGTGACGGATAAGTTCTTTCTTCTCACGAACGATTCCAAAATTGTGATACATTAATCGCATGTCTTCCCCCGGTGTTGATATCCATGTAAATGTGTCACTGAGTTTCGATATAATATCCCTAATCTCATCATCGACACAATACGCTGCACCATCCTGCCACTCTCCATACACAAACATAAGATTCTCTGCATTCCAGATACTAAAGTTCCCCACTTTATTCTTATCTAGCCACGCCGTCAAATCAGGCCAGATTTCTCCTAGTTTCTTCTTGAACTCATTCATTTTTCCTTCATTTATTGCTATTGCTGCCGCATGACGTTCCATATTCTACTCCTTCCCTATTGCGATTGAATTCTCTCTCGTAAAAATCAACCTACTTCTTATCGATGTTCGTATTCAATTTCTATTGTTTCTCCTGCTTTAATCTCATATGCTTTTCCATCCACCTGCATCCATACGTCCACACAAGTCGGATTGTAAATATAGTCGCCTGTCGCAGAATATACTAATGATTTCACGGCATTGATATATTCACAGATTTCTCCATTTGTCGCATACCAGATTTCCTCACGGTTTCCCACTGTCTTTAAAAATCTCTCAATTTCATTCCATTGATTATAGGAATCAAATTCATACGCATGCCCCCATAGATAATATAACCATGGCTCCATATATCTCTCTTGATTAATTGCTTCTAAGAACTTATCTAATAACTCAAACATTTTTTCATCGGTATGATGACAAGTCGGATGCCACGCCAGAAAATCTTGTGGCAAGGAAAATGCGTATGTTGGTTTTGTTGTTCTCGCATATGTGATTCCACAAAGTTCTGCCACCTGCTCTACCTCGGTACTCCAGATTCCGAACGGATATGCCATACCGGTCACCGGATGTTTCACCAGTTCTTCCAGTTCTTTTCTACACTCTGTAATCTCGTAGGATACCATTCCAACAGGAACTTTCGTCAAATCCGGATGTGTCATGCTGTGTACTGCAATCTCCTGATTTTTGTATATTTCCGCAATTTTGTCTTTAGAAAATTTATTATGATTTACTCCGGTGCCTCCCTGAACAAGCCAGTCATTATCTCCCATAAGTCCTGGATTCAAGTTAAATGTTCCTCGGATTCCATATCGTTCCATTAATGTAATCAGCTGTTCATCCTGCGTAACTCCATCATCGTAACTCATCGTGAATGCCTTTTGCTTTCCTCCCGGAAATAACATGACATCTCTTCTTAATCTCAGCATATCTCCACTCCTCCTGTCTGATTTTGAATCTCTACAATGCACTTCAGCCATACAGACAAAATGCTGTATGGCTGAAAATCTTTTCTATTTTTATAAGTGTAACAATGCTTCTGCAAGTGCAAGGATTGTCAAAGACTGACCGTATGCCATTGGTGCAATAAGAATATTTTTATAATGCTCTGCATTCATTCCCATTCCTGTTCCACCGGATACATTCAAAACTGTTCCGTCTTTGTCTATATTTTTCATAATTCCCTTAATTGCTTTCTCTGCACATGGAAGATAAGAATCATCCAGAATTCCCATACGGATTCCTTTTAAAATACCGCATGCAATCGCTGCTGAACCGGATACTTCCTCGTAACTGCTTGCATCTGTCAGGACTGTATGCCACAGTCCACTCGGAGCCTGCAATTTCTTAAGTGCTTTTACCTGTGCTTTATATGTATCAACAATAATTGTCTTTACTCCAGGATTCAATGTTCCTTTAAACATATCAATGTAATCCAAGATTCCTAATGTAAACCAACTGTTTCCACGGCACCAGAAAATCCCACCGAAATTATTATTTCCATTGAATGTCCATCCATGATAGAATAATCCGCTCTTTTTATCATACAGATATTTAATGTGCATCAATACCTGATGGATTCCTTCGTTGATCCACTCTTCGTTCTGATATTTCTGTCCCATTTTATTTAAGAAAAGAACTGTCATAAATAATGTATCTATCCACATTTCATTTTCATTGAGACGCACGCCCTGACGATCTCCGTTTGCACTTGTCACATGCTGGAATCCGCCTTCTTTTGTTCTTGGAATACAGTTCATCAGCCAGTCAGCCCAATCGAGACAAAGTTTCTCAAACTTCGCATCATGACAATATTCGTTGAGCTCTGCCAAAGTCAAAAGCGGTGTTGTTGTGTTGATGTTTCTGGATGGAAGTCCCTGCTCCATATTCTCCACAAACCAATCCTGAAGAAATTCTTTATATTTCTCATTCTTATCATATTCCATGATTTTTAATAATCCGTACAGTCCAACTCCCTGCGGCCAGTCCCACTCACGGATTCCAAAGTCTCGTTTGAAAAATCCGATTGCTTCACCTCCATCTGAAAGTTCCTTCTCATTATCCGGGCCTTCCAGATTTAAAAGCTTCTCAATCACAAGATCTAATTTTTTTCTCAACTCTGTTTCTTTAATATTCATATTTTATAAAACTCCTTTACATGAGTCCCAGAACTGTTGGCAGCCATGTGCTGATTGCCGGTACAAATGTAACAAATAATAATGCGACTACAATTGCACCAAAGAATGGGATTAATTTTCCGATAACATCTTCTACTTTTAATTTTGCCACACTACATCCAACGAACAATACACTACCAACAGGAGGTGTGATTGTACCGATTGAAAGGTTCATTACCATCATTACACCAAACTGGATTGGATCCATACCGATTGCTGTGATAACCGGAAGGAAAATTGGTGTGAAGATCAAAAGTGCAGGTGCCATATCCATGAATGTTCCTACAATCAAGAGAATTATATTGATCATAAGAAGAATCACGATCTTGTTATCTGAAACTCCAAGCATCAGGTTACTAATTGCCTGTGGAAGTCCTGTAAAGGACAGTACAAATGACAATACAGAAGATGCACCGATGATTAACATAACAATTGTTGTTGTCACTGCCGCATTTACCAGAATGTCTTTAATCTCTGATAATTTAATGCTCTTATAAACAAATACTGATAAAATAAACGCATAAATTACAGCTACTCCTGAAGCCTCTGTTGGTGTAAAGTATCCTGATAAAATACCTCCGATAATAATTACGATCAACAATAAACTTGGGATAGAATCTAAAATTGTTTTGCCGACAACAGCTGCTGTCATTTTTTCTCTCTTAACTACATAACCATGTTTTTTACCATAAATGAATGCTACGATCATGCAAAGGAATGCCCATAATAATCCTGGAATCCATCCTGCCATAAATAATGTAGCTACTGCTGCTCCGCCACTTGCTGCTGAATATACGATAAATGCATTTGTTGGAGGAATCAACTGTCCAACAGGTGCTGTTGCAATGTTACATGCTGCTGAGAATTTTTCATCATAACCTTCTTCTTTTTCAAGAGGTCCCATAACTCCACCTACTGCTGTTGCAGCGGCGATACCTGATCCTGACAGAGAACCAAACATTGCATTTGCAGCAACATTTGTCAGAGCCAGCGAACCCGGAACTCTTCCAAGAATCAACATTGCTAAGTTAATCAAACGTTTCGCAATACCACCACTACTCATCAACTGACCTGCAAGGATAAAAAACGGTACTGCAAGTAATGTAAAACTATCAATTCCACTTGCCAGCTTCTGTGCGGAAATAAACATTCCAAACTGTGGATTCAGGAACATAACAATAGTAACAAGTGCTGCTGAAATAATACTGAACGATACCGGAACGCTCATTGCCAGCAGGAAAAAGAATACGATAACCAGTACGATTGCTGCTTCTATCTGCATTTATTTCTCCTCCTTTGTCTCTTTTAACTCTTTCACAAAACGGATCAGACGCTCTCCGGAATAAATAATCATCAATACTCCGCAGATTGGTACTCCGACATAGTAAAACTGCATTGGAATTCCCATAGCCGGTGACAACTGTCCGACTGCATTTATTGTTACCATGATTCCACCTGCGATTAACACGAATGCGCTGAGGAAGAGAACCAGAATCTCAATAAAAATCTTATTTCTTAAACTTCCTTTTTTTGTAAATGTACTTGTAATAAATCCGATTGAAATGTGCTGTTCTTTTCCGTATGCGTATGGAACTCCCAGCATTGTCAGCCAGATTAGTGCATATCTCAAAAGTTCTTCTGTCCATGAACTTGCATTATTTAAAACAAATCTTGTAAAAATCTGCCAGAAACATCCGACAACCATTACTACAACAAGGAATGCCAGAATGTATTCCAAAACTTTATTTAATTTCTTCATTGTTCATCCCCCTATTCTGCGTAACTCTGAATGTCATCATAAAGTGCCTGGTAATCCTTGCCTTTTCCACAGAACTCCTCGTGGATTGGCTGTACTGCTTCAATGAAAGCACTCTTGTCAATGTCTCGATAAACATGAACACCATGTTCTTCTGCTTCTTCCATAGCCTCATCCATCATTCCATTGTACAGCTTCTTAAAGTTTTCATTTGTCTTCTCAAGACACTCAACCAGATAATCCTGCTGCTCTTTTGTCAGGCTATTCCATTTCTTTGTACTGATAATATAAATATCCGGTGAATACTGATGCTCTGTATATGTATAAGATGAAACCAAATCTTCATGTGCATCTACTGTCAATGCCAGCTCTGTATTTTCAGCTCCGTCTACGATTCCCTGCTGAAGTGCTGTATATGTTTCACTTCCTGCCATTGGCACCGGAGAACCACCCATAGCCTGAATCATTTCCATAGATGTTGAACTTGGCATAGAACGGATTTTTTTACCTTTTAATACAGATGGGTTATCGCAAACTGCATCTTCTTTCAAATAAAAGTTTCTTGCACCGTTTGCATAGTATCCAATTGCAATATAGCCCTGATCCTCTGTTGACATAAACAGGTCTTTTACTGCCTGACTTTTTTCCATTGCTGTGTAGTAATGATCCTGATCCACAAACAAATATGGTACTGCAAAAATAGAATAACGATCTTCAAACTGTCCCAATGTATTTGAACTTACTTTCGCCATATCCAGGATTCCTGCCTGAACCATCTCAATTTCTTCTTTTTCTGAACCAAGCACACCACTTGCGTAAATATTTACGTCCAGATTCATCGAATCATCTTCTGCTACAAACTCAGAAAACTTTGCAATAGAATCTGCAATTTCTGAACCTGCTGCCTGGTTATGAGCCAGTCTGATTTCAACCTTATCTGTGCTGTTAGCACTTACAACCGACACAAATGTTGCTGCAACTATACACAATCCGACTGCGGATACTGCGATCCCAATCTTTTTCTTTATGCTTCCCATGTTACTCTCCTTTTCTCTAAAGCCTTCCCAACTTTGCCCTCATTCTTTTTAACCGGTCATAAGAATGAATGGTTTTATTTTTATCTTGTGCACGTTTTCATGGCTTGTATTTTAGCACATACATAGGTGCATTTTTACTCAAATATTGCTATAATCCCTGTTTTTCAATATATATTGCACTCATTTTTGTCTAGAATTTATCAGTCTTTTGTTGTAAGATGATTCTAGACAGAGTTTTTTATCACTGTTTATATACAGCATATTAACAATTTTGAAGCTATTATAGAATCTTTTTTTTAGAAAGCAGGTACATTTTTTGGAAAAAATAACATCTTATTGTTCGATTGATGGAATTTCTCTGGAACACATGATTCGATATGGAAAATTTGATATGAGAGTAAAACATTTTCACGACGAATATGAAATCTTTTACATTTTAGAAGGCGAACGACTTTTCTTCTTTAATAACAGAAGCTTCGTTGCCAAGAAGGGGGATTTAATCCTGGTAGACAGTAATCTAATCCATATGACCAAGTCTTTTTCCAACGATACTTCCGGTCATAATCGAATTATTTTATATGTGACGAGTGAAAAAATGCAGGAGATTGACAATACTTATCCATCCCTAAAACTTGTGAAATTTTTTCATAAACATACCGGAGTCTTTCATTTAACTCCGGCACAACAAGATAATTTTATGAAGTTGTATTACTATTTTAAGCAGGAATGTGCAAAGCGCCAACACGCATACAAACATGCTGTGGAACTTGCAGTCATCAACTATTTACTTTCCCTTACTCGTGACTTGGGAAATAGCCATGGCGAAGAACCACAGGTTCCGACTGATGGGAAATACAAGCATGTTTATGAAATTGCCGATTATCTTTCCCAGAATTGTGAACAGCAATTGTCATTGGAAGAAATTGCTCAGCGATTCTACTTAAGTAAATATTATGTCTGCCGATTATTTAAAGAAGTCACCGGCTATTCTATCAATGAATATATAAATATCCATCGTGTTCAGAAAGCTCAGTGGTATCTTACAGAGACCGACTTGAGCATCTCTGAAATTGCCGGCCGGATAGGTTTTGGAAGTATGACACATTTTGAAAAAATATTTAAAACCTATACAACTATGACTCCTTTAAAATATCGTAAATCCGGTCATATTTTTGCACCTTCCGAATTACCGATAAATCCGTAAACGGATACTGTATACCATAAACAACTCTGTTTATAGATTTTTAAGGTATTCGATATCTTTTTTATCTGTCTGTGGATTCATCTCTTCTCTTAACAGATACATATCTGGTCTGTGCTTATGCAGCCATTCGGATATTGCCTGATACTGGATCACACCTTCTCCAAGAAGTGTCGGGCAATACTGTCCGTTTTCATCTAATCTGAAATCTTTGATGTGCATTGCTTCAATATATTTTCCAGCCTCATTAAGCCATTCACTCCAATATGTATACTGATTTGTAGTATCTGGAAATTCCAACAAATTAGATGCATCGAAAATCATTCGCAAATGTTTTTCATCCTGAATCTGATTCATTACATCTAAAATTGCCTCCAGATTTTCAAGTGGATGCCAGTACACCGGCTCTATTGCAGCTTTTACATCTAATCTTGCAGCTTCATCCACAATTCTTTTTACACTATCCATCATATGCGGATACCAGATTTTTTTCTCTTCTTTACTCAGATGTGGATATGCTGTCTCTGTTCCTACAACTGTTGCTCCAAGTTCCTTGTTGTATGCCAGGCATTTTTTAAATGTCTCTACTGCCTTTTCTCTGACCATATCATTTGGATTTCCCAGATCCATATAACATCCAAACACCGGTATCTCAATCTCATGCTTTTCAAACTCTGTACGTATTTTTTCAAGATGTGCCAATGTAATATCATCATAGCTGTCAATTTCTGCAAATGCTTTTGGCAATGCCAACTGTGCACAGTTGTATCCTCGTTCATGTAATGTCTGTGCGAGTTCTTCAATTTTCATTTTTCCATAATCATGGGCTCTTACTCCAATTTTCATTATCTCTTCTCCTTGCTTTCCAATGTAATCGTATTTTATCACCTCTCTCCTTCTGGCTTCTTGTTCTTTCTTATAGAAAATCTTGAATATTTTGACCTTATCATGCAATATTATGAACACTTCTTCAAATCATGTTGTTTTTTCAAATTGAAATCAGTAAGATGAACTCATAATAAAAGAATCAGAATAAATGATTTTGGAGGATTTTAAGAATATGAATGATATTTTAAATCAGCTTGAAAAATGTATGATTGTACCTGTCGTTGTTTTAGAAAATGCTAAAGATGCAAAGCCTCTGGGCGAAGCTCTTTGTAACGGTGGTCTTCCATGTGCTGAAGTAACTTTCCGTACAGAAGCAGCAGAAGAATCTATTCGCATTATGAGCGAAAGCTTTCCTGACATGCTTGTCGGAGCGGGGACAGTTCTCACTACAGAGCAGGTGGACCGAGCTGTTAATGCAGGAGCAAAGTTTATTGTAAGTCCTGGATTTGATGAAGAAATCGTAGATTACTGCCTGGAAAAAGGAATCACAGTTCTTCCTGGATGTGCTACTCCATCTGAAGTTGCCAAAGCTGTAAAACGTGGGCTTGAAGTTGTGAAATTTTTCCCTGCAGAACAAGCCGGCGGGCTTCCAATGATCAAAGCTATGGCTGCGCCTTACACTATGGTTAAATTTATGCCAACCGGCGGTATTAATCCGGAAAATGTAAAAGACTATCTTGCATTTAATAAAATTTTTGCATGTGGTGGAAGCTGGATGGTAAAAAATACATTGGTAGAAAATCAAGAATTTGATAAGATCTGCGAGCTTTCTAAAGAAGCAGTCACAATTGCAAAATCTATCCGCGGATAAGTTATAACACACAGGTAATTATTTTAAGAGAGGTTAACACAATGTCTAAAAAATATGATTTGCTCACACTTGGAGAACTTCTTCTTCGTCTTTCTCCACAGGCAAACGAAAGAATGTCAAGAACAAAGATTTTTGAACAAAATATTGGTGGTGCAGAATTTAATGTTGCTGCCGGAGCTGCACAGCTTGGACTGAAAACAGGTTTGGTAGGAAAAATTCCAGCTCATGCAATCGGTCAGCTTGCAAGAAATGAAGTGCATTTTCAAAATGTATCTGATGAATATTTGTCTCATGATAACAGTGCTGATGCCCGTCTCGGTGTATATTATTACGAAACCGGTGCCGCACCTCGTAAACCAGGGATTGTCTATGATCGAAAACATAGTTCGATGACAAGCCTCTCAATTGATGATTTTCCGGAGGAAATGTACTCATCTACCCGTTGTTTCCATACTTGTGGAATCACACTTGCTTTAAATGAACAAGTACGCAAAACTGCTATTGAAATGATGAAGCGTTTCAAAAAAGCCGGTGCTTTAATTTCATTTGATGTGAACTTTCGTGGAAATCTTTGGAGCGGTGCCGAAGCCAAAGCTTGTATAGAAGAAATTCTTCCTATCGTAGATATTTTCTTCTGCTCTGACAGCACTGCACGCCTGACTTTCTTAAAAGAAGGCACTCCTGAAGAGGTTATGAAAAGTTTCGCCGATGAATATCCGATTTCCATTGTCGCAGCCACACAACGAATCGTTCACAGTCCAAAAAGACATTCCTTTGGCTCTGTTATTTATGATGCAAAAAAACAGACTTTTGTTAAGGAAGAAATGTACAAAGACATCGAAGTGGTCGACCGTATCGGAAGCGGAGACGCTTATATTTCCGGTGCTCTTTACGGATTGCTTACTTCTGAAAATGATACGCGAAAAGCTTTGCAATATGGTAACGCTGTCAGTGCTTTAAAAAATACTGTTCCGGGCGATCTTCCTTCTATGACACTTTGCGAAGTAGAAGAAATGATTAAAACTCATCAAGAAGGTGACAATGGACTGGAAATGAAACGATAATATCCTATCCCTTTCAAATACACTCTTTTCATATCATATTACTAAAAAAGTAAGCAGTGGAAATTTTTTAAATTCGACTGCTTACTTTTTTCAAGAATGCCTCTGCATTCTTGCTGCGAGATGCGCGTCATGCAATGCATGACATACTTCTTCTGCGCATCTCTGCAATCCTGCCGGAGGCTATATCAGATGGGGG
>QUJA01000024.1 GCA_003480425.1 Firmicutes bacterium AM31-12AC
TGATCCAAATAGAGCTACGTCAGACCAATTACTCCCCTATATTATAATAAAATAAGTGCAGCTGTCAGAGTTAATTACTCTCTAACAACTACACTTTTATGGTACTAAATAGACGCTCAATATTGAACGTCTTACATTGAAAAGGGATACTTTTTACAAGTACCCCTCAAATCTAATATTTAATTGTTTGTGTTCCCACACTCTATATCAACAACTACTGAAACATTGATATAGTTTTTTATCTCTTTATTTCTGATTTTATCGCCCTCGCTCGTAAAGACTATATGCTTAAAAAAGTGCCTAAAATTAAGGATTTCTACATAGTTCGTCTTTGTAGCAACACACAAGTCTCTATATGCACCGACATCGGAAATTGATCTACCGCCCTGACTCTCTCCAGGCAATATCCTCTCTCACAAAGAATCTTCAAATCTCTTGCCAATGTCGCCGAATCACAGCTTACATAGACAATTTTATCCGGCTGCATCTCTGTCATCGTATGCAACAATGTCTCATCACATCCTTTACGTGGCGGATCTACCACAATAACATCTGCATGAGCTCTTTCTCCGTCATGTGTTTTTGCATATTCTTCATAGTATTTTGGCAAAATTTCTTCTGCTTTTCCAACATAAAATTCTGCATTTTCAAATCCGTTGATCGCCGCATTTCTCTTAGCATCTTCAATGGCCTGTGGAATAATTTCAACTCCGTAAACCTTTTTTGCTTTCTGTGCTAAAAATAATGAAATCGTTCCAATTCCACAGTACAGATCCCAAACTGTCTCATGCCCTTTTAAATCCGCATATTCCAATGCAAGCCCATACAATTTATCTGTCTGTACAGGATTAACCTGGTAAAATGACAATGGAGAAATCTGATATTTTACATCCCCGATGTAATCTGTAATATATCCTTGTCCCCAAATTATTTCATAAGAATCGCCCATGATTACATTTGTTCTTTTTGTATTGGAACTAAATGTAATACTTGTCATTCCTTCCAGTTCTCGCAATGTTTCTACAAGCTCTTCAACATGCGGAATGTGTTTTCCATTAATTACATAGCAAACCATGATTTCTTTTGTTGTAAATCCATACCGGATAAGAGCATGACGAATCAGACCTTTTCCTGTATTCTCATCGTATGACGGAATCTGATATTTTTTCATAAACGAAAGGGTCTTCTCCAATATTTCTTTATTGACTGCCACTCCAAGTGCACAGTCCGTATTTGCTATAATATCATGTGTTCTGCCCGCATAGAATCCTGTAATGGGATTCCCCTCTTTATCTGTTCCGAATGGAAATTGGGCTTTATTTCGATAGTGAAACGGCTCTTCCATTCCGACAACCGGCTCCATGATTTTTTCTAAAAGTTCTGGAGAAAATCCACCGATTCTCTCCAGATTACCACGTACTTTATTATGTTTAAATTGAAGCTGCTGCTCATACGACATTTCCTGAATCTGACATCCGCCACACTTTCTTGCAAATGTACAGACTGGTGTCACACGATCTTTCGATGGTGTGATGATCTTCATCAGTCTTGCGTAACCATAATTTTTTTTAGCTTTCATAACCTTCGCTTCTACTACATCGCCAATTACAGCATCTTTAATAAATAATGTATATCCGTCTACTTTTCCGATTCCTTCACCATTGACACCAATGTCTTCAATGGTTACAATCGCAGTTTCATTTTTCTGCATCATGATTTGCTTTCCTCACTCAACGATGTTTTTCTAAGATTTGATTCAAACAGACGATTATATCCCAACCAGTCTGTTCCTGATTTATCTTTGAAAATCTCCTTTAATGTCTGCATCTTTGCATCTGCATTATCTGCCAGATTCAGTGCCACAGCTTCTGCCAGTGCCGGTTTCTTTGGTGAACCATATTCTAATTCTCCATGGTGTGCTACGATGCAGTGTTTCCATTCATTTGCCAGTTTTTCCGGAAAATCTGGAATTGTACGGATTGCCTCTCCTATCATCTCAACTCCTATCACAATATGTCCAACGAGCTGTCCGATGTCTGTATAATCATTGTCTGGGAAATTTGACAGTTCTTTCGTCTTTCCAATATCATGACAAACTGCTGATGCATACAATAAGTCTGCATTTAAAATATCATATGCATTTACAAAGTATTCGCACATCTTAGTCACGCTCAAAGTATGCTCCAAAAGCCCTCCTGCAAATCCATGATGAACTGTCTTTGCTGCTGAATGTCCTTTAAAGGATTTGATAAATGCTTCGTCTTTTACAAAATAGTATTCTACAGCCTGTCGTAAATATGGATTGGAAATTTTGCGAATATACCCCAGTAATTCCTCATACATACCATCTACACTTTTTTCTGAAGTCGGCATGTAGTCTCCCGGATTATATTCATCTTCACTTGCAATACGAAGCTGTTTGATATTTAACTGTAAATTATTGTTATATGTAATTACATCTCCGACAACTTCAACAAAGTCCTTCTCGTCGTAATCTGCAATCCCCTGTGAGTTCGGATCCCATATCTTTCCGTCCAACGTACCTGTCTTATCCTGTAAGATAAGATTATCATATGGTTTTCCGTTTCTTGTCTCGGCTGAGCGTTTTCCTTTACACAGATAAATACTTCTGATCGTTTCACCCTCATGCAGCTCTTTAATATATTTCATTACTATTTCCTCTTTCTATCTCTATTCTTTACTTCCTATCGTGACATTATATGTCACTTCTACATATCCATTACTTCCACGGCGTTGTCCACGGACTTTTATTGTTTCACCTACGGTACACTTTTCAATTGCTTTTGTATATGATGCTGTTCCTGTCACGGTCATTCCTTTAATTTCCTGAATAATATCTCCATGCTGGATTCCCGCATCCATTGCCGGAGAATCTGACTGTACATTCGTAATATATACTCCGATTGGTATGTTCTGCTGTTCTGAAATTTCTTCTGTCACAGCATTTCCATACGCTCCCAGATATGGTACACTTTCTCCGTTTAACATCATCTCAAGCACTTCCTTCAAATCTGAAATCGCAAGTGCATTTGCTGTCCTGCTTCCTGTGTCCTTCAATACATCACTTCGGATCAGCCCTAATACTTCTCCTTTTAGATTCACAAGAATCCCTGTACCGCCTTCGGCTAAAGAAATATTTGTACTGAGCACCTGACACTGGCTGTCATCAAATACCGCCTCCTGTGATTTGGAACTGATCACACCATAGCTTAAGCCATCATCATAGCCAAATATGTATCCGAGTGCAATAACAACCTGTCCTCTTTTGCAAATATTTGAATTGCCAAATGTAGCTACTTCGATTCTCTTTTGTGTCGCATCGGAAACATTTTTCTTATCTATGCTAAACACTGCAATATTTCTATTCTTGTCTTGTTTTTTTAATGCCGCATCAGATTCTTCCTTCCCGTTAAATGTCACTTTCCAATGCGTTGCTTCTTTACAGATCAAAGCGTCTGTTAAAACAAGTATTTCCCTCGAATTTTCACCTACGATCACTCCTGAAGATTGTCTCAGATTCATAGTCTCTGTTGTCCAGTCCCCTTTTTCGGTCGCTTGAACTATTACAACACTTTTTTCTGCTTTTTCTGCTATAGAATACATGCTGTCCAACATTTCTTCATAGTGTTCTGCCGCAGTCTCGGTACTAAGCTGTGAATCATCTGCATCGTCTTGTGAATCATCGTCTTGTGCTGTATCTCCATCCTCAACAGGTATCGTTACCTTTGTCTCATCGTGATAAAATATCTCTTCTGCCCATGGTTTGAGCGCAAAAAAACTACAGCAGGCAAAAATCCCGAAAATTATACCATACAATATATTCCGTATATATTGCATAACTCGGCTTTTCCCGCTCTTCTTTTTTGTCTTTACAGTCTCTTGAAGAAAAGAAAAGTTTTCTCCTGCTTCTTTTTGACTTTTCCTTGTATCTTTTTTCTCGTCAGCACTTGAATTGTCACTGTTTTTTTCTTTCTGTTCCTTCGACATACGCTGCAGTCTCCTTTACCAAATCAGTATAACGTATTCCTGCGGATTGTTCAATATTATCCTTTCCAATGGATTGTAAATAAGCTATAATGAGGATTGGTAAAATAGTATTTTAATTAATATTTTTATAAAAAGGATAGATTATGAATCAGAAAACATTAACCAAATTAGAATATCATAAAATTATTGCCATGTTGGAAGAACAGGCATCTTCTTTTCGTGGCAGGCAGCTTTGTCGTAAACTGAAGCCGATGACTAATCTGAATAAGATTAATACATCTCAGGAACAAACTGCTGCTGCATTTACCAGACTGATTAAAAAAGGGCGCATTTCTTTCAGCGACGCCGCTCCTGTAGAAGAGTCCATGAAACGTCTGGAGGTTGGTGCTGCTCTCGGAAGCGGCGAATTACTCCGCATTCTCAAGCTTCTTCAAACAGCCGGACGTGTCAAAGCATATGGCCGTCATGACACACAAGATGAACTTACTGATTGTCTGGATGCCTATTTTGAACAACTAGAGCCTCTGACTCTTTTGGCAAATGAGATTGAGCGCTGTATCATCAGCGAAGATGAAATCAGCGATGATGCCAGCAGCACACTGAAGCACATCCGACGTAATATCAATAATATGAATGACAAAGTGCATGCTACCTTAACAAATCTTGTAAATGGTTCTCTTAGAACTTATTTGCAGGACCCGATTATCACAATGCGTGGAGACCGTTATTGTCTGCCGGTCAAAGCAGAGTGCCGTGGAAATGTACAGGGTATGATCCATGATCAGTCTTCTACGGGTTCTACTTTATTTATCGAACCTATGGCTGTTGTGAAATTAAATAATGATCTGAAGGAATTATATGCTAAAGAACAGGAAGAGATCCAGGTGATCCTGGCTCGTCTTAGCGAGGATACTGCAGAATATATCGAAGAGATCCGAACAGACTATCGCTCTTTAACTGACTTGGACTTCATTTTTGCAAGAGGACGTCTTGCACTGGAAATGAACGGAAGCCGCCCGCTTTTTAACACCGAGGGACGTATTTATATCCGTGAGGGACGTCATCCGCTACTGGATGCACGTAAAGTTGTTCCAATTACAATTTCTCTCGGAAAGGATTTTACACTATTAATTGTAACCGGACCAAACACCGGCGGTAAGACAGTGTCTCTTAAAACTGTGGGATTACTGACATTGATGGGACAGGCAGGACTTCATATCCCAGCCGGCGACCATTCCGAACTGGCTGTATTTCATCAGGTTTATGCTGATATCGGAGATGAACAGAGTATCGAACAAAGTTTAAGTACATTTTCTTCTCATATGACGAATATCGTTTCCTTTTTGCAGGATGTAGATGAGAATTCTCTTGTTCTTTTCGATGAGTTAGGTGCCGGAACCGACCCGACAGAGGGAGCTGCCCTCGCCACTGCCATTCTCTCATATTTACACAAACGTGGAATCCGGGCAATGGCTACTACACATTACAGTGAATTAAAAGTGTATGCATTATCTACTCCGGGCGTTGAAAATGCCTGTTGTGAATTTGACGTAGAAAGTCTGAAACCGACCTATCGTTTATTAATCGGTATACCTGGTAAAAGTAATGCTTTTGCAATTTCCAGCAAGCTTGGAATTCCGGATTATATTATTGAAGATGCGAAAAAACGACTGACTGAACAGGACGTCTCTTTCGAAGACATGATGACTGATCTTGAGACAAGCAAACGCACAATTGAAAAAGAACGCGAGGAAATCGCTGCATATAAACGTGAGATTGAAGCTTTAAAAATGCAGACTCGGCAAAAACAAGATAAACTGGATGAACAAAGGGAACGTATCTTACGAGAAGCAAATGAAAAAGCAAACGCTATTTTGCGTGATGCCAAAGATGTTGCCGATGAAACAATTAAGAATTTCCGTAAATTTGGAAAGGAAAACATTTCTGCGGCTGATATGGAAAAGGAACGTGAACGACTTCGCAAAAAAATCAAAGACACTTCTGCTGCATCTACAATCAAAGCACAGAAGCCAAAAAAAGCTTATAAGCCATCCGATTTTAAGCTTGGTGAATCTGTTAAGGTTCTCAGTATGAATCTGACAGGAACAATCAGTTCTAAACCTGATTCTCGTGGAAATGTAACTGTACAGATGGGTATCTTACGTTCTCAGGTAAATATTTCTGACCTGGAAATTATCGAGGATGTGAATCCATACAGTCCAAAAGCAATGAAGCGAACTTCGAAGAGTAAAATTAAAATGAGTAAATCACTTTCTGTAAGTCCAGAGATTAATTTACTTGGAAAAACTGTCGATGAAGCCGTTTCCGAATTGGATAAATATCTGGATGATGCACTTCTTTCTCATCTGAACAGTGTCCGTGTCGTACATGGAAAAGGAACCGGTGCTTTGAGAAAAGGAATTCATGAATACTTACGCCGTCAGAAACACGTCAAGTCTTATCGACTTGCTGAATACGGCGAAGGTGATGCCGGTGTTACTATTGTAGAATTGAAATAAGGAGGAATTTGAAATGGTCACAAAACAGAAAATTTTAATCGTAGATGATGATGAAAATATTGCCGAGCTTATTTCTCTTTATCTGACAAAGGAATGTTTCGATACGAAAATGGTCTATAACGGAGAAGATGCACTCAACGCATTTGACACTTATCAGCCAAATCTTGTGCTTCTGGATCTTATGCTTCCAGGCATTGACGGTTATCAGGTGTGCCGCGAAATTCGTGCCAAATCTGCTACGCCTATCATCATGCTTTCCGCCAAGGGAGAAGTTTTTGACAAGGTGCTCGGGCTGGAGCTTGGTGCCGATGACTATATTTTAAAACCATTTGACTCTAAAGAAATGGTTGCCCGTGTACGCGCCGTTCTCCGCCGTTATCAGCCAGTCCGTCCGGAACCGGCTGCTGCCGAGAAGATTAAATGTGTAGAATATGACGGACTTATTATTAACTTGACCAATTACTCTGTCGTTTGTGACGGACAACAGGTCGACATGCCGCCAAAGGAACTGGAACTGCTTTATTTTCTTGCATCATCACCAAACCAGGTATTTACAAGGGAACAATTATTAGATCAGATTTGGGGATATGAATATATTGGAGACACCCGCACTGTTGATGTTCATATTAAACGCCTTCGTGCAAAAATCAAAAATCATGATTCCTGGGGGCTTAGCACTGTCTGGGGTATCGGATATAAATTTGAGACAAAATAACTATGTTCTTATGCCGTACGGCCCTTTAGCTGTACGGCAATGATTATATCAAGTCGAGCAGCCGCGAGACTTGGCGCGTGATTCTGGTCAGCGTAAGCTGACACATTCTTTTCAGAATCACTGCGCATCCTCGCGGAGCGTTTATCTCAGTCGGAGATTGGACTCCCACTGAAACAAATTTGCTGTTACTCACCACCTGAAAGAGGTGGGAGTCTTCTCGACTGAGATAAAGCTAAATCATTGTATTTAGCTCATCTACCAATGTATTTATATCTTCCTCTGTCGTACTCCAGCTTGTGCAGAAACGCACACACACATGATTTTCATCTAAATCATGACTGAACTCAAACACAAATTTTTCAGCCAGCTTCTCCGCCTGTGCCTTTGTCAAAATCACAAACTGCTGATTTGTACCACTCTCAATATAAAATGACATTCCAGCCTTTTCAAAAGCCGCTTCATCATCATTGCAAATTTATTTGCCTTCTTTGTAATTTCAAAATATAAACCATCTTTAAATAATTCATAAAACTGAAGACCTAAAAGCCATCCTTTTGCTAAAACTCCACCGCTTTGCTTCATATATGTCTTAAAGTGATCTCTCAATTTAGGATTTATAATTACAAGTGCCTCTCCTAACAAAGCACCACATTTTGTTCCTCCTATGTAAAACAAGTCTGCCAAATCGGCCAAATCGGCAAGTGTCACATCACATTCTTCAGAAGTAAGCCAATATCCCATTCTTGCTCCGTCAACATACATATACATTCCGTATTTATCGCACACTTTACGGATTTCCATCAATTCTTCTTTCTTATATGTAGTTCCAAACTCTGATGGGGATGAAAGAAATACCATCTTCGGCTGAGTCAAATATTCAGCCTCTCCATGCTCATAGTATTTTGCCGCCTCATCTGCGATTGATTTTGCTGTTAATTTTCCATTTTCAGCCGGAACAATAAGCACTTTGTGTCCTGTATGCTCAATCGAACCTGCCTCATGGTTATTTATATGTCCGCAATCTGCACTGATCACACTCTGGTACGGACGAAGTGCTGCTGTAATAACCGTATAATTCACCTGTGTTCCGCCAATCATGAAGTAAATTTCATTGTCTGTTTCTCCAAGATATTTACGGATTTCTTTTCTTGCCGCTTCACACCATTCATCCTCACCATAACCGGCATAGGAAGTCTCATTTGTCCGTTGAAGTGCTGATAAAATTGCAGGATGCGCTCCCTGATTGTAGTCATTGTTGAATCGTATCATTTGATTTTTGCTCCTTTTAATTGTAATTTTTCTTATGATTTCACCTCTCAATATATCTACTATACGCATTCTGCAAATGGTTTGTCAAATTTTATATTTCAATTTAGTTCATTAAGTTGGATAAGCGTCCCTGAGAGAAAATATTGGATATGAATTTCTCAGTACGTTATCGCAAATCTAATGAATTAAAAAGCAGAGAGCTTTACTGGACAGGCACTGGCACCCTTATGTATCTACACATCTCGCTTATTCACTGTTGCAGATAACTTTTTTGTAATCGTTGTATCTGCAAGGCTTGCTATTCGCTGTTGCAGATGCTCTTTTCTTGACTAATATATCCGCGACTTACTTTTCTTTAAACTTGCAGATACTTTTCAACCTGCCTGTCATGTACAATTGCATCTACATCTTGCCTTTTCTAAAACCTGAGGATGCTTCCTTTGCAAATTTTGCATCTACATCCCACGTTTTCGATAACGTGAGGATACTCCTCATCAAAATTTTGTATCTTCAATCCCCGAAAATTCCCTGTCGCAGATGCCTCCCCCCCCCAAAAAATATCCTTTGAGTTGCTATTTACTTCACAACTTGAGCCAATACATTACTTACAAAAAAATTGATATAAGAAATTCGTGCGAATATGGAGTGAGCGTTGGAGACACTTAGAGCGTAAATTTTTGTGTCACCCGCTCATGGAATCTGAGCAAGAATTCTTATATCAATTTTTTGCAAGGAACGTATTGTCACCCAGTGAACTAAATAGAAACTCCAGCCAACTCCTTCGCTTCTCTTGTAAGCTCCCTGATTTTCTCAAAGTCACCTGATTTTACAAATTCTCCTTTTACCATCCAACTTCCTCCACAGCAGAGTATCTTATCAAATGCAAGATATTCTTTTATATTATTTGGATTGATTCCACCTGTCGGCATAAATTTTAACTGATGATATGGAGCTGCCATTGCTTTGATCATAGCAAGTCCGCCGGCTTGTTCTGCCGGGAAGAATTTCACAACTTTTAAACCACGTTTTACTGCCTGCGCAACTTCTGACGGAGTTACACATCCCGGAAGGATAGGGATGTTTTTCGCAAGACAGTAATCTACAACTTCTGGATCAAAGCCTGGACTTACAATAAATTTTGCACCGGCTGCTACTGCTTCATCTACCTGTTCTGTAGTCAATACTGTACCGGCTCCGACTAACATTTCCGGATAAGCCTGTGTCATTACTTTAATGGACTCTGCTGCCGCCTCTGTACGGAACGTAACTTCTGCACAAGGAAGTCCGCCTTCTACCAGCGCCTTTGCAAGTGGAGCTGCATCTTTTACTTCATCTAACACAACTACCGGCACAACACCCAGTTTATGAAACTGCTCATATAACTCTTTCATTTCTTACTTTTCCTTTCTCACATTATCTTTTAATATCGAAATTCATCTGCATCGCATGTTTAATTAATGAAACATCATCGGTAATATTACCATCACCATGAATTGTGTGTTTTATAGCACTTGCTGCGACACCAAAATTTGCTGTATCTTCCGGCGAATATCCATTCATAAGTGCATATATGATTCCACTTACAAAGGCATCCCCACCGCCGACACGGTCTAAAATCTGAAAACGCAATTGATTGCTTTCGTAAGTCTTTCCATCTAACCATAAATATGCTTTCAGACTGTTTTCACTGCAACTATGTGCGTCTCTTACATGTCTTGCAATACATTTTAAATTTGGATACTGCTGACAGAATTTCTGAAATACCTCATCTTGTTCTTCCAGATTCGGCTGCAAAGATAATCCATCTTTCGCATCTCCCAGCTCATGGTTATTCACATCTTTCCATAAATGATATGGCTCAATCCCAAACAAAACATCTATATATGGAAGACATTTCGTACAAAATGCTCTTGCCTCTTCCCAACTCCAAAGTGTACTTCTAAAGTTTCCATCAAAGCTGACTACCATATCTTTTTCTTTTGCAATTTCCATGCATTTTAAAATGATGCCCTGACATTTTTCTCCAAGTGCAGGCGTAATCCCACTCAAATGCAGCCAAGTGTAACCATCTAATAATTTTTCAAAATCAATTTTTCCAAAATCATACTCTGTAATCGCACTGTTTTTTCTGTCATAAATAACTTTACTTGGGCGAATTCCATATCCGGCTTCTAAATAATATGTTCCCAGTCGATGCGTCGGTGTTTCCTCTACTGTTGAATAAATCACAGATTCACAATTTACATCATTCATTTTCAACATTTGAATTGCACTTTTACCCAGACTGTTGTCCGGAACGATTGTTAAAAAAGATGCATCAGCACCTAAATTTGCGAGGGATACAGCAACATTCGCCTCACTCCCTCCGTATCTGACATCAAAACTGCTTGCCTGTCTTATTTCCTCATAATCAGGGGGAGTCAATCTAAGTAAGATTTCCCCCATCGTAATAAATCGATGTTTTTTTATTTTTCTCATAGACTCCACCTATTTCATTCGTTTCCTTTCTTTTATCCACAAAAGTATCTTCTTCAGAAACAATTCTTATTTAAAAATCAAGGTATGCACCTTTCATAGGGCTTGTTGCATGCTGGCTGAACATTCTTAAGACGCCTGTTTTATATTTCATTTCTTTCGGTTTCCAGTTCTTGCGACGTTCTTTCAGAATCTCATCAATTTCTTCCATCGTCTTTCTTTCCCCTGCAACTCCAATAATGTTGAGTTTTCTCTCCATCACATCAATTTCAATTAAATCGCCTTCCTCAACAAGTGCAATCGGGCCGCCTTCAACCGCTTCCGGACTACAATGTCCGATTACTGGTCCTGTAGAAGCACCTGAAAATCTACCATCTGTAATCAATGCAATGCTTCTTCCAAGCTCTGCATCACTGCTGATTGCTTCTGATGTGTAGAACATTTCCGGCATTCCGCTTCCTTTTGGTCCTTCATATCGGATAAATACAGCGTCTCCTTTTTGTACTTTGTGTTTTAATACTGCATCCAGACATTCTTCTTCGCTGTCAAATGGTCTTGCTCTAAGCACGGATTTAAACATTTCTTTTGGACATGCTGTGTGTTTGATTACAGCGCCTTCCGGTGCAAGGTTTCCTCGAAGAACGGCGATACTTCCATCTGTTCCGATTGCTTTATCATATGGTCGAATAATGTCCTCTTTTGTTACATTTACATTGTAACGCTTGTTAAATTCCTGCAGCCATTTATCACATTTTTCGTAAAAGCCATTCTTCTTTAATTTCTCAAGGTTTTCTCCAAGTGTTTTGCCTGTTACAGTCATAACGTCCAGATGCAGATGTTCTTTGATTTCTTCCATGATTGCAGGCACACCACCGGCATAATAGAAGCACTCTGCCGGCCATTTTCCTGCCGGACGGATATCTAACAGATATCTTGCATTTCTATGTAATCTGTCAAATGTATCTCCTGTGATTTCAATTCCAAATTCATGTGCGATCGCTGGAATATGCAATAAGCAGTTTGTACTTCCTGAAATTGCTGCGTGAACCAGAATTGCATTTTCAAAACTATCCATCGTCACGATATCAGATGGAAGCATATGTTCCATTGTTGCCAGTCGCACTGCCTGACGTCCTGCCTCTCTTGCAAATGCAAGCAGATCCGGACTGGTTGCAGGCATCAATGCACTTCCCGGCAAAGCCAGTCCAAGTGCCTCAGCCATAATCTGCATTGTAGATGCAGTTCCGATAAATGAACATGCACCGCAGCTTGGACATGCATTACATTTTGCCCAATCCAGTTTTTCCTGATCAATTTCTCCACGTTCATATTTTGCGCTGTACATTCCAAGCTGCTCTAATGTAAGCATCTCTGGTCCTGCGTTCATTGTTCCTCCCAAAACAACAACAGACGGAATGTTCACGCGTGCAAGGCCCATCAGATTTCCCGGTACTCCTTTATCACAGCTTGAAAGATATACACCTGCATCAAATGGTGTTGCATTTGCATGGATCTCGATCATATTTGCAATCATCTCTCGACTTGCCAGACTATAATTGATTCCGTCAGTTCCCTGACTTTCTCCATCACAGATATCTGTACAGAAATATCTTGCTCCAAATCCACCTTCTTCAGCAACACCCGCTCTTACTTCTTCTACTAAAATATTTAAATGACCACTTCCAGGATGGCTGTCTCCATATGTGCTTTCTACCATTACCTGTACTTTATCTAAATCCTCTTTTTTCCAACCTGTACCAATACGAAGAGGATCTAACTCTGGTGCTAATTTACGCATTTCCTGACTCTTTAATTCCATGATATATTCTCCTATCCTAGGTATTTCTGTTCTGCTATCCATTTTTCCTATTATCAACTGTTACAATTTTTCGACAAGATTTCTATGAAACAATAAACCATACAATTGTAGCTCCTACGATTCCAACTAATCCAACAATTGTTTCCATTACTGTCCAAGTTTTTAAATTTGTTTTTTCATCTACCTCAAATAATGACTTTGAAAGCCAGAATCCAGAATCGTTTACATGACTGAACGCTGTTCCTCCTGCTGCGATAGCGATTGTAAGTGTAGCAAGCTGAAGCTGTGTTAAATTTGCTACCACAGGCATAGATGCGATAATTCCTGCTGCCATCGTCATTGAAACTGTTGCTGAACCGACAGAAATTCTTACAACCGCTGCTACAAGGAATGCTACCAACACTATTGGTAATGGCAAAGAACCTACGAAATTTCCAAATACTTCTCCTATACCGGAATTTTGAAGAATAAATCTTAACATTCCGCCACCTGAAATTAACAAAATGATATTTCCGCAAGAATGTAATGAATTTGTCATTACTGTTGTAATTTCTGTGATTCCGAATCCTCCAGGTAATCCTAAAAACAGCATTGCACAAATTGTAGATAAGAGTAATGCGATTACCGGTGTTCCTAAGAACTCAAGTACAGGCTGTACCGGTTTCATAAATGGGATCACAGATGATAATGTATTTAAAATAATCAAAAACAGTGGTAACAAAATAATGCTGACAATCAAGAAGAAGTTTGGTCTTTTTCCATTTTCCTTCTCATGTGCTTCTTTTTCGTTTTCAAGATAAGATGTCGGTACTTCGCAGTGGAATTTATTTCCGGCAAATTTACCAAAGACTGGTCCTGCTAAGATCATTGCAGGAATTCCAATAATGATTCCAAGCATGATTACATAACTAAGTTCTACATTTAACATTTCCGCTACAAGAACAGGTCCCGGTGTCGGTGGTACAAATGCATGTCCGATTGCCAGACCTGCCAATAATGGAATTGAGTAACAGAACACCGATTTTTTTGTTTTTCTTGCAATTCCAAATGCAACGGGGATTAAAATCAATAATCCTGATTCAAAAAACACTGGCATTCCTACAATTAAACCTGTGATTCCAAGTGCCCATGGTGCTTTTTTCTCACCAAATACTTTAAGCAAGGTATCTGCAATGACCTCTACACCTCCTGACACCTGTAAAATAGCTCCAAACATAGACCCTAAACCAATCAAAATAGCTATTGTCTGAAGTGTTGTCCCCACGCCCTCAGCAATCGTATCTGTTATCATGTCAAATGGCATTCCAACCGCCAGTCCAATAATCAATGCTGATGACATAATTGCTATAAATGGCTGAATCTTTACTTTAATAATTAAAAACAATAATACTGCAAATCCAAGCAACGCTCCTATGATCAAACGTTCCGGTGATGCTACAAATTCGCTCATTTCATCTTCCTCCTCTAATTTTCATCAATCAATTTCTTCTGTAAATATCCTTTTCAGCTTTTCAAATCTAACGTCTTATCTGAACTTGACTTCATTATAACAACTCTTGTTTTTCTTTCAATACATGTGATGTATATACTTTATTTTTCACAAAAAGCGCAAAAAAATAATGCTGTTCACAATAATAACAGCACTATTTTTGTATATTTTTACTATTAATCTTTATAATACGTTTTTCTTTCATTTTAAACATCAGATGTATTTTTGTTTCGTTCTTCTAACAATTCTATAATCACCTGTCTGTTATAAGTAAGATGCATGATCATTGCACATCTTGCTCCTACCGCATCTCTTGCACGCAATGCTTTCACAATTGCCCTGTGTGTTGTGAGTGTTTCATTTTTCAAACTACGATATGTGATGTTTGCAAATGTCACTACTGCTGTATTTATAACCGGCAATAATCGTTCTACTACTACATTTCCACTTAACTTGGCAAGAAAACAATGAAATTCAATATCTTTATAAATATGATCCACACCCTGGTTATAAAGTTTTTCTATCTCGTCACAGAGTTGTTCTGCCTTATCAATCTGCTCCTCTGTCGCTCTTTTGCATGCCCATGTCACAACCTCTGGTTCAATCATCAATCGAACCTCAAACAAATCCAAAGCAAGCTGATATTTATCTCGGATTCTGCCAAATCCCAGCACATCATTTTCCATATAACTGGTACTGATCACATAAGTTCCGTCTCCTCGCCGGACTTCCAAAACCCCTCTTGACACCAGCCCTTTCACGGCTTCTCTGATCGTGCTTCGCCCTACATCAAACAACTCTGTAAGTGCATACTCATTCGGAATCTTCTCACCGATTTGAATTGGACGATCCAAGATATATTTCATCAGCCTGTCTTCTGTTTTTTGACCAAGTGTTTTTTTCTCTAATGCTTCATTTTGACGCATATCTTTCTACCTCACACGAAAACCAGATTCTTTTTCCAATGGAATCTCTTTCGCATCCATCCATTCGATTTCAATATAGCGCCCATGATTTAATCCGACCAGCAATTTATTGATAAGATTTTCTCGTCCCTGTACTTCCATTGTAACAGTTCCGTCCCATTCATTCTGTACCCATCCGACTAAGCCAAGAGACTGGGCCATATACTTTGCAGTATATCTAAATCCAACACCTTGTACCCGACCTTGAAATACAATATGTTTTCTTACTTCACCCATAATATCACTGCTCCTTCCTGATGTGTCTGTCTCAATTGAATTACTCTAAGAACGTCTTAAGCTCATCCATAAATGTATTAACATCTTTAAACTGACGATACACAGATGCGAATCTTACATATGCAACCGGATCGAGATCTTTTAATTTTTCCATTACAATCTCACCAATTTCCTGACTTGGTATCTCTTTTTCTTCTCGCTTGAAGATTGCCAGCTCGATTGCATCTACCGTCTCTTTAATTCGTTCTGCCGGCACCGGACGTTTATAGCATGCATGAAGTATACCATTTTCAATTTTAGTACGATTATACTGTTCACGATTATTGTCTTTCTTGATTACAATTAATGGGATCGTCTCTACTTTCTCATAAGTCGTAAATCTTTTTCCACAGACATCGCAGGCTCTCCTTCTTCGAATTGCATTATTTTCTTCTGCCGGTCTGGAATCTATTACCTTTGTATCCGGATGACCACAATATGGACATTTCATCGCTTTACTCCGCCTTCCTGTTATTTCTTTTTTCTATTTTTTATAATGTAAATTCTTATAACGAAAGTCTAACATAAGTCATAGGATTTTACTATATTTTTCAATCATGAACGCTTAAAAATTGCTCTTTAAGATTTACGGCAGTTTATTTCCTGCTGCCATGTACAATGCATACCATTCTTCTCTTGTAAGACGTATCTCTGAAGCTTTACTGATCTGTGCGATTCTGTCTTTGTTTGTAGTCCCGACAATTGTCTGGATTCCTGCCGGATGACGCAATATCCATGCAACAGCGATTGCACTGTTTGTCACATTATATTTCTCTGCAAGATTATCAATTACCTTGTTTAATTCTGCAAATTTTTCATTTCCTAAAAAAACTCCTTCAAACATACCATATTGGAACGGAGACCAGGCCTGGATCGTAATATCTTTTAAACGGCAATATTCTAAAACTCCTCCATCACGATTGATTCCACTATCATTATACATATTTGCATTGATCCCGGAATTAATCATCGGACAGTGTGCGATACTAAGCTGCAGCTGGTTGATAAGTAACGGCTCATCACAATATTTACTAAGAAGCTCCATCTGCATTGGTGTCTGATTGCTCACTCCGAAATGACGTACTTTTCCACTTTCTTTTAATATACGAAATGCATCTGCAACTTCTTCTGGTTCCATCAAAGCATCCGGACGATGTAATAATAAGATATCAAGATACTCCGTATTTAAACGTTTTAAAATGCCATCTACGGAATTTAAAATATGTTCTTTCGAAAAATCAAATGCTATCCCCGGTCGGATAGAACATTTTGACTGAAGGATTATTTTTTCTCTCAACGATGTTGTCAGTACCTGTCCAAATAATTCTTCACATCTTCCTTTCCCATAAATATCTGCATGGTCAAAAAAGTTTATCCCATGTTCTAATGCAGTATCTACCCAGCCTTTCACTGCATCTGCATTTTCTAATTCTACAATTCGCATACATCCCATGCCTATTTCAGGAATGCTTAAGTTTGTGTTGTTCAAAGTTATTGTTTTCATGTTAATTCCTCCTAGTATTTGAATAATTAATGGCATAAATGACATGCTTCGCATGCTGATGGTGTTGCAGCACAACCACCCAAAGCCGTTTCCCTTAGTTCTGCCGGAAGCCGTTTTCCAACCTTATACATTGCCTCGAGCATCTCATCGAAAGGAATGAGCTGTGGTACACCTGCAAGGGTCATTTCTGTAGCAATAAGTGCATTGGCAACTCCTGCTGCATTACGATTCTGGCACGGATATTCTACAAGTCCTCCGACAGGATCACAGACCAGACCTAACATATTCATAAGAACTGTAGATGCTGCGTCCAGACATTGTTTTGGCGTCCCGTCCATTAATTCAACTGCTGCTGAAGCAGCCATAGCTGATGCGATCCCGACCTCTGCCTGACAGCCGCCGACAGCACCTGCAACCGTTGCATTTCGCATGGCAAGGTAACCGACGGCACCTGCATTAAACAAAGCCTGACGAATTGCTTCGTCTGATATTTCATATACTTTTTGAAATGCCAGAAGAAGTCCCGGAACAATACCTGCGGATCCGGCAGTAGGGGATGCAACGATCAGGCCCATAGACGCATTTGTCTCTAATGTTGCCATGGCATAGATCATCGCTTTTTCCAATAGTTCTCCACAAAGGCCTCTCCCACTTGCAAAGTGTTCTGAGAGTTTTTTTGATTCTCCTCCGATAAGACCTCCCATTGATCTGATTGGGTGTTGTATAGGAGAACATGCTGCCTCCTTCATAATCTCAAGGACACGAGCCATTTTTTTATCTGTTTCCGCAGCATCACGTTCTCCAACCTGAATTTCCCTTTGACGCATAATCTCGGAGATTGGTAAATTTTGTTCTTCGCATAATCTAAGAAGCTCTTTTGCATTTTTAAAGTCCATATTTTTATTCTCCTTGATTTGTATTACATCTGTACAACCATAACATCTTGTACATGTTTATTCTGCCGGATCGTATCTGCAATATCTTCCGGAAGTATACCGTCTGATTCCACAATCGTATATGCGGTATGACCTTTAGACTCACGGAAAAGTCTCATAAAAGCAATATTCACCTGTCTGTCACTGAGACATTTTGTAATATAAGCAACTACTCCCGGAACATCCTTCTGGATAACAATAGCTGCACTGTACTCACCTGTGAAATCTACATCGACTTGATTAATTTGGGAAATGCGGACTTTCCCGCCGCCGAGTGATTCGCCTCGGATTGTCATTTGCTGACCTGCCTGATTCAACATAATGATATCCACTGTATTTGGGTAAATATCGGTTTCTTCTTCGTTAGGTGTAAATACATATTCCAACCCTTTTTCTGTTGCTATTTCAAACGAATTGCGGATACGCATATCATCTGTAGAAAATCCCATAATCCCTCCGAGAAGTGCACGATCCGTACCATGTCCTTGATAAGTTTTTGCAAATGATCCATAAAGGATAAATTCAATACGCTTTAAGGGACCTGTTATCATTTTTTGAGCAAGAAATGCAATACGTGCAGCACCTGCTGTATGTGAACTGGAAGGTCCGATCATATTTGGCCCCATAACATCAAACACGCTGATAAAAGACATCTTTATGCCTCCTGTAAAATTTTTATTTATAAAAAATTTTACCATAAATATGATTTAAAACAAGGTCGTTCTAATAAGTAAAAAAATAAAATATAAGAATATAAATGAGAAAAATTATCAAAAATCAGTTCACTTTTAGAAAAAAGATGATATAATTGAGAAAAAGTTAACAACAACTAACTAAAATAAAAGGATGAACATAAGACATGACATTAAAAGAACTAGAAATTGGTAAGAGCGCAGTCATTAACAATGTCGGCGGCGAGGGTGCGCTTCGTCAGCATTTCCTCGATATGGGAATGATTCCTGGAGCTGAAGTAACCGTAGTAAAGCTGGCTCCGATGGGAGACCCGATGGAACTTCAGATTCATGGCTATGAGCTGACACTTCGACTTGCAGAGGCGGCTCAAATAGAAATTGAAGAAATCAAAGAAAGAAGTCAGAAGCATAAACGAATTGAAAGTGTTAAAGATTCAGCACACCCTGGACTTGGCGAAGAAGGAAAATACCATTCCAAAGAAGATGAAAATCCATTACCCGACGGCACAATGCTGACTTATGCATTAGTTGGAAATCAGAATTGTGGAAAGACAACACTGTTTAATCAACTGACCGGTTCTAACCAGCATGTAGGAAACTTCCCAGGGGTAACAGTAGATCGAAAGTCCGGTTCCATAAAAGGATATCCAAATACAGAAGTTACCGATTTACCTGGAATTTATTCCATGTCCCCATACAGCAGTGAAGAAATTGTTTCCCGCAATTTTGTATTGGATGAAAAACCGAAGGCAATTATTAATATTTTGGATGCCACAAATATTGAACGAAATTTATATCTAACAATGCAGTTGCTTGAAATGGACATTCCTATGGTTGTCGCATTAAATATGATGGATGAAGTAATCGGAAATCAAGGTGCGATCGATGTCAATGGAATGGAAGCCTTATTAGGTGTCCCTGTAGTTCCTATTTCAGCCGCCAAAAATGAGGGTGTAAATGAGTTGATAAAGCATGCGATCCATATTGCAAAATATCAGGAGCATCCGCTTAGACAGGATTTCTGTGATAAGACAGACCATGATGGCTCTGTGCATCGATGTATTCATGCAGTCATTCATTTGATTGAAGATCATGCCGAAGCCGCAAATATTCCTGTACGTTTTGCGGCAACAAAAGCAATCGAGGGTGATCCTCTGATTTTGGAAAAGTTAAAATTAGACCAAAACGAAACTGAAATGTTGGAACATATCGTTCAACAAATGGAAACTGAGCGTGAAGTAGACAGATGTGCAGCGATTGCTGATATGCGATTTGACTTTATTGAGCGTTTGTGCGAACAGACTGTTATAAAACCTAAAGAAAGCAAAGAACGTATACGAAGTGAAAAAATTGACCGTATCCTAACTGGAAAATATACAGCGATTCCTTGTTTTATCGGAATCATGGTACTTGTATTTTACTTGACATTTAACGTAATCGGTGCATGGCTGCAAGGAATATTGGAGCTTGGTATTAACAAAATTTCAGCTCTTGTAGATGCAGCATTAACTGCAGGCCATGTCAATAATGCAATCCACAGCCTTGTAATCGATGGAATCTTTACAGGTGTTGGAAGCGTACTAAGTTTCCTTCCGATCATTGTAACCTTGTTCTTCTTCCTTTCTTTAATGGAAGACAGTGGCTATATAGCACGTGTTGCATTTGTAATGGACAAATTATTGCGTAAAATCGGACTTTCTGGACGAAGCATTGTACCAATGCTTATCGGCTTTGGCTGTACAGTTCCGGCAGTTATGGCAACTCGTACATTAACAAGTGAGCGTGATCGTAAAATGACGATTTTGCTGACTCCTTTCATGAGCTGTACTGCGAAATTGCCAATTTATTCCTTTTTTGTAAGCGTATTTTTCCCAGGAAAAGGTGGATTTATCATGGCCGGCTTATATCTGTTAGGCATTGTAGTCGGAATCCTGATAGCACTTTTATACAATGGAACATTATTTAAAGGAGAACCGGTTCCGTTTGTAATGGAGCTGCCAAATTACCGCTTACCAGGAGCAAAAAACGTAATGCAATTATTATGGGAAAAAGCAAAAGATTTCCTACAGCGCGCATTTACTGTAATCTTGTTGGCAACAATTGTCGTATGGTTCCTGCAAAGCTTTAACGTTCACTTGAATCTTGTAAATGATTCTGCAGACAGTATGCTGGCGATTATCGCCGGATGGCTTGTACCATTATTCAAACCGCTCGGCATGGGAGATTGGCGCATTTGTACTGCATTAATCAGCGGATTTATGGCCAAAGAAAGTGTTGTATCAACATTAGGTGTATTGTTCGGAGGAAGTATTAGCACAGTATTATCGTCAGCAACTGCTGCCTCCATCCTTGTATTCAGTCTGTTGTATACACCATGTGTAGCCGCAATTGCTTCTGTCAAAAGAGAACTTGGCAGCAGATGGGCAGTCGGCGTTGTAATCTGGCAGTGTGTAATTGCCTGGGTTGCCGCATGGATCATACATGTGATTGGAATGGTAATTTAGAGCCTGGAAGAACCATTTGGGGACGAGAGCCAGTTGGGGACGGGTTAATGGCTTTTGCTACGCAAAAAAGCCATTAAACCCCGTCCCCAACTGGCTCTCGTCCCCAACCGGCTCTCGAACTTATAGATACTTCTTAAGATTTTCTAAAACACACCTATACGCATTTGCATACATATGTACACCTTCTATCGTATACTCCTCTTTTAAATTTCCATTTGCATCTGTCAATCCATTATTCACATCGATATATGTATAGCCAAATTTATCGGCCAGTTTTTTGACTTCTTCGTTAGCTATCGGTATATTTGTATTATTTCGATTTTTAAACATCGTTCTACCCCATTCCCCCTCTGGCAACGGAGCATCCTCTTTAACAGGATAATATGCCATCATATACACCTGTGTTTCTGGCAATTTTTCTTTAATTTGCACCAGGATCTTCTCATAATTTGTCATGGTATGTGTAAGTGCTTCCTCAAAAGAAATCGACGGATTACTAATATCATTTGTTCCAATATTAATAAAAATCTTAGACGGCTCTGTACCAAACACCTGAACATCCATGTTTTCTAACATATCATCTGTTGTGAACCCGCTAACTCCGCGGTTGTAAATAATATAATCCATTTTCTCAGTCATTAACAATTCGTTTATCGGAAACTGTTCCATCAATGATGACCCTGTAAAAAGGATTTGTCCCTTTATAACCGTTTCATTTAAAATACGATATTTGTCAATTTTTTCTTTCTGCTCCTTTGCAAAAAAACCTTGAATCACATCTAACTCACTCATAATTTTCCTCCTTCATTTTCTTTAACTCCGGCATCACAATTGCCAGCATTGTAATAAAACACAAACTTCCTCCAATTACATTTGATATCGGTTCTGCTAAAAACACACCTCTTGTTCCCATGCGAAATGTATATGGAAACAAATATGTTAATGGCACGACTATAAATACTTTTCTAAGTAACGAAAAGAAGATTGCCTGTTTCTTTTTATTTAATGATTTAAATACCGTCTGTCCAATATATTGCAGATCCATAAATATAAATGCTGCAAAATACAACTTCAATGCTTCTACGGCATCTACCAGTAATTCTTTATCCGAACTGAAAATTCCGATTAAAAATTCCGGTACGAAAATAATCACACTCCACATGATTGCCGTATAAATAAGAATCATACAAGTCATTACTCTAATTGCTTTTCTAACACGTTTTGGACGCTGTGCTCCATAATTGTAGCTTAAAATTGGAGAGGTTCCTTCATTCATAGCATAAATCGGTGTCTCTACCATCTGCCGGATGCTTGATACAATTGTCATCACTGATATATAAACATCTCCCCCGATACCCGACAGCACACTGTTGCAACATATTGTTACTAAACTATTTGTCAGCTGCATAATAAATCCTGCACTACCAAGACTCACGATATTTTTTGCATCTGCTCCACATACTTTCCATTCTGCCTTGGAGAGCATTCGAACTTTTAGCTCCGATTTCTTTCTTAAAAAATAAAATACATATGCTGCTGATAAAGTCTGTGAAATAATCGTTGCAATTGCAGCTCCTTGTATTCCTAAATGCAATCCAAATATAAATAATGGATCCAAAATTAAATTGGCAACTGCTCCAATTGTTACAGACAGCATGCCTGATGTAGCATAACCTTGTGCATTAATAAACGGATTCATCCCTGTTGCAATCATGGATGGTACTGTTCCTATCAGATAAATCATCATATATGGATACGCATAAGATAACCCTTCCTCTGATGCACCAAATAATACCAGTATCGGACTTGCAAACAACATGCCGATTACCATCAATACCACTCCACAAATGCACATCATTGAAAATGATGTATTCATAATTGTTTCAGCCTTTTTTGTATCTCCTTTTCCTCTATTAATAGAAAATAAAGGGGCACCGCCACTTCCGAACAAGTTACTGAATGCTGTGATAATCACAATAATTGGAAAACATAAGCCCACCGCTCCAAGTGCTGTTGTTCCGACTTCCGGAATTCTGGCAATGTAAATTCGATCCACGATATTATACAAAAGACTCAATATCTGTGCCACTAGCATCGGTAATGCCGCACCTAAAATATTTCCTGTAATTGTTCCGTGTTCAAAATCAATTCGTTTCATACTTTCATTCCTTTTTTGCTTTCTTTCCTTGACTCCAAGTATAACACAGATTAAAATATATAAAAAATATTGTTTTTATATAGCAATACAATAATATTTATATATCTTTTTTCAATAGGAGAAAATTATATGGAAATCAAACAATTAGAATACTTTCATGCAATTGTAAACGAGGGAAATGTCAGTGCTGCCGCCAGAGCTCTGCACATGACACAACCACCATTAAGCTACCAGATGAAAATGCTGGAAGAAGAATTACAAGTACAGCTTTTTATCAGAGGTACAAAAAGAATTACTCTAACCGAAGCCGGTAAAGTGCTCTATGCCAGAGCCACCAGTCTGCTTACTATGACGGATATTACCAAACGTGAAGTAATTAAGGCAAGCCAGTCTGCTACTCTCCATATTGGTCTGACACCTTCCAGTGTTTCCATTATGTCTGATTACTTAGTTCGATTTGCTTCAAAATATCCTGATATTCACTTTGATATACATGAAGGTTCTACATTCGCTTTAAAAAATGAATTAGAAAATGGCCTGGTAGATATTACAACACTTAGAACACCGATTGTGTTAAATGAATGCAACACCAGCGTTTTACTACAGGAGAATTTAGTAGCAATGGCAATCCCTGGCTTTTTTGATATTGGATATACAAATATTTCATTAAAAGAACTATCACAAAAATCCTTGATACTTTCTCATCGCTATCGCAAATATATTATATCTGCTTTTGAAGATAATGGATTAACTTGTGACATATACTGCGAATGTGAAGATGCCAGAACCGCCATAACTTTGGCCGAACATGGTTTAGGGGTTGCCATCCTCCCTTCTTCCATGAGAGAACTCAACCCCTGTCTTTATGCTTATTCTATTAAGGATACGAACCTCTCGACAGAAATTCTCCTTGCCTGGAGAGATGAGCGAATTCCGATTGAGGTAGAAAAATTTTTATCTGAATTAAAATAACTTACAATTTCACGTCATTATGTTTTAAAATTTCTTTCACTTTTTCTTCTGTCATATCTGTAATCTTTGCAATTTCTACAAGAGGGTATCCTGAATTGCTCATATTTAATATGATTTTTCTTTTACCCTCCTGTAAAAGAAACTCTATTCTGTATTTGCACGACTGTGTTATAATATTCGCGAAAGGTGGAATTTTCATGAATACATACTATGCTACACATTATTTTAATTTCAAAAATATTGGAGTCTACCTGCTAGCTTCTCTTCTGGGACTTATCATTGTAATTACAATTGTCCTATGCATTGCTAAATTGCAAATGCATAAAAAGTTGCAAGATGATTCTTTAACTACTCGTAAAATACGTCGTTTAAATCGCGAACATCAGGCGAAAGAGCTCACTATTATCGAAAGTTTTTTTGAAATGGTATTTGCCAGCACTTCAATTCTCATCTTTTTATCATTATACTATATTCTTGATGAGCGAATTCCTGCAGTCTCTGTGTATTGGGAAAAATACCAGGATTTATTGTTGTTGCTGTTTCTCTGCTTCTCTGTCATCCTAAACGGATGGCTTGATATTGTACTTGTTCCTCTGGAAGAACTTGATTCCGATCAGAAGGCTTCCATACGTCTGGTTTCAACCTTCTATATTATATTGATTTTGCTATACATCAAATTCATTTACAATGATGATAACTATGATTCACTCATGATGTATTTTATTACACTCGCAGTCGGTCGTTTTATATACTTCGATTTTACAATGCACGATTTTTTAAGTACGATACATGGTTTTGTCCAACAACTTCCTCTACTGATATTAATGGGAGCATATTCTGGTTTCATTTGCTGGTTCGGGTTTTACAGTGGATTCCTACTCACATCAAATGGAGTAATTGTCAGTACTTTACTGGCACATTTATTTATGATCTGTTCTATCTATATTTTAGATAAAACAAAAGTTTTCCGACTCCTCTTGTAAGTTATTTTTAATTATTCACAGAGTTCACAAAATCATATTTGATTTTTCACATTTTCTTCACAGTTTTCCACGTTTTTCTCTTGACACGCGGTGCTATAATAAAACTGTAACAAGGAAATAGAACTTAACAAAACCTACTTATAGAAAAAAGTTGAAGGCTGCTAAGCGTGATTCAGTATTTGGAGGAAAAGATAAATGAATACTTTAAAAGCTGAAAAAAGAAACATGACAACAAAAGCCAAAAAACTTAGACGCGAAGGATTTGTAACCGGTAATCTGTTCGGTCGCGAGATGACAGAATCCATTCCATTGCAGATGGACAAACGTGCTGTTGACCAGCTTCTAAAAGACGAAGGAAAAGGTGGTCAGGTAATGCTCGAAGTTGACGGACAGACTTATGATGCACTTATTAAAGAGGTCGATTATAACCCATTGAAAGGTTATGTCGATGAGATTGATTTTCAGGCATTAGTAAGTAATGAAAAAGTTCACTCTACTGCTGAAGTACATCTGATTAATCTTGAGAAACTTGCTGCCGGTGTTCCACAGCAGATGCTGCATGAGATTTCATTCAAGGCACTTCCTGCTGCACTGGTAGAAAAAGTTGAAGTTGATATCGGAGACCTAAAGGTCGGCGATACGATTCGTGTATGCGATTTGCCAATTGCTCAGGACAAAGACGTCGATTTGATGACTGATGCTGAAGCTACTGTAGTTACAATTACAGAGGTTCACGTATCTGCTGCCGATGCTGCTGAAGAAGCAGATGAAGAAGCTGCTGAATAATAAATACGAGATTTAAGCGCAGGGTAATTTATCCTGCGCTTAATATTTCTTTAAATAATTAATGACCTTCTCCGTCATTGCATTTTGATATTTCCCTTTTCTCCAGATTACTCCTATTTTCTGTTCAATCGATGGAAATACCGGGATTCCAACAAGATCCGGATGGTCTTCCAGCATTGAGCGATATAAAAATGAACCTATTCTTTCTGACTTAATCATATTAATTAATGTTGTCACTTGACTGGTATTTAAAATAACATGTGGATTTACACCGGCTGCTTTAAATTGTCTAGTCAGTGTCATAACCTGAACGGAATCTGTATTAAACAAAATCAATGGTTCTTCTGTCAACATTGTTAGAAGCATCGTACTTTGATTTGCAAGAGGATGATCTTTTGAAACACAAAATAACAAATCCTCTGTATCAATTACATGCAGATTACATTTATCAATAGCCGTCTGCTCTGCATTCACAATCGCCAGATCCAGTTTCTCATCCAGCACAAGCTCGCATGCTTTGATTGAACCATACTCATATAATCGGAAATCCACTTCCGGAAATTCTTCTCGCAATGAAAGATACATATCAGGCAAATAAATTGTTCCAAGCATCGGCGGAATTCCGATTCTGATAGGAGTCACTTGTTTTCTTAATTCATAAAATTCAGAAGTAACCGCATCTGCATGGGCAAGCAACTCTTCTGCACTTTTATAAAATTTTTCTCCTTCTGGTGTTAATGTCAATTTATTATTGTGTCTATAGAATAAATTGACTCCAAATTCTTCTTCCAACGATTTAATTGCATTTGACACCGATGGCTGAGTTACAAATAACTCTTTCGCTGCTTTTGTAATATTATGATATCTTGCCGCCACACAAAAATATTCCAACTGAGTCAATTTCATCGTACATCCGCCTCCTTCTGACACTTGATTTTCTTCTTGTTTCATAATGGAAAATCCTTCTTGAACAGTATTCAATATTCTTTATTTTTCTACTTCTTCCATAGTTTTTTCTTATAGTACCATATTTTTTTCCAAATGTACATTTTCCAAAACATTTTCTATAATACAGTCATAACAAATAAGTAATCCAAACGGCCGGAAGTAAATTACTTTTTGGTGTAACATAACTGAATTAATCAGTCACAAAAGAAAAAGTTAATAAAGGATTGGAGGAAAATATATGAGTCCCTCAACAATAACTCTTCTGTTTCTCCTATTTGCGGTAATCATGTTCGTACTAGAAAAGATTCCGCTTGGAGTAACATCGATGATTGTCTGTATCGGCTTAGTAGTAACTGGGGTTTTAGACATAAAGACAGCCTTTGCAGGATTCATTGACAGCAATGTTATTCTCTTCGTAGCAATGTTTATCGTAGGCGGTGCATTATTTGAAACCGGTATGGCTAACAAAGTCGGTGGGATTGTTACAAAATTTGCTAAATCAGAACGAATGCTGATTATTGCGATCATGGTAATTGTAGGTTTAATGAGCGGTGTTCTTTCCAACACTGGTACAGCTGCTGTACTCATTCCGGTTGTAATCGGAATTGCAGCCAAATCCGGATACAAAAGATCCAGACTTTTAATGCCACTTGTATTTGCAGCTGCTATGGGAGGTAACCTTTCACTGATTGGTGCTCCGGGAAATCTGATTGCACAAAGTGCACTGGAAGAAATAAATCTTCAGTTTGGCTTCTTTGAATATGCAATCGTCGGATTGCCTATTCTTATAGCAGGAATTATTTTTTATGCAACAATTGGATATAAACTGCTGCCAAGTCATGATGTAAAAGATGATGGTGCCTTTGACACTACAAAAGATTTCAGCAATGTTCCAAAATGGAAACAGTGGCTTTCTTTAATTATTTTGGTACTTACATTACTTGCTATGATCTTCGAGAGTAAAATCGGCATTAAGCTTTGTATCTCTGGTGGAATCGGGGCACTGCTTCTGATTCTCACAGGTGTTATTTCTGAAAAAGATGCATTAAATTCTATTGATTTAAAAACCATCTTCCTGTTCGGAGGTACACTTTCTCTTGCATCTGCACTACAAGAAACAGGTGCCGGTGAAGTAATTGCAAATAAAGTAATCGGAGCTCTTGGAGCAAATCCTTCTCCGTATGTATTGACATTTGTAGTATTTTTGCTGTGCTGTATCATGACTAACTTTATGTCAAACACAGCAACAACCGCACTGATGGTTCCTATCTGTCTCTCCATCGCAGAAGGTATGGGAGCAGATCCAAGAGCCGTATTAATGGCATGTGTAATCGGTGGTTCCTGCGCATATGCAACACCAATCGGTATGCCGGCCAACACAATGGTAGTTGGTGCCGGTGGATACAAATTTATGGACTATGTAAAATCTGGATTCCCATTGATCATCATTGCAACAATTATCAGCATGATCATTCTTCCGATTGCATTCCCATTTTTCCCGTGATATATCACCGGAAATATCAATTAATTACTTTAGTAACACTTTAATTTTTTTATTCAAGGAGGCAAAATAATGGATAAACAAGCACAGGTTGAGCAACTTACCACTTATATGGCGAATTTCGTTTCATATATCGGCAAAGTACTCCCAGATGACATCAAAGCAAAAATTAACGAACTTGCAGAAAAAGAGGATAGTCCACTTTCAAAAGTAATCTATCAGACAATGCAGAAGAATCAGGTTCTTGCACAGGAACTCAACAGACCAAGCTGTCAGGATACTGGTGTGTTACAGTTCTGGGTAAAATGTGGAACAAACTTCCCACTTATCAATGAACTGGAAGGTTTATTAAAAGAAGCTGTTGTAAAAGCTACTTTTGAAGCACCTCTTCGCCATAACAGTGTTGAAACTTTTGATGAATATAACACAGGTAAAAATGTAGGAAAAGGAACTCCAACTGTATTTTGGGATATCGTACCAAACAGTGATAAATGCGAAATTTATTCTTACATGGCAGGTGGCGGATGTACACTTCCGGGCAAAGCTATGGTTCTTATGCCAGGTGAAGGTTATGAAGGAGTTACAAAATTTGTCCTAGATGTTATGACATCATACGGACTGAATGCATGTCCTCCACTTCTTGTAGGTGTTGGTGTTGCAACTTCAGTGGAAACTGCTGCATTGCTCTCTAAGAAAGCTCTTATGAGACCACTTGGAAGCCATAATGAAAATGAACGTGCTGCTTCCATGGAAAAACTTTTGGAAGACGGAATCAACTCTATCGGCCTTGGACCTCAGGGAATGGGTGGAAAATACTCTGTTATGGGTGTTCATATTGAAAATACAGCAAGACATCCATCCACAATCGGTGTTGCTGTAAACGTTGGTTGCTGGTCACACAGACGTGGACACATCATTTTCGATAAGGATCTTAACTACACAATCACAACACATTCGGGGGTGACTTTATAATGTTAGAAATAAAAGATGGAAAGAAAATTTTAACTACACCAATCTCTGCTGAAGACCTCGCAGATATCCATGTTGGAGATATCATTTATCTTAACGGAAGCATGACAACATGCCGTGACGTTGCTCACAGACGTCTTGTTGAAGAAGGAAGAGAACTTCCTGTTGATGTAAAAGATGCAGCTATTTTCCATGCCGGGCCAATCATCCGTCCTCTGGAAAATGATAAATTTGAAATGGTTTCTGTCGGACCAACAACAAGTATGCGTATGGAAAAATTCGAATATGAATTTGTAAAGGAATCAGGAGTACGTGTAATTATCGGTAAAGGTGGTATGAAAGAAAACACAGAACGTGCATGTAAAGAATTTGGCGCTATCCACTGTGTATTTCCTGCCGGAAATGCCGTAGTTGCTGCTACAGAGGTTGAAGAAATCGTAGATGCTCAGTGGCGTGATCTTGGAATGCCTGAGACACTCTGGCACTGCCGTGTAAAAGAGTTCGGACCTTTAATCGTATCTATTGATACAGAAGGACGCAATCTCTTTGAAGAAAACAAAGTCGTTTTCAATGAAAGAAAAGAAAAAGCGATCGAAGAGATCTGCAAACACGTAAGCTTTATCAAATAATTTAGTAAGTATAAACCCAAAATTTTTGCCCTTATAGATAAAAGACCATACATAAGATATAGAACGTATGACTCAACTGCCATGACATACCGCCTATAAAGAAGTGCTTGCAACTTCGTTTCTTATGTATGGTCCTTTTATTTACATATTTTCTTTGCTATCATCGTATAACTGATTTACAAATCGGCTAAACTCTGATTTTTTCCACACAACCGGCACCGGATACAAAGGATTTCCCTCTTTCTCTGCCCACCTGGCAATCTTTGAAATATCCTTTTTCTGAATCATATCCGGATACTTTGGAATCCCCATATTTTCGTTCATCTTATCAATCCATTGAAGAAATGCCTCTGCCTTTGACTGTGTGCCAGCATCCTCTGCTTCGATACCGCAGACATCACATAGCTCCGCTAATTTTTCATGCACAGCACTTCCATATGCCCTCATAACCTGCGTCAGTAACATCGCCATCGCCAATCCATGGGGGACATCATATAGTCCACTTAACGTATGACCTATTGCATGAACATATCCTACACTCCCTCTTGTAAATGCTCTTCCTGCATAAAATGCCGCCTGCTGCATCTTCTGTCTGGCTGTCAGATTCTCTCCATCCTGATACGCTGTATACAAATTGTCATAAATATATTTTACAGCCTGCCTACATAAATCTCGTTCAAATTCTGTATTATATTTATCATTCGTATATGCTTCTACTGCATGACATAACGCGTCCATTCCCGTTGCTGCTGTAACAGAAGATGGTAATGCAACTGTCAGTTTCGGATCTAAGATGACCATCTTCGGCATCAGACATAAATCGTTAATTGCTGCTTTATGATGTGTTTTCTCTTCTGTTATCACTGCCGCGATGGTAGTCTCTGAACCACTTCCGGCGGTTGTCGGAACTGCAATAAATAATGGAATCGGTCTTAATACCTTAAATACCCCCTGCAATTGTCTTATTGATTTCCTTGGACGTGCTATTCTCGCACCGATTGCTTTTGCGCAATCCATTGGAGAACCCCCGCCGACTGCAACAATACAACTACACTTTTCTCGCTTAAATATCTCTACACCGCGCTCTACTTCCGTATCTACCGGATTCTGTAAAATATCATCAAAAATATAATATGACAAATTTTCCTGCTGCAATCCTTTTTCTAATTCATCCAACAGCCCTCGTTTATGAATGTTAGGTCCTGTCACGATTAAAACATTAGACAGCTTCTTTTTCTTTAAAAACTCTGGAAGCTGCAAAATAGATCCCGCGCCTTTTAATATCTTTGGCATACGCCAAGGAATTATATACATTGCAGCCTTCATACAATTTTGATATATGCGACAGTATATTTTTGTGAAATTGATAAGTCACATCCCCCTTCTTTTTTTGCTCTATCCTAGAGTAAACATTTATGTTAATATCATACGCTATAAAGAAGGGAGACGGCAACCGGATTTCCTGCCTTATGCAATAAAAGAGTTTACGTTATTGTTAAAAAATTTATATAGAATCGTTCCAATTCATCCTTCCATATCTCAGTGCCATTCCATAAATCTCTTTCTGCAGCTTAACAGACAATTGTCTTGTGTTAATTCTCCATTTCCAGTTCTTTCCAACTGTCGATGGCGTATTGATACGGCTCTTGTTATCCAGTCCTAAATAATCCTGCATCGGAATCACACAGAGTTTTGCACTACTTCTCATAATCAGGCTAATGAAAGACTTGTATAATTCCTTGTCCGGTGTTGCCTGATCACAAAGATATTCTCTTGCAAGTTTCTGTTCATCCTTCGTAATACTGCTCCACCATCCAACGATTGTCTCGTTATCATGAGTTCCCGTATATGCGACACTATTTACCGGATAATTATGTGGCAAATAATCATTCGCACATCCAGAATCTCTGGAATCAAATGCAAACTCCAGAACTTTCATTCCAGGAAATCCGCTGTCTCTTACCATATCTCGTACAGAATCCGTTACATAACCCAAATCTTCTGCAATGACTGGTTTCCATCCAAGTGCCTGCTCTACTTTACGGAACAAGTCAATTCCCGGTCCTTTTTCCCAATGTCCGCCAATCGCATTTTCTGCTTCATACGGAATAGAAAAATATTCGTCAAACCCACGGAAATGGTCAATACGTACGACATCATACATATTGAACACATAGCGAAGTCTTGAAATCCACCATTCGTAACCGGTGCTTCTATGATAATCCCATCGATATAACGGATTTCCCCACAACTGTCCTGTTGCCGAAAATCCATCCGGCGGGCATCCTGCTACTGCTACCGGAACATTTTCAGAATCTAACTGAAACAGTTCTGGATGTGCCCATGCATCAGCACTATCCATCGCAACATAAATCGGAATGTCTCCAATAATTTTAATACCTTTGCTGTTCGCATAATTCTTCAGCTTCATCCATTGTTCATGAAATTTAAACTGCATATACTGTTGAAATTCGATATCGTAATAGAGTTCTTCCCTGTAATAGTCCATTGCATTATTCCAACGAAGTCTGATATCCTCTGCCCACTTCGTCCACTCTACATCATCAAATCTTGCCTTTACTGCCATAAATAATGCATAATCTGCCAGCCACCAGTTATTTTCTGCAACAAATTTCTGGTAATCCGGATTCTCGCTGATATTACTTCTCTCATATGCTTTTCGAAGCAATGGGTAGCGTCCTTTATAAATTTTCTCGTAGTCTACTTTATTTTTTGTTGTTCCCCAATTTACTTTATCGCACTCTTCACGAGTCAGCACTTTTTCCTCAATCAGCTCATCCAGACTGATAAAATATGGATTCCCTGCAAATGTAGAAAAAGACTGATACGGTGAATCTCCGTAACTGGTCGGACCAAGCGGAAGTATCTGCCAGTAACTCTGTCCGGCTTCCTTCAACCAATCTACAAATTCATATGCACTTTTTGAAAAACATCCAATGCCGTATTCAGATGGCAAACTACTGATTGGCATTAAAATACCTGCTGCTCTTTCATTCATTTTTAATCTCCCTTTCTTTTAAAACCTTTAATTAAACTTCTATCATGACTCCATAGTGATCGGATACAACCGGATAAACCTTTCCATTACAAACAACCTTTGATGAATGAACTTGTTTCTCCTGATTACAGAAAATATAATCGAGTCTCTTTTCATTTTTCAGATTGCTTCTGCCATCGGATTCACGCCAGCCATCAATTTCTTCTTCCACCGTAATGCCGTCATCCTTTTCTTCTGCTAATACATATGTATCCTTCCATCCACTGTTACAGATTAGTTCGTAACCTTCCCCTTTTATATTATCCAGACTGTTAAAATCTCCCATAAGCCATATTGTACTCTCTGCAAATTCTGCATCACTAAGTACCTGTTGCATCTTTTTATGCAACCGTTTGCATTAATTATAGTCAGAATTTTATGATATTTCAATTCTATTTTCTAATATCGCATTGCTTTCTCTTTTTTCCACAATTTACCATTCTTGTTTTTGTGCATTTTTCTAGTTTCATTTTTGTTGTTTTGAAATATCATACAATTTATTATCTATGCTTTTGTTACTATTGCTCAACATTTCCGTCTTTTCATTTTCAGCTCTTTTGCATAACTCATGCAATTTCTTATGCAATGCATTTGACATTACTATTTTCTTTCTTTAAAATACTATTTATAACTTATACATGAAAACGAAAGGCTTTATTTATGACAGTGACAATTAAAGATGTGGCAGCTTTGGCAGGTGTATCTCCTTCTACAGTATCCAGAACCTGTAAAAATAACCCTTCTATCAGCAATGAAACAAAAGAAAAGGTTCGAAAAGCAATGCTCGAACTTGGATATGAACCAAATTTCCAAGCTAGTAACCTTGCTTCTCAAAATTCACGAACAATAGGGATTATCCTTCCTGCGTCTGCACGTGAAGTATACGAAAACTCATTTTATCTTGAAGCAGTTCGCGGCGTCAGTCATTACTGTAACCAAAAACAATACATGACAACAATTGTAACCGGACAGGACGAAAACGAAATATTACAAGCAGTCCGCTCCATGTCGAGAAGTGGCAAAGTAGATGCGTTTATCGTTCTGTATTCCAGAAAAGATGATCCTGTTATCGACTATTTATTTAATGAAGGATTGCTATACAGTCTGATTGGAAAAGCTACACAATACACAAATCAGAGTATATATATTGATAATGATAATCTGCTGGCAGGGCAGGAAGCAACTGAATACCTCTACCAGCTCGGTCATCGTCGAATTGCATATCTGGGTGCTGACAGCAATCTCATTTTCTCTGCTGACAGAAAATCCGGTTACCAGCTCGCACTCGCAAAACATGGACTTCCGATGTGGCCTGAATACTGTGTAGAAGTTGCAAATGTATCACAGAATAATACCGAAGAAATTTCTGCGTTATTATTACAATCTGAACCCCCAACCGCAATTGTAGTAAGTGATGATATTCTTGCTGTTTCTCTGGAACGAGTATGTCTGCAGAACAAGCTGTCGATTCCGGAAGATTTATCAATCATCTCCTTTAATAATTCATTATTTGCAAGATTGACTTCTCCACAGCTCACATCCATTGACATCAATTCATGCCAGCTGGGAATTGAAGCAGCCTCACAGATTATTAATCATATTGAAAATCCAGGATTGGTTGCGACAAAGATTATCGTGCCACATCATTTGATAGAAAGAGACAGTTGCTGTAAGATTTCTGGAGAATAATTTTTCAGATTTTTATGCTCCCCTTATTAGATACACATCCTATTAGACTTTGTGGCTTGACCCACATAAGCAAAAATAGATAAGAGAGTTTCGATTTGCGTTAATGAAATCAAAACTCTCTTATCTACTATATTTTCTTCAAAAACTTTTCTTTCTGAATCTCCACTAATATAATATCGGGACCGATTTTCCTGATACATGCAAATGGGATAATATATTCTGAGTCCACGCCAAATATCCCACATACTTTTCCTGGACCTGGAACGATAATTGCTTCTATCTGTCCACTGCACAAGTCAAAATCTATATCTACTACACATCCTAACACCTTACAATCGCAGGTATTAATTACTTCTTTTTCTCGTAATTCACATATGCGCATCGTGTCACTCCTGCATATATCACTTATATTATTATATGCATCGGCAAAAATTTTGACACTGCAGCATTTTTTACAGTTCTAAAACACGTCAATTCATATTTTCTATTTGGATTAGACTGCAATGTAACGCAAAGATAACTAAATATGTTTCTCGCATTTTCAAAGTTATCTTCCTGAAATGTCGTAATTCTTGGATTATGACGCAAAGATTTTCCTCGACCTTTTACATAATTAATCTGCTTCTCTTCCAATTGTTTTTCTAATTCTTTCTTCAAAACTCCTAATTTATCGGATATAGCTTGTGATATAGCTTCTGCCCTTTTCAAATCTTCTGGCATCAAATGATAATTTCCCGTGCTTTTATCCACCATAAAATTTTCTTTCTATGACACTTTGTATGGCACATCTTCTATTTTGCCTTCTTCTACTACCCACAATTTGTACTCCATCTAAATTTTCTTCCCCTCTTTTAATTTATCACCAAATAATTATATATTCTTCCATTCCGCTTCCTTAAATCCAACCAGCACCTTATCCTCTGCCACCAGCACCGGTCTCTTCACCAACATCCCATTTGTCGCCAGCAATTTCAACTGTTCATCTTCACTCATCTCTGGAAGTTTGTCCTTCAGTTTCATCTCCTTATAGAGCATCCCACTGGTATTGAAAAATTTCTTCAATGGCAATCCGCTCTTCTGATGCCATTCTTTTAACTCTTCATATGTTGGATTCTCTTCAACAATATGTCTTTCCGTATACTCTATCTCATGACTGTCCAGCCATTTCTTAGCTTTCTGGCATGTAGAACATTTTGGATACCAAATAAATAACATCTTACCTTCCTCCCATCCTTAATTCATTTGATTTCATTATACTACATTTCTATTATCAAATCAGCCAACTTTTTATCATATATTTTTTTACAATTTTTCAATCTCTCTACCACATTTAAATCCTTCACAAAAATATTCTTCTTGCACCTCCATCACAATTCCAAATATTTCATCTCGAAATGCTTCCATTGATTGATGAATCGGTCCACTATAATATTTTCGAAATACCTTTATGATTTTTTCATCAATAAGTTTATTCTTTTCAGCAAATACATTTTCCGACTCTGCATAATATCGATAGATTTTCCTAATCAAATCTGCATTACTGTTTTCCGATATTTCTTTATCCATACAGTACCTCCCATTCCACTCAAGAATCTTCTATTCCTTCTATAATATCAAAAGCTTTTCACGATTCCAGCCAATCGAAGGTATCATGACAACCAACACTCGTATAAAGCAATTAGTGGAAGAAAAAACGACACCGAAAAACAGGGATGAGCAGGAAATCAAGATGTTCTCAATATCATCCATGAAAGTTTCGATGCAATTCCTATTACTCAAGGTTACATTCTTCAGCTTCATAAAATTATGTATAGTCATATGAACAATCCTATGGCCGGACGTACAAAAAATAATCAGAACTATATCAGTGCTACTTATCCTGATGGTCACACTGAAATTTTATTTACGCCACTTGCTCCATATGAAACACCAGCAGCGTTAGATCGAATCTGTGCAGAGTATAATCGAGTTATCGGGAATTTTGAAGTTGAACCGCTCATTGCAATTCCAGTTTTCATCCACGATTTTCTCTGCATTCACCCATTCAATGATGGAAACGGACGAATGAGCCGACTGCTCACTACTCTGCTATTATATAGAAATGGATTTTATGTGGGAAAATATATTTCTCTGGAAGCAAAAATTGCGCACAATAAGGACTTATATTATAAAGCACTGAATCAAGCACAGATTGGATGGCACAAAGGTACCGAGGATGTAGTTCCATTTATAAAATACATTCTTGGAACTGTATTAGCTGCATATAAAGATTTTGAAGACAGATTTTCTATTATTGAAAAGAAGTTACCGGCAATAGATATGGTCCGAATGGCTGTCGAAAATAAAATTGGACGATTCACAAAGCAGGATATACACGAACTCTGTCCTTCTTTAAGTATTAGCTCTATTGAAAGCTCACTCAGAAAACTCGTAGCCACCGGCGAATTAAAACGCGAGGGTACTGGACGAGCCACTTACTATATCCGTTTATTTTAATCTTAAATATCCTCATCATTTTTGATTTGCAAAATGATGAGGATAAACCTTTATCTTCTCATATAAATTTATTTGTCTCCGACTTCTCATTTGTCCAAGTATTTGCCAATTTGCTTGTACAGATGCCTTTATGGCAACCATTGTATCTGCACTGACTTGATATTCGCTGTTGCGGATGCTTTTTTTGAGACCGATGTATCCGCAACTTACTTTTCTTTGAACTTGCAGATGCTTTTCAGCCTGCCTGACCTGTATAATTTCATCTGCATCTTGCCTTTTCTAGAACTTGAGGATACTTCCTTCGCAAATTTTACATCTACATCACACGTTTTCGATAACGTGAGGATGCTCCTCATCAAAATTCTGCATCTTCAATTCCCCAAAATCCATTATCTCAGATATCTCCCCAAATATTCTTTGCGTCCTATTTACTTCACGGACTGAGCCGATACCTGACTTATAAAAAAATTGATATAAGAAATTCGTGCGAATATGGAACGAGCGTTGGAGACACTTAGAGCGTAAATTTTTGTGTTAATAAATTTGAACAAACGTGTTTAAAGCTGCGTAGCAGCAAGTTTGAGTTCAAATTCATTTGCTTTTAACAAAAATTTACGCTCTTATGTGTCTCCCGCTCATGAAGTCTGAGCAAGAATTTTTATATCATTTTTTTAAGGAACATATAGCCGCCCAGTGACCTAAATAGCAATCTAGTCCTCTACTTCAATCTTACGAATTGTCTTTTTCTGAATCTCATCTTTGATTGCATCGATAAATACATTCAACTCTTTCGCGCCTTCATCTCCGAGATATCTACTTCTTACAGAAACTTTCTGCTCTTCCTCTTCTTTTGCTCCAACAATCAGCATGTATGGGACTCTGTTCAGACGAGCTTCGCGAATCTTATATCCCATCTTTTCTGAACGCTGATCAACAGAGCAACGGATGTTATTTGCTTTGAGTTCTGCTTCAACTTTGGCTGCATACTCATGATATTTATCTGAAATAGGAATTACACGAACCTGTTCCGGACATAACCATGTAGGGAACATACCTGCATATTTCTCAATCAGCCATGCCAGTGTTCTTTCATAACATCCGATAGATGTACGATGAATGATGCATGGACGTTTCTTCTCACCATTTTCATCAATATAATACATATCAAACTGTTCTGCAAGTAATGCATCCCACTGGATTGTGATCATTGTATCTTCTTTTCCGTATACATTCTTTGCATTAATATCTACCTTTGGTCCATAGAATGCTGCCTCTCCGACATCTTCTACAAATGGAATATTGAGTTCCTGAAGCATTGTACGAATATGACCTTCTGTTTCTTCCCAAACTTCTGGTTCACCAATGTATTTTTCTTTATTTGAAGGATCCCATTTTGAAAGATGATATGCTACATCTTCTTCTACGCCAAGTACCTGCAGACAGTACTGAGCTAATGCGATACAATCCTTGAACTCTTTTACCATCTGATCAGGTCTTACAACCAAATGTCCCTCTGAAATTGTAAACTGACGAACACGAGTCAGACCATGCATCTCTCCAGAATCTTCATTACGGAATAATGTAGATGTCTCGCCGTAACGCAATGGCAGATCACGATAGCTGTGCTGTTCTGCTTTGTATACATAATACTGGAATGGGCATGTCATTGGACGAAGGGCAAATACTTCTTTATCTTTCTCTTCATCACCTAATACGAACATTCCATCTTTATAGTGATCCCAGTGTCCTGAAATCTTGTAGAGGTCGTTCTTAGCCATCAATGGTGTCTTAGTACGAACATAACCACGTCTGCTTTCTTCATCTTCAATCCAACGCTGTAACTCCTGCATAATGATAACACCATTTGGCATAATAAGCGGAAGTCCCTGACCGATTACATCTACTGTTGTAAATAATTTCATCTCGCGTCCGAGTTTATTATGATCACGTTTTTTTGCTTCCTCTAATTGTGTTAAATGCTCTTTGAGTTCGTCTTTTGTAGCGTAAGCTGTACCATAAATACGTGTCAGCATTGCTTTCTTCTCATCACCTCTCCAGTAAGCTCCTGAAGATGATAACAATTTAAATGCTTTCACACCCTTTGTACTCATCAAATGAGGTCCTGCGCAAAGGTCTACCCAATCTCCCTGTGAATAGAAAGAAATTTCAGCATCTTCTGGAAGATCTTCAATCAACTCAACTTTATAAGGTTCATTTTTCTCCTTGAAAAATGCGATTGCTTCTTCTCTTGATTTTGTAAATCTTTCAATCTTAGCACCTTTTTTGATGATTTTCTTCATCTCTTTTTCAATTGCATCCAAATCATCTCTTGTAAATGACTGACATTCAAAATCATAATAGAATCCTGTATCAATTGATGGTCCAATTGCAACTTTTGCATTTGGATAAAGGTTCTGTACAGCCTCTGCCATTACATGTGATGCTGTATGACGAAGTACAGCTAAACCTTTCTCATCTCTTGCTGTAAGAATATTAAGCTCACAGTCTTTATCCAAAACTGTTCTAAGGTCTACAACTTCACCATCTACTTCTCCGGCACACGCTGCTCTTGCAAGACCTTCGCTAATATCGTATGCAACATCAATTACTGTTTTTGCTTCTGAATACTCTTTTTTTGATCCATCTTTTAATGTAATAATCATCATTCTTCCTCCTGTTTTGATATTTACTTCAAGCATTTAATACAGGGATTTTACATATTATAAAAACTCTTTCCTTAAAACAGAAAAAACTTTATCTGTCCCTGCATTTACATGCAAGGGACGGATAAAGTCTGATTACTTTTATATCCGCGGTTCCACCCTTTTTGTTTTCAAGATGATAACAATTACATTGTTATCTAAAACCACTTCATTCATGATTATAACGGAATCACCGGACCGGATTAGGGCCACTCGGAGGTAGTCTTCAAATGATTCCCGTTAAGATGATTCCAGCATCTTCATCTCTCTCTGAAACGTTCCACATTCTACTCGTCTCGTCATCGTGTTATCTTCTGATCCTCATTATAGCATTCAAATAAACTTTGTCAACTCAATTTCTTCAATTTTTTCATCTATTTTTCGTCTAAAATATTATGGAATCTTTTTTTCTTCACTATAATTTTTTACTCATCAAATTCTAAAATAACACTGTTTGCTTCCAATCCCATTTGGATATCTACCACTTTGCCATGACGTGTTTGTAATCTTTCATAACTTCGATAATTACCACTCATTGCAATTGCATGTTCGATTGTATAATAATATGAACTAGGTAATTTTCCTTCAATTACATTTACTTCTTGTCCGATTTCAACCAATCCTGGTCTATCCATAGTAAATTCCATTCTTCTCATGACATTATCCTCCTGTAATATTTAATCTAATGTCTTATAAAATATAAAAAGACTTAAGCATTAGCTTAAGTCTTCTAATATAATGCGCGTGGCCGGACTTGAACCGGCACGGGATCGCTCCCGAGGATTTTAAGTCCCTTGCGTCTGCCTATTCCGCCACACGCGCGCACTATATACATGGGACCTACAGGGCTCGAACCTGTGACCCTCTGCTTGTAAGGCAGATGCTCTCCCAGCTGAGCTAAGATCCCATATCACTCTGTGCACCTTCTCACTAAATTCAGCTATGCTTCATTAAGTGTTCAGTGCGAACGACCCAGAAGAGACTCGAACTCTCGACCTCCGCCGTGACAGGGCGGCGCTCTAACCAACTGAGCCACTGGGCCTTATTAAATTAAATGGACCTTCGGGGACTCGAACCCAGGACCGATCGGTTATGAGCCGATTGCTCTAACCAGCTGAGCTAAAGGTCCATTATATGTCCCTTTCAGGAACAAAGCCGATGATCGGACTCGAACCGATAACCTGCTGATTACAAATCAGCTGCTCTGCCAATTGAGCCACATCGGCATATTGCCTACTACTTTGAACAAATATACCTTTTATTCAATTGCACTTTGTGCAAATGACTCCAACGGGAATCGAACCCGTGTTACCGCCGTGAAAGGGCGATGTCTTAACCGCTTGACCATGGAGCCAAATTCTATTTATCACTTCTATCAGCGACCGAAATAAATATTACCATAATCTTTTTATTTTTGCAAGTGATTTCTTTAAAAAAATTCACTTTTCTTATGATAATCATCTTTCATAAAAAAAACCATAGTTAAATGACAGCTATGGATTCTTTTTAAGCTCCCCGAGTTGGGTTCGAACCAACGACCCTTCGGTTAACAGCCGAATGCTCTACCGCTGAGCTATCGAGGATTACCTTTATTGAAGTATACCTTCAAAACTGCATACAAAGTTTTTTCATCCATCTTGTTCTCCTATCACCTGTTCTGGTTATGCCCTCGACCTATTAGTAACAGTCAGCTCCATGTGTTACCACACTTCCACCTCTGCCCTATCTACCTC
>QUJA01000025.1 GCA_003480425.1 Firmicutes bacterium AM31-12AC
TGGCTTTTTTTGCTCGCAAAAAAGCCACTAAACTCCGTCCCTATCTGCTCCACTAAACTCCGTCCCTATCTGGCTCTAATTTATTTTCATTTCTCCAGTTTTTTGGTGATACCCCATAAACATTTTTAAATGCACGTGAAAAATGTAGCTGATTCGGATATCCTACTGCATTTCCAATATCTGCGATTGAGAGTGAAGTGAGTTTTAAAAGCTCGGCAGCTTTGGTCATGCGATATCTAATCAGAAATTCTTGAGGGGAACGTCCAATTGTATCATGAAAGATCTTTCCGAAATAGCTTCGATTCAATCCGCAGGAAGCGGAAATATCTTCTACAGAAATATCATTTTGAAAATTCTGCTCGATATAAGAAAGAGCTTCTTTGACATAAAAGTCCCGAATACTTCCGTTTTGCTTTACGTGAACTGTTGCAGCAGAACGCATAAAATAATCTAAAAACAGATATAGGTGTCCGATCAAATGAAATGGGGATTCTTCAGGATGCCGACTTAGATAAAGCATTTCATCCATCATCTGATTGCGAAGTTCTTTTGAACTGGCATGATAAACCGGATGATTCCGGCTCAGACCTGCGGTTGTAACAATCGCACGGGCACGAAGACCATCGAATTCTACCCAGGTGTATTCCCACGGAAGCGTGGAATCAGCAATATAAGTCGTAACCTGTCCGGGGAAAAGCATGAAGCCTTGTCCGCTTTTTACCTGCCAAGTGAGGGTGTTTCCGTTTTCGTCATCTGCGTGTAATGTTCCTGTTCCGGAAATTACATAATGGAAAATGTAATGATTTCTTGCGGCAGGACCAAAAGAATGTGCCGGTGCACATTGTTCCCATCCATATTGATATAATCCAAGATCAACAAAATTTTCATTTGGGAATACGGAAAAAAGTAAATCGCTCATTTAAATCACCTCTGGTATCATTATATATCAAAATGCTAGATAACTTCAATATATGATAGAAAAAATAGCATTTTACTATAAAACATAAAAAATACGGATATTTATAGTCGCATAAAGATATGTTAGAATTTATTTATCAAATAGAAAACCCGAACAAAGAGACCAAAAAATATTCCGGAATGTGTCAAAATGAAAGGTGTATGGTAAAAGGAAGGAGTAAGGAAATGTATAAGAAGAGTAATCGAATCATCTGCATAGGACTGATGTTTTGCATGACTTCGGCAATGATACTTGGAGGCTGTGGACAGAAGAGCGATAGCAGTGGAAAAATAGAAATCGAGCTTGTGCAGTATAAACCGGAAGCGGTGAAAACATTTGAAAAAATTGAAGAAGAATTCAATGCAACTCATGATGATATTCATTTAACAATTGAATCTCCGAATGATGCGATGACAGTACTTAAGACACGTTTTATCCGAGAGGACGCACCGGATATTATTGGAATCGGAGGAGACGTCAATTTTTCTAACTTTATTGATTCTGATATGCTGATGGACATTTCAGATTATGAAGGGCTGGATTCTATCAAACAGGCATATTTGGACATCGACAAGGCACTTGAATTTGTGCCGGAGGATGGTGTATATGCTGTGCCATATGTGGCAAATGCAGCAGGAGTTTTGTATAACCGAGAAATGTTTAAGGAACATGGATGGGAAATTCCGGAAACGTGGGATGAATTTGTTGCTCTCTGTGATCAGATTCAGAGTGAAGGAATCCAGCCATTGTATTTTGGATTCAAAGATACGTGGACATGTCTTGCACCTTGGAATGCGATTGCGGTGGATCTTGCACCGGCAGATGTCTGCCGTCAGGTGAATAAAGGGGAGACAACATTTTCAGAAGAATACAGAGAAGTGGCGGAAAAGATAAAAGCGCTGCTTGAATATGGACCAAAAGATCCTTTCGCTTATGATTACAATGGAGCTTGTACAGCATTTGCAAATGGAGAATCTGCAATGTATACAATCGGAAGTTATGCAATCCCACAGATTCAGACAGTAAACCCGGATATGGATATCGATTCCTTTGTAATGCCTGCCAATGATGATGCATCGGAGAATAAATTGAATTCCGGTGTCGATCTTCAGTTCAGTGTTATGAAAGACTGTAAGAATAAAGAAGCAGCATATGAAGTACTTGATTTTCTTTTGAAAGACGAAAATGTACAGAGTTATCTGGATGAACAGAAAGCAGTTCCTTGTAAAGAAGGAGATTTTGAACTTGCTTCAACACTTGATGGAGTGAAATCTTTTATAGAAGAAGGACGAATGGCAGATTATCAGGATCACTATTATCCTTCAGAGATGTCAGTAGATGCACAGGTTCAGACATTCCTTATGAAGGGGGATGTAGATGCATTCTTAACAAAGTTTGATAAAGACTGGAAGAGATATAACCGTGATATCATCCGTAAAGTTGAAGACTATGAGAAAGAACATGCAAACGAAGATTAAGGAAGGGGTATTCAAGCATGGGAAAGAAATCAATGAGTGGAAGAAAAAAGACATTTCTTCTGATTACGATTCCAATCGTGGCACTGTTTTTCTGTTTTAATACATTGCCATTGATCAAAGGTGTGATTTATAGTTTTACAAATTTTAAAGGCTATGGAAGTTTTGACTGGGTAGGTCTTAGAAATTATCAGGATTTGTTTACAGACAGCAGAGTCGGAGGATCTTATCTGTTTACATTTAAATTAGCAATCGTAGCTACAATTGTAACAAATGTAATCAGTCTGATCCTGGCACTTGGACTGAACAGCAAAATTAAATTTAAGAGTGCATTTCGTGGTGCATACTTTATTCCAAATGTTCTAGGAGCGTTGGTTGTAGGATATATTTTCAATTACTTCTTCACATACATTCTTCCGGCTTTCGGGGAAATGATTGGAAGTGAGACACTTTCTTCCAGCATGCTGTCCAGTACAAAACTGGCATGGATCGCAGTTGTAATTGTATGTGCATGGCAGGCAATTGCGATGAATACAATCATTTACATTTCAGGACTTCAGACAGTTCCGGAAGATGTTTACGAAGCAGGAGCAATTGATGGTGCAACAGGATGGAATAAGTTCAAGCATCTGACATTCCCGCTTATTATTCCATTCTTCAGCATTAACATGGTGCTTTGCGTGAAAAACTTTCTGATGGTATTTGATCAGATTATGGCATTGACAAAGGGCGGTCCGGCGCAGAGTACAGAATCCATTTCTTATCTGATTTATAACAATGGTATGAGCGGCGGTCAGTTTGGATTCCAGAGTGCAAACGCAGTGATATTCTTTATTGTTATTGTTGTAATTTCTGTATTACAGATGACGATCACAGGGAAAAAGGAGGAGCAGCTGTAATGGAAAAAATGAAAATAAAAGAACGGGTAAATTGGCCGGTAACAATTTTACTTTTACTTGGGTTGCTCACAGTTGCATTTCCATTGTATATGACAATTGTAATTGCATTGAAGAAACCTTCTGAGATGACAAATAGCATCAGCGGAATCCTTTCATTGCCAAGTCATTTTAGTCTGGAAAATTTTGCAGAGGCAATGCGGGTGACAGATTTCTGGCATTCGCTTGGAAACAGTGTGCTTATCACGCTTGTAACAGTTGTACTTTCCATTCTGATTCATTCTCTTCTCGGATATGCAATCGGAAGAAATAAAAAGAGTAAATTTTATAAATTGATCTATTTCTATGTTGTCAGCGGAATGTTTGTTCCATTTGCAATTTTGATGATGCCTGTTGTAAAGCAGACAGCACAGATGGGGCTGGCGAATAGAGCAGGAGTTATTATTCTGTATGTTGTATTCTATATGCCGATGAATGTGTTGCTTTATTCCGGATATCTGACGAATATCCCGTTGGCATTGGAAGAGGCAGCCTGCGTGGATGGTGCAAGCACATGGAAAACTTATTGGAAAATTGTATTTCCAATTATGAAACCAATGCATGCGACAGTTGCAGTTCTGACAGCACTCGGCACATGGAACGATGTAATGACACCACTTGTAATTATGTCAGGCTCAGGAAGCGGAAATACACTGCCATTGGCACAGTTGACCTTCCAGACACAGTTTGGAACAAACTATAATCTGGCATTTGCATCTTATCTGTTGGCATTGCTTCCGATTCTGGTATTCTATCTGATTTGTCAGAAGCATATCCTCAATGGAGTTGTAAACGGAGCGGTGAAATAATAAAAATTAGAAATAAGTTTTTGGTCGCACATAGTGTGAACAGTAAAAATAGCGAAGCAGGAGCAAAAAAGTAATGAAACCCTTGCTTCGCTATAATAGAAAAAAGGAGTATTTTAGGTATGGGAATTATATATTGCGAGAAAGATAGGACATTTACATTACAGACAAAAAATACGACATATCAGATGCAGGTGGACCAATATGGATTTTTGCTTCATCTGTATTATGGAAAAAAGACAGAAGGATGTATGGATTATCTTCTGACACATTATGACAGAGGATTTTCGGGAAATCCGTATGATGCAGGAGAAGATCGTACTTATTCTATGGACGTACTTCCGCAGGAGTTTCCTTGCTATGGAAATGGCGATTTCAGAAGCACCGCATTTGTAGTTGAAAATGCAGACGGAAGCATGAGCTGTGATCTTCGATACAAGAGTCATACAATCCTTAAGGGAAAATATAATCTGAAAGGACTTCCGGCAGTTTATGCAAGTGATGAAGAAGCACAGACACTGGAAATTTTGATGGAAGATCCGGTGACAGGAGTTATGGTGATTCTGCTTTATGGTGTTCTTTCAGAGTTGGATATTATTACAAGAAGTGTGTGCATAAAAAATGAAAGTAATGGGAAAATCTATCTGAACAAAATAGAGTCTGCAAGTTTAGATTTCCTTTATGGAGATTATGAACTTCTAACATTTTATGGTAGACATGCGATGGAGCGAAATGTCCAGAGAGTTCCGGTAGTGCATGGAACACAGAAAATCGGAAGTGTCAGGGGGACTTCCAGCCATCAGTATAATCCGATGATGATCCTTGCTGAGAGAAAAACGACAGAAGATAAAGGAAACTGTTATGCGATGTCCTTTGTATACAGTGGATGCTTCCAAGGGGAAGTGTTAAAGGATCAATTAAATCAGACGAGAATGATGCTTGGACTTCAGGAGGAAGCTTTTCGTTATCCGCTAGAGAAAAATGAGATGTTCAAGGCACCGGAAGTAATCTTATCCTATTCTTCACGAGGAATGAACCAATTATCTCAGAATCTGCATCAGTGTATCAGAAAGCACATTTGCAGAGGAAAATATAAAGAGCAGGTTCGTCCTGTATTGATTAATAGCTGGGAAGCATCTTACTTTGATTTCACGGGAGATACAATCTATGAGCTTGCAAAAGCGGCAAAAGAAGTAAACATTGATATGCTTGTTATGGATGATGGCTGGTTTGGAAAACGTGATGATGACAACAGCGGACTGGGTGATTGGTTTGTGAATGAAAAGAAACTTGGCGGTACACTTGGAAATCTGATTGAGAGAATCAATGATCTTGGCGTGAAGTTTGGTATCTGGATCGAGCCGGAGATGGTTTCAGAAGACAGTGAGCTCTATCGAAAACATCCGGATTGGGCATTGACGATTCCGGGAAGAAGGCCGGTCAGAAGCAGAAATCAGCTCGTACTTGATTTTTCAAGAAAAGAAGTTGTAGATGAAATTTATAGCCAGATTTGCAAGGTATTAGATCAGGGAAATATTGAATATGTAAAATGGGATATGAACCGAAGCTTGATGGACATCTATTCAGCGACTACGAAAGACCAGGGAAGAGTGTTACATGATTATGTGCTGGGACTTTATGATTTTCTGGAGCGTCTTGTACAGAGATATCCGAATCTTTTGATTGAAGGCTGCAGTGGCGGAGGGGGAAGATTTGATGCAGGGATGATGTATTATACTCCGCAAATCTGGTGCAGCGATAATACAGATGCAATTGACAGACTACAAATCCAGTATGGAACATCCTTTGGTTATCCGGTGTCAGTAGTTGGCTCTCATGTATCAGCTGTTCCGAATCATCAGACAGGAAGAAAAACTCCGCTTCATACAAGAGGAGTTGTGGCAATGTCCGGAACCTTTGGATATGAGCTGAATCTTATGAATCTTTCGGAAGAAGAGAAACAGGAGATCAGAGAACAGATTGCAGAATATAAAAGCTATGCGCCAATCATTCAGAACGGATTATATTATCGTTTATCTAATCCGACAGAGGAAGAAATCTGTGCATGGGAGTATGTTTATACTGATGAAAAAGAGCAGAGCAAAGTACTTTTAAATATAGTAATGCAGGCAATCCACGGAAATATGACAGTAAATTATGTTAAGCTTCAAGGACTTGAAGAAGCAGCCGTGTATCGGGAAGAGAAGAGTGGAAAAAGGTATACCGGCTCAGCACTTATGTATGGAGGTATGCCATTGCCTGTGGAATTGGGAGAATATCAGGCATATCAGTATTGTTTTGTGAGGGAATAAATATATCAAATTGTTGATAATGAAATAGAAAGTGATGAGAAATGTGAATAATATAGAAAAAATATTTACGCAGCGTATGGAAAAGCATCAGGATGAACTGCGCTGGCTTTACATGGAGTTGTATGGAAATGATGCAATGTATGCAGAACTTTGTAAGCAGATGTATGATTATTATTCAAAGCGTGGCACAGAATTAAAAAAGAGAGATGCTAAGAAAGAGAAGAATCCTGACTGGTTTAAAGAAAAAGAAATGCTTGGCATGATGTTATACATTGATAACTTTGCCGGCAATCTGAAAGGTGTAGAGAAAAAGTTACCATATTTAAAAGAGTGTAATGTAAATTGTATTCATCTTATGCCATTTTTGGATACTCCGAAAGGAAAATCAGATGGCGGATATGCAGTGGCAGATTTCAGGAAGGTGAGGCCGGACCTTGGAACGATGAAAGATCTGGCAAGATTGACAGAAAAATGTCATGAAAATGATATGAATGTGTGCATGGATTTTGTGATGAATCATACTTCAGAGGAACATGAGTGGGCAAAGCGTGCAAGAGCCGGTGAAGGGGAATATATGAGCCGGTATTTCTTCTATGATAACGGAGAGATTCCAGCAAGATATGAAGAAACGGTTCCACAGGTGTTCCCGACAACAGCACCTGGAAACTTTACATGGCTTCCGGAAATCGGTCATTATGTGCTTACGACATTTTATCCGTATCAGTGGGATTTAAATTACCGCAATCCAAGAGTATTTAACGAGATGATGTATAATTTCCTTTTCCTTGCAAACCAGGGAATGGATATCATCCGAATTGATGCAGTTCCCTATATTTGGAAAGAACTTGGAACAAGCTGTCGAAATCTGAAAGAAGTACATACAATTGTAAGAATGATGCGCATGATTGCGGAAATCGTCTGCCCGAGTGTGATACTGCTCGGTGAAGTTGTTATGGAGCCGGAAAAAGTGGTACCTTATTTTGGGACAGTCGAAAAACCGGAATGTCATATGCTATATAATGTTACAACAATGGCAACAACGTGGAACAGTATTGCAACAAGAGATATCCGGCTTTTGAAGAAGCAGATGGACATTGTAAGTCGTTTGCCGAAGCAATATACATTTTTAAATTATCTTCGTTGCCATGATGATATTGGCTGGGGACTTGATTTTGATACCATGAAGCAATGGGGAATGGAAGAGCCTTCTCATAAACGTTATCTGAATGATTATTCACAGGAAAGATAGAAGGAAGTGTCAGCCGCGGAGAATTATATAATGACGATCCTGTAACACAAGATGCAAGATTTTGCGGAACGACAGCGTCTATGTGTGGAATTGAAGCAGCGGGATTTGAAGGCAACAAAGAGAAAATGCAGATAGCGATACAGGAAGATTTGATGTTGCATGCTTATATGTTGACACAGTCGGGAATTCCGATGCTTTATAGTGGAGATGAGTTAGGACAGGTAAATGATTATAGTTATAAAGAAAATCCTGAAAAAGTATCTGATTCACGGTATCTCCACAGAGGAGCATTCCAGTGGACACTTGCAGATAAGAGGAAAGATCTTTCTACCGTACAGGGACAATTATTCCAGATGTTGAACCTCCTGGAACAGATTAGAAGACAAGAAAAAATCTTTTCTCAGGAAGCGGAAGTGTATACTTATGATGTTCACAATGACAGCATTTTAGGAATACTTAGAGAATATAAGGGCGAGCGTTTCATAGCACTGTTTAATTTCAGTGAGAGAGAGCAGACAGCGTGGATGCAGGAAGAAGGAATTTTCAGAAATCTGGTGAATGGTGAGATTATAGAAGTGAAAGATCCGGTTTTAAAGGGGTATGATTTTGTCTGGATGAAATATAAAGTGTGAAATGTTGGCGACCAATGGGGCGGGGTTTAGTTTGCTTTTGCGAGCAAAACACAAACCCGTCCCCATTTGGCTCTCTGTAAACATAAAAAAATGTTGCATAATGAAACATGGCAGTGTATACTAAAAGAAAAAGCGGTGATTCTATGAAAACAAAATTTAGTGAGTATTTGACGAAATTACGTAAATCTCGGGGCTACACTCAGGCACAGACGGCAGAAAAACTGGGGGTTTCCAGATCGACTTATACCAATTATGAGAATGGAAACAGGACACCGGATTTTGAAGTACTGGAACGAATAAGTGAGGTGTTAGTCTGTTCCTTAGATGAATTATTTGGAAGAAAACCAATTTATGTTGCAAATTGTGACATGCTAAAGGAAGACAGCATTCTGTACAATGTGGCAGATATACAAGAGGAAAAACCGAAACTTGCAATAGGAGTACAGGACTTTCGTGATTTGCGTGAAAAACAGGCATATTATGTGGATAAAACACAGTTTATTGAACAGTTTTTAGAATCCTGGTATCAGATTACATTAATTACAAGACCGAGAAGATTCGGTAAGACACTTAATATGTCAATGCTGGCAGAATTTCTTGACTGTACAAAAGATTCTTCCGATTTATTTTATGGAACAAAGATTACAAAATCTGACCACTACAAGGAGCTGAATCGATATCCTGTTGTATTTTTGTCGTTCCTTAACGTGAAAGCGGGGGATGCAGAGTCTTTGTGTTATGCATTGCAAGATACTGTGCGCGCGGAGTATGAACGTTTTTATCAGATGGTTAATGATGGAAGGCTGTCAGAATTCCAGGTGAAAACATTTAATATGATTTATAACAGTTTATGTCAGGAAAGCATTGGAAAAGAAATAGAAAATCATCTGATTCGTTCAATTGTTGTTCTTTGTCAGGTACTGAGTACGTATTATGGGGAAAAAGTATTTTTGCTGTTAGATGAATATGATACTCCATTTATGTCTGCAAATTCCGAAGGATATTATGACGAAGTAAGAGCTATGCTGAATCGTTTTCTGGCAACATCCCTGAAAGGAAACGATTATCTTCAAAAGGCAATTCTGACAGGGATTCAGAGAATTGCGAAGGAAAATATATTTTCAGGGCTTAATAATTTAGTTGTCTGCACAGTGCAGGACGAAGATTATGATGACTGTTTTGGTTTTACAGAGCAAGAAGTAAAAGAGTTGCTTACTTATTGTAAAGCAGAATTTTCAGATGAGCTGAAAAAGATGTACGATGGATATCATTTTGGCAGTACGGATGTATATAATCCATGGTCAATATCGTGTTATGCGGCGAGAAGAAGGATGGATTCTTATTGGGTTAATACAAGCGAAAACAGTATTTTACGTAATGCACTTGAAGTACAGGGAAGGTCGTTTGAGAAAGAATATGAGACCTTGATCACAGAAGGCGAAGTAGAAGTGACAGTAGATTTTTCGATGGCTTATTATGAAAAAATGGACGAAGCAAATCTATGGGGACTTCTTGTAAATGCCGGGATTGTAACAATTACAAGAGAAATCGAAGAGGATTATTACAGACTCCGGGTTCCTAATCTGGAAGTGTGGAAAGTGTTCAAAGAATTAACAGCATGTCATCTGCAAATCGATGAGAGACAGATGGAAAAGATGTTAAATGCTCTTAAAAGAAAGGATATGGAACGGTTTGCAGAAGAGTATCAGAGAGTTCTTTTGGAATTGCCATCTTATCATGATCTGAAAGATGAGAATAGTTACCATATGATGACACTTGGGATGTGTGCATTTCTTAGAAAAGATTATGATATCAAAAGCAATCGGGAAACCGGGGAAGGCAGAAGTGATATCTGTCTTTATGCAAAACGTGACAGATATCCAAATCTAATTTTGGAATTTAAGTATACCAAAGATGAAAAAGACGATTTAGAAAAGCTTGCAGAAAAGGCACTGGAACAGATCAAAGAAAAACAATATGATGCAGAGATGACCGGAGAAGTGTGTTATATTGGACTGGCACATTGTGGAAAAAAAGTTACTGTTCACAGTACCTGTGACCAGCAACGCATCTCGCCATTTTAAATCGCCTTTGGCGATGGGCGAGATGCCGTTCAAGATAAAACGTGCATCCTCCGTGCCAATCAGCGTAGTGATTGACACGGGAGTGAACAGTAACGGAAAAATCTTGTATCAGATGGGGAGAAAACAGTTGACATCTCCCAGACAAGCTTTTATACTAAGCATGTGAAGAAAACACGGGGAGCTTGTGTACCAGGCTGAGAGGAAGTTGAGAACTTCGACCCATAACCTGATTTGGATAATGCCAACGTAGGAATGTATAAAGCAGTACTTTAGAGAGATACATTTGTTGGTATCTCTCTTTCTTTATAATCAGGCAAAATTGATAATTGAAGATTGAATAAGTTGAGATTGAACAAGAGTTCATGAAGGGGTGCACCACCACGGGTACATTTCTTTCATGAACTCTTTTTTCATTTCATAAGGAAAGGAGCAGTTATGATTACAGTAAATGGAAAACAGATTCAACTGGCATCTGAAATGAGTGTTGCAGATTATCTGGAACAGAATAATTATCAGATAAAAAGGATTGCGGTGGAATTGAATGAAGAGATTCTGCCAAAATATAGTTACTCGGATACAATGCTCAAAGACGGCGATCGTCTGGAGGTTGTGACATTTGTAGGAGGGGGCTGATATCAAATGGCATCTGAAAAAATATTAAGTAAAGAAGAAATTGAAGCGGCACTGAATGAACGACATTCACCGGAAAAGCAGAAATTATTGTCGCAAGGACAGGTGACAATAGCGGGACTGGGCGGATTGGGCTCGAATGTGGCTTATTCGCTTGCAAGAATCGGTGTAGGGCATTTACATTTGATAGATTTTGATGTCGTGGATATTACAAATTTGAACAGGCAGCAATATTTTATGGAGCATATAGGAATGCCAAAAACAGATGCATTGAAATCGTTGCTTTTGAAAATCAATCCTTATCTGGATATTCGCACGGATTGTGTGAAGGTGACGGAAGCGAATCTGAAAGAGCTGTTTGAGGATGCACAGATTGTCTGCGAGGCATTTGATAATCCAGAGGCAAAGGCGATGCTTGTAAATGGAATTCTGGAATATTTTCCGGAAAAGAAGCTTGTGTCAGCAACAGGAATGGCCGGTTATGAGAGTAGCAATACGATTTGTACGAAGAGAATGATGAAAAATTTTTACTTGTGTGGAGACCGTGTGACAGAGCCGACTTATGGAAACGGATTGATGGCTCCAAGGGTGGCAATCTGTGCGGGGCATGAGGCAAACATGATCACACGCCTACTTCTTGGAGAAGAGGATGTCTAAAAGGGCATCTTGGGATTAAAAAACAAGGTGATTATTCTAAAAAATCACAATATAACATAGAAAGAAGGATTTAAATCATGAATCAGAAGGATACATTTACACTTGGCGGAAAAGAATTTAATTCACGTTTTATTTTAGGATCAGGAAAGTTTTCATTGGATCTTGTGAAAGCATGTGTAGAAAAAGCGGGGGCAGAGATTATCACGCTTGCCCTCCGTCGTGCTAATGAAGGTGGGCTTGCAAATATTCTGGATTATATTCCGGAAAATGTAACACTTCTTCCGAATACTTCCGGAGCAAGAAATGCAGAAGAGGCAGTTCGTATTGCAAGACTTTCCAGAGAAGTTGGATGTGGTAATTTTGTGAAAATTGAGGTTGTAAGAGATTCCAAATATCTTCTTCCGGATAATTACGAGACAATCAAAGCAACAGAAATCCTGGCTAAGGAGGGCTTTGTAGTTATGCCGTATATGTATCCTGATTTGAATGCAGCAAGAGATCTTGTCAATGCGGGAGCTGCGTGTATTATGCCTTTGGGAGCACCAATCGGTTCCAATAAAGGTCTTTGTACAAAAGATTTTATCCAGATTTTAATTGATGAGATTGACCTGCCAATTATTGTTGATGCAGGGATCGGACGTCCATCTCAGGCTTGCGAGGCAATGGAAATGGGAGCAGCTGCAGTTATGGCAAATACAGCAATTGCGACAGCAGGAAATGTTGCAGAGATGGCAGAGGCATTTAAAAAAGCAATTGAGGCCGGAAGAAGTGCGTACCTTGCCGGACTTGGAAGAACACTGGAACGAGGTGCAAGTGCATCTTCACCACTGACAGGATTTTTGGAAGACTAGGAGGATGTGAAGATGGAAAATACACATATTAATGAAAGTATTTTAAGCGAAGAAATTCTGGAAGATCAGAAGAAAAACAGAATTGATCATATGACATATCTTCCTGGAATGGAAGACATTGGTTCGGAAATTATGGATCAGGTAATAAGTGCAATGGAGGAATATGATTACAGTAAATATACAGCGGCAGATGTAAAAAATGCGATTGCACATTCGGAGCGTACACCGGAAGATTTCAAGGCACTTTTATCTCCGGCAGCGTTACCATTTCTGGAAGAAATCGCGCAGGCCGCACAACTGGAAACAAGAAAACATTTTGGAAATAGTGTTTATATGTTTACTCCGATCTATATTGCAAATTATTGTGAGAATTATTGTATTTATTGTGGATTCAACTGTCACAACAAAATTAATCGTGCACAATTAAATGCACAGGAGATTGAAAAAGAAATGGCGGCGATCGCAGAAACCGGATTGCAGGAGATTCTGATCCTTACGGGAGAAAGCCGTAGCAAATCTACAGTAGAATATATAGGTGAAGCCTGTAAGATTGCAAGAAAATATTTTAAAGTAATCGGTCTGGAAATCTATCCGGTTAATTCGGATGAGTATGCATATTTGCATGAATGTGGTGCGGATTATGTTACAGTATTTCAGGAAACCTACAATTCAGATAAATATGAGACGCTGCATCTGGCAGGACATAAAAGAATCTTCCCATATCGTGTCAATGCACAGGAGAGAGCTTTAAAAGGAGGTATGCGAGGCGTTGGTTTCGGAGCACTTCTTGGATTGGATGATTTCAGAAAAGATGCATTTGCAACAGGATATCATGCATACCTTTTACAACGAAAATATCCACATGCAGAGATTGCATTTTCATGTCCGAGACTTCGTCCGATTATTAATAATGACAGAATCAATCCGATGGATGTCCATGAGCCACAGCTTTTACAGGTAGTCTGTGCATATCGTCTGTTTATGCCATTTGCAAGCATTACAGTTTCAACGAGAGAGTGTGCACGTGTCAGAGATAATCTGGTAAGTATTTCTGCAACAAAAATTTCTGCGGGGGTAAGTACAGGAATTGGAAGTCATGTGGACGATATTGAAGATAAGGGTGATGACCAGTTTGAAATTTCGGATGAACGTTCTGTGGATGAGGTATATCAGGCATTATTAGAGCGTCACTTACAGCCGGTTATGAGTGATTATATCAGATGTTAGATGACTCCCACCTCTGTAGGTGGCGAGTAACAAATCAGTATCAGTGGTGGGAGTCAATCCCCATCTGATATAGCCTCCGGCAGGATTGCAGAGATGCGCAGAAGAAGTATGTCATGCATTGCATGACGCGCATCTCGCAGCAAGAATGCAGAGGCATTCTTGAATTATGTGTAAACCGACTTCATTTTAGTCGGGTAAAGATTTTGTACATAAAAACAAAGGAGACGAAAAATGAATTGCGATTTGACAGGGCAGGCTTTCAAAATCATAGCAGTTAGTAATCGTAAATTGTGTGAAAGACCATTTACAGAGCAGATAGAACGTGTATGTCAGATAAAGCCGGAAGCAATTATCCTGCGTGAAAAAGATTTGTCAGAAGAGGAATATATAATTTTGGCTGAAAGGATAATGGAAATCTGCAAACAGTATCAGGTTACATGTATTTTACATACTTTCTGGAAAACAGCAGCGTATCTTGGATGTACTTCGATACATCTTCCTATGGCAGAATTAAGAAAACTTCCGGAAGAAGAGAAAAAACATTTTAAAGAAATAGGTACTTCTGTTCATTCTGTGGAAGAGGCAGAAGAAGCAGTCAATCTTGGAGCAACGTATTTGACAGCGGGGCATATTTATGTGACAAACTGTAAGAAAGGTGTTCCGCCAAGAGGGCTTGGATTTCTAAAAGAGGTTTGCAGCAGGGTGAAGCTTCCTGTATATGCAATCGGAGGAATCCGGTTTGATCAAGAACAGTGGGAAGAACTAAAACAGGCAGGCGCAGAAGGCGGATGCATCATGTCTGGGATGATGAACCTTTAGGGACGGGGTTTCCCGGCTTTTTTAAAGCCGGAAAACCCCGTTTTTACATATAAAGTAAAAGAAAAATCAGAAGTCATAGAATATTTGTTTGAAAAGACTGGACTTACAAAGAAATAAAATGTACACTGAAAAGAAGTTCAAAAAGATGAAGCTATTAATTAGGAGGAAATATAATGAAGAAATGGCTGGCAATCGGAGGCCTTATACTGGTTACGGTCATATGGGGCGGAGGCTTTGTGGCAAGTGATATGGCATTGGAAAGTATGAAGCCTTTTCAAATTATGATGGTAAGATTTTTGCTCGCATCTGTACTTATGGGAGTGATTAGCAGAGGGCAGCGAAAAAGTGAAGAAAAATTAAAAGACCGTGCAGGAGCTATAAAAGCAGGAGTCTTGATGGGAGTAACTCTTTTTATGGGATTTGCTTTCCAGATTATTGGATTGCAGTATACGACACCTTCAAAAAATGCATTTCTTACAGCACTTAATGTAGTTATTGTGCCGTTTATAGCATTTGTTATTTTAAAGAAAAAAATCGGTGCGAAGGGAATTGTTGGAGCAGTTATGTCTGTTCTCGGAGTTGCATTACTTTCTTTGAATGGAAATTTTACAGTAAGTCTGGGAGATGGTTTAACATTATTTTGTGCCGTTGGATTTGCATTTCAAATATTTTTTACTTCGGAATTTGTAAAAAAATATCCGGCATCTGTACTTAATACGGTTCAGATGTTTACCGCATTTGTATTATCAGCAATTAGTCTTATGATTTCTGGGGAAAATGATTTTTATGTCACAACACAGGGCTGGTTAAGTGTGTTATATTTGGGAGTAGTAAGCACGACAATCTGTTATTTGCTTCAGACTGCATGTCAGAAATATATAGATGAGACGAAGGCTGCAATTATCCTTCCATGGAATCTGTGTTTGGAACAATCTTTTCAATACTGATTCTTCATGAGGTGGTTACCGTTCGTATGGTAATCGGATGTGCGGTTATATTGGCGGCAGTCATTATTTCTAATATGTCTGAGACATCAGAGAAAATAGAAGATAAAGAAATTTGCAAAATATAAAAAATAGGGGAAAATAATATGTTATTGCAATTAAAAGAAAAATATATTGGTGATGCAGCATTTTATAAGAGATATCTTTGTCTTGCATTACCGATGATCTTGCAAAATGCCATTACGAATCTGGTCAGTTTTCTTGACAATATTATGGTCGGTCAATTAGGAACAGAGCCGATGTCAGGAGTAGCCATTGTCAACCAGCTGATATTCGTGTATAATCTGGCGATTTTTGGGGCAGTGTCAGCAGCAAGTATTTTTGGAGCACAATATTTTGGTAAAGGAAACCATAAGGGGCATATGCACTCTTTTCGGTTCAAATTATATGCAACATTAACTGTGACGGCATTAACGATTCTTTTGTTTATTACGAAAGGTTCCGCACTGATATCCTTATATCTGACGGATACGACGGGAAGCGGAGCAACAGAAGTTGCATTACAGTATGGATTGGAATATCTTGCGATTATGATGGTTGGACTGATTCCGTTTGCAATAAATCAGTCTTACGCAACGAATATAAAAGAGACAGGACAGACATTGATACCTATGATAGCCAGTTTTGTAGCTGTTGGAACGAATGCAATCTTGGATTATGTATTGATTTTTGGACTTGGACCGATTCCAAAACTCGGAGTTGCCGGTGCGGCACTTGCAACAGTGATTGCACGTTACATAGAAGCGTTGATCGTAATTGTGTGGGCTCATGCACATAAGGAGAAAAATAGGTATCTTGCAGGGGCTTATAGAGGTTTAGGAATACCAAAATCAGAGTTTAAAGCAATCATTATAAAAGGTTTCCCGCTTATGCTAAATGAAATTTTATGGGCAGCAGGCATGACAACAGTAACGCAATGCTATTCTATCCGAGGGTTAGAGGTTATTGCCGGATTAAATATCGCAACAACGATTACAAACTTGTTTAATATTATTTATATTCAGCTTGGTGCATGTATCAGTATTGTTGTCGGGCAGTATTTAGGAGCAGGAAAATTAAAAGAAGCGAAGGATGCTGACAATAAAATGATTGTTTTCAGTGTGTTTTGTTGTGTAGTTGTTGCAGTGGCAATGTTGCTGATTGGTGGATTCTTCCCACAAATCTATAATACTTCCGAACAGATTAAGCATTGGCTAAGAGTTTTATTGCTGTTTCAGCGATTATTATGCCGTTTTGTGCTTTCAGCCATTCATCTTACTTTACTCTGCGTTCGGGAGGAAAGACGATGGTTACGTTTTTATTCGATTCAGTATTTACATGGGTAGTTGTAGTGCCATCAGCATTTATTCTGGCACATTATACAGGACTTGGAATTGTGAGTGTATATTTCCTGGTTCAGGCAACAGAGCTGATAAAAGTAGTGATTGGATATTTTATGGTAAAAAGTAACGTATGGGTTGTACAAATGGTATAAGCCGACAGGGACGGGGTTTTCCGGCTTTTTTGCTTGCAAAAAAGCCGGAAAATCCCGTCCCAAAATGGCACTAGGAGGAAAAAAAGATGAGTTATATTACTACATATACAAGGAAACATTTTGACCCGGTAAACCCTGATCCGGAATTAATCTGTATCGAAGATATTGCTCATGCACTTCCGCTAATCTGCAGAGGAAATGGACAGGTTAGTTCATTTTGGTCTGTTGGGGAGCACTGTATTTTGTGTTCAAAAGAAGCTGTGGCAAGGGGCTATGAGGATCGACTGGTATTGGCACTTCTTTTGCATGATGCGAGTGAATGTTATATGTCAGATGTTCCACGTCCGTTAAAACAAATCATGGATATATATAACAAACAGGAAAAGCATTTGCTCGATGTTATATATACAAAATTTCTTGGTTCGACATTAAGCGAAGAAGAGGAGCGTCAACTAAAAGAAATTGATGATGCAGTTTTATGGTATGATCTGAAATATTTATTAGGTGAAGGAGAGGAAGCTGAAAAGCCCAAACTTCATGTAAATGTTGATTATACAGTACGTGAATTTAAAGAAGTGGAGCAGGAATATTTGAAATTATTTGAAAAATATACTTGCAAATAAATTCTTTTGAAATATTGACAAGTGATAAAACATATGATATATCTATCATAACTCTTTGCACTGCATATAAAACTACAGTACAAACTGAGCAGACCGTGATAGATTATCATGGAGTCGGGTCACACAAGTGACAGTGGAATGAATCTTTGCATCCACGGGACAGTAGTTGCTTATACTGGTTCGTGGGTGTTTTCTTTTTTTTGGAAAACGTATCATATTTAATTCCCACATATATTAGTGCCATAGAGCTATCTTATTGTTACTGTTCACAGATACTGTGAACAGTAACATCTTATTTATTTGGAGGTAACGAATATGGAAACAAGTGATTTTCAAAAGGTGGCAAATAAGGTATCATTTATTACAATTATTGGAAATATTGTATTGTCGTTGTTGAAGCTTTTCGCAGGAATCATAGCACATTCCAATGCAATGATCAGTGACGCTATTCATTCCGCATCAGATGTATTTAGTACATTTGTAGTAATCATCGGAATAAAAGTATCTTCGAAAAGTGCTGATAAGGAGCATCCTTATGGTCATGAGCGTCTGGAATGTGAGGCTGCGATCATTCTGTCGCTGGTTTTATTTATTACAGGACTTGGAATCGGGCTGGAAGCATTAAATAATATAATGCAGGGAGAATATAATAACCTCAGGTTCCAGGAATGTTGGCATTGATTGCTGCAATTATATCAATTGTCAGTAAAGAAGGTATGTATTGGTATACAAGACATTATGCCAAAAAAATTGATTCCAGTGCATTGATGGCAGATGCGTGGCATCATCGTTCCGATGCAATTTCTTCGATTGGAGCACTTATCGGAATCGCAGGTGCGAGATTAGGATTTCCAATAATGGATTCCATTGCAAGTTTAGTTATCTTTGTATTTATCGTAAAAGCAGCCTATAGTATTTTCAAAGATGCTATGGATAAGATGGTAGATCACTCTTGTGACGAGGATACAGAAAATGCAATCCGCGCGTGTGTAAGAAAGAATAAAAATGTGCGTGGAATCGATCTGCTTCAGACAAGAATTTTTGGAAATAAAATATATGTGGATATTGAAATCGCACTGGATGGAACTATGACCTTGCAGCAGGCACACAATATTGCAGAAGAAGTTCATGATGAGATAGAAAATGATTTTCCGAAGGTAAAGCATATTATGGTGCATGTGAATCCGGAAAAATAGAATGTCGAGGGTAGCCTTGAATAGAAAGTATAGAGAAATGTAAATGAATGAAAATCAAAAGGGAAAAATATATTATCATCTTCCGGGATTATTTGAATTTTATGAATTATATAGCGTATTCCTTCCATTATTTCAGAAACATAGAGAATATTTTTATGATTGGTGTGAAATAGGCTCTATATATGGTGCTCCGGCAGATTGCATCTGGGGAGGCGGACGAGTCGGATTTGGAGACTGCGATTCGCAAGCGGTGTTGAAAATGATGCAGAAATATGGAATTTCGGCAAGGCTTACATTTAGTAATTCATTACTGAAGGAAGAGCATTTATCAGATAAAAAGTGTAATGAATTGTGTGTACTGTTTGAAAATGCCAACGAAAAACAGAATGGTATTATTGTTCACTCTGATCTCTTATTAGAATATTTAAAAAATAAGTATCCGGGATTTTATTTTGTATCATCGACCACGAAAGTATTAACGGAATTTGAACAGCTCATGAATGAGGTAAACAGGTCAGAGTTTCGTTATGTAGTGCCGGATTTTCGGTTGAATAAGGCTTTTGATAAATTGGAGCAAATGACTGGAAGTGAGAAAGAGAAGATAGAGTTTTTGTGCAATGAATGTTGTTGGTTTGGGTGCAAAGACAGAAAATATTGTTATGAAACGGTCAGTCGGAAGAATCTGGGAGAAGATTGCCCGGAGCATCAGTGTCGTGCACCGGAGTCAGAACAGGGGTATCTTTTTTCGAAAGCTATGACAAATCCGGGATTTATTGGTATTGATGATATAAAAAATATTTATGTGCCAATGAGATTTTCAAACTTCAAAATAGAAGGTCGTAGCCTTGGCAGTGCATTAATTTTAGAATTTTTACTATATTATATGACAAAACCAAATTATCAGCTTCAAGTCAGAGAAGCAATATATTTGGATAATATGTTGGACCTGTTTTAGAAATACGATGTCTAAGGAGGAAAGCAGTATGTGTACAGCAGCAACTTATAAAACAAAAGATTTTTATTTTGGAAGAACACTTGATTATGAATTTTCTTACGGAGATCAGATTGCGATAACACCGCGCAACTATCCGTTGCATTTCCGACATGCCGGTGATATGGAAAATCATTATGCAATCATCGGAATGGCACATGTGGCAGGCGATTATCCACTGTATTATGATGCCATTAACGAAAAAGGTGTTGGTATGGCAGGACTTAATTTTGTGGGAAATGCAGTTTATGCGAATGTTCAGTCAGGGGTGGATAATATCGCACAGTTTGAATTTATCCCATGGATATTAAGCCAGTGTTCTTCAATCGTGGAAGTCCGTAAACTGCTTGGACAGATTAATATTGTAAATACGCCATTTAGTGAGCAATTTCCGTTGGCACAATTACACTGGATCATTTCAGATGAAAAAGAATCCATTACTGTAGAATCGATGGCAGATGGCATGCATATTTATGATAATCCGCTAGGAGTACTGACCAATAATCCTCCTTTCCCGCAGCAAATGTTTCAGTTAAACAATTATATGCATCTTTCTCCAAAGCAGCCGGAAAATAATTTCGGCAATGGGATCGAGCTTAATGCATATAGCCGTGGAATGGGAGCATTGGGGCTTCCGGGAGATTTATCTTCATCATCTCGATTTGTACGTGTGGCGTTTACGAAAGTAAATGCATTTTCCGGTGAGTCCGAGGAAGAAAGTGTCAGCCAGTTTTTCCACATTCTCGGTTCGGTAGATCAGCAGCGTGGTTGTTGCGAAGTGTCAGATGGAAAATATGAGATTACATTGTACACTTCTTGTTGCAATGCTACAAAAGGAATTTATTATTATAACACATATGAAAACCATCAGATCAGTGCAGTAGATATGCATAGAGAAGATTTAGAAAGTCAGAAATTGATCTGCTATCCGGTTATTCAAGGAGAAAAAATAAACTTCCAGAATTAGAGGGGTGGACCATTGGGGACGGAGTTTAGTGGCTTTTGCGATGCAAAAAGCCACTAAACTCCGTCCCCAAATGGTCCACCAAACTCCGTCCCCAAATGGTCTTGTATGAAAATAATGTTTTTGATAATATAAATATATTAAACTGTTTAAATGTCTTTTATCGATAAAGATCATATTGGCAGAGAAAATAATTTTATAAGAAGTGGTGAAAGAAATGAAAACATCTGACAGAGTCATCCTTCCTTTGGTTGGAAGTGCATTTCAACCGGGAAAGGCAGCAGAAGCAATTGAAAGAATAGAAGATAAGGAACTGGCGCAGATTGCACAGGGAGAATATTATTTCTTCTCAGCTCAGGCAGAAAAATGTGTGGAGATGGTAAAAGATTATCTGGATCACGATGATGTGATGCTCCGGTTATCGGCGGATATGCTTTATATATTTGCGAATCTTACACTTGGAGATCCTCAGGCAGCACAGCATACAAGGGAAGATGTGCATCAGTGTCTGACATGGGCAATGCAGGAGGACGCGCCTGTGAATGTAAAGTCAGCATGTCTGTTCGCATTTTATGTAATCAGCACATTTCTTCATATACCGCCGGAGAAAGGAACCCCACCACTTCAGCAGTACATTCCGTATCTTCCAATTGGACAACGATTATTTGCAGTGAGTCTTTTAGCACATGAGATTTATCTGAGACAGGATTATGCAAAGGCAAAAGGTGTTGTACAGGGTGCATTTCTGATGGCAGACGGAGTTTATCCGATTTCCATGATTTATCTGGGGTGCGTACAGGCAATGTGTCAGATTAATCTGAAAGAACAAGAAGAAGCAATTCAGACGGTGACCCGGGCATGGGAGAGGGCAAGACCGGACAAACTCATGGAACCATTCATCGAGTATCATGGTCTGCTTCAGGGGACTTTGGAAGTCTGTATCCGGAGAAAAGAGCCGGAAATGTACAAGAAGCTGGCGGATGGTGTACTTGCATTTAGCCGTGGTTGGATGAAGATTCACAATCCCAAGACGCAAAAGGCAGTGACGGATCTTTTGACTCCGCTGGAATTTTCCATAGCCATGCTGGCGTGCAGGGATTGGACGAACAAGGAAATTGCAGAACATCTAGGAATGTCAGTGAATACAGTCAAGCACTATGTCTCTGGAATTCTGGAAAAACTACATATTGATAAACGCGATAAGATTAAAGAATTTGTAAATCAATAATATGATATGGAAAGTGTCTGTTTTACAGAGAAATTGTAAAATAGGCACTTTTTTTGCTTTCAACGGGCATGTGAGGATTGTATTTTTTTTGATACAATATGTATAGACACTTATTTTTGAGAAAAAAATGAGGAGGGATAATACATATGAAGAAACGTCTGATCAGTATGATTTTGAGTGCGGCACTGCTTGCAACATCGGTGCCGGTCACGACATTTGCTGAAGATGCGAATACGCAGAATCCGGTTGTGCATTCGGAGGAAGGAACGTCTCAGGGTTCGAATGTGCGGAAGGAATCCAGCATTGACTATAAGAAAAATGGAGGAGCGTTTGTGGAAGGATACACGGCTCCGTCTAATTACGACGAGCCGGTGACAGAACTTCCGGGAGCAGAGAAGATCACAAAAGCAGGATATGAGTTTGCCGGCTGGTATGATAATGAGGAGTTTAACGGGGAACCGGTTAATTTGCTTAGTACGGCTGATCATACTGGCAGCGTTGTCCTCTATGCAAAATGGACGGAACGTTACTATTATGTGGATATTCCACAGAAGGTCAATGCGAATGGGGATAAGTTTACGATAAAAGCGGATGCAGGTGGATTATATGACAAGGATTATGTGAGTGTGACAGTCCAGTCTGAAAATGACTGGAAATTAAAGAGTGGTTTACATAGTCTTGCATATGAACTGAGAAATCCGCAGAGTGGTTCGGCACTGGAAAATGGTTCGGTTGTCGCAAGTCTTACGAAAGATGAGAGCCATAAGCAGCAGGAATATGACTGCAACATTCTGGACAAACCGAACTATACGGGGGATTATACAGATCACCTGACTTTTGATATTGCATTTCAAGATACAACGTACAACATTAAATATGAGACAAATGGCGGAACTATCACGAAGAAGAATCCGCAGCAGGCAGATCAGATGCTCACAATAACAGAAGAGCAGTACCAGGCAGGAACTATTCTGAAGGATCTGCCGGCACCGGTGAAAAAGTCCAGTACATTTCTTGGCTGGTGTTACGATGAAGCATGCACCAGATATGTGGACAGTAAGGATCGTCTTTTGAGTGATGTGACACTGTATGCTTCCTACGCAGACAACCAGCCGATGGAAGAAGTGTCCATGGCGACTTATGCCAGAGCAAATGATGTGGCAACAGATTTTACGATTCCGGTGACGGATACAAGTGCTGCTATGACGCCTGACCAGGTGCGAAAAAATTTCACGATAAAAAACGTGACAGATTCTTCCGAAATGGTTACGGTAGATGTGACCGAAGGAGCAGACCATACATTTACGATCAGTAATCCGAACGGATGGACACCGGGGGCGGCCTATAAGTTGGAGCTTCAGGAAAAGGCATTATATTTTACAGGATTTGACCCGACGATCCGTGTCTATGATTTTACGGTCTACCGCGAAGAAGTCAAAAATGTAGAGTTAAATAAAGAGATTAAGTATATTCACAAGAAAGAGCTGTCCAATCTGACTGTAAATGGAAAGAAAGTAGAGGAAGTCTCAATCGCGGCAATGACGATTGGAACAGACGGTTCCCTGACCGAAGAAGGCAGTGACACGACCGGAACATTTACTTATAAGAAGCAGTTAGAAGTCGGCGACCAGGTCGCAATTTATTCCAGTGATGTGATCCCGACCATGGATATGTCCTCTGGTGACAACAGTGATGTGTCATTTGTCGAGATTATAGGAGCGGATGGTGACAAGTATACATATCGCGGCTCCAGACCGGAAGATGTGCTCTTTATGCCGGATGTGCTGCCGCTTTCTATGGATAAAGATCAGGACGGTGACCCGGATAATAACAGTGTAACGATTAATGTCAGTGATCTGACCTTTGGTGATGACGCTATGAGTCAGGCTATGGATCTGGACAGTGAGACAACCGTAGATGCGGGTGATTATCTGGCAATTTATACGGGGACAATGGGAGAGAATGGAAGCGGAGCTGTGTCTCTCTATGGAGAGATTACGAGCGTGCTGTTATCTGGAGACAAATATATAGTAAGCTATATTCCTGTGAGCGAAGAAGATATGCGTCAGACTATGGACGTGTATCAGAAGGAAAATGTAGAAGGTGAGGAGCTTCTGGAAGATACAGATGTGCAGGCGCTGGAAGAGGATATTGAGACACAGGCAGTAGACAGCGGATTTGCATCAGAAGTTGCAGAAAGAGTTGCTGATGCGGCAATGGAGACAGAATCTTTTGAGGAGCTTCAGGAATCTCTCAAGGAAGATATGAATGCAGATATCATGATTCAGAGCCAAAGCTATGGTCAGTTGAGAAAGGCAAGAGCTGCAGGTGGGGCAGGCGGTTCCCGTGTGGAATTAGGAGTACCGACGGTAAAAGCAAATCTCGGCACGACACTAAAACATTTTGACGGAGATGTGAGTGGACTAAGGCTTGCACTGGAGATCGGCGTGCCGATTACAATTCATGTGAACCGGGGCGCAGACATCGAGATCATGATCACGGCGACATTTGAACAGGAAGTGCGAGTATCCATCGATGTGGACGGTTCAGCCGTGTGGAAAACATGGGGATTTATTCCGTACATTGCAGATTACCGCGTAACGGCATCTCTGGAATTATATGAATACACAGGAATCGGACTAAATGTCAACTTCAAGACTGCAGAAACCGGAAACCCGGTATCTGATTCCAGTTCGAAATTACGAAAAGGTGTCAACAAGATTACCGAAGAGCTGAAGAATATGATGGAGAATGGCGAGGATTATCTAAATTCTGCATCAGGTCTCGTCAGTGGCGGAGATGAAATATCCGTATCCAAGTCCCTGGCAGAGAGGTACTCGGAACTTCTGGCAGACGAGGCAGACTGGGTGGAAATCTACAAGCGTCCGCTGGTAGACCAGCATTTCCGTGTGCTTCTGATCATTGATATTCAGGTGAAGCTGGAATTCGTTGTTTCCGCAAATGTGAACATTTCCATCGGAATGACGTACTGGTATAAGAATGCGAAAGAGTATGTCTTCTGTGTACGGGTCAAAGAGCGGACGGCGACCAATGATACGATAGATCTGGTAGAGGAGCAGTATGAATTTACGGCATATGCTATGGGAACTCTTGGCATCAAAGCCGGTGTGAGACTGACGGTGCGTGTGGGATTATTATCAACGTCCATCGCCAGTGTCGGTATCTCGGCGGATGTGGGCGGTTATGCACAGGTCTGGGGTTACCTCTACTACGAATTGAAGTATACGGCATCGGCAGGACGAAGCAGCCGTGCTATGGGAGCTATGTATCTGGAAATCGGTATTTATCTGGAAGTGAAGTTCGAGGCACAGGCACTGTCCAATGCATTTACCTATAATCCGACACTTTACGAGAACGAGTGGCCGCTTTATAGGGTAGGTGTTCTGGAAAATGTACTGGATTTTGCTTATACCCAGGATAAGATTGCCGAGATTAATATGAAGCGGGAGATTCAGTCGGTTCAGATTCCGGATGAATATTTCAAGATGCAATATATGGACATGAAGAACGGACTGGACGACGGAAAATATTACGAGAAGATTTACGAAGATGATACAAAGTATTTCAACATTTCCATGACGAACAGTGCGTTTACGTATGATCCGGCGACCAATATTATCCGTGTAAATCCAGGTGATGAGCCGGAGCAGGATGGCGAGATGATCATTACATGGAAAAACCAGGAAGGTACCTTCAATACGAAGCCGTGTGCAAGAAAGATCAAGCTTCACTGGGACCGCCTGCGAGATGGTTACTATATTGCATTCCAGAGTAATGGCGGATCTTTCGTCGATGCAATTACCGGAAAATATAATGCCGGGATCAAGAAACCGGAAGACCCGGTAAGACTCGGATACACATTTGCCGGCTGGTATGAGGACATGAATCTCACCATTCCATACACAATTCCGGAAACCATGCCGGAAGAAGACAGACTTGTCTATGCAAAATGGGAAGCAGCCGATGTGGGTTATACAGTCGTAGATTATATAGAAGGAACGAATGGAACCTATGAAGCACAGACTCCGGTCAAAATGAGTGGCAGGACGGAAGAGGAAGTAAGCCCGGTTCCGGCAGAGCGTACGGGATTTGTGACACCGCCGCAGCTTACGGAGACTGTAAAAGCAGACGGCAGTCTGGTCATCAATTACTATTATGCAAGAAATAAATATACACAGACATTTAAGTCCGAAAAAGAGAAGGAGAATGGAACTGAGACAGAAGTGATCGCAGACGGAAATTACCGATATGGAACCATGATGCCGACACCGGCAGTCTACAGACCGGGATATGAATTCCTTGGCTGGGAGGACGAAGAAGGCGCTGGGGTTCCAAAGGAAGTTCCATCTGAGAACAAGACCTACATTGCAAAATGGAAAGCACTGGAAGGCATTACTTATACCGTGAAATACTACGTGCAGAATACGGATAACAGTGGATACAGCTTAAGTGAGACTGCGGCTCTGACCGGACAGATGGGAGAGGAAGTCACAGCAAAAGCAGCAGATTTTGACGAGAAAGTCTATCACTTAAAAGGTGAACTGCCGAAGGGAACGATTAAGGCAGATGGCAGTCTTGTATTGAAAGTGTACTATGATCTGAATGAGTACAAACTGACCTTTGATGCAAAAGGAGGAGAATCAGACCAGACAGAAGTGACGGCAAGATATGGTGACAAGATTGCATCACCGATGCCGACAAGAAAAGGCTATGTATTTGAAGGCTGGTATACAGACGAGGCATGTGAGAACGCATTTGGCCAGACGATGCCGGCAAAAGATATGACGGTCTATGCAAAATGGGAGAAGCAGAAAGTCAACTATACAGTCCGGCATCTGATGGAAAAATTGCCAGATGCAGAAGAAGAAAACCCGGGTGGAGATAAAGAAGAGTATCCGGACTTAGATAAACCGGTTGAGGAAGAAAATCCATATATCTTATATGAAGAGGAAGTCTTTGCGGCATATCCGGAAGATAAAGTGACGCCGGACGTGAAGCGTTACGAAGGCTTTACTTCACCGGCAGCACAGACCGTGGCAGTGGACGGAAACGGCAACACAGTTATTGAATATAAGTATGCGAGAAATATCCATAAGCTGAAGCTGGTAGACCGCGGGGTCGATGAAAATAATATGGAAGGATTCGGAATGCCATTTGGTGCGGCAATTACAGAAGTAGCGATCCGGGATGGATATCGCTTTGAAGGCTGGTATACAGATAAAGATTTCAACAATCGATTCGATGGAACCATGCCGGACAAAGATCTGACGCTCTATGCAAAACAGACACCGGTGATGAGCAGCTATACCGTCTATCATTATAAAGAATCTGTAGATGGTTCTTACTTTGGTCTGACGGACGAAGAAGTATTAAGCGGCCTGACAGAATCAGAAGTGACTCCGCAGCCAAAACAGTATGAAGGATTTACTTCACCGGCGGCCAAGACAGGACAGGTAAATGGCTGGGGCGGACCGGATATCTGGTATCACTATACGCGGAACAGCTACAATCTGACTTATGTCCTGAATAATGGAGAAGATAACAAGACTTCAGAAGTTCGCTATGAGGCAGATATTACAAATACTCCGTCGCAAACAGGCTATGCATTTGCAGGCTGGTACACGGACGAAGCACTGACACAGCCGTACGTACAGACGACCATGCCGGCACATGACCTGACACTCTATGCAAAATGGGAAGCCGGAATGAAGACTTATCAGGTGAGACATTATCAACAGTCCATTGACAATTCAGAGCATTATGATCTGGCAGGGACAGAAAATGTCACAGCTAAAACAGGAGAACATCTGACGCTTGCAGTAAAAGCGTATGAAGGATTTACAGCACCGGAGCCGGTTAGCTATGATGTAGTAGATGATGGCGAGATCACATATGTAGATTACAAATATACGCGTGACCGTCATCAGGTAACGATCCATTACAATAACGGTAATGACAGCGAGACAAAAGAACTTGCATATGGTGAGAAATGGGAGGAAAAACCATATCGTGCCGGTTATGCATTTGCAGGCTGGTATACAGACGCAGAGTTTACAAAAGCATTTGACGGAGTGGTTCCGGCACGTGACATCACACTTTATGCAAAATGGGATGTGCAGAGTGTAAACTACACAGTCAAGCATTGTCTGCAAAATGCCAATGATGACGGATATTCGCTGGGAGCACAGGAGAACTTCAACGCTGATACGGATACGGTTGTCACACCGGAAGTAAAGAACTTTGAAGGATTTACAGCACCGGAGAAACAGCAGGTGACAGTCGAAGGTGATGGAAGAACAATGGTCATTTACCGTTACACAAGAAATGTGCATACGCTGACGCTTAAGAACTACGATGGTAAGACAGATAAGACGGTAGAAGCAAGATATGAAATGTCCATACCGAAGCCGACAAGAGCCGGTTATGCATTTACAGGCTGGTATACAGATGAAAAATGTACGAAAGAGTACAAAACTAATATGCCTGATCAGGATCTGACACTTTATGCAAAATGGGAAGCAAACATCGTCAACTATGTAGTAGAACATTATCAGCAAAATGTACAAGATGACGGTTATACGCTGAAAGAAAGCAGTCATGCACGGGCGGCTGCGGATAGCGAAGTGACACCAGAGGTCATGAAATATAAAGGTTTCGAGGAACCGAAGACAGAGAAAGTTATCATTTCCGGAGACGGACAGACGACAGTGAAGTGCTACTATAAGAGAAATGTACATACAGTCACATTTGACGCAGATTCCGGAACATTCGCTGCAGAAAAGGGTGAGGACGACAGTAAGATTGTCGTGACCGGACGCTATGGTGCGAATATTATAGTGCCGAAAGCGCCGACAAGAACCGGATACCAGTTCCTTGGCTGGGACGAAGACGTTGAAATGACGATACCGGATAAAGACCTTACCTATAAGGCGCAGTGGCTGAAGATGGAATATACCCTTCAGTTCAAGACGGGAGAAGGAACGTCTGTTTCACCAATCAAAGGAAATTATGGTGATAAGATAAGTGTACCAAAAGACCCGACAAGAACCGGATACATTTTCAAGTACTGGAGTGAGAATGGTAAGAAGGTGGACAAGCTTCCGGCGACTATGCCGGCCGAAAGTCATATTTACACAGCAATATGGGAGCAGGAGACATACCAGATTACTTATGACTTAAATGGCGGAAGCATGAAGTCCGGGGAGAAGAATCCGACGACTTACAACGTGGATACCACTGTATTCAAACTGAAAAATCCAGTCCGGGCAGGATACACATTTACTGGTTGGAGCGGAACCCAAATTTCAGGAGTAAGTGACAATGTGTCTGTAAAACAGGGTTCTACAGATAACCGGACATATAAGGCGAATTGGAGAGAGAATACATATCAGATTACATTTATCTTAAGCGGTACGGAGGCAAAAGGCTCCATGGCAGCAAAGACGGTCAATTACACGGAAAATGTAATACTTCCAAAATGCGGATTCACCTGCAAAGGCCACTCCTTTAAGAGATGGTACACCGTGGATAAGAAGGGCAAGAAGACTTATTACTCTGACCGGCAGAAGGTGTCAAAGCTGACCGATGTAAACGGCGGTGTTGTGACACTCTATCCGGAATGGGAGGCAAATGTGTACAATGTTACATTTGACTATGGTGACGGAAGAGCGAAGACAGTTAGAAAGACTAAATACGGTGATAAATACCAGTTCCCGTCAGATCCGACACGTTACGGCTGGGAGTTCAAAGGCTGGAAAAAAGAAGGAGCCAACACAGCATTTGACATGAGTACGAAAGAGCTGCAGCTTCAGGACACGAAAGATATTACCTTATACGCAAGCTGGAAAGCGAACCAAAAATATTCTTACAGACCATCAAATTCCGGCAATACATATCGTGTGACAGATAAACATGAGTATACCAGATTTACTTATTATGTAGACGGTAATCAGACTTCTGTAAAGACAACCGGAGACAGTGGACTGAATCCGGCAAGATACCATTTGAATATGAAGAATATTTCCTATAATGCAGTACATCAGAATTATTCAAAGATGAGGATTAGGATTAGTTACAAGATTAAAATGGTAAAAGATGGTTATTCAGATCTGAGAATTTCCTACCATACGAAATCCGATAATAAGGATCACACAGAGTGGAAGAAAAATACGGAGGATCTGAAGAAGAAAAACGGTAAAACGATTACCTGTGAATATACACTTACGACCGGAAGCAAGATTGATGTGGACAGTCTGACGCTGGAATTTGATGCACATGGAATAGGACCGGATCGATATGATCTCAGCAATCTGAATGTAGATATTACATTTGAGTAGGAGGAAACAGATGAAAGAACATACAGAAAAAAATAAAATATTTATTGTCATTATCATCTGTCTGTGTGCGGTCATCATTGCGGGATTGATTTATTTCATGAAATTAAAAGGAGGTTCAGATTCGGCTTTTACGCCGGATCTGGATCCAAATGCGAAGACCCAGACAGCAGACGATACCGGGGAAAAGCCGACAGGAATCCGGATACCGGGCTATCCGTCCATTACGATTGAGGCAGACAAAAAAGACGTGCAGATGAACCTGATGAATCCGGAAGGAAACCCGTGTTACTTTACATTTGAAATTGTGCTTAACGACACAGGTGAGAACATCTACACATCAAAGATGGTAGAACCGGGGAAGGCAATTACAGAGGTGACATTAGACAAGGCACTTGCAGCGGGAGAATATCCGGCGACTATCAAGATTACGACAGCATCACTCACGGACGGTTCTGCCATGAACGGGGCAAATGTAGAGACTACATTAATTGCACAGTAACAGGAGGGGAGAACGATGAAAAAGAGAAGTATCAGAACACGAATTTTTTTCGCACTATTGACTCCGGTGCTGTTTACCTGTGTGGAAAAGCCAGCCTATGCAGCAACCACTCAGACGACAGGAAGTTCAACGGTCACCTATCATGTGGATCCTGCTTACCAGGTTACAATACCGGTAGATACAAGTATGCAGCTCAATGAGACAGAAGTTCCATATGGAAAAATTGTGGTAGATCAGGTGCAGATTGAGGATGGAAAATGTATCCAGGTGTCACTGTTAGCTGATTTTAACTTGAAGAATTCCAACAATTCAAAAGCAATAATTCCTTATCAGATTTTGGCTGGGGACGAGGCGGGAAGCCACCCATTTACATCAGCGCAGTATACAAAAGCCGGGGAAGAGACACCTCTTACTATCGCGATTAAAAAGAAGACTGGAAGAAGGCGGTGGCCGGACAGTACTCAGATATGGTAACATTTACCATATCCTATGTAGACAAAAGTGAGTAAGGGGGGATTTCATGAGGGAAATAAAAGGAATTTCGTCAGGAAGTGTGGAAAACAGAAAAGTCAGAGTGACAATTGCACTAATTGCGACCATTCTGATTATAGCTGCGACAGTTATTGCCGTGTATTTTACAACCCTGTCTGTTTTAGCAGCAGATGCAGGAAGCACATCGAATTTCCAGAGTACCATAAGTACGACTGTACCGGATTCGCATAATATTCGTGTAGAAAAAAGTCATGCAGATGTAGTGATTGAAGGAGAAGAAGACCAGAGCGATGGAAACATGGATAACTTTGTTGTAGATCGTTTTGCAAAGCCGAAGATTCAGATCACACCGGAGAAAGGATGGAAGGTTTCAAGGATGCTTCTGAATGGGGAAGATGTTACGGAACAGTTCAAGGACGGATATCTGACACTGGAAGAAGTCTGTGAGGATCTGACACTGGTCATTGAGACAGCAGAAGATACCAGCGGCGGAGAAAACAAAGACCAGGACAAAGATAAAGATCCGGGAAAAAATCCAGATAAGGATAAAGATCCGAATAAAGGAACTACAGGCAGTGGAAAGGGAAAGGACTCAGGGGAGAAGACTCCGATGAATAAGCTGAAGAACTGGAAGGCTGCAGTCACAGGAGATGAAGCCAGACCGATGCTTTATACAATAGCAGTGATTGCAGCAGGAGTGATTAGTGTGCTGATATTAAGAAGAAAAAGTAAATAACAGGGCCGGTTGGGGACGGGGGACCAAATGGTCCACCAAACCCCGTCCCCAATCAAATGGTTTATTCTTTATCTAGTATTTTATTGAACCGGCTTAAGAAAGTTATTGTTGTGATTATCGCAGCCAGTATATCACTGATTGGTTCAGCCAAAAAGACGGCAAATACTTTATTCTGGATAAAAAGTGGCAGGATAAAGATTAAAGGAATCAATAAAATCAGTTTTCTTAAACAGGCAAGCAACAGACTGACCTTTGCCTGCCCAAGAGCCATAAAACTTTGCTGGCAGCAGACTTGAAAACCGAGGGAAAAGATTCCGGCCATATAAATTTTTAGAGCCCATGCAGTATAAGTGATCAATTCTGTATTATTGGAAAAAATTCCGGCAAAGAGTCTGGGAAATGAAATTACAATAATACAGAACAGGGTTGTAAATATTGTACATACTTTAAATTGTGTAAAAAATGCTTTCTTGACGCGGTCTTTATTTCCTGCACCAAAGTTGTAACTCATAATTGGCTGACCACCCTGACAAATTCCTTGAAGCGGTAAGGTGGCAAGCTGACTGATGCTTGTAATAATCGTCATGGCACCAACAGCAATATCTCCGCCATATCTTGAAAGGCTGGAAGTGAAGCTGATCGAAAGAATACTTTCTGTGGACAACATGACAAATGTGGAAATACCAAGTGCAAGACAAGGTAAAATAATCTCTTTTTCTAATTTGAAATTTTCTTTCTTCAAATGTAAAATTGTCTTTTTCCCAGACAAGAAGCGGAGAATCCATATTGCTCCGACTGCCTGGCTTAAAACAGTGGCAATTGCAGCTCCTTTTACTCCAAGATTAAATACGAAAATAAAAATCGGGTCGAGAATGATATTGATTACGGCACCGATTATTGTTGTGAGCATGCTGATTTTGGCAAATCCCTGTGTTGTGATAAAGGGATTCATTCCAAGAACAATTAAGACAAAAATGCTTCCAAGAATATAAATTCTCGCATATGCTACAGCATAAGGGAGTGTTTTTGCACTCGCTCCAAATAAAGTCAGCAGTTTTGGTGCTAAAATAAAGAAAATTACGGTAAGGGTTATGGCCATAAGAACCAAAAGTGCAAAACAGTTTCCTAGAATTTGTTCAGCTGTTTTGTTATCCTTCTTTCCCATTGAAATTGCAGCACGTGGGGCACCACCGGAACCGGCAAGCATGGCAAATGCATTGATCAACATAAGGATTGGGGTAAATAATCCGACTCCGGTTAAAGCTGCGGCACCAACGCCTGAAATGTGTCCAATGTAGATGCGGTCTACAATGTTATATAAAAGGTTAATAATTTGTGCAACAACAGCCGGAATTGCAAGCTGTGCCAAAAGACGTGGTATTTTTTCAGTTTCCATCGCTTGAGTGTTAGACTTACTATTCATATCTATTTTCTCCTAAATAATTATAAAATCAAAGAGCATTATATCCATTTATCAACAGAAATTCAAGTATTGGGGAGGGGGTTAGTGAACCATTGGGGGTTGGGGTGCCAGTTGGGGACGGGGGTTGGTGGACCAACCAAATCAACTCTTACCAGATATTCATGATATGTTGCATTATCAGGCTGACTACAGTAATGCCAACCCAGCAGGATGCTCCAAGTAAAATTGGTTTGCCACCGGATTTTACCAGCTTAACAACATTGCTGTTTAAGCCAATTGCAGCCATCGCCATAATGATGAAGAACTTAGACAATTCTTTCAGTGGAGCGAATACATCTGCGCTCACGCCGAGACTCATGCATATAGTTGTGATAATTGCTGCAATGATAAAATACAGGATAAACATTGGAAATGCACGTTTCAGGCTGAAATTTCCGGTTGATTTTCCATCTTTTGCGGCTGACTTTGCACGAATCATGGACAGAACCAGTGTAATTGGAATGATTGCAAGAGTACGAGTCAGTTTCACAGTGACAGCAGTATTCAGTGTTTCACTTCCAAGATTCCACATACTGTCCCAGGTAGAGGCGGCAGCAGTGACAGAAGATGTATCATTAATCGCAGTTCCGGCAAATATACCGAAAGCATTTCCGCTTGTAGTATCAAAACCGAGAGCATTTCCAAGGATTGGAAATAGTACAGCAGCGATGACATTAAAGAAGAAGATAACGGAAATTGCCTGTGCCACTTCTGTATCATCAGCGTCAATGACGGGTGCAGTGGCGGCAATTGCAGAACCTCCGCAAATGGAAGAACCAACTCCGACTAAAATAGAGGTATTAGAAGGAACGTTTAACACTTTGCGAAGCAGCCATGCGATAAGCAAAGAGGTACTAATTGTGCTGATGATAATCGGAAGGGACTGACGTCCAGTCTGCAAAATAACTCCGAGGTTCATACCAAAACCAAGGAGGACAACAGCGGTCTGTAAAATGATTTTGGAAGTCCATTTGATTCCGGCTTCTGCATTTTTTTTATTTGTCCAGAAACAAGTGATTACCATTCCGGCAAGAATCGCAATGACAGGTCCCCCAATGACAGGAAATATTTTTCCGATAAGCCAGGAAGGAATGGCAATAAAGAAACAAACCAGAATACCGATAAAATTTTTCTTGATAAAATTCATGATAAATTCCTTTCTTTGAAATAGTTTTGTGTTTTGTAATTGAAATCGTTACGGTTTACATTATGTGTGACCAGTAACTTGAAATTTACTAAACAATTACAAAGTATAACACTGGAAAACAATAATAAAAAATTATATAATATTATTAAAAGATAAAAATATATTATCTCAGTCGAGAAGACTCCCACCTCTTCAGGTGGTGAGTAATAGCAAATTTGTCTCAGTGGGAGTCCAATCTCCGATTGAGATAAACGCTCCGCGAGGATGCGCAGTGATTCTGATAGGAATATGTCAGCTTCGCTGACCAGAATCACGCGCCAAGTCTCACGGACATTCGACTTGGATGATAAAAAAGGAAAACAGCATGTTAGATTTTAGAATAGAAACATTTTTGATGGTTACTGAAACCATGAATTTCACAGAGGCGGCCAAGAGACTTCATATTACACAACCCGCAGTATCACAGCATATTCATTTCCTGGAGAAAGAATATGATACCAAATTATTTTCCTATCATAACAAGCGGCTTAAAATGACAGAAGCAGGAGCAATATTAAAAAAGCGTCTCATGACGATGAAAAATGATCAGCTTGCACTGAAAAATGAAATCAAAGGACAAGAAAACAAGAAAGAAGTCCTTTCTATTGGAGTTACAATGACAATTGGAGAATATGCGATTGTAGAGCGGCTGGCAGATTTTTTGTTAAAATATCCTGAGATGAATTTGCATATCCATTATGGAAATACAGCACAGCTGTTAACGTTGCTTGATAAAGGGAATATTAATATGGCATTAGTGGAAGGAAATTATCCGAAAGAGAACTATGAACATAGAAAATATAGTACCGAAGATTATATAGCAGTTTGTGCAGTCGAGCATAAATTCGAACAAGCAAATCCAAAAACAATGAAAGAGCTTTTGTACGAACGGCTGCTTGTCAGGGAAGCCGGTTCCGGAACGAGAAATATTCTGGAAGAATTATTGCTTGCAAGAGGAATGAAGATAGAAGACTTTCAGCATTATGTAGAAGTAGAAAATATGCATACGATTATAGGATTCTTAAAGAAAGACTGCGGAATTTCATTTATGTATAAAGTTGCAGTTGAAGACGAATTGAAAAAGGGGACGCTAAGAGAAATTCAACTCTCAGATTTTAAAATGCAGCATGATTTTGATTTTATCTGGGAGAAAGGAAGCATTTATGCAGAAAAATATCGTGCAGTGTGTGAAGAACTGCAAAGTTAGGGATCATTTTGGGACGGGGACCATTTGGGGACGGAGTTTAGTGGCTTTCTGGGGCATGCCCCAAAAAGCCACTAAACTCCGTCCCCAAATGGTTCTCACCATAGCTTCAAACTATGACAAACTGCAATTTTTAAGTATTTTTCAAGTTATGGTGAAGATGTTAGAATATCTTCAGATTCAAAACAAAAAACGGAGGACATGATTATGAGTAAAATAACAACACCATATAGATACGATTTTGTAGGAAGCTTTTTAAGACCGCAGAGATTGAAGGAGGCAAAGATTTCATTTCAAAATAATGAAATTACACAGGAAGCATACGATGAAATTGTGAATGAAGAGATTACAAAAGTTGTAGCAAAACAGAAAGAACTTGGATTTCATGTAATCACCGATGGAGAATTCAGAAGAACTTTCTGGCATCTTGATTTTATGTGGGGACTGGAAGGCGTTGCACATGAAAACACGGGAAATGGGGTAAAGTTTGATGCAGAGTTAGCAGTGCTTGACGACACCTATCTCGTAGGAAAAATCAAGGCAAAAGCACATCCATTTGTAGAATATTTCAAATTTTTAAAACAGTTTGAAGATGAAAATACAGTTGCAAAATATACCATCCCGGCACCGGCACAGACATTCCAGCAGATGGTTGTTCCAATGAATCTGGAAAATACAAGAAAATATTATGCAACAAATAAGGAGTTGATTAAGGATATCGGAAAAGCATATCAGGAGGTCATTAAACAATTTTATGATGCCGGGTGCCGAAATCTTCAATTGGATGATTGTACATGGGGTGCAGTAGTCGGTGATGCAGCAGCACTTCGTTATAAATCATTAGGAGAAAATCTTGAGGATGTAAAACAACAGTTACTTGAAGTAAATAATTTGGCATTGGAAGGAAAACCAGAAGACATGGTGATTACTTCACACATTTGCAGAGGCAATTATCATTCCACATTTTTTACAAGCGGACCATATGATACAGTAGCTGATTATGTATTTGCAAAAGAAAATGTAGATGCATTGTTTCTTGAATATGACGACGAAAGATCAGGAGGATTTGCACCACTTGCAAAAGTATCAGAAGATAAGACAGTAGTATTAGGGCTTATTACAACAAAATCCCCGGTACTTGAAGATAAAAAAACGGTGATTAAGAGAATAAATGAAGCTGCCAGATATATTCCATTAGACAGATTGTGTTTAAGTCCACAGTGTGGATTTGCTTCCTGTGAGATTGGAAATAAACTGACAGAAGAAGAACAATGGGCAAAACTCAGGCTTGTAAAAGAAATAGCAGAAGAAGTCTGGGGAGAATAGACCAAATGGTCCTATTCTTGTAAAAATAAAAAAACGCCGTATAATAGTGTTACAAATTGTAACACTATTATACGGCGTTTTTTTTATTAGCAAGAGAATATTTATTAGAATTGGAGTCAAAACAATGAAACTGATATTGGTGCAAGTCATTCTGCTTTCTTTCCAGACCCTATTGTATTTCGGCTGCGAGCTTTTTCAGAACAGGATCCATGACGTAAAACGTCCGGTGGATGATAAGATTCCTTTTCTTCCATGGACGGTGTTGCTTTACTGTTTTTGGTTTCCGCTGATTGCTTTTTATCCGCTGATCGTTTTCAGGACAGATTCATATTCTTGTTGTACTTATCTGATGACTATGATATTGGAAGTTGTACTCAGTGTGTTGTGTTATCTGCTCTATCCGACTTCTTTTCAGAGACCGGTGCCTCCGGATGGTTTCTGGGGCAATTTTATGAAATTTATTTATCGTGGCAGTTATAGAGGATTGAATTGTGCACCAAGTCTGCATTGTTCCAGTTGTTTTCTTGTAATATGTGTTTCTTGCACATGTGAGGGAATGAATCCGTGGGTTCGGATATTTACAACTTTAATTGCTGTCATAATTGTGCTGTCAACACTTACAACAAAACAGCACACACTAATTGATGTGCTGACAGCAGTTCCACTTTTTGGGATTAGCAGGATTCTGGGAATTTGGTTGACAGTACGATATTATGTACCGATTTTGACGTTTATTGGGAATTAAGTAAAAAATTTTAAAGGAAGGTGTAACTATGAAAATGATAAAAAAGATTAAGATGGATATGTGGATTAACGTGTTTATGCTGCTTTTGATTGGCATAGTGTTTATTGTTCGTCCACAGGACTCGCTGGAAGTGGCAGCTATGATCGCAGGGGCAGTGATACTTGCAAATGGTATTTTTGACCTCATTTATTATTTCCGGGTGTGGGTAGATTTTTATTCAAGGGGTTCTCTGTTTGAAGGAATCATGAAGTGTGTTTTGGGAATTTTTATAATTACCCATGCAGGAATTACGACAGTCTTATTTTCATATGTGTTTAGCATTTATATTATAATTAACGGCATTATCTGTATAGAAACAGCAATTTATATGCAAAGGGCATTTGAAGTGAATTGCATAAAAGATGTGATTTTGTCATGCTTTGTAGTGGTGGGTGGAATTATTATGATGTTCTTTTCACCAAATACAGTAAAGCTGGCTGCGATTATGACAGGAATTATTTTTATTATAAATGCGGTAATTGATGGAGTAATTTTATATCGTATTCATAGAATAAGCAGAAAATGTGCCGAAAAGCTTCAGGATGTCGTAGATGAATTGAGTGGAAATATTATTGATGAATGATCATATGGGGACGGAGTTTGGTAGACCATTTGGGGACGTGGATTATCGGGTTTCGGAAACGGTTAAACAGCAAGTCAGTGATAGCACCAGTTATTTGGCCGATAACGGTTGCAATTGCTGCACCACGGACTCCCATTGCAGGACAGCCAAGCAGACCGAAAATCATAATCGGATTAAGAATAATATTCAAAACAGCACCAAAGTACCGACGCCTACGGCAATCATTAAAAACTGAATGGAATATACTAGTGATGCAGCAGTTAATGCCGTTTCAGACAGTCTGGCGACGAAGATACTGTCAACAATGTTGTAGAGTGACTGTACAAGTAAAGACAGCATCAGGGGAACAGCCATTGTATACAGCAAAGAAGAGAGAATGCAAGAAAAAATTTGTTTGACTTTTTGAAAAAGAGGAAATATAATTACAAGAAACGAGTAGCAAGTAAGCGTAAATCCAGTTTACCGGCTACTCGTTTTCATTTTGCAAAAATGAATATCGCCATGAAAAAGTGTGTAGCGTGTCAGCGTAAGTCCAGCTTATATGACAAGGTGCGCACTTTTTTTTGTGCCAAAAAGAAAGGAGTTAAAAAAATGGCGGAAAGCAACAAGATGAAGGAGATGCCGGTAAATAAGCTGATGGTCCAGATGGGAATCCCGATGATTTTATCTATGGCATTGCAGGCAGTCTATAACATTGTAGACAGTGCATTTGTGGGAAATATGAGAGTAGGCAGTGAAGCAGCACTAAATGCGCTGACACTGGTATTTCCGGTGCAGATGCTTATGGTGGCAGTGGGGATTGGAACCGGAGTAGGAACCAATGCACTTCTTGCAAGGACACTTGGACAGGGAAATAGTAAAAAAGCTGCAAAGGTAGCAGGAAACAGTCTGTTTCTGGGAGTGCTCATTTATGTGGTCTGCTTATTGTTTGGTATCTTTGGGGTGAAAGCATATATTTCATCACAGACAGTAGATACAGAAGTATTGAAGATGGGAGTCAGCTATCTGAGGATATGCTGCGTAATCTCTTTTGGTATTATTTTCTTTTCTTTATTTGAAAAGTTATTACAGGCAACAGGCCGCTCTCTTTATTCCACAATTGGCCAGGTGGTTGGAGCACTTGTAAATATCATCCTTGATCCGATCATGATCTATGGTATTGGACCTTGCCCGGAAATGGGAGTGAAAGGTGCAGCTTATGCAACTGTAATTGGTCAGGTAGCATCCGCAGTATTATTGCTTATCTTTCATATCAAATTCAATAAGGAATTCGAGCATGGGTTAAAATACATGAAGCCGGATGGCGGAATTATCAAGGAAATCTATACAATCGGACTTCCGGCAATTATTGCACAGGCATTGATGTCCATTATGGTTTATGTGATGAATCTGATCCTGAAGTTCAATCCATCAGCACAGACAGCCTATGGATTATTTTATAAAGTTCAGCAGTTTGTACTGTTCCTTGCATTTGGACTTAGAGATGCAATCACCCCGATTATTGCATTTGCTTATGGAATGAGAAGTAAAAAGAGAATTCAGGATGGAATCAAATATGGTCTGATCTATACAATTGTGTTAATGATTCTGGGAATTGCAATCACAGAGATTTTCCCCGGAGCATTTGCAACGCTGTTTAATGCGGGACAGTCAAGAGAATATTTTATCGGAGCAATGAGAATAATCTCAGTCAGCTTTTTGTTTGCAGGCATCAATATTGCTTATCAGGGTATTTATCAGGCACTGGATGGTGGGATAGAGTCCCTTGTTATTTCGCTTTTGAGACAGCTCATTATTATACTGCCGCTGGACGGAATTTTTTCAATATTTGTCAGAAGTGGACAGATGGGAGTTTCGCTGATCTGGTGGGCATTTCCGATTACTGAAATAATTTCATGCCTTGCAGGCTATGTATTTTTAAAGAGAATCAGAAAAAATAAAGTAGATGTTTTGAATTAAGGGGGAATCAGAGATGGAAAAAAGAATCATTACAATCAGCAGAGAATTTGGAAGTGGCGGACGTTTTATCGGAGAAGAAGTAGCGAAGAAACTTGGAATTGCTTATTATGATAAAAATATCATTAATGAGATTGCAGAGAAGTCTGGTTTATCTCCGGAATATGTCCAGGAAAGTGCAGAATTATCTCCGAAGAAAGGCTTGTTTGCATATGCATTTTCCGGACGTGATATTACAGGAAAATCAGTAGAAGACATCGTGTATGAGGCACAGAGAAAGGTTATTTTAGAACTGGCTGATAAGGAAGCTTGTGTAATTATCGGGAGAAATGCAGATTATATTCTGAAGGATAGGGATGATGTACTGAATGTATTTATCCATGGGAATATGTCGGAAAAAACACAGCGAATTATGGGTTTATATAATGTAGAAGAGAAGGAAGCTGTCAAAATGATGGCGGATACAGATAAAAGGCGTATGACGAATTATAATTTTTACACGGATCAGAAATGGGGAAAAGCAAGCAATTATACGCTGTGTCTGAATAGCTCACAGCTTGGATATGACAGATGTGAGAAGATAATTATGGAGTGTATTAAATAAGGGAACGGTTTGGAATGGGTGGACCATTTGAGGACGAGGGTAGTAGACCATTTTGGGGAGAGTTAGTGGTATTTGCTAGCAAAAAGCCAACTAACTCCGATCCCAAT
>QUJA01000026.1 GCA_003480425.1 Firmicutes bacterium AM31-12AC
ATCTTTCTTTTACTTTTTTCTAATATCTCAATATATTTTTCTACACAAACATCTTTCTACATATATCTCAATATATTTTTCTACACAAACATCTTTCTACATATATATAAAAATATTTCTTTATTATTTATTCTCCTCTTTTGTATGTGTTCTCAATTATTTTAATAATTTTTCCTGTTCCGATTTGTCTGGTAAGATGCGTTTCTATATATGATCGGGCATTTTTTCCTTGCATATAAGCAATATCTATATTTTGATTAAGGAATAAAATATTATCAACTAAAGAGGATACATCTCCTGCTTCAGCAAACATGCCACATGAATATTCTTCAATAACTTCTTGCAATAAAGTTCCCTTATCAAAACTTGCCAAAATAGGTCTGCCACATCCCATAATACTCCATGTTTTACTAGGCATTGCATTTCCACCGGTACCTTTTTTACAAGAAACAATACAGGCATCACCCAGACTGTATACCTCCGACACCTTTTCATATGGCTGAAGCGGAAAAATCTGCACATTTTTAAGGTTTTTTTCTTCAATCATCTGAAGAACTTGATCCTTCATCGCGCCATTTCCAAATAATATAAAGCCAATTTGATTGTTGTCTTTCAATTTATCTGCTGCTTCAATTATTATATCTATTGCTTGTGCATAACCAATATTTCCAGCATAAACAACCATAAATGGATACTGTTTTATTCCCAACTCTGAATAAAGACTATTTGATTCCTTATTAATTGGAAAAATCAAGTTTTCATCAACCCAATTGCTAACAACATGAATTTTTTTCCCTGATACTCTCTTTTTCAATAAATTTTCTTTCATCTGTTCTGAAATTACAATAATACTATCCGCAGATTTATATGTTACATTAGAAATCCAATTTCCAATTTTGAAAATAAAACTGTCTTCTTTTGTAATTCCTGCAGTAACCATAGAATCAGGAAAGATATCTTGGCAGTTATATACAAATGGAACCTTTCTTATCTTCTTTACTACATTACATATTAAACCTTGAAAAGGTGGGGTGCTCCCTGCAAAAATTAAATCTATATCCTTTGTTGTCAAGCCAAACCATAACTGCTTTATAGAACACAAAAAATATCTAATCACACGCTGAATTATACCACCATGTTCAGGGTACATAGTATATCTATATATTATTAGATGATCATTCTCTTTTTTTTCAATCTTACTAACATTTTTTGCTTGCTTTCTTGTTACCCCTCTAGATGGTGTCGGAACATATAACTTTACATTATGTCCTCTTTTAGCTAAATCTTCTGCAGTATTTGAATCAAGTGCAATACCAGCTGCAATTTCTGGTTCATAATACATTTTAAATTCTAATATATTCATTTACTTTCTCCATAAGATATACTTTAATATTAGATTATTTGTTCTTATATACTCTATCTGGATGAAGCACAGTCTCAATTGTTTTAAAAAATATTTTTACATCTAAAAAAAATGATACATTTTTAGCATACCACGCATCCATCATTCTCTCATCATGACTTTGTAATTCATTTCGGTTATAAGCCTGCGTATACCCTGTGATTCCTGGTAATACTTCAAGTTTTCCTCTTTCTTCCTCTGTAAATGTCAGTAACTGTGAATCCAAAACCGGTCTTGGTCCAATCCATGCCATATCACCTTTTAACACATTTAAAATTTGTGGTAATTCATCAATACTTAACTTACGAATTACTTTTCCTACTCGTGTTTGTCTAGAATCTGAAGCAGAATTATAAGTACTACCATCTGAATTAAGAAGATTAGGAGAATTTACTTTCATTGATCTAAATTTGAGCATATTAAAGATTTTTCCATACTTCCCAGCTCTCTTTGATACATAAAATACTGGACCTGGATCATCAATATAAATTATTGGAGCCAACACAACTATTACTATTATCAAAAAAGGTAACGCTATTAAGCTAAATAAAAAACCTATAATTCTTTTAATCACATTTTTATACATTTTTCACCTCAAAATAATTACAAATTACTTTCTCTATTCTTTTCATATGTTCATTTGAATATCGTTGATCACACGGAATGTAAGGCAATGTTTCGATAACCAAATTGCCTCCTCAGAATTATCCATGCATCGATTTGTTCTCCAATGTATATTACAATATATATCATTTTTTATTAGATTATCATAAAGTCTATCTCTATCCTCTACAGCAATAACCATCCCCAAAGGAATTATACCAACTTCCCAAGGAATCATTACAGTAACTTGAGGAATCTTAGCAAGTTTCAACCACAAACTCCTGTAATTATCTTCTCTAATCGAAATTATTGACCTTACATCAGAAGACTTCATTAACTGAATAGAAACCTCTGACATTTCACGAATTTTATAATCTGAAAATAACGTATCCATTCCCATCTTATTTAGCTTCAAAAATTTTGTTTTATCTAATGAATTATCCTGTAAGTATTTTTGTTTCATCAATTGAGCCAACATATAATTAAATGTATAGTTATTCGCCGCCTGCTCTTTCTTTAAGTCATGCATATCATATGTAGATGCACAAAAACCACCATCCGGCAAAGCAAACCATTTTCGAATGCTTCCAACTATATAATCCCCAATTCCAATTGTTTCTGAATAAGATAATAAACACAAACTAATATCTTCAATTATTAAAACCCCTTTAGTTTTTAAATCTTGTATAAATGATAAGGCTTCTTTCGATATTTTTTTTCCAAAATATTGAACTATATAAAAAAATATCGCCTTCTGAAAATTGAAATGATTTAAGTGCATCTATATTAATTGTAAAATCCCTGTTAATAGGATATAATTCTATCATAATCTGAGTTCTTTCTACAGCCTCATACACTGAGTCACAATTATATGTCGGAAGTAATACCCTTGTTCTTCCTTGTGAATTCTTCAAAAAACAAAATAATGACTCAATTGCTGCTCGCCCTGTATTATAAAAATTCATATAATATTTTTTTTCTTTCATAAAAGGAAATTCAATTTCTTCCTGCAGTGGCTCTTTAAATAGATTAGAAATATCTATTTCAAATATGCTCCCTATTTCCATAACTTTTCCTTTCCTTTATTAGAATAATTCCTGTTCAAATAATCTCATTACACTGTCTGTCTTCTTTCTAGCATTTGTTTGAGTATTTGCTTTAGCAACAATATATCCACACCCATCAAGATTTGTATGATACTCATTCACTTTCATTCCTTCTTCAAGATGATGATAAATTTCTACATCATACTTCTTTTCTACTTCTTTCATATCTGGAAGCATTTTTACAACGCCTCCATCAAAGGCGAGTAGTCTTGTTGCTACAGCAGTTTTATCTTTTACACGCAAATCTACGGAATCTCCTACAGCATTTTGTATCATTGCAGCCATATAGTCAACACCTGTTCCATATGGAATGATACATGGCCCAATCATATTTCCGCCCATTCTTGCGCCAATGTCAATAATATACACTTTACCATCTTCTGTAATAAGCATATCCATGTTTACAGAGCCAAAATTAACCCCCAATGCTTTGATTGCCTTCTCTACACAATTTCTAGCTTTTTCTTCAACTTCTGGTTTAAGATCGGTTGGAATAGCATGTCCTAATTCAGCATAATAAGGTGGACTTGTCATCCATTTTTGCATGATACCTAATACATGTGCTTTACCATTTACAACTAAAGTTTCAGCCCCATATTCTTTACCACTAATAAATGTTTCAATCTCTGCTCTATGAGTAATTGATCCATCCATTGCATATTTACATGCTTCTTCTAAATCATCTGCTTTGTCTACTCTACTTGCACCTCTACTGCCTGATCCATCGCATGGCTTAACCATAACTGGATAAACAATCTTTTGTGCAAGTTCTTCTATATTAGTATCTTCATGAACTTCATATGCTTGTTCTGTGTCATCTACGTGATTTTCATATAAGCATTTTCTTACTTGATACTTATTCTTAATTAATTGAGCTACTTCATATTTCAATCCCGGTAATCCCATTTCTCTTGCAACATACGCTGCCGTAAGAACACCATAATCTGTTGCTGCTGTTAATACACCATCAACATTATTTACTCTTGCATATTCTAAACAAGCTTTTTCATCTACTATGTTAACTACTCCATAATGATCTGCATGTTTGAATCCAATTGCATTTGGATCTGCATCAACTGCATATACCTCATACCCCATTGTTTTAGCTTTTTTTATTACGAAATCTTGAAGGAAGCCAGCACCTATAATTAATACTTTCTTCATTGCACTCCCCTATTTTTAGATATATTCCTTTACTACTTCTTTAAAGTTCTCCACCACATATTCCACATCTTCATTGCTCAACTTTGTATGAAGTGGTAATGTAATCAAATTCTCATAATATGCATATGCATTCGGGAAGTCCTTAATATCCCATCCCATTGCTTTATATGCTGTCATCATCGGAAGTGGTTTATAGTGAACGTTTGTGTTTACACCACGCTCCGCAAGCTTGATAATAATTTTTCTTCTTGTTTCATCACTGATTCCCGGAATACGTGTCAGGTACAGATGATGTGAGGAATTAAAGTTTTCTCCACTGTGAATTAAGTGCTTTACTCCAAGTTCATCGCACATTGCATCATATTTTGCAACTATTTCTTTTCTACGCTCAAGCATTCCAGGATAACGGTCTAACTGGCGAAGTCCGATAGCCGCCATAATATCTGTCATATTACATTTATACCATGTCCTATGATATCATATTCCCATGCACCAAGCTGTGTTTTAGCAAGTGCATCTTTACTCTGTCCATGTAGGCTGTATAACTGGAACTGCTTATAGATTTCTTCGTTATCAATTTCTTCAATATCCTTCCATGTACTTGCTCCACCTTCTGCAGTTGTAAAATTCTTTACTGCATGGAATGAAAAGCTTGTAAAATCAGCCCATTCTCCGGCCATCTTTCCTTCTTTATTAGCACCTAACGCATGTGCGCAATCCGCAAATACCATTACGCGACCAATTGCTTGCTGAATTCTTGCTCCAAGGCTATCGCCTTCTTTTGCCTTGAATAAATGTTTTTTGCTTTCAATTGCAGCATATAATTTATCATAATCACAGATAATACCACCAAGATCAACTGCTACAACAGCTTTTGTTTTTTCTGTAATTGCTTCTGCAACTTTGTCATAATCCATTTCACAGTTATCTTTCTGACTATCTACAAAAATCACTTTTGCTCCACAGTGGATTGCTGCTGAAGCTGAAGCTGTATAGGTATAAGCTGGCACAATAACTTCATCCCCAGGCTCTATACCACACACTCTTAAGTTCAATTCTTCTGCTGCTGTTGCAGAATTTAAACAAACTGTTTTTGAAGTATGGCAATATGCTGCAAGTCTTCTTTCTAATTCTTTTGTTCTTGGTCCTGTTGTAATCCAACCTGAACGTAATGCCTCTGCAACTTCATTTATTTCTAATTCAGAAATATCCGGTGGACTAAATGGGATGCTTCTTTGAACTATTTCTGTGATAACTTCTTCTTTTGCCATTTTTTCTCCTTTATCTATTCCATTTATACTCTACGCAAAACTATTTACTAGTTCCCACTTGGATTTGCCCCTACTGGATGGAAAGTTGTTACAACGCCCTCGACCATTTTTACAATCTCCTCGCTGTTCTCGTAACTAGCCATCGCCAGTTCTTCCAACTGTCCGAGGAATTCTTTTGTATCAAACGGGATTGGCTTACCGATATGGATTAATTCATTTTCTGTTCTCTCCAGACCTTCTTCTGCCATCAGCTTCTCTTCAAACAGTTTTTCTCCCGGACGTAATCCGCTATATACAACTCTGATGTCTTCATCTGGTTTATATCCTGACAATTTGATAAGGTTTCTTGCCAATGTATCAATCTTCATCGGCTCTCCCATATCCAGCACGAAGATTTCTCCACCTTTTGCATAAGTTCCTGCCTGAAGTACCAGACTGACCGCCTCTGGAATTGTCATGAAGTAACGAATGATATCTGGATGTGTAACTGTTACCGGACCGCCATTTTCAATCTGTTTTTTGAATAACGGAATGACTGAACCATTACTTCCAAGTACATTTCCAAAACGAACGGCAACAAAATCTGTTTTTCCTTTCCCCTGTGCAGCCGCATTTCCTTCTGTATTTACAGCCATATGGTCTTCCGGATCCGGAACCATCTGCCCATTCACATGTTTATCTTCATGTTCATGTATGAATGGAAGCCATTCTGTATGACCAGATTTACTGATTTTATCCATACTCTGGATGACCATTTCACAGAGGCGCTTGCTCGCTCCCATAATATTTGTCGGGTTTACGGCTTTATCTGTACTGATCAGTACAAATCTCTCTACGCCGTTCTTCAGTGCTGCGTAGGCTGTCTTGTAAGTTCCTACTACATTGTTTTTAATTGCTTCATTCGGGCTTGTCTCCATAAGCGGTACATGCTTATGTGCTGCCGCATGATATACAATCTGTGGTTTGTATGTTTCAAATACCTGATTGATTCTCTTACTGTCACGTACGGAACCGATCAGAACCTTCAAGTTTAATTCTGGATATTTACGTCTTAATTCCTGCTCAATGTCGTATGCATTGTTCTCATAAATATCGAAGATGATCAGCTGCTTCGGTTCGTGTGCTGCAATCTGACGGCACAACTCACTTCCGATTGAACCGCCACCACCTGTTACGAGAATCACTTTTCCTTTGAGGTACTGGAAGATTTCTTCCATATTTACTTTGATTGTGTCTCGACCAAGCAAATCTTCAATCGCAACCGGTCTCATTTTGCTCATGGACACTTCACCATTTGCCAGCTGATAGATTCCCGGAAGCTGTTTCAACTCACAGTCTGTTTCTTTGCATATATTTAAGATTTCTCTTCTTGCCTGTGCACTTGCAGTCGGTATTGCAAATAATATCTGGTCAATCTTATATTTATTCACATTGATCAGAATATCCTCACGACCTCCGACAATCGGTACACCTTCCATAACACGGCCCCATTTATTCGGGTTATCATCAATCACGCAACATGCCTTAGCCTTTACAACGCCTGAACTTTTCAGCTCCTTTAGTAAAGTCTGCCCCGCTGCACCTGCACCGATAATCATCGCATTATGTAGTGGATTCGTCTCTTTCTCACGTCTACTTCTCTCTAAATTGATGTAGCGATAGGAAAATCGAATTGTCAGTGTTAGTCCAAACTGTAAAACTGCTCCCAGTATATAGTAAGATACTGGCATTCGCCGAACAAACACTGTAATTCCTACGATATGAAAAACAGTTGTAATAGCAGATGCAACAATCACTCTATTCAACTCACTAAAACTTGCAAATCTCCACAGGCTGTTATAGAGACGCAATTGTGCAAATACAAAAATAGTAAATACTGTATATACCGGTGCAAATTTAAAAAATGCACTCAGATATTCTGCTGGAATACTTGTGAAGTGCAAATCAAAGCGCAGCCACAATCCAAAAAAGTAGGCAAAATTAATTGCGATTATATCATATATAACCAGATATAATGCTATCATCTGCCAGTGTTCAATTTTCTTTTTTTTCATCTTTCTTTCTTTATCGTGATTTGATACTCCACTCATATTTTTACTTTTCTTCCTTTAAACTTTTATCCTTTAATTTCCATTTAATATCTCATTCATCTTTGCACTGATGCTCTGTACAACTGCCTCATCCGGCCACATTACATACAATGGCTGGTCTCCTGACGAGTAACATGCCTGTGTATCTCCAGTTCCTGATGCTGCTGCAGATTCAATATTCCAGCTTGCACCATCATTCAACTGCATCTTGATAAACTTTGCCATCTCTTCCTGTGTCATATTGGTTTGTACACTGTCACTGACATCTGCAATCAATGCACTTGCATTCGACAGAATTGCAGGTGACATTGCTTTATTCAAAATTGCTGTCAGAACCTTCTGTTGGTCTTTTCCTCGCTGATTATCCCCATCTTCGAAACTATAACGCTCTCTTGAAAAAGCGAGTGCCTGATCTCCATCTAAATGATTCATTCCTTTTTGGAAGTGATATCCTTGCGCATCAAATTCAAAATCTGAATCCACATCCACACCACCTAATGTGTCCACAATTTTAACTAATGATGAAAAGTTTACTCTTGCATAATACGAAATATCGATGCCATATAACTGCTCTAATGTTCGCATAGATGCATCCACACCATAAATACCGGCATGTGTCAACTTATCTCTCTGCTCTCCTGAGATATCCGGTATCTGTACATAATAATCTCGTGGTGTTGTTGTCAGTAAAATCTTCTTCGTATTTGGATTCACTGTCATGATAATATTGACATCGCTTCGGCTGTTTGTTGCGACTGGTCCTGATACATCAATGCCACTGATGTAGACATTGAATGGTTCTTCGACATCTACGTTTTCTTGTTCTATCTCTGTTTCTATTCCGTACTGATACAGCACACGTACCTGTTCTGAATAGTCTTCAATTGCATCTGTAATCAGACCATCTAATGCCTGATTATAAATTGCCGCATCTACTCTACCTTCTAATAAAGCATTTGCAAGTTCCTGAACTGTGTCATACTGTTCTATTTTTACTTCTCTTCCAAGAGATGTGTTGATGTTATCAACCATAATCTGTGTGTTTTCCTGGTCTACAGCAGTCTGTGTACCAAAGCGATACATAGAAGCATCCATCAGATTCGACGCCGGGTTATCTTTTTTAACAACTACAATCATATTATCTGTCTTATAATTTGCTCCGCCAACATCTGACATCAGCTTGTCTGCCTTCAATATATAGACAATTCCAATTGCCTGTAAGATACTCAGTATAATACTAAGTACAATTCCTACGATATAGATTTTATTTTTTACATATTGTAATCCGAATGTTACTCCAAATAATATTAATAATACAATGATAATTGCCACCAGATATTTCGTTGGTACCAATCCGCTGTTCCAGATAACTGCAATCAAACCGACTGCAAGAATCAACTGTATTAATGTAATCAACTTTCCTGCCATATGCAGTGTCTTCTTCTGTTCTTTCATCTGATTGATATACTCCTTCTATCCTGCTGTTTGTATCTCCTTAATGTACATATCTTACTGCACATTCAGTGTCAATGTCTTTACCTCAGATGTGTTGCCGTCGGAATCTATTACATAGTAGTGTAACAAATAACTTCCTGGTGTATTTACATCATACTGACCATCCACGCTGATACGCGTTGATAGTGAATCTGCATCATCACTGCCATCGGCAACACCTTTGACTACACTCATAAGGTCAAATTCTGTCCCTGCTGCAATTGTTACCTGGTCTGTTGTAAGTGCGATCACCGGTGCTTCTCCGACCGGTGTGAGATCATTGTTTACATCTGCTTTAGCAGGCTCGTTCTGTGATGCTGCTGCCTCTCCGGATTGTTCTGTGTTCTCATCCGCTATATTTTCTGTGTTAGGATGTGCATCCGTCTGTGCATTTCCATTTTCTACATAATTAACTGTTCGCTTGGCAGTTCCTACATTCTTTGCCTTGTCCATCACACCGTAATATACGATTGCTTTGCCATCTTTAATCTGCACAACACGGTCTACAAACACTTCATCGGTAAGGTCTCCGTCTCGGTTATCTTCTGCACTGACACCTTTTAAAAGTTCTCCATAACCTTGCCCTTCTTGATATGTGAGGTCTGCTTTCTTCACTTTAATAACCGGAGCCTGTCGATCCTGACTGCCACGAACAACCAGTGCTACACCTCCAAGTATCAGACAGCCTGCTATCAGCACAGCTACTAACTTTTCTTGTTTCATGCCTCTTCCTCAGCCTTTCCCTCTTCCTCATGACCATAATCGCCATATGAGCCATAATATTTTCCATAGTATTTTCCATAATACTTATTCTGTCCCATATCTACTTTATTTAATACTACTCCAAGGATTGGACAGCCTGATTTTTCCAACTGCTCTTTTACAACTTTTGCAAATTTATGACTGACTGTGTTTGCTGAAATTACAAGCACTGATGCATCGCTCTGTTTTGCTATAATCGCTGCATCAATAACGCTTCCCAGCGGCGGTGCATCGATAATTACATAATCATAGGCTTTTCTTGCACTTGTAAGGAGACTTTCAAATCGTTTGCCTCCTAACAGCTCGGCAGGGTTTGGCGGTACTACACCTGCGAATATCATAACCATGTTTGTATCTTTTACACGATACATAACTTCTCCAAGCTCTGTCTGTCCTGATAAGAAATGTGACAGTCCTTTCAGTTGTCCGTTTACTTTATGTCGTCCTGCTAATACTGATTTTCTTAAATCAGCATCAATAAACAATACTTTCTTACCTGCCTCGGCAAGTGAATGTGCCACTGCGATTGTTACTGTACTCTTTCCTTCGTTTGGTGTGCAACTTGTAAACACCAATACTTTATTATCCTCTCCTGAAAACTCAATGTTGGTACGGAGAGACTTGTATGCTTCATTACTCCGATAATCTTTTTTTATTTCTTTTAATTCTATTTCCTGCATCTTTATTCCCTCTTTGTTATCTGTTCATCGTCTTTGTGAACTGACGTGCTGACAATCCTTTCGCTTTTTTATTCTTCTTTGCTCCTTCTGCGATTGGAATAGACGTTAATGTATTCAGTCCCAGATAACGTTCTACGTCGTCTGGTGTCTTAATTGTGTCATCCATGATATAGATTAATACAACAACTCCCATTGCCAGGATAATCCCAAGGATTCCACCCATCATTGTATTCTTCATTGTATTTGGTGAAGATGGTGCACTTGGAAGGTCTGCCTTCTCAACTGTATTAACTGCATCTGCATCCATAATCTCTGTGATCTGTACGCTGACAGCTTCGCGAACTGCATCTGCAATCTCTTTCGCCTGTTTTGGATCATCGTTTTCTACTTTAATAGTAAGGATTCGTGAGTCTGTTGCAGCTTCAACCGATATCATCTTCATTAACTCTTCAGGTTTCACATCCAGGTTTAATACTGCGATAACCTGTTCCATCACTGTACGGCTCTTTACCAGCTCTGTGTAGTCCTTTATTAAATATGAACCAGCCTGTAAATCACTTGTTGTTATACCTGCTGCCCCATCTGATTTGGACAGTACGTATACTTTTGTCTCTGCCGTATACATAGGCGTAATAAAAAGCTTTGTTCCAATAAATGCCAACAAAGCTACGATAATTCCTGTCAAAATAATGATGTGTGCTTTTTTTAACAAAGCACCGATAACTTCTGTCAGGTCAATTGTCAATTCGTCATTATCTGACTCTGGATTCATTCTTGTATTTTTTGTGTATTGATTCATAACTACTTTCTCTTTCTCAATAACGTAGCTACGTTATCGAAGAAAATCCTCCTCATGTATTCTTCTCCATATTTTTTCTTGACGTAATCTGCCGCCTTTTTCATCTTCGGAGCACGTGTCTGTACTCCATGTGCGTCGGTTCCTACTCCGAACACCATATCTTCATCCATCAGTTCTTTTACAAACTTCTTGCTCTGCGACCGCCATCGCCAATGATGCTTCCTGCATTCACCTGAATGCTTGCGCCCATGTCACACAATTCTTCTGCGTATCCAATATCATCTAGCAGACATTGATAACGCTCTGCATGAGCAATAATCACTTGATTTCCGGTCATCTGAACCTGCTGCACTCCCTGACGTATGTAGTCATAACTATCGGATGGGGAAAATTCCAACAATACAGTGTTTCTTTTATTCATTGTAAGAATCTCTCCCCTGTTTATCTTCTCCGGAACATCCTGTCCAAAGAAAACCTCGGTTCCCAGATAAATTCGGAATTTATCACTAATCTTCGCTGCTTCTGCCCGTACCAGCCTTAACTGTTCGTTAAGTATCTCCGGCCTTTTATGTCCTCTGCGCGGATGATGATGTGGAGTTGCAATGATCAAACGAATACCTTCATTAAAGGCAATCTGCAGCATCTGTCTTGTCTCTTCCAGATTCTGTGCTCCGTCATCCACACCAGGCAAAATGTGACAGTGCATATCTATGTATCTGTCCATTCAAAAATGACCTCCATCTTTCTCAATTATTTGCTAAAAAAGGTCGCAAAAAGACCTATTACGCTAATACTAGTCTATAGGTATTCATGAAATTTGTCAATAAATTCCACTATGATTCTATTTTGCCTTTTTGTATCTGTCGTATCAAATCGGGTAGTGTTATCCAGACAAAACATTTTGATATTAAAATGTCTCTAGAAATAAGACAAGCGAAAAGTTTTTCCCTTACGCTTTTTTGTTATATTTTTTGATTATGTTTTTTGCATCTTTTCGTTTTTTCCATCTTACGTATAACTATAACTATAAATTACAATTATTTGTTTACAAAACATTATAAGTATAAAACTTTGATATACCTATGTCAACGCCCCCCCCCCGAAAAATTTGTTGTTTTTTATTTGTACAAGAGGTGGGTGGGAGGGGGAAAGGTTATTCGCTGTTGCAGATGCTTTTTTTGATGCAGTGGTATCTGCAAGAGTGAGGTATTCGCTGTTGCGGATGCTTTTTTTGATGCGGCGGTATCTGCAAGAGTGGGATATTCGCTGTTGCGGATGCTTTTTCCCTGCCAGTCATGTTAAATTGCATCTTCAATTTACTTATTTCATAACTTGCAGATACTCACTTCTACAAAATTGCATCTGCAACCTGCTTATTCTATAACTTGAAGATGCTTCCCACTCAAAAAATTTCATCCTCAATTTACTTATTTCAAGACTTGTAGATGCTTCTGCTCCAAAAACAGCATCCTCAACTTGCTTATTCCAAGACTTGTAGATGCTTCCCCACAATTCTTACTAAACTTTGTATTGTGAAACATAAAACTTCTTACTTTACACACCTTAAATTTCGTGATATGGTATCACTACATCTTCAGGGGATTTCTTTTCTCTGAATTTTCTAAGCCGTAAGGCTCTCATCTCGGGTTTCGATTTCTGAAACATGATCCGATATGAAAAGAGATGCTTTTGACAAGTTGATAATCGAGGATTTCTAGATTGTTTTTCACTTCTGTGATATTTTTTGTTGTCTCTTTGTCATTGCATTAAGTAACTGAAAACTTTATAATGAAAGGAGACTTTAATTGAAGAAAGGTACAAAAGATACGATTCAATGGCATCCGGCTTTTCAGGCATCAATCCAGATTGAATTTGAAGCCGAAGCTGAAAAACTCACCTTTGAGCCGGAGCATTTGCTTTCCAAAAAGCCTATGCAAATGGATGAATTGATCATCAAGGTTGCTGAAAACGAAGCGATTCACAAAAATATTGGCAGGATTTTTAGACAATACAATATCATCGAATACAAAAGTCCTAATGATAACCTAACAATCAATGACTTTTACAAAGTGTACGGATACTGCTGTTTTTATCAGTCAGACACAGATAAAATTTGCAAGATTCCACCGGAAGAATTAACTATTACTTTCATATGTAATCATTTCCCAAGAAAAATGGTTCAACATTTGAAGGAATTTCGTAGACTGGATATTAGTCATGTGGAGGCTGGAATCTATTATATTACCGGGGATGCTTTTCCGATACAGCTTTTGGTGACAAGGGAATTAGATCCGAAAGAAAATCTCTGGTTGCAGAGTTTGCGCAATAACATGTCTAAGCCTGAGGAAATCAAAACACTTCTCCGGGAATATGAGACAAAAAAATCATCGAAATTATATCAAGCTGCAATGGAAGTTATTACCCGGGCGAACTGGGATGCAGTAAAGGAGGTTAAAGAAACTATGTGCGAAGCATTGAAAGAATTAATGGCAGAAGAATTTCAAGAACAGGAAGCTCTGGTGACGAAGCGAGTGACGGAACAAGTGACCGAAGAATTTATCAGAACTTTATCTAAGTCGATCACTGATGTTGATAAACTTGCTGAACTTTTGAATTTACCTGTGGAACAGATTAATAAAGTATTGGATAAGTGATGTGGTTTAGCCAAAGCTCGACGAAACTGCACTAAATACCAAGCGACTATGCTCTCTTGCTCAGCTTCGTCGGGCAAGCCCGATTTCAATTCGCCAGATTGCATAGTCGCTTGGTATTTTTGTGGTGTGTCGTAGATGGATGGAAGAGATTTATTTCTTTCCTAACGATTTTAGGATTTCTTCATTTTGCCGTTTCAATTCTTCCATCATGGCTTTTATCTCTTTATTTTCATTTTTTATACTTTCATTCTCGCTTTTTATACTTTCATTCTCGTTTTTTATGCTTTCATTCGCAAGTGTCAAATTTTCATTTTCAAATGCCAAATTTTCATTCGCAAGTCCCAATTTTTCGTTCTCAAACGCCAAATTTTCATTCTGAGTTCTTAAATTATCAGCTTGTTTCTGCATCTCATCAATCATCAATTCTACTGTATTGCGATCTAGTTCTAATAATTCTTTTGAAAACATTCCCATCACCTCTTCTATGTTGAGGCAAATGTCATACACTTGATTGTAAAGTGCTTTGAAATCGGGATATTGCTCTAATATCTGCACAATATCTTCCGGAGCATCCATACTCAGAAATGCTAGCCATGCCTCAAGACGATTGTCTAGTTTTATTATCTTGTCATTATTGTGCTTAATTTTATTGAAGTTGTCAAGCGTTACGAAGAGATATTTTTGTAGAAGATTCATCTTTGCCCCTGTATCGGATTCTTGCTTAAAGCGATGCATATATACGTCTTTGAATTTTTTTAATTCTTGTGGGCTTTGCTGAAATAGAACAATGGTGTAGACATCTTTTATATCTTTATATGACATTTTTGTATGAGAATCAAGTTTCTTTTCTGCCTTCTGTTTTACACGCTTATATTGTCGTAACAACAAATCGGCTGAATAGCAGGCACTTCGTTCTCCTGGAAACATATATCCTATTTTTTGAATTTCTAAGTTTACAATACTTCCATCTTCTAATTCAACGACAATGTCCATGATTAATAAAGTTGACTCATCCGCAAGTCTTGTCCCATCATTTGGTAACACTTCCAATATTTTTACTTTTTGATTTAAAAGTAATGATAAAAATTCATTTACCCGCTCACGATATATTTCCGGATTTAGAATTTCTTTACTTATAAAATCATACATCATCTTCACCCCACGTGCACCGGTACAGAAATTGATAAAATCTTGTCTTGCTTCTTCTTTCCAACTATAGAAAATTGATTTTAGTTTTGGTTTTTCCTCTATCTCGGCCATTAGTTGTTCTTTCGTCCGAATCATAGGGAAATACTGTTGCAGTTTGTTTGTCATAGGCATTTTCCTCCATTTTGAATATTTTGTTGTTTTTCATATCGGATTATGTTTCAGAAATTGAAACCCGAGATGAGAGCCTAACGGCTATAGATGTATTCGGAGAAAAGAAGTTCTCCGAAGATATGGTTATCATAGCATGAGTTTGGAGTGTTGTAAAGATAACGTTACTGTTCACAATAACTGTGACCAGCAACGCATCTCGCCATTTAAAATCGCCTTTGGCGATGGGCGAGATGCCGTTCAAGATAAAGCGTGCATCCTCCGTGCCAATCAGCGTAGTGATTGACACGGGAGTGAACAGTAACGCGGCATCTACGATACCAGGATATTCGCTGTCGCAGATGCTTCCCCACAATTCTTACCAAAGTATTGTGAAACACAAAACTTCTTCCTTTACATTACTTGAATTTCGTGATATGGTATCACTACATCTTCAGGGGATTTCTTTTCTCTGAATTTTCTAAGCCGCAAGGCTCTCATCTCGGGTTTCAATTTCTGAAACATAATCCGATATGAAAAGAAGTGCTTTTGACAAGTTGATAATCGAGGATTTCCATATTGTTTTTCACTTCTATGATATTTTTTGTTATCTCTTTGTCATTGCATTAAGTAACTGGAAACTTTATAATGAAAGGAGACTTTAATTGAAAAAAGGTACAAAAGATACGATTCAATGGCATCCGGCTTTTCAGGCATCGATCCAGATTGAATTTGAAGCCGAAGCTGAAAAACTCACCTTTGAGCCGGAGCATTTGCTTTCTAAAAAGCCTATGCAAATGGATGAATTAATCATCAAGGTTGCTGAAAACAAAGCAATTCACAAAAATATTGGCAGGATTTTTAGACGGTACAACATCATCGAATACAAAAGTCCTAATGACAACTTGACAATCAATGATTTTTACAAAGTATACGGATACTGTTGTTTTTATCAGTCGGACACAGATAAAATTTGCGAGATTCCACCGGAAGAGTTGACTATCACTTTTATATGTAATCATTTTCCAAGAAAAATGGTGCAACATTTGAAGGAATTTCGTGGACTGGATATTCGTCATGTGGAGGCTGGAATTTATTATATTACCGGGGATGCTTTTCCGATGCAGCTTTTGGTGACAAGGGAATTAGATCCGAAAGAAAATCTCTGGTTGCAGAGTTTGCGCAAAACATGTCTAAACCCGAGGAAATCGAAGTACTTCTCAAGGAATACGAAGCAAAAAAATCATCAAAATTATATCAAGCTGCAATGGAAGTTATTACCCGGGCGAACTGGGATGCAGTAAAGGAGGTTAAAGAAACTATGTGCGAAGCGTTGAAAGAATTAATGGCCGAGGAATTTCAAGAGCAGGAAGAACTCGTGACGAAGCGAGTGACGGAGGAATTTATCCGAACGCTCTCTAAAAATATCACTGATGTTGATAAGCTTGCTGAACTTTTGAATTTACCTGTGGAACAGATTAATAAAGTATTGGATAAGTGATGGGATTCCTCGTTCCGCCATACAAAATACCAAGCAATTATGCAATCTGGCGAATTCGAGTCGGGCTTGCCCGACGAAGCTGAGCAAGAGAGCATAGTCGCTTGGTATTTTTGTGGTGTATTATGGTAAAGCAATGGCAGACTGCTCGCACAGTCTGCCACCTAATATCATTTATTCTCTTTATTAAATATCACTTCGACCTTTTATCTTCGCTACAAGTTTGCCATCTTCAACATGTAATAAGATCACATCGCCTGTTCCGACATTTCCTTCGAGGATCAGTTTTGCAGCTAATGTATCAACGTGTTTCTGCAGATATCGTTTGAGTGGTCTTGCACCGTAAGTTGGATCGTAACCGCCATCTATAACGAAGCTTTTTGCTTCTGGTGTCAATTCGATGGAGATTTCTTTATCTTCCAGTCTCTTGTTTACATCTGCGATCATTAAATCTACAATTGAGCCGATGTTTTCTTTTGTCAATGGTTTGAACATGATAATCTCATCGAGACGGTTCAGGAATTCTGGTCTGAAATGTGCTCTTAAATCTTGCATTACCATTTCTTGATTTTCTGGCTTGATTTCGCCGTTATCCTGAATTCCATCCAGCAGGTAGGATGATCCAATGTTGGATGTCATGATCAAGATTGTATTTTTAAAGTCTACTGTACGGCCTTGTGAATCTGTAATACGGCCATCATCCAGTACTTGCAAAAGTACATTGAATACATCTGGATGTGCTTTTTCAATCTCATCGAACAGTACAACGGAGTATGGTTTTCTGCGCACTGCCTCTGTCAACTGACCTCCCTCATCATATCCGACATATCCCGGAGGTGCTCCAATAAGACGGCTCACGGAATATTTCTCCATGTATTCACTCATGTCGATACGAACCATGTTATTTTCATCATCAAACAGACTTTCTGCCAGTGCTTTCGCAAGTTCTGTCTTACCTACACCGGTTGGTCCTAAGAATAGGAATGAACCGATTGGTTTGGATGGATCTTTGATTCCTGCTTTGGAACGGATGATAGCTTCTGTAACTTTTGTTACACCTTCATCTTGTCCAATGACACGTTTATGCAGTTCTTCGTCGAGATGAAGGGTCTTGCTACGCTCGCTCTCGTTGAGTTTTGCTACCGGAATTCCTGTCCATCTGGAAATGATTCTGGCGATTTCATTATCTGTAACACTTTCATGTACCAGACGTAAGTCTTTTTCTTTGATATGTGTTTCCTCTTCTTCTAATTGTTTTTGAAGCTGTGGAAGTTTTCCATACTGCAGCTCGGCTGCTTTTTCCAGATCGTATGAGCGCTGTGCTTTTTGGATATCGTTATTAATCTGTTCAATCTCTTCACGGATTTTTTGAACACGTTCTACGGAATGTTTTTCATTATCCCACTGTGCTTTCTGTTTTGAAAATTGTTCTCTAAGTTCTGCAAGCTCTTGCTGTAAATGTTCCAGTCTTTCTTTGCTTAACCGGTCTTCTTCTTTTTTAAGTGCCGCTTCTTCAATCTCAAGCTGCATAATCTTTCTTCGCAGTTCGTCCATCTCGGCCGGCATGGAATCTAGTTCTGTCTTAATCAATGCACATGCTTCATCGACAAGGTCTATTGCTTTATCCGGAAGGAAACGGTCTGATATATATCGGTTGGACAATGTTGCCGCTGCCACAAGTGCTCCGTCTGTGATTTTAACGCCATGGTATACTTCATAACGTTCTTTCAGTCCACGAAGGATAGAAATGGCATCTTCTACGCTTGGTTCATCTACTAAAACCGGCTGGAAACGTCTCTCAAGTGCTGCGTCTTTCTCGATATATTTTCTATATTCGTCCAGAGTTGTAGCACCGATACAATGTAACTCGCCTCGTGCAAGCATTGGCTTGAGCATATTTCCGGCGTCCATAGAGCCTTCTGTCTTACCAGCTCCAACAATTGTATGCAGCTCATCGATGAAGAGAATGATCTTGCCTTCGCTGTTCTTTACTTCTTCCAATACGGCTTTCAAACGTTCTTCGAATTCACCACGATACTTTGCCCCTGCTACGAGCGCACCCATATCCAGTGCGAAAATGATCTTATCTTTCAGGCCTTCCGGCACATCTCCTCTTACAATTCGCTGTGCAAGACCTTCTACTGCTGCCGTTTTACCGACACCAGGTTCACCGATCAGAACCGGATTGTTCTTAGTCTTACGTGAAAGGATTCGGATTACATTACGAATCTCAGCATCTCGTCCGATAACCGGGTCTAGCTTCTGTTCTCTTGCACGCTCAACCAAATCGGTACCATATTTTGCAAGTGCATCGTAGGTTGCCTCTGGATTATCGCTTGTCACTTTCTGATTGCCTCTGACGCTGGACAATGCCTGGAGAAATGAATTGCGGTCGATTCCGAATTCTCGAAACAGTGCTTTCATCTCTCTACTTGCGTGTTTTAACAATGCGAGGAACAAATGCTCAACTGAAACGTATTCGTCTCCCATCTGTTTGGCTTCGTCTTCTGCATGGATCAATACATTATTCAAATCCTGTCCGACAAACACCTGTCCACCTTGCACCTTTGGTCTTTTATTGATTGCTTCTTCTACACGATTGATAAACAATGTGCCCTGAATGTTCATCTTCTCTAATAATTTTAAAATCAGGCTGTCATCCTGTGTGAGCAGTGCATAGAGTAAATGTTCCTGTGCGATCTCCTGATTGCCATAATCATATGCAACCTTCTCACAAGACTGAACTGCCTGCAATGAATTCTGTGTAAATTTATTAATGTTCATAATACAAACCCCCTTTTTTATAAAAATGGTTGCTAAATGGCAGTTTTTAAAAGCGTTCTAAAAGCTACCACGAATCTTTCTTGTTCTATTTACTCTATAACAATACCACTGCTTTTTTGGTTTGTCAACACTTTTGTTAGCACTTTTTAAAGGTGAGTGCTAATTTTATTTTCATGTCTCTTTTCAGATACCAGTCTGCTTTCGTAAGCCCTCATATCCACTTTCATATAATAAGAAATACTTACGTTCGCCACATAGAAAAAGGAGTGCTTTCGCACCCCTCTTATCACTTCGCATTACTTGCTGCAATTTTTACTCTGCTCCACAAATCACTGATGATCTTCTTTGTATCTTCATTATATTCAAATATTTCATCATTTTGATTATCGCTTCTTGGAATGTACGCATTGATTCCTTCGAATTCGCCGCCCACTTTGGAGAGATCATCCATAACTTCTTTATTTGCGGCAGTGTAACCTACATAGCTTGAGTTATCATAAGCTCCGTCATAGTCGCTTGCATAGTTGATAAATGCGTATGCAAGTTCTGGATTCTTTGCATTTTTCGGAATAACCATCGCATCAGACCAGAGGTTTGTTCCACTTTCCGGTAAATAGTAACCCATGTTTCATTTTCTGCCATGACATAAGTTGCATCTCCTGAATAGATTAAGCCTAATGCTTTTCGGCCTTGTGCCATGTTGTCAATGATTTCGTCCGTAACGATTTCCGAATCCATCGTCTGCACACACTGAAGGAGCCAGTCATAAGCCTCCTGGATTTCTTTTTCATTCGTTGTATTCATGGAATATCCCAATGCTTTCAACGCCATCATAAAGGAATCTCTCTCTGAATCGTAGAGATAGATATCTCCTTTATATTTTTCATCGAGGAAAATGTTGTAACCTTCTTTTTTCAAATCTTCGATATCTACCTTTGTTTTGTCGTAAATGATTCCGACTGTTCCCCAGAAATATGGTATTGAGTATTCATTTCCCGGATCGTATGCCAGATTTTTTACGCCGTCATTGAGCTTATCAAGGCAATCCAGTTTTGAGTGATCTAATTTTTGCAGATATCCTTCGCTTATCAATCTCTGTATCATATAATCACTTGGAACAAGGATATCGTAGGATTCTCCATTTGCGACTTTGATATACATTTGTTCATTGGAATCAAAGTTTTCCATAACAACTGTTGCCCCTGTCTCTTTCTGGAAGTCGTTGATGATATTTTCACCTGTATATTCGCCCCAGTTGTAAATGTGCAAGGTCTGGCCTTCAAATGGCTTTGATGCTGCCCTGTTTCCGGATATATTTACAAAAATCACAATTGCTAACAATGCACATACTGCTGCAGTTGCCGGATAAACGAATTTTCTTCGGCCTACATTTTCTTTTTTTGCACGTTTTGAAGCTACGACCGGTGCAATGTTAATGATCACCAGGGCTATTGTAATAATGACAACAACAAGTGTTGACACCGCATTGATACTTGGATTTACACGTTTGCTCATCGTATAAACTACAATACTTAAGTTTTTTACGCCGCGTCCTGTCACGAAGTATGAAATAATAAAATCATCTATTGACATGGTAAATGCAATCAGTGCACCTGAGATAATTCCCGGTGTGATCTGCGGTACAATGGCTTTCACCAATGCCTGCCACGGTGTCGCCCCCAGATCCATCGCTGCATCTGCAATGTTTGGGTCAAGTGAACGGATTTTTGGCATAACCGACAAAATTACATACGGTATACAAAACGCGATATGTGCCAGAAGCATTGTCACATAGCCTTTTTCTATTTTAAATGTAATGAACAGCAGCATAAATCCAATCGCTGTTACGATTTCCGGGTTCATCATCGGCAGATGTTTACCTGTTCCATCAGATCTCTGATAATCTTTTTTGATTTGCTTAATCCGATTGCCGTGATTGTTCCGATAATTGTTGAAATGATTGTTGCGATGATTGCCACGCTAAATGTTGTGGATAATGCGCTCATCATATCTCCTGAATCCATCATATGCTGATACCAGCGCAATGAGAATCCGGTAAATTTTGTCAATGATTTTCCATCGTTAAACGAAAAAATAATCATGTATATAATTGGAAGATAGAAGAACATGATCGTCAAAATCAGAAGTATCTTACCAAATGGATGCTTATTTTTTTTCATTAAATCATGCCTCCTTTCCGCCTGCATTTCGTTTTTCAGTTTTACGCACTGCCATCATAAGCAGCATCATAATAACTGCCATGATCATAGAGATGGCACTTCCGAAGTTCCACTCTCCTACTGTAATAAACTGGTTTTCAATCATATTTCCAATAAGGAAATACTGACCTCCTCCTAACAGCTTTGGAATGAAGAAGGAGCTTACTGCCGGCAAAAATACTAATGTGATTCCGTTGATCACGCCCGGCAATGATAATGGCAATGTGATGCGTCTGAATGTCTGCGCCGGACTTGCCCCTAAATCTGCGCTTGCTTCTAATAAGGAAGTATCCATTTTACACAGGGATGTCTGAATCTGCAAAATCATAAATGGCAGGAAGTTGTATACCATACCAAGCAATACTGCACCTTCTGTGTAAAGGAGCTTTATGTGTCCAAGACCTACGAGGCTTAATATTTTCTGGATCAATCCGCCATCACTTAAGAGACCAATCCACGCATAAGTACGCACAAGCATGTTGATCCACATTGGAATTGTAATGCATAAGATTAACATGTTCTGTGTTTTTTCTTTTGTTCTTGCAATGTAATATGCAATCGGATAACCAAGCAGCAGACAGATGATGGTTGTCTTAACCGCAATTGCAAGTGAGCGCCACAGAATCAGTAAGAAATCTTTGTCGGTAAAGAATTTGATGTACTGATCCAGTGTTATTGAGAAGGATATGATGCTGTTCCCAGGCTCTGTGATAGAGTAAAGGAAAATCAGTGCCATTGGAAGTACAAGCATCAACACCGCCCACACGATATATGGGATTGCTAACTGTGAGAATTTCTTCATATTAAAATACCACCTTCGACATAACATGGATATCTTCCGGGAAGAATGTCAGCCCGACTTCCTGACCTTCCTCGGAATAGTCTGTTGTATGAATCTTAAACTCACGACCTGTCGTTGAGAATGTGATCTTATATACACCTTCTTTTACATCTTCCGGCTCAAAATCGTAATCTACACTTAAATCTACACTCTGGTCTTCGTCTGTCAACTTCCAACCTTGTGCATTTGCCCATGTTTTCAAATCTGTATCCAGTGCCTGGGATTCTATGATTTCATCTACTGTTTTTGAGAAGTTAAATGCCATAACACCTTCATTTGCTCTCTCATTTTTAACGAAAGGCTGGTTGACAACAAAAATGTTTCTTTGTACACTTGTTCCTTTCGATGTTGAGAATGTAACTGGATATTCGCCTTCTTCCGACTTCAAATCATATTCAATTCTTGCGATGGAAATGTACTCGTCTGTCTTTGGATCCCATGCCTGTGCATTTGAGAAAGCGATAATGTCTTTATCATCAAGTGCTTCTACATCTTCCACATCGACGTAAAAATCGCTGGCACTGATTTTTTCTGTTCCGTCTTCGCTTGTCACATCACGGTTATGTACTACTCGCATGTTTACGGTTACACTTGTTCCCGGGACTGTCTCAACAATAATCTCGTAGTGGACTCCTTTAAAGAGTACGCTCTGTACTTCTCCGGTAAGTTTTCCGTCTTTGACATCAACGATATCGATATCTTCCGGACGCAATACTACATCTACCGGTTCGTCTTTTCTGAATCCGAAATCTACACAGTCAAATGTTACATCATCAAATCGTACTTTGTAATCTTCGAGCATTTTTCCGGAAATGATGTTGCTCTCGCCGATGAAATTGGCTACATATACGTTTGCAGGCTCGTTGTAGATTTCTTCCGGTGTTCCTACCTGCTGGATTTCTCCGCCTTTCATAACAACGATCTTGTCTGACATTGTCAATGCTTCTTCCTGATCATGTGTTACAAAAATAAATGTGATTCCTACTTCCTGCTGGATACGTTTCAACTCATACTGCATCTCTTTACGCAGCTTCAAATCCAGCGCCGCCAATGGTTCGTCTAATAATAAGACCTCGGCTCATTTACAAGGGCGCGGGCAATCGCTACTCTCTGCTGCTGTCCTCCGGAAAGCAGGGTTGTATTTTTATCTTCATACCCTTCCAGACCGATGAGTTTAAGCATCTTCATAACCTTCTGGTCAATGATATCCTTGCTCATCTTTTTTATCTTAAGACCAAATGCAATATTTTCATAAACACTTAAATGTGGAAATAATGCGTATTTCTGAAATACAGTATTCAACTCACGTTCATATGGGGGTTTTTGACTGATTTCTTCTCCATCAAACATTACGCTTCCCTCGTCTGCATCCAGGAAACCTCCCAAAATTCGAAGCAATGTGGTTTTACCGCATCCACTTGGTCCCAACAGGGTCACAAATTCATTTTCATAAATATCCAGATTGATACCTTTTAATACAATCTGTCCATCAAAATTTTTTACAATGTTACGGAATTCAATAATTTTTTTCTTCTCCATTGTCCTCTCCCTTCTTTTGTAATCTATCGACTACGATTTTTCTTTTTTATAACTCTATTCCTTATGAGATATCTCACTTGTTTCTATCTCATAAACACGTAAAGGAAAAATGCAAAATAGCAAACTAAAAAGAGAATTCCTTCTTTTCTTTGAATCTCGCGTTTGCTGATTGCTGATACATACACGACGATGCTTGCTATAATTAAAATGATTGTATCATACACCGCTGTCACATCGAGTGTGATTGGTGTGATAAAGGAAGACACTCCAAGTATCAATAAAATGTTGAAAATGTTTGAACCGACAACATTCCCTACTGCAAGGTCATTTTCTCCTTTTCTTGCTGCTACAACAGATGTAACCAGTTCTGGAAGTGATGTTCCAAGTGCTACGATTGTAAGCCCGATAAATGTCTGGCTCCATCCAAATGTCAATGCGATATTCGATGCGCTGTCTACGACCAGATTGCCACCCCACACGATTCCGATTAATCCGATTACGATATAAATGCCGCTTTTTAGCGGGCTCATCGTCTTATACTCTTCCTCTTCCATATCTTTTGCTTCCGCTCTGGAGCGAAGTGCGGATTTTACGGTTGCATATATATAAAGAACAAACAAAATCAAAAACAGTAATCCTGCCCATCTTCCCAGGACAAATCCCTGGTTTCCGTCCAATATTTTCATAATAGAAAAATCAGAATCTACAAGCAGTAAAATAATTGTGATCAATATTGAAAATGGAAACTCTTTTTTGAGCAAGGACCATTTTGCCGCCACGGGTTTTACCAATGCACAACATCCCAAGACAACCAGCAGGTTAAAAATATTGGAACCCAGCACATTGCTGACTGCCAGGTCGTTACTTCCCCGAAGTGCTGCTGTCACACTGACTGAGAGCTCCGGCATACTTGTTCCAAATGCTACGACTGTAAGACCGATGATGATTGTCGGCACCTTTAATATTTTTGCCACGCTGGAGCTTCCGTCCACGAAAAAGTCTGCCCCTTTGATTAACAATACAAATCCGATGATCAAGAATATATAATCCATATTTTTTCTCCTTCATCCTGCGTAATTCACGTATCTTTCATGATAAAATCCAATGCATTTTCTGTCAAGGAACTTCTATTTATTTTCACATAAATTTTCGCATAATTTTTCTTATGAGCTTTGTTTTTCGCTATAGCTTTTATATTAAATCTAGGTTATAATAAATTAATAGTTCTAATTTTACAGCTATTCTGTAAATCGTAACTCATTTTTATTCTCAAAATCAGAGCATAGGGGGAATGTACATCATGAAAACACTCAATCCTAACCGGAACGATTTGAAAAAAATTGCCGCTACGCGTGTTCCAGAACTTTTGTATCAAAGCGAATATTCTTTTGTCGGTTTAATTGACCTTAATCATCATACGATCAGCAGATGTCGTCTTGATGCTAAGTCCGGTGAAGATTTTCTTACTTCCACTGATTCTTACGAACGGATTTGTGAATTGATGAAGCGTCTTCATATTTCCCCGGCAGATTATGATTATTTTGATTCTCATAGTCCTCTGACAAAGGTCAAACACGCTTTGGACACACAGGGCAATTACTGTTATACCCTGCATCATGTTAAAAATAATAAAGAGCTGATTGTACGCTACAATTTTGTTTATTTTGATAAAGAACAACAGCTTGTTTTAAGCACAATCCAGGATATCAGCTATCTTGCTTATCAGGATTTTTTAACCGGCGATTTGAATCGTGTTGGATTTTACCACGTCGTTTCGAATATTATTAAAAATGACCCTCACAATGACAAGTTTTCTCTTCTTTTTATTGACTTCAAGGAATTTAAAGCATTGAATGAGATTCTTGGATTTGAGGGTGGCGATGCGTTTCTCCATCATTTTCATAATAAGCTTCGGAATTGCTTCTTGCATCCAATTGCTGCTGCAAGACTGACTTCCGATCATTTTGTCTGTCTTATAGAACGTAAATATCTGGACTATGAACAATTGACAAAGCTTTTAAAGCAATCCTTCACATATCATGATAAAACTATTCTTATTTTTGCGAAATGTGGTATTTATCATATTCATGACCGGCATGTTTCTGTAAATGGAATGTGTGATCGTGCCCATCTGGCATGTCAGCATATTGAGAACGAATATTTACAGCCTTATGCCATCTATGATTTGAAGATGAAGGAAATCTATATGGCACAGTCCCAGATTCGACGCAATATCGGACAGGCTTTGGAAAATAATGAATTACAGGTGTACTATCAGCCAATCTTTAGTGCTGCAACAGATAAGATTGTCGGCGCAGAAGCTCTGATTCGCTGGATTCACCCGGAAAAAGGGATGATTTCCCCAGACGTTTTCATTCCTACGCTTGAAAAAAATGGGCATATTTCGGTATTAGATAAATTTGTATCTGACATGATTTCACTCTTTCTGCACCGGCGTCATGATGCCGGCAAAAAGGTAGTTCCGATTTCTATGAATATTTCACGGATGGATTTTTATGATCCTGATATGTTAAGTGCACTTGTAGATGAGTTTTCAAACGACGAATTTCTTTGTTCACATAAGATGTTAGAGCTTACTGAAAGCGCTTATATTTCTATTAACAATCTGGATTTGCATCCTTTGAGAAAGATTCAGAATCAAAATGTACGCATTTTATTAGATGACTTTGGAAGTGGATTTTCTTCTTTCAGCACGATCACAGACTATGATTTTAACATTTTAAAACTGGATATGGAATTTGTACGTTCTATTGGGAAGAATCCAAAAATTGAAGCTGTCCTGCACACCATCATTTCCATGGCTCACGAACTTGGCATTAAGGTCATTGCCGAAGGTGCTGAAACCAACGAGCAGGTAAACTTCTTAAAATCTGTGAACTGCGATTTTATACAGGGATATTATTATTCCAAGCCGGTCCCACAAGATGTTTTTGAGAAGATGTTAGATGAGCTATAACAATTCATATTACCTATCCATTCTATACAAAAAGTTCTCTTTCGGAAAATGGTTTTCACACTTTCCAAAAGAGAACTTTTCATTTGTTTTTGTATTAAAAACGTTATTTTAGAAACATTAATCTTTCTTCTGCAATCTGGAGATGCTCTGGCAAACCATTTGTCTCAACTACATTTTCCTTCTCTCTCTGTACAAACCAGCAGATAGAAGGTGTCTTCGGATTTGCTGGATTTAAATAATACTGATTTTCAAACGGAAGTTCTGACATGCTTTTTAATCGTACCTCTATACAATTTTCTTTTTTTTCTCCCCATATCGGCACAAAATCATGTGCACGGTACCCGATGCAGGTGCACCCTTTTGGCACTTCCTTTTTCAGCTGTAATGTAACTCCCCAATCCGGCAAAATAATTTTATTCGGAGATTCTGTATATTGCATTTCAGCAAAGTTTTTACATCCGGTCAATTTTGCTGCTGCGCGATATTGAGGGTTACTAAAGATTACTTTTGTCTTTCCGGCTGTGATTACGCTTCCCTGATCCAAAATCAACAGCTCTTCACAAAAGCGATATACTTCGTCACGGCTATGAGAAACCATAATTACTGTTCCTTCGTAATCCTTCAACATCTCTTCAAGTTCCTGTTGCAAATGGTCTTTCAAAAACACATCCAATGCAGAAAATGGTTCGTCTAACAATATCACATCCGGGCTGTATGCCATAATTCTTGCCAGTGCAACCCTTTGTTGCTGTCCTCCTGAAAGTTGTCCGGGCAGACGTTTTAATAATTCCTGTATCTGAAATTTTTCTGCCATCTCCCTGACTCGATTTTCTTTTTCCTGCTTACTTCCTTTTAATCCCGCCGCAATATTTTGAGCTACCGTCATCGTTGGAAATAATGCATAGTTTTGAAATAAATATCCTATTTTTCTTTTCTGTGGCTTTAAATTCACTTTATTTTTGGAATCAAACAGTACATGTTCGCCAATCTGGATTTTTCCTTCTGTCGGAGTTTCAATCCCGGCAATGCTTTTCAATGTCATACTTTTTCCGCAACCGGAAGCGCCCAGAATCCCAATTCTTTTTGATGTGCTTTCAAACTTTACATTCAACTCAAACTCCCCGAGCTTTTTCTGGACATCTACACTTATTGCCATTTTTTGTCTCCTTTTTATTAGCGTTTCGTCTGTTTTACTTTTCACCTGGATTTACCAGCGTTTGACTTGTTTCATTTTCTTACCTGCAATTATGTTCATTAACACAACAATTCCAAATGCGATTGCCATCACAATTGCAACCCACACTCCGGCTGTCAGGTAATCTCCGTCTTGAATGACCATTGCAATCTTCTGTGAAATGGTTCCTGTCTTTCCGGGAATATTTCCGGCAAGCATCGATGTTGCACCGTATTCGCCAAGTGCCCTTGCAAATGTAAGGATTGTTCCGGATGCAATTCCCGGTCCGGCAGTCGGGATGACTACCCTCCAAAATATTTTCAAATCGGACATTCCAAGTGTTCTTCCCGCATAAACAAGATTTACATCGATTTGTTCAAAGGCCGCTCTTGCATTTCGATACATCAATGGAAATGCAATCACTGTCGCTGCAATTATGCAGCCAAGCCAGCTCTGAACAACCTTAATATCAAACGTTTCATATAAGAAGATTCCAAACGGACGACGTCTGCTAAATATAAGTAGCAGGAAAAATCCCGCTACTGTCGGAGGCAAAACCATCGGAAGCGTCAGGATGCCATCCAGCACTGCTTTTACTCCAGGTGATGCTTTTACAATTTTACGTGCAGCAAAAATACCTAAAAAGAAGGAGAATATCGTTGCTACAATTCCTGTTTTTAATGAAATCCATAACGGACTCCAGTCTAATGTCTTGATGACCTCTATCACTGCTTCCATGTTTTTCCTTTCTGATGAGCATCCGCTATCAGCAAATGCCATCTTTTTCTGATTTTTTGTTTATTCTTCTGAGCGAAATATACTGCTTATTCTACGTTTGTATCAAAATAGTATGAATCAAATACTGCTTTTGCTGCATCTGATGTGATAAATTTGATAAAATCATCAGCAGCTTTGTTTTGTACTTCATCGGCTTCGTCATTCCAAACGCGTGCGATTGGATAGATTACATTTCCTGTCAGATCGTAGCTTACTTTCTGAAGAATATCCAGTTTGTCTTCATATCCATATGTATCTGAGAAATATGTTGTTCCTACTTCGCAAGAACCTTCTACAACTGCTGCAAGTACTTTACTTACGTTATCCTGCTCGCTGATCTCGACTCCACCTAAAGCATCTGAAATTTCCTGTGTTGTGATTGTTGATACATCATCTACTTTATTTAATGTTCCAATGTTTACAAGTGCCTGACGAGTATATTTGCCAACCGGAACGCTTCCGCCTGCCAGAGCGATGCTGCTTGCTTCGTTTAAGTTCTCAAGTCCTGTGACCTTTGTACCACTATCTTTTAATGATACTACAACTACCTGGTTATTTACAACATTTGCACGAGTTCCATCTACTACAAGTCCGTCTTTTTCCAGCTGGTCCATCTGTTTCTGAGCTGCTGAGAAGAAAATATCACATTCGTAACCTTCTTCAATCTGTGTCAGCAGTGTTCCTGAACTATCTGCGTTGTATGTGATTTTTACTTCTGGATGTTCTTTGTTGTATTCTTCTGCAAGCTCTGTCATAACTGTGTTTAAGCTGGCTGCGATAAATACCTGGATTTCTGTTTCTTCGGCATCATCTGTTTTTGTTGTCTCTTCTGTTTTTGTTTCTTCTTTCGTATCTTTCGAATCTGAGCTTCCTCCACATCCTACAAGTCCTACTACCATGCTGACGCAAGCATCATTGCTAAAATTCTTTTTTTCATCCTATTCCTCCTTGATGACTTTTTGTAAATATTTGTTGCACGCGAATGTTTTTTTCAAACTATTCGCTATGCAAAATAGAAAGCAGTTAGGGCGCTGCTTCTATTTACAATCATTTCCATACCTCGCTAAGCGTGTTCTTCACGCGGTAACACTCCGAGCAGCGGCTCGAAACTACCTCGCCTGCTGCCGTAGTGTACGGTAACGCTAAGCTCGAAAAGACCTCGCTAAGCGTTATTCTTCACGCGGTAACACTCCGAACAGCGGCTCGAAACTACCTCGCCTGCTGTCGTAGTGTACGGTAACGCTAAGCTCGAAAGTACCTCGCTAAGCGTTACCGCATTCTCCATCTGTTCCGCGAAGGATTCCAAGGCCATGTCCCAGTGCCGGAAGGATGTATTCTAAGCTCTCTTTTACTGCTTTTGGACTTCCCGGCAGGTTGATGATCAATGTTTTCTTTCTGATTCCAGCTACAGCTCTGCTAAGCATTGCGCGATTTGTAATACTTAAGGAATAGTGTCTCATTGCCTCAGCAATACCCGGTGCCATCTTGTCGCAGACAGCGATTGTTGCTTCTGGTGTTACGTCTCTTTCTGCGAATCCGGTTCCACCTGTTGTAAATACTACATTAATCTGTCTTTGGTCTGCCAGTCTGCAAAGTTGTCTTTCTATCTTTGCTTTTTCATCCGGCAAAATCATTTTTTCTATAATCTGATATTTAGAGTCTGTACATTCTTCTAATATCTGCTGAATCATCGGACCGCTTTTATCTTCACGGTCTCCTGCATAACCTTTATCACTTAATGTAACAATCGCTGCGGTAAATGGTCTGTCTTTTGGCAGTGGTAACTGAATGACTTCATCACCTGGTTTTATCACGCCGCCTTTTATAATTTCTGTAAATATGCCTTCACGTGGCATGATGCAATCGCCCATCTTTTTGTAAATTTCACAGTGACTATGACAATCTTTTCCTATCTGTGTTAACTCTAAAATTGCTTCTCCCACCTGAAATCTTGTTCCAACCGGAATTGTTCGAAGATCAAATCCTTCTACAAGAATATTTTCTCCAAAGGCACCGTAATCAATTTCTGCACCTTTTTTCTGGAACTCATCAAACTTTTCAAATGAAAGCAAACTTACCTGACGATGCCATTTCCCTGCATGTGCATCTCCTTCAATTCCCCAGTTTTCTTTTAAGACTGCAGATTCAATACTGTGCTTCTGCGTTCCTTTTTTTTCACTAATGCAAATTGCAATTATCTTTCCCATTTTCAACCACCTATTTGTATCATATCTTTCTTTTCTGTAATATCATCCAAATGCTCAAAACAATGTTGTTCTGGTTTTTCCAATATTGCTGTCTCTAATCTTTGCTTCAGCATTCTCTTCATATCTTCTGTTCCGATTTTTTCTCCGGAATCTCTTAGGATTTCTTTTAGATTATAAGATTTCCCATAACATAAACACGGCTTAATCATCCCCTGTGATGTCAGACGTATTCTATTGCATTTATCACAAAATTTCCCATGTATCGCACTGATAAATCCGATGCTTCCTTTAAATCCCGGTATGTGATAATATGTTGCCGGTCCATTTCCATGAACTCTTGTATCCTCTTCTAAATCCGGGTATATTTCCCTGATTTTTTTCTGGATATCTTCATTATATATTGTTTCAAATTGTTTCCCGTAACCAATTGGCATCATCTCGATAAAACGTACATCAATTGGCTGGTCTTTCGCCAAGCCGATCAGCTGCCCCCATTCCGCATCGTTTTGCTCTTTTTGTAATACGCTGTTAATCTTAACCCGTATCCCGGCTTCTACCGCTGCCTGAATTCCCTCTAACACATGCTCTAATTTATCTTTTCCTGTAATTTCTTCATAATTACATCTACTCAACGTATCAAGACTGATATTCACTGCATCCAGCCCATTTTCGCAAAGCTCTGACATCTGCTGTGCCAAAAGTATTCCATTCGTCGTCAGTGTCACCTCTTCAATTCCCGGTATTTGTTTTATTCGGCCAATGAGTGCAGTACATCCCCTACGTACCAACGGCTCTCCGCCGGTAATTTTTATTTTTTTTATCCCCAGTTCTGCCGCCGCACAACAAATTTCTTCTATTTCTTCAAAAGAAAGAAGGTCTGACATTGACACCAGATCAACCCCATCCGGCATACAGTATCGGCAACGAAGATTGCAACGGTCAGTAATGGATATTCTCATGTATTCAATTGTTCGTCCATATCCGTCAATCATTGTCCTTCCCCTTCTACACATCTCTTGTTTTCATGTTGCCAGCCTGCTTCTTACTTGCCTGCATTTCCTTTATTTTCCGAATCCGCAATTTGGAAATGTACAGACCGGGCAAGACAGACACAATCCACCTTCGCCAAGTGTATCTATATCTTCTTTTGTTACTTTCTCGCCTGTCATCAGTCTTGGTAATACAAGGTCAAATATTGTTCGCTTTGCATACATTACGCATCCCGGAAGTCCAAGTACAGGAATTGTCTCATTATAATAGGAAAGCAAGAACATTGCTCCCGGTAATACCGGTGCTCCGTAAGTCTCGACCTTTGCACCTGAATTACGGATTGCCAACGGTGTCTTATCGTCTGGATCTACGCTCATTCCGCCTGTACAGATAATCATGTCTGCGCCTTCATCGAGCAATTCGCGGATATAACCTGTAATACGCTCCGGGTTATCGTCACTTACACGATGTCCGATGATCTCGGTATCAAATTCTGCTAATTTTTCTTTGATAACCGGTGTAAATGTATCTTCGATACGCCCATGATACACTTCATTTCCAGTCGTTACAATTCCAACTTTTTTGTGTAAATATTTACGTAGCTCAAAAATCTGCCCCTCACCGCCAGCTTCTTTTGCTTGCTCCATCTTTTCTTTCTCGATTACAAGCGGGATAATACGCATCCCCGCGAGCTTATCACCTTTCTTCACCGGAAAATTGCCATGTCTGCTGGCAATCATCATTTCACCGAGACTGTTAATGCGATTTAATTTTTCTGTATCTACTTTTAATACGCCATCACACTCTGCAATCAGTTCAATCTTTCCTTCTTTAATCTGAGATGGAGCCATGTTATCATTCTTACACATGTCATAAAGCACCAGTGCTGCATCATTTTCATGAAGCATATTTTCATTATTCTCCCAGATATAAATGTGGTCCTTTCCGACACTTAACAATACCGGAATGTCTTCTTCCCGGATAATATGCCCTTTGCGAAATACAGCATCTTTTGTTACGCCTTTGATGATCTGTGTGATATCATGGCATAAATCTGACCTACTGCATCCTCTGTCTTCATTAATTTCATAATTATTCCCCTTTTAATACGTCGTTTATTATTTTTTTACTAATCGCATAGTAAAAAAATTTTAATTTCAAAAAAGAGCTTGTCAGCCTTTTCAGGAAAGGTTGCCAAACTCTTTTTTAGCTTCTCTAATCTTTTTTCAGATTATCACATTTTGCATATATTGTCAATTAATAAGCAAGGATTTTTAGTTATTTTCACCTGCATTGTATACTCTCTCAATATGCATCGCCAGATATCCGATTTCTCGTTCACCCGGCTGAACGCCGATATTCTCACCCAAATGGTCGCAGACTGTTGTTGCAATTGCAAATGCTTTTGGGAATTTTATTTCTATATAATCATTGATATTAATCTTAAGTTCTTCACCGCGCAAAAGTCTTGCCGCCATATATTTCACATGATTCATCAAACGATTATAATCCAGCGTCATAACATCAATTTTTTTGCCCGTTTCTGTCTCTATAATGCTTACACATTCACGAACGGTTCGTGCCATCTGCATTGCCACTGATACTTTCTCATCTTCTATCGCAGAATGGACATGCAAGGCTACATAGCCAATCTCATCGTCTCCAATCTCTATCTGCATCCTGTCTGATAAAATCTTCTTCAATACAGATGCGACCTGAAATTCCTTATAAAATAGAGCATGTATATCACCTGTCAGGGGATTACTGATCTGTTCTCCGTTTTTCATCCGTGCAACTGCAAAGGATATATGGTCTGCCAGAGGAAATAAGATTCTCTTGTCAATATTTCCGAAAGTATGCTCTGCTTCTTTGAGTACTTCATTTGCAATTTCCAAAAATACAGGGTCCACACTTTTAACAAGCGATGCCGCACTCCCTCGTTCTGTATCATTTTTCAATGAATATCTTGTACAGTCAGAAGGTGCTTCAAATCGTTGACTGACTTTCTTCCCAAATCCAATTCCTTTTCCAAGCAGGACATACTCTTGATTTTCTTCCATCTCTATTGCGATAACACCATTGTTATTGAGTACTTTACTCACCCGATACATATAAATATTCCCCCTGACCATTTCATTTCCTAAAGACTAAAAACAGCGTAACAAAATCTCGCCAAAATGTAAAGTACCTCGCCTAATTTGGCCGAGGTACTTTACATCATTAGCTGCTGTTCATGAGTACTCGCAAACAGCAACATACCTCATCATTTTAAATCTCCTAATATAGATCTATTGCAAACAGCGGCTCTCCTGCTTTAATCTCGCCTTTAGCAAGTAAACGGATTTTCTGATTGTCATCTAAATCTGTACATAATACCGGTGAGCATAAAGATGGGGCATGCTCAGTCAGATATGGGATATTGATTTTCATCATCACATCTCCCTTTTTCACCTTCTGACCATTTTCTACAAACACCTCAAAACCTTCTCCATTGAGTGATACTGTATCAACTCCGACATGGATTAAAAGTTCAACACCGCTTTCTGTCTCAAATCCAATTGCGTGTTTTGTATCAAATACAAATGCCACTTCTCCGTCTTCCGGTGCTGTAATAATTGCATCTGTTGGTGTAACTGCCGCTCCATCTCCCATCATACGTCCTGCAAATGCTTCGTCAGGTACCGCTGAAAGGTCAGCTGCATTTCCTGTGATAGGGCTGGAAATAATGATTGTGCTTTTTGCTTTTGTTTCATTTTCCGCATTTTCTGAAACTGTTGTTTCTTCTGTTTTGGTTTCTGTATTTTCCAGAACTGTTGTTTCTGCATATGTGTCAGGTGCTGTTTCCAGATAATCTTCCAGATTTGATTTGATTACTGTTACATGTGGTCCGTAAATAATCTGAACCCCCTGTCCTTTTTTCACAATTCCTCTGGAACCTGTCTGTTTCAAAATTTCATCGTTTACACGTTCTGTATCGTATACCGTAATACGAAGTCTTGTTGCACAACAGTCAACATCACTGATATTTTTCTTGCCGCCAAGACCTTCTGTGATCATCTCGCTGATGGCATCCTTTGAGCCTGTCTCAGAAGTTTTCTGGCCTTCTTTTTTGGCATTTACATCGGCCTTTGTATATAATTTTGTCTCTACATCATCATCCTCACGTCCCGGAGTCTTCAAATCGAATTTTTTAATTAAAAATGTAAAGATCACATAATATAAAATGAAGTAAATAATACCAACCGGGATGATTCTTACCCAGCTTGTCTTTGCATTTCCCTGCAAAATACCAAACAAGAACAAATCAAGAAATCCGCCTGAGAATGTCAGACCTACCGCAATATTTAACATATGTGCAATCATATAAGCGGCTCCTGCCAATACAACCTGTACTGCAAATAACATTGGAGCTACAAATAAGAAAGAAAATTCAATTGGCTCTGTAATACCTGTCAACATACTTGCAAGTGCTGCAGATAATAAAAGTCCGCCTGCCTGTTTCTTCTTTTCCGGTTTTGCACAGCGATACATAGCGAGTGCTGCTCCCGGAAGTCCGAAGATCATGAAAATGAATTCTCCTGAGAAATATCTTGTAGCATCGGCACTAAAATGTGTGATATTAGCGGAATCTGCAAGCTGTGCAAAGAAGATATTCTGTCCTCCCTGAACCATCTGTCCTGCAACTTCCATTGTTCCACCAACTGCTGTCTGCCAAAATGGCATATAGAACACATGGTGCAGTCCAAATGGAATCAAGGCTCTCTTGATAATACCAAAAATCAGTGTCCCGAAATATCCTGTTCCTGTTACAAGTCCGCCCAGTGCATAAATACCATTCTGAACTGCCGGCCATACAAAATACATTAATATTCCGACAAACATATAAACGATTGTAGAAATGATCGGCACAAATCTTGAGCCGCCGAAAAATGATAATGCATTTGGCAATACGATTTTATGGAATCGATTGTGAAGTGCCGCAACACCCAGACCTACAATAATTCCTCCAAACACACCCATTTGCAGACTCTGGATTCCACAAACTGATGCAACTGTTCCTTCCAGCACATCTTTCGCAATTGAACCGTCTGTAAGAATCTTTCCATTAATGGAAAGCATCGCGCTAATAGATACATGCATAACAAAGAATGCAATCATAGAAGATAACGCTGCAACTTCTTTTTCTTTCTTTGCCATACCAATTGCAACACCTACCGCAAAAATCAGTGGCAGGTTATCAAAAATCGCACTGCCGACTTTATTCATAATTGTCAGCAAGGCATGGAGCACGGTTCCGTCTCCCAACACTTTTTGAAGATGGTATGTTGCGATTGTTGTTTCATTTGTAAATGAGCTTCCAAGTCCAAGCAATAAACCTGCTACCGGAAGAATCGCGATTGGAAGCATAAAGCTTCGTCCCACTCTCTGCAGGACACCAAAAATTTTGTCTTTCATGACATTTCTCTCCTTCTTGTTCTTTTTTAAGATCCATAAATATCACGTTCTATATTATTTTGAGAGAATTGTCTTTTTTTATTAGTTATCAAAGAGTGTTTTTAATTTTTATGTTGATAATAAACAAAAAAGACATTAACCCACACAAATATACTCTCGTAATATTCATGCCTGGTTAATGCCTGCCGTGCAGTAACACACCATAGCTACGGAAAAGGGACTTGAACCCCTACTAACAGAGTCAGAGTCTGCTGTGCTGCCAATTACACCATTCCGCATCAGTTATTAAGTTTGTTGCTTATCAGCTGCAACTCCATTAATATAACAGACTCTGAGAGAAAAAGCAAGTACTTTTTTTGATTTTTTTAAGAAATATTTTTGTTGCCCGACAGCCAACCTATTTTTCCTATTCAATTGACAAGGTTTTTCAAAGAATTTATACTGTTACTGTAAATATTCACGTAATACGTGTACTATCAATTTTAATTTAGGAGTTGTTTATGAAGTATGAAATGCTTGTCCTTGACTTGGACGGAACCCTCACAAATTCAAGAAAAGAAATCACCCCTGCCACAAAGCAGGCTCTTATAGAAATTCAGGAAGCCGGAAAAAAGGTGGTTCTTGCCAGCGGACGTCCGACATGTGGTGTTATGCCACTCGCAAAAGAATTAGAACTTGACCGTTTTGGAAGCTATATTCTTTCTTTTAACGGAGCACTCATTATTGACTGTGCAACAAATAAACCGGTCTATAATAAAACTCTGCCTCGTGAAGTTATTGCACCGATTTTTGAATATACCAAAAATTATCCGGGGCTGGATATTATTTCTTATGAGAATGATTGTGTCATTTCCGGAATTAAGGTAAATGAATATACAGAAAAAGAAATGTTTATCAATAAAATGCCCGTGAAAGAGGTCGACAATTTTGTTGAATATTTGGATTTTCCGGTAAACAAGATGCTGATTCCGGGTGAACCGGCTGTTTTGGAGAAATTAATGCCAGAATTAAAGCGTAAATTCCATTCACTTTTAAATATTTATCGTTCGGAACCATTTTTCTTAGAGATTATGCCACAGAAAATTGACAAGGCAAACTCTCTGCAGAAATTGCTCAACAGTATCGGTCTGACCGCCAACTCTATGATATGCTGTGGTGACGGCTTCAATGATGTTTCTATGATTGAATATGCCGGACTTGGTGTTGCTATGGAAAATGCTCAGCCAATTGTAAAGGAACATGCGGATTTTATTACTCATTCGAATGATGACGACGGAATTCTTCATGTTATCAACACATTTATGAGATAAGAAAAGAGATATTCACATTATACAATGAATTTTAAGGAGGTTTTTCCCATGATTATTAAAAATGGTACAATTATGAACCCTGCCACACAAACAATTATTTCTGGTGACATTCTTATTGAAGATGATAAGATTATTAAAATTGCTGCGTCGATCACTCCATCGGAATCAGAAGAAGTCATTGATGCTTCCGGACTGGTCATTGCGCCTGGTCTGATTGATACGCATATTCATTTCCGTGATCCTGGATTCACTTATAAAGAAGATATCCATACCGGTTCGCTTTCTGCTGCACACGGAGGAGTTACAACTGTTATCTGCATGGCAAATACTTCTCCGACTGTAGATAATGTTCCTGTACTTGAGGACATTTTACAGCGTGCCAAGGCTGAAGATATTCGTATTTATCAGGCTGCTTCTATTTCACATTCTTTAAAGGGTGAAACCCTGACTGATATGAAAGCGTTAAAAGAGGCCGGAGCATGTGGATTTACTGATGATGGTATTCCTTTAAAAAATGCTGCGTTCTGCTATAAAGCTATGGAAGAGGCTGCCGCTTTGAATGTTCCGATAAGCCTTCACGAAGAAGACCCTGCATTTATTACGAACAACGGAATCAATCATGGTGATGTGTCTGAAAAGCTGGGTGTATATGGCTCTCCTTCTATTGCTGAAGAGTCTTTGGTTGCTCGCGATTGTATGCTTGCTCTTCGCTCCGGCGCAGACGTTGTTATCCAGCACATCAGCTCCGGACGTTCCGTTGAACTAATCCGCATGTTCAAGGCGCAAGGTGCAAAACTTCACGCTGAAGCTACACCACATCATTTCACATTGACCGATAAGGCCTTGTTAGAGCATGGAACGCTTGCAAAAATGAATCCGCCGCTTCGTACTGAAGCAGACCGTCTGGCAATCATCGAAGGTTTAAAAGACGGAACGATCGATTTAATCGCAACAGACCATGCACCTCACAGTGCCGAAGAAAAAGCAAAACCATTGACAGAAGCTCCTAGTGGAATCATCGGGCTGGAAACATCCCTTTCACTTGGCATTACATCGCTTGTCCGTCCGGGACACTTGACTATGATGGAATTATTAGAGAAAATGACAATCAATCCGGCCAAACTTTATCATCTGCCTTACGGCACGATTGAAGAAGGTGCTGCTGCTGATTTTGTACTTTTCAATCCAGATGAAACATGGATACCGACAGAATACGCATCCAAATCATCCAACAGCCCATTTACCGGAAAAGAATTATACGGAAAAATCAAATATACCATCTGCCGCGGAAAGATTGTTTACCAGGATTAAGAAGTGAAAGGGGTGCCGGTGGGGACGGGGTTTAATGGCTCTTTTTGGTAAGCCAAAAAGAG
>QUJA01000027.1 GCA_003480425.1 Firmicutes bacterium AM31-12AC
GGCTTTTTTGCATAGCAAAAAAGCCACTAACTCCGTCCCTATCCGGCTCCCCTGACACTCTTGATTCTTACACCAGGTTTCCGACTGCTTTACTCCAACCTATATACTTCTTCTCTCTCAAATTCTCATCCATTTTTTTTGAATATGTCTTTCTCTTCATAAGTTTGAACAAATCCATCGTATAGATTCCCATTGCGATACCTGCTGCATATGCCACTCCGATTCCGGAAAGTTCTTCCGCATCCGGCACTAAAACATTTCCTCCAAGGATATCACTTTGAAATTGCATCAGATAACCATTCTTTGTTGGTCCTCCATCCACGCGAAGTTCTTTCACTTTTACTCCTGCATCTGCCTCCATTGCTCTCACAACATCTGTGATCTGATAAGCGATACACTCAATTCCTGCACGAATAATCTCGGCTTTTCCGGTTGTTCTGGTAATTCCAGATAGGGATGCTTTTGCATTACTCTTCCAGTGTGGTGCTCCCAGCCCGGTAAACGCAGGCACAAAATAAAGTTCATCATCAGAAATTGCTTCTCTGCACAGGCTTTCCGTCTCTCCCGGAGAATCAATCAGTCTGACATCGTCTTTTAACCATGAAATAACCGCTCCGGTATAATTTATATTTCCTTCAAGAACATAATTCACTTTTCCATTCATGCCCCACGCAAGTGATGTGACAACACCATGTGTACTAACAACCGGTGCTTCTCCTATATTCATCATAATAGAAGATCCCGTGCCATAAGTCGCTTTGATGTCTCCTTGCCTAAGACACCCCTGACCAAATAATGCCCCGTGAGAATCTCCCAGTACCGCATGAATTGGGATAGGTTTTTCAAAAAGTCCTTCAAAATCTGTCCACCCAAATTCACTGTCCGAATCACAGACTTGCGGTAAATCTTCAGGACAAATCCCAAATAATTTACATATTTCTTCATCCCATTTTAAGGTAAAGATATTGAACAACTGTGTTCTTGACGCATTAGAATAATCTGTTTTATAATCATGGCCTTTTGTCAAACGATATACAAGCCATGTATCAATTGTTCCAAAACAAAGTTGATGTTGAGCCATTAGTTCCTGACACTTTTGGCTCTTTAAAGCCACTGGTTCCTGACCCCTTTGGCTCTCTTCCCATTGAAGGTTTTCCAACAGCCATGCCATTTTTGCTGCCGGAAAATAAGGTGATAGGGGAAGTCCTGTTTTCTTGCGAATCATTTCTGCCGCATTTTTAATTTCTGGACGTTCACAAATTTCTGTCGCTCTGGAGCATTGCCATACAATTGCATCTGCGATTGGTTTATTTGTTTCTTTGTCCCAAATTAATGTTGTCTCTCTTTGATTACTGATTCCTATTCCCTGAACAAGTGAATGGTCAATTCCGGACTCTTCTATAAGATCTTTCACAACCCGAATGGTATTTCTGTAAATCTCTTCCGGGTCGTGTGAAACCCATCCTTTTTCGTTTACAATCTGACGATGTGGCACATCTGTTCTTCGAAGCAAATGTCCTTCTGCATCAAATAGAAGTGCTTTTGTTCCCTGTGTACTCTGGTCGATACTGATAATATATTTCTCTTCCATTTTCATATCCTTTCAAACGGGGACGGAGTTAATGGCTCTTTATCTGTCCCCGCTGGCTCTAATCCACTGGAGGCAGATAAAGAGCCATTAACTCCGTCCCCAGTGGTTACCTACAGAATTTCTTTCACTTGTTCGGCGATTCCTTCTGCATTCAATTTATAATAATTGAACACTTCCTGTGAAGTTCCTGTAATAACAGGAGCATCCGGCAGTGACATATTTACCACTTTTTTCGGGCATTCACTTCCAACGACTTGTGCAACCATAGAACCGAGTCCGCCAAACGGAGCATGTTCTTCTACTGTAACAACTGCTTTTACATTTACAGCTTCTCTTACGATTGCTTCTTTATCCAGCGGTTTTACACAATACATATCAAGAACAGTTGCTGTGATTCCTTCTGCTTTCAAAAGATCTGCTGCGTCTTTTGCAGGTTTTACCATTTCTCCACAAGCAACAATCAACACGTCCTCTCCCTTTGTTACAACCGTTGCTTTATCCATTTCAAATGGAACATTTCCTTCTTCATAAATCGGATCTACTGCATTTCTTCCTGTGCGAATATAAGCAGGTTTTTCATCTTTTAATAATGCCTTCATAAGTTCTTTTGTCTGAAGATGGTCACTTGGAAGATATACTCTCATATTTGGAATTGCACTCATAGCTGCAATATCCTGTGCAGAATGATGACTCATTCCGAGTGCACCATAGCTGACACCTCCGCTGATACCGATTAATTTTACATTTGTATTTGAATAAGCTACATCCACTTTGCACTGCTCGTAACTTCTTGTAGATAAGAAACATGCCGGAGAAACTGCGTATGCTTTTTTACCACATTTTGCAAGCCCTGCGGAAATGCTTACAAGGTTCTGTTCTGCAATGCCTGTCTCAACAAACTGCTCCGGGTATGTATCTGCAAATGGTGTAAAAGAACCGCTTCCTCTTGAATCACTGCAAAGTGCCACGATATTTTTATCTGTCTTTGCCGCTTCCATCAATACTTCACATATCATCTGTTTATTTGCAATTTTTCCCATTACTGAAGTGCCTCCTCTGCTTTTTTGAAATCTGCCATAATCTGAGCATATTCTTCCTCTGTCGGAACTTTGTGATGCCAGTTTGCCTTACCTTCCATCACTTTTGAACCTTTTCCTTTAACTGTATTTGCAATCAATACAGTTGGTTTTCCTTTAACTGTTTTGGCTTCGTTAAACGCAGCTTCCAATTGGTCGATATCATTACCATCTGCCACATCAATCACATGCCATCCAAAACTCTTAAATCTCTCATGAAGGTCATCATGGTGCATCACATCTTCTGTATTTCCTGAAATCTGCAGACGGTTTCGGTCTACTACAGCACATAAATTATCCAATTTGTAATGACTGGCTGCCATTGCACCTTCCCATACAGATCCTTCTGCCAGCTCTCCATCGCCCATAACTGTATATACACGATAATCTCTGTTATCCATCTTTCCTGCCTTCGCCATACCAACACAAACCGGAAGCCCATGTCCAAGAGAACCTGAATTCATCTCAATACCAGGCAATTTGTTGTTTGGATGTCCGATGTATTTTGAACCGAATTTGCTGAATTCTCTGTGCAATTCTTCTTTTGGAATAAATCCTTTTTCTGCAAGAATAGAATAATATGCCTCTACAGAATGCCCTTTACTGAGCACAAACAAATCACGATTCGGGTCATCCATGTTCTCAGGACTAATGTTCATCTGGTGGAAGTACAACTCCACAAGAACTTCCATCACACTCATATCTCCACCGATATGACCTGCCTTTCCGGCACAGATTAAATCTACAGTATCTTTTCGAAGCTTATATGCAAGTAATTTTAAATTCATATTCATTCACCTTTCTTGAAAATGTTATTGTTGTTATCATTCTCCTCTTAAGTAAGCCTTAACTTCTTCCTCAATCGGATCGTATAAATCTGGTTTTACTCCGATGTATTTACATGCTTCATAGAGCACCGGCACTACATCTTTGTGGATTCCTACGCAGTGATGAATGTATGGTCCTTCTACTATTTTTGCCTCCAGACGTTTGATATTCTCAACTTCAACCCAGAGATAAGTTCCCATACATTTTGGTCCTTCCACACCTTTGGCACGTCCCAAAAGAAGTGAATATTCTCCGTTGTCTCCATCAAATCGACAAAGTGTAACATCTCCATGTTTTGCTTCTGCTGTCAGACTTCCCGGATGTTCAAATGCCAATGGGTATGTCAGTTTTGCCTTCTCTCTTGCTACTGATACCGGCCATGGACCACAATGCTGAAGCAGTTCTCCATTTTCAATATCCGGGTGACGGATTGTCCAATCTGCAAAAAATCCTCTTGTTTCATCCATTCCTGCTGCTTCCACCATAAGTGCTGTGATTGCACCATGGATATCTGTTTCGCATACAACCGGAATACCCTCATCATTTAAGATTGCATTTGCAGCACATGGCATGATTCCAAGTTCTGTCTGAAGCGCATTCCAGCACTGAATTGCTGCTGCCTGACATCCATATTTTTCAACCAGATTTTTCATTGCAACCGCAAGGGCAGCTACATTTTCCACTTCTTCGTCTTTAATCTGAATTTCCATATTTTCACGGATATATTCCAAAACTTTTTCTTGTTTTGTTCTTTCATCCTTAACCGCCTTCACTTCTTCAGTAAGTTCTGTCATCGGAACCGGTGCCAGCTGAATGTTGAATTTCTCCAGTAGTTCTCCTTCGTTGCACATTGTTGTCCAGAAGTCAAACGGACGAGTGGAAATCTGAAGAATTCGAATGTTTCTGAATCTCTTAACTACATTACAGACTGCAAGAAAATCTCTTACTCCACGCTCGAATACCGGGTCATTCAAACGGCAGTTTGTTAAGTATGTAAATGGCACTTGAAATCTTCGAAGCACTTTACCTGTTGCAAACAGACCGCACTGTGTATCACGAAGTCTCACTCCATCCGGTTCAGGCCTCTCATCCAGTGGTCCCCAGAGAAGTACCGGCAGCCCAAGTTTCTTTGCTAGTCTTGCACAGACATATTCTGTACCAAAATTGCAGTGTGCGAGCATGATTCCGTCTACTCCTTCTGCTCTAAATTTAGCAGCAATTTTATCTACATCCTGATCATCATAGAGAAGTCCTTCCTCATTAATATCTGTGATATCTACAAAATCAATTCCTAATGCTCTGAATCTGTCTGCTGTTAATCCGCGATATTTAATCGCATCCGGTGCACTAAAAATACTTCTTCTTGTAGGTACAAATCCCAATTTTACATTTGCCATTTAAATGACCTCCTCTTTGTTATTTCATTCGTTCTTATATCGTTTTTGCCAGTATGTTGCAAGAATCTTTTTCCCTTGCTTTGTGTCCCCAGTATATCTCTCGCCTCACTTAATTACAGTAAATAATTTAGCGTGTTTTACTTAATTTCTAGCTTAACGCTTGTGTTTTATTCAGTTATTGTTCATAATAAATTTGTAAGGAAATTTCGTTTTATTTTAAGAAGTGAAAGTATTTGAACAAATACACGTATATTTATAACGATAGGAGATTTTTGATATGTCAATTACATCAAAAGAACTTGCTAAAATTTTGAATCTATCACCTGCTGCTATTTCTATGGCATTAAACAACAAACCAGGTGTCAGTACCTCAACCAGAAAACTTGTTATGGAAACAGCTGACAAATATGGATATGATTTTTCAAAGCTTGCCGAAAAGCATAATCTAAAGGGAACTATTTACTTTGTAATTTATAAAAAACATGGAGCTGTCGTGAGCGATACCCCTTTCTTTTCTGAATTATCAGAAGGGATTGCTCTCGGATGTAAAAAAGCTGACTATAAACTAAAAATCAGCTATGTATATGAAGATGAAGATATAGTAGAAAAGCAATTAGAAGAAATTCAGTATTCTGACTGTATCGGAATGATTGTTCTGGGAACAGAAATGAAGCCGGAAGATTTAAAGCCATTCCAAAAACTACCTATTCCATTTGTTTTAATAGATAGTTATTTTGAAACTGTTTCCTGCAACTGTGTACTGATCAACAACGTGCAAGGTGCTTATCTGGCTGCATCCCATTTAATCCGCAAGACAAAAAAACAGCCTGGATATTTACATTCTTCTTATGATATTGGAAATTTTGCAGAACGAAATTCTGGATTTTTTAAAGCTGTACGTGCACATGGAATGTCTTCAGCCAAAAGCATTGTCCATTTATTAACCCCATCTATGGACGGAGCATATGCCGACATGAAAGAAATTATTGAAAAGGGAGAAGAACTGGCCCCATGCTATTTTGCAGACAATGATTTAATCGCTATGGGAGCAATGAAAGCACTGAAAGAAGCCGGCTATCGGATTCCTCAGGATATTGCCATTGCCGGATTTGATAATCTTCCGTTCAGCAAAGTCTTTGAACCGGCACTTACTACGATAAATGTACCGAAACTTTACATGGGAGAAATGGCAGCGGCAAGACTTGTAGAGTTGTTAAAATCACCAAGTGCTAATCCGGTGAAGATCGAGGTGGGAACGGCATTGGTGGAGAGACGAAGTACGGATTTGTAAGAAAATTTGCTTATACCAAAAAAGGTCCACCGGACCTTTTTAGTATACTTGGCAACTCAGAATACACCAAAATTCACTCTGCTTCTCCTATCTCATTAATAATTGCCTGAATAACAGAAGTTTCCTCCTCGCACTTTCCACCGAAGAAGCGTATCTATTCTGCACTCAATTCTTATCTTTCCTGGAAGAACTCAATCTCTTCTCCAACCGGTCCTCTACAGAAAGCAATTCTTGCAGGGAACTCCGGTGTTGACGAAATTACAATATCGTTTGGCTCTATGAACACTTCATATCCAGCCTCTTTTACTTTTTTGGCACATGCGTCTACATCGTCTGTTGCAAGTGCAAAATGTCTGATTGTTCCCTGTCCCAATGGACATTCTCCATCGTTAAAAATCTCCATCAGACCTGCTCCAGTATTAAACATACAACCTGTATCCCAGGCTCTTACCTCTTCGAGCTCCAGAATCTCTTTATAAAAATGATTCAAAATCACTACTTGATTTTGCACAATATCGTTTTGTTCCCCATTTTATATGTTATCTCATGTTAAAAAATGCTATGATATATACAGAACATTTACAGATAAACCCATTGCTAAATGATTGGTTCAAAACACACTCACATCTCGTAATGTGTTTATATTAAAATTTTTCAGGAGGAAATCATTATGTTAAAAGTTGGAATTATTGGATGTGGTAAAATCGCTCAAAGACGTCATGTACCTGAGTACGCTTCAAATATCCATGCCAAGATCATTGGATATTTCGATGCCAGAAAAGAAGCAGCTGAAGCATTGGCCGCGCAGTATGGTGGGAAAGTTTACGATTCAATCGATGATATGCTCTCAGACCCGGAAGTTGAAGCGGTCAGTGTATGTACATCAAACAATACCCACGCAGAAGTCAGTATTCAGGCCATGCGTGCCGGAAAACATGTTCTCTGTGAAAAACCGATGGCCCGTACCGTAGAAGAATGTGAAGAGATGCTTCGCGTTGCCAAAGAGATGAATTGTTTTCTTATGATCGGACAGAATCAGCGTTTTAACACAGGTCATGTACGTGCCAAAGAATTAATTGAACAGGGAATTATCGGAAAACCACTCAGCTTTAAGACCTCTTTCTGTCATGGCGGTCCAGAACGCTGGCTTGCCGGTTCGGATTCCGATGACATGCCAAAAGACATCTGGTTCTTTGATAAGAAAATCGCCGGCCTTGGAGTTATGGCAGATCTCGGTATTCACAAAATTGATCTGATGCAATATCTGTTAGGTCAAAAGATTAAAGAAGTAACCGCAAAAGTTTTGACTTTGGATAAAAAAGATTCTTCCGGAAATCTGATCGAACTGGAGGACAATGCCATCTGTATTTTTAAGATGGAAAATGGTGTCATCGGTACCATGAATGCCAGCTGGACCGACTATGGCGAGGAAGATAACTCCACTGTTATCTTTGGAACAAAAGGTCTGATGCGTATCTATGACAATAGCGAACATACCATTCAGATCAGTACTGACCGCGGTGATAAAATTTATTATGATCTGGATCGAATGATGACAAATATGGATCAAAGAGAATCCGGTGTTATCAGAGAATTTATCCGGGAATTAGAAAAAAATAATTGGGCAAACGCCGCCGATGAATTTTCTGTAAATGCAATACGTGTAGTGCAGGCAAGTTTTCAGTCGAGTATTGAGGATCGTACGATCAAGCTTTAACGAAAAAACCGGGAAATCGACAAATGCTGATTTCCCGGTTTTACTAATCTAAATTACTTCGATCCACTAAATACTCAATTGTATCTGGCACATCTACATTCAATTCCACTTCTTTTCCATTTCTTTGTGCAGACACTTTTATTACCCCCAGAGGTGTTTTAAATGAACAGCTAAAATGATTCATTGTATTTGGCATATATGGCTTAATCGTTACTTTTGTAAATCCAGGCTCCTCTGGGATAATTCCTGCAATACCATTGTAATACCATTCAATAATATGTCCCATCATAGTAGGCTGCAAGCATATTTGCTGTGATGGACTTTCCAAAACGTCTTGGACGACTGATACAATTCAAGAATGCCTCTGCATTCTTGCTGCGAGATGCGCGTCATGCAATGCATGACATACTTCTTCTGCGCATCTCTGCAATCCTGCCGGAGGCTATATCAGATGGGGGATTGACTCCCACCACTGATACTGATTTGTTACTCGCCACCTACAGAGGTGGGAGTCATCTCACATCTGATATATTTTTGCGTTGTCCCCATCCGGCTCATGCAAAGAGCCACTAAACCCCGTCCCTACCGGCTCTCGCCGCTACAGCACAACCTCAAACGTCGTTCCACCATATTCATTTTCTTTTATCGATATCTTTCCATCATGCACGCGCACAATCTCCCTCACCATTGCAAGTCCAAGTCCGACTCCGCCTAACGCACGGCTTCTTGATTTATCTACACGGAAGAATGGCTCAAATACTCTTTCTCTAAACTCCTCGGATATTCCATTTCCTGTGTCTTCAATCTCAATCACGATATCCGTATCTTTTTGAGCCGCTTTAACCAGTACCTGCCCACCAACATGATTATATTTAATCGCATTTTCCACGAGATTATAGATCATGCGATAAATCAAAATGTCGCTCCCTGTCATAACGAGTTCTTCGCTTTCCTCTACCAGCTTTATTTCTTTTTCCTGTGCCAGTGGCTCAAGATCCGCTAACACTTCCTCGATAAGAGAATTGAGTTCTATCTCATCTTTACGTGCCACCGTCTGAAGTTCACTCATATCTAACAGAGTTCTTACTAATTTACTAAGACGCTCATTTTGCTCTGTCATCATTTTTATTGTTTCTTTTGTCTGCTCATCACTAGCCGGATGCTCTGTTGAATTATAAATATCAAGCTGTGCCTGCATAAGGGCCAACGGTGTTCGAGCTCATGCGCTGCATTTCCGGTAAATTGTCTTTGCACTTCAAAAGCTTCGGACAATCTTAAGAGCATTTTATTATATGATACGCTCAGCCTGTCCAACTCAGGAACAGTTCCACCTTCAATTGTACAGTCTGTAAGATTCTGAGCCTGCACTTTTTCAACAGATTTTGAGAAATCCCGAAGTGGCTTCAATGCACGTCCGCTTATAAAATAAGTCACAGCTCCGCCAAACATTGCTATGAGCACTGTGATCAAAAGACTTCTCTTCCTATAATCTTCTTTGCTGTCGTACACCTTCATGGAAAATTTCGCTGCAAAATCATCCCACTCATCGTCCGCAATATCGATATATAATTCATCCGAATTTGTACTTTGACTATTTACCGTATCCTGCAATGAATCAATATAATAAATTCCATTCTTATATAAAAGAAGCGTCAGGCATCCGCATATAATAGCAATCAACAGTGTTGTAATGATTGTAAGTCTCCACTGGAGTGACATTTTTTTCATTTAAAATTTCCTCCTATTCTATAGCCCTCACCGATTTTATTTACAATCGGATCGAATCCAAGCGTCGCCTTTAGCTTTCTTCTTAAAGAAGACATATGCACACGAATAGAGCCACTAAAACTGTCCACCGAAGAATCCCATACATGCTCTATCAACTCTTCCTGACTCACCGGTCTGCCTTGGTTCAGCAACAAATATTCCAGGATTCCGTTCTCTTTTCTGGTAAGTGCTACCTTCTCTCCATTCGCATACGCCATTCGTTCCCGCGTATCAAACTTCACCCCATCACATTCCAGGCAAACATTTTTCTGTATAAATTTTCTTCTTGTCAGACTTCTTACACGCGCCTCTAATTCTTGTAAATGAAATGGCTTTTCCATATAATCGTTTGCCCCTGCGTCGAGCCCGTCCACCTTGTCCGCAATCTGACTTCTTGCAGAAAGTATCAATACTTTTGTCTCCTCATTTTCCTTACGAAGTTCCCTAAGGATCTCCATCCCATCCACTCCCGGCAAGTTCAGATCCAATACGATCAGATCATATTTTTCTGCATAAATCATCTCCAATGCATCCTCACCGTCGTAACACAGATCCACTTCGTACCCTGCATTATGCAGGCTTTTTCCTATCATATCACACAAATTCTTTTCATCTTCGACTATTAATATTCTCAATTTAACTTCTCCATTTTCTTAACAGAAATTTTACATCCTCTATTGTATAATGCGAATATCAAAAGGTCAATAAATCATCAAATGAAAGGAAGGAGTTTTATTTTGAAGTCAGTAAAATGGTCGCAGCTCGGTTTATTTTGTGTCGGTATTATCATGTTTCTCTATGGTATTTTCCGTGGTGAAGCCGCAGTTGTACTTAGCAAAGCAATAAAATTATGTTTGGAGTGTGTCGGAATTGGATAAGAACAAAAATATAATCTCAAAAACTTTAAGCCGCTTCCGCGGATGGATACAAGCAGCTGCAACACTGCTTACCAACATTCATCTGCCAAACCTTTTCAAAGGAACTATTTATCAGGGAAATGTCAAGACGGCCTGCGTACCGGGTCTGAATTGTTACTCCTGTCCGGCGGCTACAGGAGCTTGTCCGATCGGCGCTTTTCAGGCAGTGGTCGGTTCATCCAAGTTTAAAATATCCTATTATATAACAGGATTTTTTATATTAATGGGCGTTCTGCTTGGAAGATTTATTTGTGGTTTCCTCTGTCCGTTCGGATGGTTTCAGGACCTGCTCCACAAAATCCCCGGAAAGAAATTTTCCACAGCCAAATTAAAACCTTTACGATATGTAAAATATATTATTCTTGTCGTTTTTGTTATACTACTCCCTGCCCTTGTAACAAACTCGCTTGGCATGGGTGACCCATTTTTCTGCAAATACATTTGCCCCCAGGGCGTATTAGAAGGAGCACTTCCGCTTTCTATCACAAATGCCGGCATCCGAAGTGCACTTGGAAAACTTTTTACATTTAAATTTTCTATCCTTACAATTGTTATCATCCTTAGTATTTTATTTTACCGTCCGTTTTGTAAATGGATCTGCCCTCTTGGAGCGATTTATTCTCTCTTTAACAAAGTTTCATTCCTTAAAATAAACGTGGACAATAATAAATGTGTAGGATGTCAGAAATGTAGTAAGGTCTGCAAAATGGATGTAAATGTAGTCGAAAGCCCAAATCATCCGGAGTGTATCCGATGTGGCGAATGTATCAAAGCATGTCCTACAGACGCACTTTGTTATAAATACGGATTTAGTAATAAAGTCGAACGTCCGTGAGACTTGGCGCGTGATTCTGGTCAGCGAAGCTGACATATTCCTATCAGAATCACTGCGCATCCTCGCGGAGCGTTTATCTCAGTCGGAAATCGGACTCCCACTGAGACAAATTTGTTATTACTCACCACCTGAAGCGGTGGGAGTCTTCTCGACTGAGATAAATCCAAAGAAAAGAATACAAACAATTAACTTTTAAAACAACCGATACAAAAACATTTCGGTTCAAAATAATAATATAAAAAACAAGGAGATTTTAATTATGAAATTCAAAAAACTTATTGCAACAACAATGGCACTTTCAATGGTATTAACATTTTCAGGATGCACAAGCAAAAGCTCTGATGCAGACAAAAACAGTTCATCTACTCAAAGCAGCACAGCAACTACTACAAAAAATGATTCTTCCGATGACCTCAATGCACGCCTGGATGCTCTTTATCAGCAGGAAAATGAACTTTTTGCCAAACATCAAGATGCCTGGAACAAATTCTTCGGTCTTATGAATAAAGATGCTGCTGCCAGTGAAACGGATGAAAACTATGCGGATTTTCTTGCTAAAACAGTTGAAGCAAACAAGGATAGCTTCACCGAAGAAGAACTTGACACATTAAATAAAGATATTGAGCAAATTCGTGGCATCGAAGACGAAATCGCAAAACTTGAAAAAGAGAGTTCCGCTTCCGATAAATCTACTTCTGATAAATCCGATTCTTCTTCAAGTGTTTTCAGTGGTTTCGCCGGAAAAGATCTTGACGGAAACAATGTTGATGAAAGTCTTTTCTCAAAAAATGCTGTTACAGTTGTAAACTTCTGGTTCAGCGGTTGTAAACCTTGCGTAGCAGAACTTCCTGAACTTAACAAATTAAACGAAACACTTAAGGAAATGGGCGGAGAAGTAGTTGGAATCAACACAGAAACTCTGGATGACAATCAGGATGGAATAAAAGAAGCTAAAAAAATCTTAGAAAAACAGGGGGCTTCCTACCGTAATCTCACATTTGATTCAAATTCTGAACTCGGAAAATATGCTGGAAATATTGTAGCTTTCCCAACTACTATCCTCGTTGATAGAAACGGAAATATTGTTGGAGAGCCATTACTTGGCGGTATCGACGAGCAGAAAAACTACGATAGTCTTATGAAGCAGATTCAGTCTGTTATTGATGCTGACACTGCATCTTCAAAATAATGACTTTGCTTTGTATCCATTGAAATAATAGTTTTGCTTTATATCCATCAGAATACTAGCTTTATTTTGTATCTATCGGGAAACATTGCGCCAAACACTTGCGTTCCAGTATTTTCTAGTATAGAATAATTCCGTTAATTATTTAACATACAGTTGATAAAAACTAAAGAAATGAGGAAATACTGATGGACAATCACTTTAATACCCCTGCCGAAGTCATCGACCTAAGTATCAAGGCATGTGAAAATAAAACCCGCCTTCCACTTGGCAAGATGATTCTTCTCGGCATCATGGCCGGTGCATTTATCGCATTCGGCGGAGCAACAAGCAGCACAGCTGCACACGCTGTAGAAAATGTCGGAGTTGCCAGAGCTCTTGCCGGTACTATTTTCCCTGTAGGACTGATGCTCATTGTCTTTCTCGGCGGAGAACTTTTTACCGGAAACTGTCTTATTATTATGGATGTTTTCGACAAGCGTGTAACTTGGGGAGGACTTTTCCGTGACCTGATTATTGTATTTTTCAGTAATCTGATTGGTGCTCTATGCGTTGACATTCTGATCGTATTCAGCGGAAACTTAAATTACTCTGGCGGTCTTCTCGGTGCTTACACAATTAAAGTTGCAGTCGGCAAACTTGCTATTTCACCGGTTCAGGGAATCACATCCGGAATCTTGTGTAATATCCTTGTTTGTCTTGCAGTCTTAATGGCTACTTCTGCAAGAGATATTGCCGGAAAAGTATGGGCAATTTTCTTCCCGATATGTGCATTTGTTGTTGGCGGTTTCGAACACTGCGTTGCAAACATGTTTTATATTCCGGCTGGTATTATGGCAGCTGCTAACCCCGACTATGTTGCAAAGGCTAAAGATGCTTACGGCATCACGACCGAGCAGATTTCCGCTCTCACGCCACTAAATAGTCTGCATAATTTTATTCCTGTCACACTTGGAAATATGATTGGCGGAATGGTGTTTGTGGGATTGCCATTGTACTTGATTTATAAGAAGAAGTGGGACTAAAGTTGCTGTTTAGTTCATTAGATGGCAATACGTTTCTTACAAAAAATTGATATAAGAATTCTTGCTCAGATTCCATGAGCGAGTGACACATAAGAGCGTAAATTTTTGTGTTAATGAATTTGAACTCAAACTTGCTGCTACGCAGCATCAAACATGTTCGTTCAAATTCATTAACACAAAAATTTACGCTCTAAGTGTCTCCAACGCTCACTCCATATTCGCTCGAATTTCTTATATCAATTTTTTTGTAAGTAATGTATTGGCTCAAGTTGTGAAGTAACTAGCAACGCAAAGGATATTGGGGAAGATCTCTGAGATAATGGATTTTTGGAATTGAAGATGCAAAATTTTGATGAGGAGTATCCGCAAAGCATAGAAAAAGCAAGATGTAGATGCAATTGTACATGACAGACAGGCTGAAAAGTATCTGCAAGTTTAAAGAAAAGTAAGTTGCAGATACATCGGTCTCAAAAAAATATCTGCAACAGCGAATATTAAGCCAGTGCAGATACAACGGTTGCCACAAAGATATCTGTACAAGCAAATAACCTCAGGATATAGATACATCAGACGCTAGAAAACTACAACTTCATCTAGTTTCTAGTATCTCATTTCTATCTATTCACTACCTGTGCCGTTACACGGCTTTCGAAAATTATTATATACGGACTTCGTGCGAATTTGGAGAGAGTTTTAGAAGTAGTTGGAGAGCTTATATTTGCATTAAAGAAATTGAATGAACATGTTTGAGGCTCACAGAGCCGAGTTTGAATTCAATTTCTTTGTTCTTAGCAAATATAAGCTCTCTTATCTACTTCTTAACGAACGGAACTTGAGTAAGAAGTCCATATATAATAATTTTCAAAAGGACTGCGTAGGCCACCCAAGTGAATCAATAAACCCTACCCCTCCATAAAATCCAACGGATTCACCGGAACACCATCCCTTTGCACTTCAAAATACAAATTTGCTCCTTCCACCGAATAATACTTTGTAGGTTCACTCACATACCCAATCAGTTCTCCTGCTCCCACATAATCTCCAATCTGTAGCGGCACTTCCTTCAACTGTCCATAAACCGCTGTGTACCCATTTCCCATATCCAACGTTACCGTAACGCCGGTCTGGGCAGTCTGTTCGATATTACTTACAATCCCTGGTGCTGCCGCCCCAATCTCTTCTCCAACTTGTCCGCCTATGATTATTGCCGGATTATATTTATATTGCTCCAGCGTTGGAAAATATACCGTCTGATCCATACTATAACCAATTAATGTTGCGCCGCTTGCAGGCCATTCCAGAAGACTATTTTCATCAAACCAGACATTATACGTACTTGCCGATGTTTCTGTTTCCTGCAAAGCATCCTCATTATTATCTGCTGTATTCTCATTATTATCTGTCGCATTTTCATCTGTATCCTCTTCTGTATCAGATGTATTTGCTTCTTGTTCAGGCAGCACAATATCACTTGTTCCTACTGACTGACTTTTTTCTTCTGTCCCTTTTGTTTCCTCCTGAGCATTCTTCACCTGCTGCTTTATTTTGTCCTCAGAATTGCGAAATGTATACGTACCAATACCTGCAATCACTGCAACAAAACAGATGACAACTGCAACTGCTGCACTTCTTTTTTTCCAGAATGAAGCTTTCTCTTTATTATTCATATTCATCACCTCTGGCTATATTTTTACCAGATAAATGAATTCTTATACCTATTTACTGATTTTATTCCATTGTCTGCTCCACAACTTCCGTCCCTTCATAAAAATACTGCAGAATTTCCCTATACGATTTTCCTTCTTTTGCCATCTGATTTGCTGTCCACTGGCTCATTCCCAAACCATGTCCATTACCGCTTGTTTTAATCTGTAATTCTCCCTTTACATCTTTTATAGAAAATGAACTCGATGGGAGTGACAGTGCTTCTCTAAATTGCTCTCCGCTACAAATGGTATTTCCTATTTTCATCTGCAACACATATCCGGCAGAATCATAAGCTTCTATTTTAAAATCCGAAAACTTATAGAGCTTATCTGCATCCTTTTCTTCCACCGCTTTCAAAAATGGCTGGCATTTTTTCTGTACCTCACGATATGATATAGTCCGTACTTGTAGTTCATCCTCTGCCTCTTTATCTTCCGGGCACTCTTTTGCCGTCAGATAAGGATATGCTTCTTGCCCTGTAACCTCCTGATAACTTCTCGTCATTCCGTTACTAGACCGATGAAACGGTACATATGCATATGTCCCCTGATAATACAACACTTGCTTTTTTGTTTCTTCCTCAGCTTGTATAAGCCTCTCATAATAAGAATCATTTTGAGCATTCATCTGCTTTTTTTCTATTTCTTTCGTTGTTAAATATTGTTCCTCGAATACAGCTTCTCTTCCATTTTGTCTTGCATCCTCATTTATCTGATACAATTTTGTCCGCACAACAACCGCCTGCGCCTTTATAAATTCTCTTTCCGCCGAAACCGGTACTTCTGCTGATAGCACTCCTGTGAAATATTCATTCCAAGGAACTTCTATGATTTCTTCCTCGCCTTTTAAATCTGCCTGTTTTACTTTTACAAAATTTTTATTTTGGTTCCATTTTGTTTTCATATCCGCCCCATGAATAAACACGGTCATAACATATGGAAATAAAATAAGGATTATGAGGAAATATACCCAGAATTTTATTTTCCGTTGTATCTCTTCTTTTTTCATCAGAACAGCCCTCCATATCATATGATATGAAGGGCTGTCCTAATATATTCCATATTTAAAGCTCTGTTATTTCATTGTCTGATGCGACCTCATCAGAATCGCCAGTATCGAATGATACTGTTTCATTTGCAATCGGCATTTCCTCTTGCGATTCTTCTGTCTTTTGCTCTCCCTCTGTATCCTCTGTGGAATCTGCATCATGAGTCTCGTTATTGTTGCTCTGCTCGCGATTTCTCATCACAAAGAAGCAAATAGACTCATACAATGGTAAAAGTGCTCCGAGCACCGCATGTGCTACAGCCATATTTCCTGATGTCATATTGCGGTAAATCTGATAATTGACCATTACCCGCAAAGTCTTATAAAGGACCTTATATCCCAGACTTATAGCAAGTGCCAGTATGATCAGAATAATAAGAATCAAAATTCTTCCTGCACTTACATGCATCGTCATACTAAATATTGCAAGCATTCCGCATAAACACATCACTCCATAGATGACCGAAACCACAACGCCGTACATAAGCGGAATGACTGCAAGCCAGATTCCTGTATCACACATTGTTTTGTTCTTAAGTGTGATATCTCCGCTCAATTTTCCCTGCAGATATATTCTAAAGAACGGAATAAATGCAAGCCATGCATACTCATATCCTCTATGCTTTGCAATTGTATATAATCCTATACCACGAAGGATATAACTTGCAAGGGAAATAATCCCTATCAACAGCATTACAATGATATAAAACATCATTATTCCTATTCCGATTCCTGTAAATGGATTCTCTGCCGGTATGCTGTAGCTGTAACCATAAATATTATTATACATATAAATCGCCTCTTCTTTTATTCAGGCTGTCCGGACGGAACTGTTACTTTCTCCAATTTCCAAATATCTTTTACATACTCTTCAATTGTACGGTCTGATGTAAATTTACCGCTGCATGCAGTATTTAACATTGCCATCTTTGACCATCTGTCCTGATCACGATATGCTTCTTCCACTCTCTTCTGAGCATCTGCATAAGATCTGAAGTCTTTCAGGATAAAGTATGTATCTGCTCTGTCTGTACACTGTGTATTCAGAAGTGAATTGTAAAGGTTCTTATACATCTCATGATCACCCTTTGCATATGTTCCATCCATCAGCTGATCAATAACACGCTTCAACTCCCAATCATTGAAATAAATATCTGTTGGGTTATATCCGCCATTGTTTTCATAGTTGATAACTTCTTCTGAGCTCAATCCGAAGATAAATGCATTTTCAATACCAACTTCTTCTACGATTTCCACATTGGCCCCATCCATTGTTCCAAGTGTTGGAGCACCATTCAGCATAAATTTCATGTTTCCTGTACCTGAAGCTTCTTTTGATGCTGTAGAAATCTGTTCGCTGACATCTGCTGCCGCAAAAATCAACTCAGCGTTTGATACACGATAATCTTCGATAAATACGACCTTGATCTTTCCGTTAATGCTTCTGTCATTGTTTACAACATCTGCAACTGAGTTGATCAGTTTGATTGTCTCTTTTGCTCGCTGATATCCTGCCGCTGCCTTTGCACCAAAGATAAATGTTCTTGGATAGAATGACATCTCCGGATGCTCTTTGATCTGATTATACAGATACATAACATGCAGAATATTTAATAACTGACGTTTGTACTCATGCAGACGTTTTACCTGTACATCAAAGATAGAACGTGGATCTACATCGATTCCATTGTGTTCTTTGATATATTTTGCAAGACGGACTTTATTCTGATATTTGATATCCATAAATTCTTTTCTTGCTTTTTCATCTTCTGCATATGGTTTCAATTTTGAAATCTGCGCAAGGTCTGTAATCCATCCGTCACCAATCTTATCTGTTACCCAGTCAGCAAGAAGTGGATTACCATGAGCAAGGAAACGTCTCTGTGTAATACCATTTGTCTTATTGTTAAATTTCTCTGGCATCATTTCATAGAAATCTTTCAGCTGCTCGTTTTTCAAAATTTCTGTATGAAGTTTTGCAACACCATTTACAGAGAATCCTGCGATGATTGCCATGTTAGCCATACGTACCTGACCATCCCAGAGAATTGCCATCTTACGTACTTTTTCTTCATTTCCAGGATATTTTGCTCTTACTTCATTTACAAAACGGCGATCAATCTCCTGCACGATCTGGTAAATACGTGGAAGCAGTTTAGCGAAGAGGTCGATTGGCCATTTTTCCAATGCTTCTGCCATAATTGTATGGTTTGTGTAAGCACATGTCTTAGTTGTAACATTCCATGCCTCTTCCCATGTCAGACCTTCCTGGTCGATGAGCAGATGCATCAGTTCAGGTACTGCAACTGTTGGATGTGTATCATTCATCTGAATAACAACTTTTTCGTAAAGTTTACGAACATCACTATTTGTTCTCTTATATTTTGCAATCAACTCCTGCAAGCTTGCAGAAATGAAGAAATACTGCTGTTTTAAACGAAGCTCTTTTCCTGCATAATGATTATCATTAGGATAAAGTACTTCAACAATTGTTTTTGCCAGATTTTCCTGTTCTACTGCTTTGTGATAGTCTCCACGGTCAAATGAATCAAGCTGGAAATCAACAATTGCCTGTGCATCCCAGATACGTAATGTATTTACTACATGGTTTCCGTATCCAATGATTGGCATATCGTATGGGATTGCAAGTACTGATTCATAATTTTCCTGAATAAACTCATCACGTCCTGTCTCAGGATTTTTCTCAAAACGGATATTTCCGCCAAAGCGAACTTCTTTTGCATATTCTTCACGACGAAGTTCAAATGGATTTCCTTCTTTTAACCAGTTATCTGGTGTCTCCACCTGATATCCGTCTTTAATTTTCTGTTTGAACATTCCATAACGATAGCGGATTCCACATCCATAAGCAGGGTAATTCAATGTTGCAAGAGAATCCAGGAAGCAGGCAGCCAATCTACCGAGGCCACCGTTTCCAAGAGCTGCATCTGGTTCTTCGTCTTCAATCACGTTCAGATCGATTCCCATCTCATCCAAAGCTTCTTTTACTTCTGTATATGCTGTCATATTGATCAGGTTGTTACCCAGCGCACGTCCCATCAAGAATTCCATTGACATGTAATATACTGTTTTTACATTCTCTTCCTCGTACTTGCTCTGTGTCTCAAACCAATCATCCATGATAATATCTTTTACTGCATATGATACTGCCTGGAAAATCTGCTGCTTTGAAGCTTCTTCAATCTTCTTACGATATAATGTTTTTACATTCTCTTTTACTGCCGCTTTAAATGCTTCCTTCTCAAATCTTTTGCTGTACATGGTTTTACATCCCCTCTTTCCAAACTCCCATTGTAACTTGCTCGCCGTTTATCTTCCACTCTTTTACATAACCGGCTGGTTCTGCTTTTGTAACTTCCTCAGCAAGCACTTCACTGCTAATGCTTTCTGCGTATTTAGCAAAAATGCTTTCTGCTTTTTCGCTTCCTGTATAAGTAACTCGGATCTTGTCCATAACTTCAAATCCGGCTTCTTTACGCATTGTCTGGATTTTACTGATAATCTCTCTTACAAATCCTTCCTCAAGAAGTTCTTCTGTCAGATTTGTATCAAGAACTACTGTAATTCCATTATCATTTTCTGATACATATCCTTCAATCTGAGCTGTATCAATCAACAAATCTTCTTTGAACAATGTGATTTCCTGACCGTCTACATCCAGATTTAATGAACCGTTCGCATTTAATTCATCCATTGCTGCATTACCATCTATTGTATCGAGAGCTTTCTTAATTCCACCCAACATTTTACCATATTTCGGTCCAACTGTCTTTAACTGTGGTTTGAAACTATATGAAGTAAAGTCTCTTACATCATCTGTAAATTTAACATTCTTTACATTCAGCTCATCTGCAACGATTTCCTGGTAAAATTCAGGTAATGTGAATTCTGCTTTTACAAACATCTGTCCGATTGGCTGACGGTTCTTAATGTTAGATGTATTTCTGCAGGCACGTCCCATTACAACAAGTTTGAGTACATTTTCCATATTTGCTTCAAGCTCTGTATCAATGTAATCCTCATTTACAACAGGATAATCACAAAGATGGATACTTTCTGGAGCTGTCTGATCTACGCTTCTTACCAGATTCTGATAAATCTGCTCTGTCATAAATGGAATCATTGGTGCAGCAACTTTTGAAACAGTTACAAGTGCTGTATACAATGTCATGTATGCATTGATCTTATCCTGTTCCATTCCTTTTGCCCAGAAACGCTCACGGCTGCGTCTCACATACCAGTTACTCATATCATCTACGAAATCCTGAAGTGCTCTTGCACTCTCTGGAATTTTGTAGTTTGCAAGATTGTCATCCACTGTTTTAATCAATGTGTTCAGTTTTGACAATAACCATTTATCCATAACTGATAATTTGTCATATTCCAATGTATATTTTGAAGCATCGAATTCGTCAATATTTGCATACAATACGAAGAACGCATATGTGTTCCACAATGTTCCCATGAATTTACGCTGTCCTTCCATAACGGCTTTTCCGTGGAAACGGTTTGGCAGCCATGGTGCACTGTTAACGTAGAAATACCAGCGGATCGCATCTGCTCCGTACTGCTGTAATGCGTCAAACGGATCAACCGCATTTCCCTTAGATTTACTCATTTTCTGGCCGTTCTCATCCTGCACGTGTCCAAGTACGATTACATTCTGGTAAGGTGCTTTATTGAACAACAATGTAGAAATTGCCAGCAGAGAATAGAACCATCCACGAGTCTGGTCTACAGCCTCTGAAATAAACTGAGCCGGGAACTGTTTTTCAAAAATCTCTTTATTTTCAAATGGATAATGATGCTGTGCAAAAGGCATTGATCCGCTGTCAAACCAACAGTCAATTACTTCCGGTACACGATGCATTTCTTTACCACACTTTGGACACTTAATTGTTACATCGTCAATATATGGTCGGTGCAGTTCAATATCATCAGGACAATTGTCGGACATAGACTTCAGTTCCTCAATACTTCCGATTGAATGCATATGTCCACATTCACACTGCCAGATATTCAGTGGTGTTCCCCAGTAACGGTTACGGCTGATACCCCAGTCCTGAACATTTTCAAGCCAGTCACCGAAACGTCCTTTTCCAATGCTTTCAGGAATCCAGTTGATTGTATTATTATTTGCAATCAAATCATCCTTAACAGCTGTCATCTTGATAAACCAAGACTCACGAGCGTAGTAAATCAGTGGAGTATCACATCTCCAGCAGTGAGGATAGCTATGCTCAAATTTTGGTGCATCGAACAGCAATCCCTTAGCATCCAGATCTTTGAGTACTTCCGGGTCTGCTTTTTTCACAAATAATCCTGCAAATGGAGTACTGTCAGCCATCTCACCTTTTTCTGTTACAAGCTGTACAAATGGAAGATCATAATTTCTTCCTACATTCGCATCGTCTTCACCAAATGCTGGTGCGATATGAACAACACCTGTACCATCTGTTAATGTTACATATTCATCACATGTAACGAAAAATGCTTTTTTGTGCTGTTTTTCTGCTGCATCTGCTGCACACTGATACAATGGCTCATACTCTTTGTATTCCAAATCTTTACCTTTATATCTCTCAAGTACTTCATATGCTGCCTGACCTTCTTCTGCCAGACGTCCAAGTACTGTGTCAAGCAATGCCTCTGCCATATAATAAGTATATCCGTCTGCTGCTTTTACTTTTACATAATCCTCTTTTGGATTCACACAAAGTGCAAGGTTTGATGGCAATGTCCAAGGTGTTGTTGTCCATGCAAGAATATATGCATCCTCATCTTTTACCTTAAAACGAACAACTGCTGAACGTTCTTTGACATCTTTATATCCCTGAGCAACTTCCTGTGCTGAAAGCGGTGTTCCACAACGAGGACAGTAAGGTACGATCTTAAATCCTTTGTAAAGAAGTCCCTTATCCCAGATTGTTTTTAATGCCCACCATTCAGACTCGATAAAATTATTGTCATATGTGACATATGGTTTCTCCATATCAGCCCAGAATCCAACTGTACTTGAGAAGTCCTCCCACATTCCTTTATATTTCCAGACACTCTCTTTACATTTGTTGATAAATGGCTCCAGACCATATTTTTCAATCTGATCTTTTCCATCCAGTCCAAGTATTTTTTCAACTTCCAATTCTACCGGAAGACCATGTGTGTCCCATCCTGCTTTACGAGGAACTTCATAACCTTTCATTGTACGGTAACGTGGAATCATATCTTTGATTACACGAGTCAACACATGACCGATATGTGGTTTACCATTAGCTGTCGGAGGTCCATCGTAAAATGTATACATTGGACTTCCTTCTCTTTCTTCCATACTCTTCTGGAAAATCTGATTGTCTTCCCAGAACTTTTCAACTTCTTTTTCACGCTCGACAAAATTCATGTCTGTAGAAACTTTCTGATACATGTTATTCTTCCTTTCTTTTAATAATGAAAAAATCCCTCCGTCCTTGTAATAGGACGAAGGGTTAAATCTTCGTTTATAAACCACCTGTTACAACATACTCCAAAGCTTTTCTGCTATGTTCATATGCGTTCCTGTAACGGTGGAACTCCGGCAATTGCTACTCCATCTAATCTATTGATCAATCTGCTGTTTCATCAATTGCAACTCGGAAGTGATATTCAAGAATGTCTTACTCGTACCGGTCTTACACCATCTCCGGCTCGCTGTAACTTTCGGGTATTCCCTACTGTCTTCGTCATCGTTTTTCATAGTTTTTATAAATTTTACAGTGTAAATTATACGGAGAAATCAAGGTTTCGTCAAGGGCTTGACAAGGATATTTGTTGTTTTCCTCGACAAATTTTTCTATTACCAACCCACGCACTTCTATTTTCAAAACCTTTATGCTAGAATTATCTTAATTAATGGGAGAAAAAATACAGAATATCTTGTCGGTCACAAAAACATTAGGAGGAGTAAAAGATGAGTGGTATGATCAAACCAGTAGAATGGAAAGAAACTTATGTAAAAGTATTAGATCAAACTTTATTACCTGAAGAAGTGAAATTTATGGAAATCAGAGACGCACAGGTAATGTGGGATGCCATTAAAATGCTCTGTGTCAGAGGAGCACCTGCGATTGGGGTTGGAGCAGGTTATGGCGTTGCAATAGAAATGCAGAAACATGTCAAAGAAAGTACCGCTGAATATCATAAAAAATTAAAAGAAACCATCGAATATCTGGCAACTTCCAGACCTACGGCAGTAAACTTGTTTTGGGCATTAGATAGGATGAAAGAAACCGGAGAAAAATATGCTGATGAATTAAATGAGGTGTGCCAGAAGGCATTGGAAGAAACAGCTATAAACATTGAAAAATACGAAGAGAATGCATGCATATCAATTGGTGAAAATGCATTGACATTGTTAAAAGATGGCATGACATTATTGACGCATTGTAATGCCGGTGGACTGGCAACCGTACATTATGGAACAGCATTATCTCCAATGTTATTAGGAAAAGAAAGAAACATTAATTTCAAGGTATACGCAGATGAAACAAGACCTTTATTACAAGGTGCCCGTTTAACAGCATGGGAGTTAAATCAAGCCGGTGTTGATGTTACGGTTATTACAGATAATATGGCTGGAATGGTAATGAAACAAGGAAAAATTGACGCAGTAATTGTTGGCTGTGACAGAGTTGCAGCGAATGGAGATGCTGCAAATAAGATTGGTACATATTCCGTTGCTGTTTTAGCAAAACATCATAATATTCCATTTTATATTGCAGGTCCGGTTTCAACAATTGATATGAACACACCGACCGGAGACGATATCCCGATTGAAGAGCGAAGTGCGGAAGAAATAACCTGTGGTTTTGGCAAGCGAACAGTTCCGGAAGGAGTAAAAGTATATAATCCGGCGTTTGATGTTGTTCCTCATGAATTAATTACTGCAATCATAACTGACAAAGGAATCATAGCAAATCCTGACAAAGAGAAAGTTGCACAAGTAGTAAATGCAAAATAGCACATACCCCATCAGGGGCAGATATGACACCACTCATATCTGCCCCTGATTATTTCTTTATCCGTTTTACCTTCTTCTTCGGTTCTTCCTTCTCTTCCTCTGAAGATGCAGCCAAATTGGTAAAAACACAAACAATATTGCTACTGTAATGCCTCCCATTACAATCAATGGCAGGTACCCTTTCCATGAAATTTCTTCGTCTTTTGCTGCTCCTGTCTGGGTCGATTTCTTCGAATCCTTTTTCTCTGTCACCGCTGCACTCTGTTTTGCTTTGTAAACATCACTTACCTTAACTTCTGCTTTTCCTATAATATTTCCCTGGTAAGTGTATACTGCTGTTGCCATATCGGCATTATTAACATCACTGTCCGACAACTGAATTTCACAGTCCACATTTGTAAAATCAACTGCTTCCGGCAAGACTATGTATGCGTTACTATCTGCAAAACTTTCAATATCCTCCGACTTTGATTGTTCGGACAGCATAACTTTTCGAAAGTTTCCAAATCCATACTCAAACATATTTCTCGTATCTTCATATGCATCCACGCCATAATCCCCAAGCACGACCGCTGCCAGTCTCATATTTCCATTATCCGCCATCGTTACAAGCGTTGTCTTTGACTGGTCTGTATATCCTGTTTTTCCGGCTTTTGCATATGGATAATAATAATAGTTTTCCGGCCAGAGCATCTTATGGTTCTGATCCAGAATACGTTCTTCCTCTACCAGATTTGTCTTGCCCAGTTTATACTCCAACGTCTGCTCGATTCTCTGGAAATCTTCTTTCTGATAGACTGCTGATGCAATCAGTGCCATATCGTAAGCCGTTGTATAATGATTTTCGTCGTGAAGACCATTTGCATTAACCCAATGCGAATTTTTACATCCAAGTTCCTGTGCACGTTCATTCATTAATTCAATAAATCCATCATACCCTATACCAAGATTTTCCCCGACATTCTTTGCAACTGCATAAGAAACTTCATTTGCTGATGCGAGTAACACCCCATAAAGCGCTTCTTCGAGCGTAATCTCTTCTCCGATACGCATTCCGATATTTGCATCATCCCACTCTAAAAAATTTAGACATTCATCTGTAAATGTAATCTTATCTGTCAGATTTGCATTTTCCAAGGCAACTAATACTGTGAGCAGTTTTGTAATACTTGCAGGATATCGTTTTTCATCTATCTGTTTCCCATAAATGACTGCTCCGCTATCAATATCCATGACAATTGCTGACGCTGCATATACATTCGGCCCTGTCGGCCAGTTTTCCAATCCATTTGTATCTACCGGTGTGTCATAGGATGCCTGTTTTTTTGCAGCCTCCTCGGCTGCGATCTGCTCTTTTGTCTTCTCTTCCGGATTCGCATCCGCTGCTTCTTCTGTTGCCTCTGGATTATTTCCTTCCTCCGCATACACCATTTGCATTGGCTGAGATAATAATAATGCTGTCGTGATTATTCCTATCCCAATTTTTTTCAATATTACTTTTCCCTTCATTTCCCACTCCCGTTAAATCTAAGAACTTTTATTTATTCTTTTCATCATATCCTTTTTGTACTTCTTGAGTCAATTTGTCCCCTCCAGAACTATACCATTCCTGAACAAATTCGTCAAAATACGAGAGTGGCTTTTCTCCGCAGACAATCTGTAAAAATGTTGCCTGTTCCAGTTCCTGCAATGTCTGCGGAATTTCCCCATCTGCATCTCCCATAGACAATGGCTGGTTTCCTCGTCCTGATTCTGATTTTGCCAACAGAGGTACTGCCTGCATACGGGATGCATAAGATGCCCAGGCAGTTGCTGTCGTCAAATACCCTTTCATGTAAGATTTACACGTCTGATAATATGCCTTTTCAATCCCTGTCAGATTGGTTGCTTTTATTGTTCCATCTAATGCCTGTTGAATATGTTCTGTTGTCCGATACAGGCCATCCCAATAATCTACGTTAATGTTCATCGGTCTGGCTGTCGGATCTACATTTAACGAGAAATAATCATTAATCTCAGATGCATTCCGGTCTTGATACCTTGTATAATCAAATAATACACTTATACATTTTCCTACAATTTCCGGATGTTCATATCCTTTTCTCACCACCACATACTGCCAGTCTTTATAAGATTCCAAAGTTTGTAACTGTTTCTTATTTGTCAGCAAATAAGGATTCCATACAGCGGATTCATTTGCCCGGCTTGTACTGCTCAACGGGTTATTCGGTGCCCACCATTTTCCAAAAACAGCCCCGCAGGTACCATCTGCAATCATCTGATCCAGATTTTCTGTCTTTCTAAGAAGAAATCTAGAGTCAATGATTCCATTTTCATACAACTCATGTAAATATGCCAATGCATCTCTTGTCTGACTTGTCACAGATCCGTATACAACACTGCCATCATCCTGCAAAATCCATTTTCCCGGCATTGAACCCATTTCTGTAAAAATCGGATCAACTCCGTAGGTTGAACTGCTCTCTGACAACAAATCGGTACTGCATGCAATTCCAATTGTTTTGTTATCTCCTGCCATATCCTGTTCTACAAACTGACGAATGATTTCCATCCCCTCATCCATTGTTGTCGGTTCTGCCAGCCCAAGCTCTTCCATCCAGTCACTTCTGAGCCATAAAAGCATTGAGCCATGATCTATCACCGTATCTGGAAATGCGTATAACTTCCCATCAAATGTAGCCGAGTCCAGGACGCTTGTTCCATAGCTCTCATACATTTCCTTAATTCGGTCTGTTGCACATTCCTCATATACGGAGGACAAATCTTCCACCATTCCCCGTTCTACCAGTTGTTTCAATGTATCCAATCCTTTTACTACAAGAACATCCGGGATTTCTTTATCCTGAATTGCCATTTCTACAGCCTGCTCATAGGTTCTTCCATCCTCCAACTCAAAAACGTCCTTGTTCTGAATATTCAGCAGTTTTTTCAAATATCTTGTATATGCATTATTCTCGTAAGTATCTCCCACCGGAAGGTTTGAATTTTTTGTCCCCGCGATTTTCCCAAGTGTATATGTAACGGTTTCCGGATATGCACCATACGCAGAATGTTCCGCCCGCTCCAGCACCCTCGTCTTTAAATCTTTCTTATTTTGAGCCGCTGATACAGGAAGACAGCTCTCTCCTAATAAAGCAATACACAATGCCGTGCATCCTGCAATCACTTTCATTCTTTGTTTATTGGGAAATCTTTTTCTCGCTGTCTTTTTATTATATCTATGGTACTTCATTATCTTCTTCCCTTTCCATCCTAAATTCTTCCTTCGTATTCCATTTCCTGCTTTTCCGGAATCCGAATTTCTACCATAGTTCCTCTTCCTTCTTCACTCACAATTCGCATTGCTCCATTTTCTTTATATAGCAGCTTAATTCTTTCATAGACATTATGAACGCCATAGCCAGGAGACTGAATTCCCAGTATTTGTTCTGCTTTTTCCTGTGGCATCCCATTTCCATTATCCTGAACTTGAAATACAACCTGATTTTCCTCTTTTTTCACACGGATCGTAAGAACTTTTTCTTCCTTTTCGAGAGGATCAAGTCCATGGTCTATCGCATTTTCTACAAGCGGCTGTAAAATCAATTTGGGTGTCATGATCTGATAACAGCTTTCATCGATCTCCTCTTCAACCCGAAAACTATTATCATGCATAATTAATTGAATATTCAAATATGCCCTGATATTTCGGATTTCATTTTCAACCGTTGTCATTGTCTCACCACGATTCAAACTGGTTCGATAATACGTGGACAAATCCAAGGTCACTTTACTGATTTCATCCTCTTCTGCCTCTATTGCTTTCCAGTTAATAATAGACAGTGAATTATACAAAAAATGTGGATTGATCTGCGCCTGCAACGCCCTCATTTCCGTATGCTGAAGCTCGATTTTAGCCTCATACACTTCCGATATTAACTTATTTAATTCTTCCATCATTCGTTTGAAAGAACGAATCAGCGTTCCGACTTCATCTTTGGAATCGCTGTCTACTGTTACTTTACGAAATCCACGATGGACCTGATTCATATTCTCTGTCAATCGTTCCAGACAAGAAACCAGTCGTTTTGAAAATGCATACCCTAAAACAACCAGTAACACGATACAGAGTAAAATAATCGGAATATTACGCAACCCAAGTATATACGCTGACTTGGTAATGATTTTTTCAGGACGATACAAATAAAAATACCATCCCCTATTTTCCATCTCCTGCCCCATGCACACATAGTTCTTTTGTAAATACTCTAACGACTCCGGCGACTTTGGTCTAAATACTTCATCCATAGAATAACCGGAATATATCACATTTCCGTCTTCATCAAGAATAATCCCTCCTGTATTATTCTTCAGTAATGAAGTAAATGGTTCCAGCATTACAGAATAATCCAGCTTCATTGCAAGCACTGCCGTGATATCATCTTCGTCATAAAACTTTCTTGCAACAACGATTTTCTTATTAGCACCACGTTGTACAAACCATTCCAGTATTGAACTGTCAGTTAATTGCTCTGCCCATTCTTCTCCTTGTATTGCTTCCATTGGAACAAGAGATGAACCATGCTCCACATCAATATTTCCCGAATAAATTGTTATCCCCTGAATCTCTTTATGATATATCTGCGGCATTTCCAAAAGTGGATCTACTACATTTCTATACTGAACGTATTTTTCATAATCACTCTCTCCGGTCTGACTTAAAACATTTCTCAGATTCTGAGAATATGACAAATAATCAATTAGATTCTCATATATCTGAATCTGTCCTTCCATCGTATCTACAGCCTGATTCAATGAGTTCTGCATACTGCCTGTTTCCTGCTCTCTAAGAGATCTCAACACACCCATCTGCATATATATGACAATGAGTACTACCGGAAGCATCCCTGCCAGCACAATTATAAGTGTAGTCTTATAACGATATTTTAAATCTTTATACTTCTGCTTCAGTTTCCTTATCATCCATCTCTCCTTTTCGACATGACTCAGGTGTACTTCCAAAGAATTCTCTGAAACTTCGACAGAAATATGATGTATTTGAAAATCCTACTTCTCTTGCAATCTGTGTGATCTTCTTTGTCGAATTTTCCAACAACTCTTTTGCCTTGTTCATTCGCACCTCTCGTATAAATCGATTCAGGTTCATCCCCGTCGCTTCTTTAAAAATCGCACTTAAATATCCAGCCGACAAGTATACCTTTTCTGCCAGTATCTCAACATTCAATTCTTTTTCATAATTGTGATAAATATAACTCTTAACCTCTGTGATTTCGCTTCGGAACCCTTCATTTTGTTCTTGTAAATAATTCTCCAGCTCCTGTATCGCAGTGGATGTGATGGAACGCACATCCTGTATTGTCTTGCAATGATATAATTGATCTACTTTTTTGATAATCCTTTTTCTTCCGATGAAGACATTGCTTCATAAACTTCCTTTAAAATGCTTGAAAAAACAAATTTTGCGTACATTTCCGAATAAGGTTTATCTGTCGTATATTTCTGCTCCAATCGATGGAAATCCTGCCATAAATGTGTAATATCTTTGAACTTAATATCCTCTGAAATATTATTTAATATCTCTGAGTCTTCAACAATAACATCTTCTGTTGACTCCACCTTTTTTCCATGTACAAATATATGTTGCTTCGGCTGATAAAATTTTTCTTCCAGCAACTGTTCTAACTGCTGAAATTCCTCTGGCATTTCTTGAATACCGCTTACTTCCCTGCTTACCGCAAAATAGCAGTTTGTATCATAGTGCTGTTGAAAAAAATGATTTAATTGATTTGCCAGTTCTTCATAATCTGCATATTTTTCTCTGAATAAAAACAGTGACTCATTTGAATTCAGATTCAGGTAAAAAAAGTCTCTTTTTAACTTTTCTTTTAAGCTTTCAACAAAATGTTCTTCCTCTGTTTCAAAGAAATGATTGGTACTGCTCGCTATTATCATTCTGATATATGGATTCTTCTCATCTGTCATTTCCTGTGCATACGCCTGGACCTGTTGGTAATCTTCAACATTTCCTTTGTAAAGATAATTTTGAAGAAAATATTTTTTCAGATAATCCCCCTGTCTTGTCTGTTTTTCTTCATCTTCAATCCTGCTTTGGATTTTTCCTTGCACACGTTCAAATGTCTTGTGAAATTCTTTCGGATTGACAGGCTTTAGCACATAATCAACCACCCCATAACGCAAAGCATCTCTTGCATAAGTAAAATCGTTATACCCGCTGAAAATAATAATCTCCAGATCCGGATATAACTCTCTCGCTTTTTCTGTAAGCTCAAGCCCATTCATATATGGCATTTTAATATCAGAAAACAGAATATCCACTTTCCGATCCATCAAAATCCCCAGTGCCACTTTTCCATTTTCAGCTTCCAGAATTTCACACTCTGCCCCTTCTCTTTTCAACAATAATTTTATTCCGTTGCGTTCCAGTTTTTCATCATCTGCAATTAATATTGTAACCATACCCACTATTCCTTTTTAACGTCCGAAAACAGCAGTATTTCTTATTCCCAAAAAAATACTGCTGTTATCATATAATAAAGTTTCTCTCTTTTATTTTAGTTTATCCATCTTCTTTTTACAAGGTTTAACCTTTAACTGCTCCTGCAACAACACCTTCGATAATGTATTTCTGACAGAATAAATAGAAGATAATAATTGGAACGATTGCGAGTACCAAAGTACCCATCATAGCTCCCATATCAACTGAACCATATCCACCTTTCAGATACTGAACAGCCATCGGAACTGTTTTATATTTTCTTGCATCCAGCACAAGTGATGGAAGCAGATAGTCATTCCAAATCCACATTGCCTGCAAAATTGTGATTGTCACACAAGTAGGTTTTGTAATTGGAAGTACAATTTTAAAGAATGTCTGGATTGGTGTGCAGCCATCAATCATAGCTGCTTCTTCAATTTCAAGCGGAATCGATTTCATGAATCCGGTAAACATAAATACCGACAATCCGGCTCCAAATCCCAGATAAATAATAATGATTCCCCAAGGATTTCCAAGCTTTAACATATTTGCAATTTTTGACAATGTATACATTTCCATCTGGAATGGTACTACCATTGCAAATAAGCACATTACATAAATTGCTTTTGTAACCTTTGTATGTACTCTGCTGATATACCATGCACACATAGAACAGCAAAGAATAATCACTGCCACTGAACCGATTGTGATAAACAAGCTCCATCCAAACGCCTGAATGAGACCTGTCTTCTCAATTCCTCGTGTATAGTTCTCCAGTCCGACAAACATCTTGTCAGTTGGAATTTTAAATGGAAATTTACTAATATATGCTTTCTTCTTGAAAGAGTTAATAAATACAAGTGCTATCGGATAAAGGTATGCCAGACTAATGATTGTGAAAATGATGGTCAACAGCCATCCGTGTTTTGCTTTTCTTGTTCCCATTACTGCTGCACCTCCTTCGATGTTGTCATCTTATTCTGAATGAGTGCAATAAGACCTACAATAATGAAGAATACAACTGCTTTTGCCTGTCCAACACCTTCATATCCTGTTCTTCCATAGAATGTATTATAAATGTTCAACGCAAGCATTTCTGACATTTTTGACGGAGCACCATTTGTCAGTGCCAAGTTCTGGTCGAACAGCTTAAATCCATTTGTCAAAGTTAAAAATGTACAAATTGTGATAGATGGCATTACCATCGGAATTGTTACACTTTTTAATATCTGACTTGGACTTGCCCCATCAATTTTTGCAGCCTCAATCAATTCTCCCTGGATATTCTGAATACCGGATACATAAATGATCATCATATAACCTATCTGCTGCCAGCACATCAGAATGACTAATCCCCAAAATCCATACACTGAAGAATATGTCAATGTTTTTCCAACAATTGCCAGAATACCATTTAACAGAAGCTGCCAGATATAACCAAGTACGATACCACCGATTAAGTTCGGCATGAAAAATACTGTTCTGAAAATATTTGTTCCTTTAATTCCCTTGGTCAATAACAATGCTACCGCAAATGCAATCACATTGATCAAAAGCACTGTCACAATTGTAAATAGTGCCGTATACCATGTGGCATGGAAAAATGTTGAGTCTTCTAAAATTTTCGTATAGTTTTTAAATCCCATAAATTTTGCATCCGTCACGGTTGTGAATTTACAAAAGGATAAATAGATTCCCAAAAGAAATGGTGCTATAAATCCAATTGTAAATGCAACCAATGTCGGGAGTACAAAAACCGGAAAATATTTTTTTATTGCTTTTTCCATAATTTTCTACTGCTCATTTTCTAATATTACTACCTATTCGTTTGCTGCTGCGTATTCTGTTGCCCAGCCATCTACGAATGCTTTCTGTACTGCATCCCACTGTCCTGTTCCCTGTGCATACTCAAGAAGTGCGCTTCCAAGGTCGTTTTTCCACTGTTCTGATGGCATTGTTGTGAAGTTCCAGCTTACAGGTGTTTTTCCTGCTTTTGTATATTCGCTGTTTGCTTCTACGAGTGGATTAGCTGGAAGATACTCATCAAATGTTGTAAATGGTGTTACAAATCCCATTTCATTTGCTATAGCATCTCTTCCTTCATCACTTTCTACTACCCACTGTAAGAAATCAAGTGTTGCCTGGATATCTTCTTCAGATGCGTTTTTATTTACACACCAGTAGTTCTCAGATCCTGTACAAAGTCCCTGATCTTCTTCTCCGTCTGCACCAATGTAGATTGGAAGCATTCCAAGATCCTCGTCAGCTACTTCATTATCTTTGATATCATTGTAAGCCCATGTACCATTCTGATAGAATACTGCTTCACCAAGTGCGAACTCAGATGCTGCATCATCACCTGTCTTAGATGAGATCATGCTTGGATCACAAGTAGAATCTTTCAGATACAGATCCCAGATCTGTTTGTAATTATCAAGGTAAGTTCCTTTGATTGCATCTGTTGATGAAATTCCTTCATCTTTGTATTCATAGTAAATTGGAAGGTTTGCAAGATGAGTTTTAAATCTCCAGTCAGAAGAAGAATCCATACCTGCTGATGTAAATGCTCCTTCTACTCCAAGGTCATCTTTATGTGCCTGGATTCCATCTGCAACTTTCTTCAATGCATCGAAGTTATTCAGATCATCAATTGATGTAATCTCTGCATCTGGTAACTCGAAATATTTATTCAATAATGCTTTGTTGTAAATCAGACCATATGTCTCGATTACGTATGCAATACCTTTTACTTCATCACCATCTTTAAGTGCATAATCATCGCTCTGGAGGTCTTTGTAAATTGCACTGTCTGATAAGTCATAGCAGTAATCTTTCCATGTAGCCAGTCCAACCGGTCCATTTACCTGGAACAGTGTAGGAGCTTCGTCTTTTGCCATCTCTGATTTCAACTGTGACTCATATGTTCCGGAAGCTGCTGTCTGTACATCTACCTGTACGCCTGTCTCTTCTGTATATTTTTCTGCCAGGTCTACCCACTGATCTGCCTGCTCTGGTTTGAAGTTCAAATAATAAACTTTTCCTTTTGCATCGCCTTTTGCACTTTTTGAACCTTCGTCGCTACTTCCTGTGCTTCCGCATCCTGCGACCATTCCACCAACCATTGCTGTACAAAGAAGCATAGCAATTATTTTTTTCTTTTTCATAGTTCTTGTCCTCCTTTTTTATCGCTTTCAATTTGATGATTACATTATAAAAAAAACTACACTTTTAAGATATGATAAAAATTCCAGAAACATGTTCAATTTTCATGAAAAAATTAAAAAACAGATAGGGACGGGGTTTGTGGAGTCAATTGGGGACGTATCCCGATAATAACCTTCACGCTATTATCACAGTTTCCTCTTATATATGATTTCAGCTATCTCTTCTACGGATTTAACCAGGTAATCTGCCCCATCCAGTTCTCCCTTCTCACCATAACCATACAGACATCCGATGAACGGACTTTTACAGGATCTGGCACATTCCAAATCCTGTCTTCTGTCTCCGATCACCAGATAAGAACCCGGATAGTCCCTGATAAATTCCTGCACGATTCCCGTCTTAGGCAGAAACCATACGATTCACAGTCATAAAACCGTTCAAACCATCTTTCCATCCGGAATTCTTCCCAATGTGCTTTGCGATATGCCGCCTTACAGTTGCTTAAGATCACAAGATGATATCCTCTGTTCTTCAAAGCCGTGAGCATCTCTTCCGCTCCCGGATACCACACTGCCCGGTGCTTCCTGATCTGCCTGACCATGGAATCTCCCACGATCGCACTCGCCTGATCTTTGTATCTCTGGTCCAGTTCCGGCAGAAATGTATCCCACATTTCTTTGCTGTTTAAGCCCAGCCATCCTGTGATCTGTGCCGTCTCTATCTTCTGTTCCTCTACAACATTCTGTTCTTCCAACCACTGATAAGCTTCCCTGAACGCCGGTTCATAGATTCCAAGAGTATTATGTATCGTTCCATCATAATCAAAAATGATTGTTTTTACCATCGGCTGCACCTGATTAAAGCTGCTTCATCAGATTTACCATCTCAATTGCGGACAATGCACAGTCATATCCTTTATTTCCTGCTTTACTTCCTGCACGTGCGATAGCCTGTTCGATATTCTCTGTTGTGATCACCCCGAATAATACCGGAATTCCTGTTGCAAGTTCAACCTGTGCGATTCCTTTGGCTGATTCATTGCACACCAGATCATAGTGGGAAGTATCCCCGCGGATAACTGCTCCTACGCAGATAACTGCATCATATTTTCCGGACTGTGCCATCTTCTGTGCAGTCAGCGGAATCTCAAATGCTCCCGGTACCCATGCAGCCGTAATGTTCTCTTCTTCTACTCCATGTCTTACCAGTCCGTCGACGGCTCCGCCTAATAACTTATTCACAATGATCTCATTGAATCTGGCAGCCACGATTCCGACTTTCATTCCCTCAGGTGCTACTACTTTTCCTTCTACTAAATTGATCTGTCTCATGATTTCTTCCTCCTGTTATTCATTAAATCTTTTTATAATTCTATTTCTTTGAAAATGTGTCCCATCTTTTCCTGTTTTGTCTTCATATATTTCAGATCATACTTCTGCGGTGGGATCTCCAGCGGTACTCTTTCATTGATCTTCAATCCGAATCCACCAAGTCCATAGACTTTGTCCGGATTATTCGTCAGAAGTCTCAATGACTTCACGCCGAGATCCGATAATATCTGCGCTCCGATCCAGTATTCTCTGAGATCCGGTGCAAATCCCAGCTTTACATTGGCCTCTACCGTATCATATCCCTGCTCCTGCAATGCATATGCTTTGATCTTATTGAGCAGCCCGATTCCTCTGCCTTCCTGTCTCATATAAAGAATGATTCCTCTGCCTTCTGCTTCTACCTGACGCATTGCTGTCTGAAGCTGTAGACCGCAGTCACATCTAAGGGAACCAAATGCATCACCTGTCAGGCACTCCGAATGTACCCTGCAAAGTACATCTTCACCGTCTCCGATATCACCTTTTACCAGCGCAAGATGATGTTCTCCTGTAATATCATTGATATATCCGTGAAGTCTGAAATCTCCATACTGTGTCGGAAGGTCTGCAACCGCCTCTTCTTTTACATGTTTTTCATGAATTCTCATGTAATCCTGAAGATCACGGATCGTAACAAATGTAAGATTATGCTCTTTTGCAAGTTCCCACAACTGTGGTGTACGCATCATTGTGCCATCTTCTTTCATAATCTCACAACACACGCCGCATTCTTTCAATCCAGCCAGTCTCATCAGATCAGTCGTTGCCTCTGTGTGTCCGTTCCGCACCAGGACTCCGCCTTTCCTGGCAATGAGCGGAAATACATGTCCCGGTCTTCTGAAATCTTCCGGCTTCGCATCTTCATCCACACATTTCATGATTGTATAGGAACGTTCTGCTGCCGAAATACCTGTCGTTGTATCGACATGATCCACCGCAACGGTAAATGCTGTGCTGTGATTATCGGTATTCTCCGCAACCATCGGTGGAAAGTTAAGCCTTGCTGCAACTTCCGCACTCATCGGTGTACAGATAAGCCCTTTCGCATAAGTCGCCATAAAATTAATATTCTCCTGTGTCGCGAACTCTGCTGCACATACCAGATCCCCTTCATTCTCTCTGTCCGGATCATCCGTAACCAGAATAATCTTTCCTTCCCTCAGATCCCTCAGTGCTTCTTCGATTGTATTGTACTGATTGTTTTGTGACATTCTATTTATCCTCCTGTTCTAAAATCCGAATTCCTGCAAAAATTCCATCGTAATTCCGGATTCTTTTTTCTCTTCTTCACTCTTTCCAAGGCCTAACAGCCTTTCTACGTATTTTCCAATCACATCATTCTCCAGATTCACCGAATCACCCGGCACTTTTTCCAAAAGCGTCGTTTCTTCTCCTGTATGCGGGATAACCGATACCTGAAATCCCTCTTCATCTACTTTTGCCACTGTCAGACTGATGCCGTCTATACAGATGGATCCTTTTTCCACGATCAGATGTAATATCTGCGACGATGTTCCGATAGATACCCAGATGGCATTCTCCTCCCGGACCAGAGAGCGGATCACTCCGGTTCCGTCAATATGACCGCTTACGATATGTCCTCCGAATCTTCCGTCTGCCGCCATTGCCCGTTCCAGATTCACCTGACTTCCGGCTTTACAGCTTCCCAGACTGCTTCTCCTGATAGTCTCTGCCATCACATCTGCAGTAAATCCATCAGGCTGAAGTGATGTAACGGTCAGACACACTCCATTGACTGCGATACTGTCACCGATCTTCGTTCTTTCCAATACCTTCTTCGCCTTGACTGCCAGAACTCCCGACTCTCCGGTCAGCTGCATATAGCGGACCGATCCTTTCTCTTCTACGATTCCTGTAAACATGGCCCCTCCTGTTCTTTTTCACATACCTGACAGATTATCCTGATGTCTTCACCGATCCGGCAGATATCCGTACATTTCAGTTTCAATGCTTCTGAGGGAAGTCCGATGCCGATTCCTTGCACCGGTGTCTTACTGTTCTTTCCGCCAAATAACTTTGGTGCGATAAAACAGTGTACCTCTTTTACTATTCCTGCCCGCAGTGCACTGTCATTCAGTGTGCCTCCGCCTTCTAGCAGAATGCTGTCAATGCCCTTATTTCCAAGATATGTCATCAGCTTTTTAAGGTCTATCTGACCTTTTTCATCCGGACAGCAGACGGTATCTACTCCTTTCGCATGTAACTGTTCTATTTTTTCTGTTATTTCTTCGTTCTCTTCCCGTCCTGCATAAGCCACGATTGTCCGGTACTCTTTTGCACTTCTTACAATCTGGCTGTCAAGCGGTATCCTAAGACTACTGTCGCATACTATCCTGACCGGACTTTTCCATCCTTCCACCCGGACATTCAACATCGGATCATCCGTAAGTACAGTCCCGATACCTGCCATAATACCCATATAGCGGTGCCGCATATACTGCACTTCTTGTCTGGCCGGTTCTCCTGTGATCCACTTCGATGCACCTGTTTTTGTCGCAATTTTCCCATCCAGTGTCATGGCATATTTCATCACTACATACGGTGTCTTCGTCGTAATATAATGGAAGAATACTGGGTTCAGACAGTCACATTCTTCCCGCATAAAATCCCGAACTACTGTAATTCCCGATTCACGCAATATCTGTGCACCTTTTCCTGCCACCTTTGGATTCGGATCCCTGGAACCAATCACCACTTTTTTAATCTTCTGTTCTATGATCGCTTCCGTACACGGCGGTGTCTTGCCATAATGACAGCATGGTTCCAGCGTAACATAGATTGTCGCACCCTCTGCCGATTCTGTAAGCGATGCGATTGCATTGCGCTCTGCATGAAGTTCTCCGCATTTTTTATGATAACCTTCCCCGATGATTCGGCCGTCTTTTACGATTACCGCACCTACCATCGGATTCGGATTCGTCCATCCTTCTCCCTTTTTTGCAAGCTGGATTGCCCGGAGCATGTATTCCTGATCCGTCATTTCTCTTCCTTCTTTCTTAGTTATACAAAAACCCCTGCAGGATACCTACAGGGGAAATGATCTGTTATATGTAACCGACAAATGATCTGTTAACCAAAAAACTCTGAAATGGATCACCATCTCAGAGCTCAGACACTACATTCATCTATAAAAATAACTGTACCATCATCTTCTCTCATCCAGACTATACTGTCGGCTCCGGAATCACACCGGATCATGCCTCTCGGCCCGCGGGCTTTACCGCCGGTAGGGAATCACACCCTGCCCTGAAGATTTCATTTTCTTTTATCATAATACTTTATATATCATTTGTAAAGCAAAAGTTTGGAAATAGCAAACTCCGTCCCTATCTGGCACTCGAAAGTCCCTATCCGGCACTTTTCCCCATTGCCTATCCATTTTGGATTTGCTACAATATTCAAGTCGAACGTCCGTGAGACTTGGCGCGTGATTCTGGTCAGCGAAGCTGACATATTCCTATCAGAATCACTGCGCATCCTCGCGGAGCGTTTATCTCAGTCGGAG
>QUJA01000028.1 GCA_003480425.1 Firmicutes bacterium AM31-12AC
TTTTATATAATTTCCTACTTCTATATTTGTGACACTTGTGTCAAGTTTTATATTATTTTCTTGATTATTCTGTATATCTGCTATCACCTTAATTATAGTAGCATAAGTCGAATTTATTGCCTTCTCAATCCCAGATAGTAGTAAAGATGAAGCCACTTTTTCTTGTAGTACTTCTGCATCAGTTTTCTTTTCTCCAGCTATCTCTAAAATAGTTTTTTTACCTAAATTGTGTTCTATAAAATAAGAATTTCTCCACGATAGTATTTCAAATCTTTGATTTCTTTTAGCATTCTGGTTACTTTCAATTACAACACCTAACGGGTTGTAATAATTAATAAAATCTGTATGTGTTAACTTAACAATATACTTTTTGCATTCTTCCTCCCAAGAAATAGTAACATATTTTCCATGCATCATTGTTCCCAGATCTTTCATTCTACAAATATAGGAGATAATAGCAGAAATCGTACAATGATTCTTTAGATTTTCTTGTTCCTGATTCATATAATCTAACATTCTACTTTGAGCAATAACCGCTGTTATTTCTGAATATCTTTTTAGAAAGTCCTATAAAAAAGGACTTAATTTAGCATCTCCATTGAACCATCTACAGCTTCTTCAAATATAGCAACACTAAATAAAACTGCCAAAAGTACAGATGATACAATTCCATAGATATTCAATTTTTCATATCTATTTCATGATCCTACTTTCTTCTTTATTCTGCCTCATTAATTGGTTTTTTCATAATATCATCATTGATTTGATATGATGGATCGTCTGCTTTTTTCATTATTTCTTTTAGCTTTTCGTACGAAAATGACTTGACATCCTGATTTGGAAAGTCATTCCCCTCCCTAACATAATTGAGCACAATCTCTGATAGGCGTGTCCAATACCGTTCTATCTGATGTTCGCCTTCAAAGTCCATACCAGTATCTGTAATAACTCTTTTACGATACCATTCAATGTAATCATGCACTTTATTATTTTTATTTAGGACATATAAATTCCCTTCCTCATCAAACTCACTTGATAAATACTTTTTTACATCCTCTAATGTGACCTTTTCTTTACAACGGTCAGACATATTATAAACATGTAACGCAACAAACAACTCCTTTTCATCAATATGTTCATATGAACTATATTCATATAAATGAAGCGGACCATCCTTGCGAATTAATGCATCATTTTGTCTTCTATAAGCTATACAAATCTCCCATTCTCTTTCTTCCGCTTCCTTCTTTTGAAATTGCAGATATCGCAGATATAAAATAGAGCCTATTGCTATAAAGCAACATATTAACACACCAACTTTCACTATTTTTTTCATAATCAATCCTCCATTATCGAATCCTTAATAACATACCACGAATTTTCTTTTTTCTTTATCAATTCCCTTAACTGTTCTTCCGAAAGTGATTCCAGATTTGTAAGCTTTATTTCAGGGTGTTCATTCGCATAGTTTTGCATAATACTCCTTAAATCTCCCAAATACTCCTCTACTTTTGATTTTCCAGCCATTCCAACATCATCCGGCGATTTAAACCACTTTGTATACTCATCTAAAACTTTAACTTCATTACTATTCTTTTCGTCAAGACCAGCAACTAATTGTTCAATTGTTATATCAGCATTTGTTTTATTATAAACATGTACTCTTATATTTAATTCTACTTTATTTATCATAACATTCTGCATAAAAACTTTATTATTATTTTCATAAATAATATTTCCATTTAAACCTAATGCTTTTATATAATTTCCTACTTCTATATTTGTGATACTTGTGTCAAGTTTTATATTATTTTCTTGATTATTTTGTATATCAGCTACCATCTCAATTACGGTAGCATAAGTGGAATTGAACATCAAATCGTTTTCTTTATTCTATCACAGCTTCTATTGATCCGCCATCAATCTTTCAAACCAAGTGTCCATAGCAAGGATGAACTGACTTGCTCCTGCCCATTCTTCTAGCATCTCATCCAAGGTCTTGTGTTTTACATATTTCTGCACATACACCCAGGTGGCTATACCACTGGCCTCAGAAATAATTCCTGTTATGATCTTACGCATGATGTCCTCAAATTCTGCGATTTCCTCTTTTGGAACGATGTCATAGAGATTAGGAATCTGAAAATCTTCTTTCCCACAGTTCTCATGTACATTAATCAGCTCTGCTTTCACCCTCTTTCTGGATTCCTCGGGTAATTTCAAATATTGCCAGATCATTGAGACCACTTCGGAAGGTGTGTCTTTTTTGATCGGTGGTAACTGAATAAAATCATTCTTTTCGCTCATTTTCATATCCTCCTCAAGATAAAATAAAATCAATAATAGATTCTCTTGTCATGTCCAATACAGTATCTACGAAGACTCCTGCAAAAAGGATCAGATACAGAATTACACTCAGCGAAAACAGAAATGCAACCTGTACCCAGTCATGGTAACAGTATGCAGTCGCTATAATCAACAAAGTGAATATAAACCCAAGGATCCCTCTGACAACCGCATAAGTCTGTACTGTCATCTTTACTGCCAGTCCGATCACAAAAAGGATCAGCCATACCGGCAGTAATAATATTTTCCCAGCAAGTTTTAAAATAAACATGTGCACCTCCTATCTTACCAGTCCTGGCATATCATGGTTCACCTCTGCCTGATAATACCCGTTCATCGTAGACGGTGCATTAAACAGGGCTGCTAATAAATATTTCTTGATGTTCTTCACTTTGGTGGTGTTACCACGCATACAGTGTAAGACATACTCGATATGTGAATAGGTCAGCATCAGAAATTTTTTCTTCACCAGTGATGCCGGATACCAGTTGCTGGCAATCAAGATCTTGTCATTTTTACACATCACAGTTTCTACGATCAGGTTCACGATTTCATCTACCTGTCGCATATCGTCATGATGGGTTACTTCCAGTGATTCATAATCAATGGTCTCCTTGACAAGGTTTTCATAAGCCTGATAATCCTCAGAGCGATTATCGCTATCACATCTTTTCTCATCCACAGATATGATATGATTAGATTTATTATCATTCATTTCAGTATCACTAAGATTAGTATTATTAGGGTTTGAAATGTAAACTTCTTGAAGTTTGTTTTCGGGACTTCTAGAAGTTTGATTTTGGGACTTCATGAAGTTTAAATTGTAAACTTCTGCAGTCTCTTCATTTTCCACAGAAGTTTGTTTTTTAAACTTCTCTAATTCCTCTCCAAATTTTTTCTCATCTGTTTTCTCAGGCATAAAGGTTTTTACGTAGATAACATTCACCTTTCCAAATCCCTGTCTACGTTTCTCAATCAGACCAATTCCTGTTTCGTCATCCAGTTCTCTCATGGATTTGATGGCTTTATTTCTGCCACAGTTCAGTAATTCCATGATATCTTCGATGGAAAAGTAGATATATGCTCTGTTTTTGTCGTCAAACCACTGATTCTTGATGGAAAGAGACATTCGATCCAACATCAGTCCATATAAAATTTTGGCATCGCTTGATAAATCTTTAAAGTAGCTGTCTGTAAATAATGCTTTTGGTATGCGGTAGAAGCTGAACTGATCAGCTTCGGTACCGTAAAAATAATTAAATGTCATTTTTTTCTCCATAATTTCCTCCTTTCGTTTTCTGCTAAGAAGTCCTCTTTTTAAACTTCTTTGACTTTGTTTTCTTAGCTTTTTCTATCCTTAACAGGACTGTTCCTGCATCCATTTTTCTAATAATGATTCAATTACCTGTTCCATATCTTTGGCTGTATAATCATCCGGAAAATACTTTGTCAGTTTCTTTTCTGAGAAAGTAAGAGACCGGGATACTTTCTTTGCCATTACACAATTATTGAAAATCGATAACATCTGGATCTGATTGATTGGTCCATCATTCAGCTGATTTCTAAGTGCTGCAATCTGTTTTGGTTTGATAAATCCTGTGTCGCAGATATATTCGTAAATCCATCCCTGTACTTCCTTATCGATGTAGGAGATATCAACAGCGACCGTGAATTGAAGCTTTTTGTTATCTACCAGATCAAGAAGTTCCGGAATAAGCTCTGTCAGTCGGATATAACGCTGAATCTGTTTAGAGCTTTCGCCTACTTGATCTGCAAGAATATTTCTTGATATTACTGGTTTCAACTTCTGGTCAATTTGACCAGAAGTTATATCTGTCCGACTTCCCTGTCTTTTCATTGCATCAAGTTTCATCTTATACGCAAAAGCTTTCTCACTCGGTAACAGCTCCTCTCGTTGAATGTTAGCGTCCACCATAGCCACAATGGCATCATCATCGGATAATTCCCTTACGATTGCCGGAATTGTTGTAAGACCTGCCAGCTGTGCTGCATGCATTCTTCTGTGACCGGATACCATTTCGTAATCTTCGTTTTCATCCATACGGAGAAGTACCGGTGTCAGCACTCCATTGATCTTTACGCTCTCTACCAAATCCTGCATCTTTTCATCGTCCAACACCTTGAACGGATGATTCTTAAACGGATGGATCTTACTGATCTCTATCTCCATTGCAGATTCTTCATTTACTACTCCGAGCAGTTCATCAATACTTGCCAGCTTAATCTTTTCACCACTTCTATTTTTCATTCTTCAAAACCTCCTGTGTTAAATTCATATATGCCTCAGCAACTTTTCCTTTTGGACAATGCATGTAGATACTTTTTCCCTCTGCACTGGTCTCAGCAGCTTTTACGGACATCGGAATCACATTTTCAAATACCTCAATCTGGCTTCCATAGGTTGTATGTACTCTTGATGCAATGTCCCTTGCGTAATTGGTTCTGAAATCTACCATAGTCAGGAGAATGCCCTCAATCGCCAGTTTCCGATTCAATCTTTTCTTTACTGTAAGAATGGTCTTAATCAGCTGTTGAAGTCCTTTAACAGGCAGATATGCGGCCTGTACAGGTATCAGCACGGAATCGGAAGAAACCAGTGCATTGATCGTCATCATACCAAGGCTTGGCATACAGTCGATCAGGATATAATCGTATCGGGATCTTATCGCATCGATATATTCTTTCATGATCATTTCTCTGCTCATAACATTTCCCATCGTTACTTCCAGTGCGGAAAGTTCAATGTTTGCTGGAAGCAGATCTACATTTTCCTGATGATGTAAGATACCATCTTCTAGATTAATTTCTTCTTCATTGATAACATCCATCATGATCGTTGCCAGTGTAATTCGAAGATCATCCGGTTCTTCATATCCAAGACTTGCTGTTAAACTTCCCTGTGGATCCGCGTCGATCAGCAACACTTTCTTTCCTTCTCTTGCCAGTCCAATACCTACATTTACGGTTGTGGTGGTCTTGCCGACTCCACCTTTCTGGTTTACTACGGATATAACTTTACACATGATTTCTTCCTCCTTTAACTTTCCCATGATTCTTTTTTCCATAATTTTAGCAGTGCCAGTATTTCCCGTTTCATCATTGCCGGTGTATAAGAATTTGGAAAATACTTGTGTAGTTGCTCATTGGTAAATGCTACTCTGGTGATCTCACCTTTTTTAACTTCACTCATGATTTCTTCCATCTTTTCTAACGATAACTGTTTTTCTTTACTCAGCTGCTTTATCCGCTGAGCCTGTGAGAGTGACGGAATCGCCTGTGCATAATCCATTGCTTTAAGCAGTTCTCTTTGTTCATTTTCTTTCAATGCAGCAATCTCTACTGCCGGACAAAAAGAAATAATCTCATCATCCAGTTTCTGCAACATTTCCGGTATAAGCTTTGTCAGTGATATATAACGCTGCACTTGTTTTGGGCTATCACCACAATCCTCACTGATAATATCTATCGATCGTTTTCTTGGTGTTTTGTGGTCAACTTGGCTCTTTTTTCGACCACTTTTTCTTTTTAGTACGTCATTCTTCAGTTTGTAAGCAAAAGCTTTTTCGCTGTAGCTGATCCGTTCTCTGTGAAGATTAGAATCCACCATACTTAAAATGGAATCATCTTCACTTAATACCCGGATAATCACCGGTACTTTACGGTATCCCAGTTTCTCCGCAGCATGTTTTCTTCTGTGACCGGATATGATCTCATAGTATCCATCCGGTACTGGTCTGACGATCAGCGGATTTAAAATGCCATACTTCTCAATGCTTTCCTGCAAAAGAAACATTTCCTTATCATCTTTTACCTGAAACGGGTGCTCTTTGAACGGACGAAGACGCTCAATCTCAATTTCTATGATTCTTTCTTCGTTTTCTCCTGATTGTCTGTTTGGCTCAGTCATCTTGACTCCTTTCCTCCAGGATTCAGGAAATAAAAAATGCCTGCCTGGAACTTTTATAGATAGTAAAGTTCCAAACAGACATTGCTGTTTGACCATTAGCTGTAGCTAATAGAATTGAATACTGTTTCAGCTAATTCTAGTTTGCAGGTTTGGGAGAGATTGTTTCTTTTCCCGCCTTTTCTCTGATTTACATCCCCAAATAAGGGGTGACAACGGAGCGAAACCCAAATGTTAGCTGGACTTCCTAAAACCCATGTTTGCAAACCGGCAATTTTGATTAGCTGTCAGCTAACAAAAATCGGATTGCGTTAGCTGGAAATTGATCATTTTGAATGGAATTTCGTGTCACGAACGTGATTTGAAAATAACAAAAGCGTTCGTTGTCAGCTAATCCAGCTAACATTTTCGAACGCTTTGAAGCCCGTCGCCAAGAGGATTTGAACCTCCGACCCCTCGCTTAGGAGGCGAGTGCTCTATCCAGCTGAGCTATGACGACACATCCTATTTAAGAGAACTTATTCTCTTTTTATTTATGCACGAGTGCATCACGTTTACTATTTTAACACTCGTGCCTTCTAAATTCAACTAAATTTATATATCCTCTGTAAATTAATTGTTACTGTTCACAGTACCTGTGACCAGCAACGCATCTCGCCATTTTTAATCGCCTTTGGCGATGGACGAGATGCCGTTCAAGACAAAACGTGCATCCTCCGTGCCAATCAGCGTAGTGATTGACACGGGAGTAAACAGTAACATTCAATTTACTATTCTGTTAAAAATTAATATATCCCTGCAGCCAGATTTTTCCTTTGAATCTGCGCCCGATTTCCGGTTCGCCAAGCACCTTACTCTTTGGTACGCAAATATCAAACTGCAGCTCATTTACATCTAATTTCATCTGATATACCACTTCTTTTGTAAGCACATTTTCCCGCTCACGAACTGCCAATATTTCACCCATGATTGAATACACATCACACTCTACACCATGTGGCATGAAATATGTATCTACGATTGAAAATACATCTTCTGTGATAAGTCTTCGGGATACCTTAGAATATATGTCCATATCATCCAATGTCAATGTTTCGATTGCTCCTGGGTCTCCTTGTCTGGCTGCATTTAGCAGATTTTTACGATTCTTGGAATTTTCTTGTTCCTGCTTGACCTGCACTTCGCTTTTCTTTATTGGAAATAAAATTTTTCCGTCAAGAGCAAGTCCTGAAAAGGTTACAGATGTTTGTTCTTGTGAAAGAAAACCAAGCTGTTTTTCTTTCATGTATTCCACGCCGTTCTGCAGATGAAATATCAAACTGATTCCTACTTTTGAATCTTCACATATTCCTACATATGCTTCTTTTTCAATTCTTCTTTCTATCGATACTTCAGAATATGTTGTGATTCCACTGCCTTCAAAATATGGAAAATAGTAATCTGCTTCAAAACGATCTTCTCCATCTAACTCACCGCAAACTGTAATTCCCATACACTGTCCATATTCTTTTTGCAGCTCACAGTAATCTGTATCGTCTGAATACGACACAACCATCTGATGTGTACATTCCTGTTCTACCTGATTTAATAATTGCTTTAATTCTTTCTTCGACTGAATTTTTCCAAAGCCAATAGCTTTTAAATATTGATGCATCTATTTCTCCAGAAAATCCCGGATTGCTCCGGGATTTTACTTTATCTTCTTATTATTTATGTTTTGGAACGATAACTGTATTTCCACCCATATATGGCTGTAATGCCTCTGGAATCTTCACAGAACCATCTGCCTGAAGGTTATTTTCAAGGAATGCAATCAGCATTCTTGGTGGTGCAACTACTGTATTATTCAAAGTATGTGCGAAATATTTGCTTCCATCATTTCCTTTCACACGAATTCCAAGTCTTCTTGCCTGTGCATCGCCAAGGTTTGAGCAGCTTCCTACTTCGAAGTATTTCTTCTGTCTTGGAGACCATGCTTCAACATCCACAGATTTTACTTTCAAGTCTGCTAAATCTCCAGAACAGCACTCCAATGTACGTACTGGAATATCCATGCTTCTGAAGAGATCTACTGTGTTCTGCCACAATTTATCATACCATTCTTTGCTGTCTTCTGGTTTGCAAACAACGATCATTTCCTGTTTTTCAAACTGGTGAATACGATATACTCCACGTTCTTCAATACCATGTGCTCCTTTTTCTTTACGGAAGCAAGGTGAGTAACTTGTCAATGTCTGTGGAAGCTGATCTTCTGTAAGCTGTGTATCGATAAATTTACCAATCATAGAATGCTCACTTGTTCCGATCAGATATAAATCTTCACCTTCGATTTTGTACATCATTGCATCCATCTCTGCAAAACTCATAACACCTGTAACTACGTTACTTCTGATCATAAATGGTGGTACGCAATATGTGAATCCACGGTTGATCATAAAGTCTCTTGCATAAGAGATTACTGCTGAGTGAAGTCTTGCGATATCTCCCATCAGATAATAGAATCCGTTTCCTGCAACTTTTCTTGCACTGTCAAGATCAAGACCATCAAAACTTTCCATAATCTCTGCGTGATATGGAATTTCAAAATCTGGAACAACTGGCTCACCATAACGTTCTACTTCCACATTTTCGCTGTCATCTTTACCAATCGGTACAGATGGATCGATGATATTTGGAATTGTCATCATATCTTTTTTCAGTTTTTCTTCTACTTCCTTCTCTTCTTTTGAAAGAGCCTCGATTCTATCTCCATTAGCAGCAACTTGTTTCTTTACTTCTTCTGCTTCTTCTTTTTTGCCCTGTGCCATCAATGCACCGATCTGTTTAGAAATTTTATTTTTTTCAGCTCTCAGAGCTTCTACTTCCTGTTTGATTTCACGGTTTCTTGCATCTAACTCTAACACTTCATCTACCAATGGTAATTTTGCATCCTGGAATTTGTTACGAATATTCTGTTTTACAACCTCCGGATTTGATCTCACAAATTTAATATCTAACATCTCATCTTCCTCCTCTTACTCTGTTTTGAGATTTTATACATTTTAATTATTTTGGACAATTATGCCCTTTTTGCTGTTTTCTTAAAATCTACATCTTTTATATCATATACTTCTTGGAAAATTGCACGCTCCAAAGATTCTTTTTCTTCTTCACCTAATTCCACATAGCTCTTTCCGTTTATTATTTCTTTAATATAAGTATAACAACCTTCACGACTATGCATTGCATTTAATAGCCATCCACTGTTTTGATCATTTAACATAGTGAGTACAAAACTTAAATTTCCTCCCATTTCGTTAAATGCATCATAACGGACAATTCCAACTTTTTGGTATGTCTTTTGCACTTGTTTTCTAAGATTTCTGACTTCCTCTTTGTTTTCTTTTGCAATTTTCTCTACTTCATCTAATAAACTAAATTTTTCAAAGAAACTCTCTTCGAGATTCTTTCCGTCTTTTCCTTTCAAAAATGTTGTATAGGCTGCTTTTAATCGATTATACTTCATATTGATATTGATTAAAAGTATAAACAGAACTACCTGCACTAAAAACAACGCTATAATCAAATACATCGGATCTATTTTCATACTTGACAAAATCCACCTTTCACTATCTATATATCTTCTTTTTACATTTATACATTATGGATTGTCATCATCAAATCATATATTCTCTCAAGTTCTTCTTCCGAATAATATTCAATTTCTATTTTTCCTTTTCCATTTGCTTTCGCATTGATATTTACTTTTGTACCCATAATGGATTTCATTTTTTCAGCAATATCATTATATATAAACTGATGTTCCGGAGTTGTCTTTTTTACCTCTTTTTTAGGATTCTTTAAAGACTTAACAAGTTTCTCTGTTTCTCGAACACTCAGTTTCTCATCGAAAATCTTTGTAGCAAGTAAATATTGTTGTTCTTCATCTTCAATTGCAAGAAGTGCACGAGCGTGTCCTGTACTGATCATATCATCTATAATCATTTGTTTTACTTTATCTGATAATTTCAAAAGTCGCATAGAATTCGTTACTGCTGTACGACTCTTTGACACTCTTTCTGCCACTTCATCTTGTTTTAAATGAAATTCCTCCAACAAACGTTTAAATGCCATTGCTTCTTCTATAGGATTTAAATTTTCACGTTGAATATTTTCAATCAATGATATTTCAACTATTTCCTGATCTGTATAAGATTTGATTAAAACCGGCACCTCTTTTAATCCCGCCAGTTTTGCAGCTCTCCATCTTCTTTCACCTGCAATGATTTCGTAATAATCTTTCTTTTTCTGAACTAATAATGGCTGTAAAACACCAAATTGTTTGATTGAATCTGCAAGTTCTAATAATGCATCTTCATCGAATTCTTTTCTTGGCTGATCACGATTCGGCTCGACCTGATTAATCTTTAATAATATTTCACTAGCTTTCGGGTCTTCTTTTATTTTTTTAGCCGGAGATACTTTTACTTCACTATTATTCTTTTTCGTTTCCGGTTTTGTCAGCTTATCGCTTTTATTTGGAATCAAACTGTCCAGTCCTTTTCCAAGTCCATTTCTCTTTACCGCCATCAGTCGTCTTCCTCCCCTTTGTTGATTACTTCTTCGGCCAGTAACATATAACTTTCTGCACCTGTAGATTTTGGATCATACAGGTTAATTGGCATACCATAACTAGGAGCCTCTGCCAGTCTGATATTTCTTGGGATAATTGTTTTATATATCGTTTGATCCAAATTATCCTTTACATTTTCTACAACCTGCAGCGAAAGATTTGTACGTGCATCATACATTGTAAAGACTACTCCTTCAATTTTCAAAGAAGGATTTAATCTTTCTTGAACAAGTTCGATTGTATGAATTAATTGGCTTAATCCTTCCAATGCATAATACTCACATTGAATTGGAACCAAAACTGAATCCGCTGTAGTCATTGCATTAATTGTAAGCATACTCAATGCCGGTGGACAATCAATAATAACATAATCGTAATTATCTCTTACTCTCGCCACTTCGTCTCGAATAATAAACTCCTTATTATCAACACCGATTAATTCAATTTCTGCTGCCGACAGATTTATATTAGAAGGAAGTACATCTAAGTTTTCAATTACATTTTCACAAATACAATCTTCTATTTTTGCATTACCTATGATTAAATCATACGCATTATATTCCACTTCATCCTTATCTACGCCAAGTCCACTCGACATATTTCCCTGTGGGTCGAGGTCAATTGACAAAACTTTTTTTCCAAAACTTGCAAGACAAGATGATAAATTAATTGCCGTTGTTGTTTTTCCAACTCCGCCCTTTTGGTTTGCAATAGCGATAATTCTACTCATTTTTGTACTCCTTTCGCGTTACTTCCATATTATATCACCAAACCAAAAGAGATTCTACTGCAAATCTTTTTTTCTCTAAAATGTTTCACGTGAAACATTATTTTATTGTTCTGTTGTGAAGTTTCACAAAAATGTTTCACGTGAAACATTTTGCAATTTATTAATTTATTTTTTCATCTGGAAAAGGTTTTATCCATTCTCATTTTGTAGTATAATAGATATGATTTTACAACTGTAAATTCAAAAAGTAAAAATCCAAATACACTATTTCAAAATGTTAGGAGGTTGATTTTTTTGAGTTTTAAAAAGAAATTTTTAACTTTATCTGCAATAACAGCTGGTACATTAAGTGCACTTCATATATTTAATCGATTCATATATCATATTTCTACTATAGATAATATTCTTGCCAAGAATGGTGAGAATTATTACGATTGGACTTACGGCCGCATTTTTTATACAAAAGAAGGCTCCGGTTCTCCGATTTTGTTAGTTCATGATTTAAATGTCTGTAGTTCTTCTTACGAATGGAATAAGATAAAAAATGATCTTGCAAAGACAAATACTGTATACACTATTGATTTGCTTGGTTGCGGATTGTCTGAAAAGCCAAATTTGACTTATACAAATTATTTGTATGTACAGTTACTGACAGATTTTATTAAAAATGTCATTGGCGAAAAAACAGATATAATATCCACCGGTCATTCCGCATCTATCGCATTGATGACTTGTGCAAATGATGATACTGTTATTGATCGTATTTTATTGATTAATCCTGAGAGTATTATTGATGCTTCAAAAACACCAAAGCATTATAATAAAGTGTTAAAATATATTCTCTGCACTCCTATAATCGGAACGTTTATTTACAATTTATTAGTAAGTAAAGATCGTATTGAAGAGAATTTTATGACTGATTATTTCTATGATCATTGTAAATTCAAGAAGAGGGATTTAGCCGCATATGTAGAAGCATCTCAGTCTGAGAAATCTCACGGAAGATATTTATACGCTAATATTTGTTCTAATTTTACAAATGCAAATGTATTAAACTGTCTGTCAAAAATTGACAATAGTATCTTTATTATTGTAGGAAATGGCAATCCAGAATATAGTCTTGCAGCAAGCCAGTATCAAAATCAATTACCTGCAATTGAAATTTGTGAGATTAATAAGACAAAATATCTGCCACAGCTTGAAGCTCCAACAGATGTATTAGAAAACATTAAGATTTATTTTGATTTAACCGCATAAACTATTTAAGGACGGAGTTAATGGCTTTTTCTGAATGAAAAGCCATTAACTCCGTCCCTTTTGGTTTAACTCAGTGGTTCTTTAGATGGTAATCCTGCTTTTCTCGGATATTTTTTCTTTGTCATTTCCAATTTATCAATCTCCACAAAAGATCTTCCGATCTCTGTTCCAGGCAATTGGAATTTAACAACATCTCTTACGTTTCCGCCTAATATTTTAACAGCCTTCTTCGCCTGTTTTAATTCGTCTTCTATCTCTCCGCTTTTATATGGAATAAATGCTCCGCCTACTTTTACATATGGAATACAGTACTCACTCAATGTAGAGAGATTTGCAACCGCTCTCGACACGCAAAGATCAAACTGTTCTCTATATTCTGCTTTTTTTGCATAGTCCTCGGCCCTTCCATGAAGTGTCTCTATATCTTTCAACCCCAGTTCTTCTATTACTGTATTTAAAAATTTCACTCTTTTTTGCAATGAATCTAACAATACAACCTTCAAATGTGGAAATGCAATTTTCAATGGCAATCCTGGAAATCCTGCCCCTGTTCCTATATCTATCACTGTATTTACATTCTGAATATCAATCGCTTTTACAATTGCCAGACTATCTACGAAATGCTTTTCATTTACTTCATCATATTCTGTAATTCCGGTGAGATTCATCACCTTATTCCACTCTACAAGTAATTCATAATATCTATGAAATTGCTCTTTTTGCACTTCGTTCAGCTGGATATTAAGTTGTTGCAATTGTTGTTCAAACTTATTCTCCATTTATATGCCTCTTACTTTCTTTTACTTTAACGCGTTAATTCATTAAATTTATTTTACTTTCTTTCCAAATATACAAGCAATACAGACACATCTGCAGGAGATACTCCTGAAATTCGGGACGCCTGACCGATGGAGGACGGACGCATTTCATTCAATTTCTGTTTTGCCTCAATACGAAGACTCTGAATCTCATCATAATTAATATCTTCTGGTATAAGCTTGCTCTCAAGTTTCTTAAACTGCTCTACCTGACGCTGTTGACGTTTAATATATCCATCATATTTAATATTAATATTAACCTGCTCTACAACATCACAGTCCAATTCTGGTCTGTTTGGATCTACCGGTGCAAGAGCTTCATAATTCAGTTCTGGTCTTCGAATCAATTCTGCCATCGTTGTTCCGGAAGTCAGCGGCGTACTTTCATGCTGTTTCAATAAATTTTGTACAGCTTCTGAAGTTCCTAAATTAATATGTTCAACACGCTCTATTTCTTTCTGGATGAGTTCTTCTTTTCTAAGCAGTTTCTGGTATCTTTCTTCTGAAATCAAACCAATCTCATAGCCTTTTTTAGTCAATCTTAAATCTGCATTATCCTGACGCAATAACAAACGATATTCGGCTCTTGAAGTCATCATTCGATATGGTTCATGACTTTCTTTTGTTACCAGATCATCAATCAAAACGCCTATATAACCTTCTGAACGGTCAATCACAATACCTTCTTTTCCCTGCAATTTTCTTGCCGCATTAATGCCCGCAATCAACCCCTGTGCTGCTGCTTCTTCATATCCGGAACTTCCGTTAAACTGTCCGCCACTAAAAAGCCCCTCTACGGCTTTGAATTCCAGCGTATTTTTCAATTGTCTGGCATCGATGCAGTCATACTCGATTGCGTATGCATTTCGCACGATTTTGGCGTTTTCAAGGCCTGGAACACTTCTATACATTGCATACTGTACATCTTCCGGTAATGAACTTGACATTCCACCGACATACATCTCATTTGTCTCCAGTCCTTCCGGTTCAATAAAGACCTGATGACGGTTTTTATCTGCGAATTTGACAACCTTATCTTCAATGGATGGGCAATATCTCGGTCCTGTTCCTTCAATCATTCCTGAATACAGTGGAGAACGGCTCAAATTATTTCTTATAATCTCATGTGTCTTCTCATTTGTATAAGTCAGCCAGCAGGAAACCTGATCTATCTGAACGTCTTCCGGGTTTGTTGTAAAGGAAAATGGTACTACTCTCTCATCGCCTTTCTGCTCTTCCATCTTACTGAAATCAATTGTTCTTTTATCAATTCTCGCAGGAGTTCCTGTCTTAAAACGATACATTTTGATACCCAGCGACTTCAAACTATCTGTCAGGTAATTTGCAGGCTGGAGTCCATTTGGTCCTGTCTGTGTACTTACTTCTCCATAAATACATCTTGCTTTCAAATATGTTCCTGTACATAATACAACCGCACGACAACGATAAATAGCACCGGAATAGGTTTGTACTCCTGTTATCTTTCCATCCTCTGTCAAAATATCTGTCACTTCCATCTGACGGATATCTAAGTTTTCCTGATTCTGTAATACCATTCTCATTGTTCTACTGTAATTTGCTTTGTCAGCTTGCGCTCTAAGCGAATGTACTGCCGGCCCTTTTGATTGATTCAACATTTTAGACTGAATAAATGTCTTATCAATTACCTTTCCCATCTCACCGCCAAGTGCATCTAGTTCTCGCACCAGATGTCCCTTTGAGCTTCCACCGATATTAGGATTACAAGGCATCATTGCAATACTGTCAACACTCACCGTAAACATCACTGTTTTAAATCCTAAACGAGCCGTCGCAAGTGCTGCTTCACAACCTGCATGTCCTGCTCCGACAACCGCAACATCATAATAATCTTTATTTTCCCATACAGAATTTGCTGAATATTTCATTGACCAAATCTTCTCCTATCGTTTCTCCTGTAATACTTCCAAGTGCCTCATATGCATCCATCAGATCGATGGAATAAAAATCTTCCGGCATCCCCATCTCAATGCTTTCTTTCACTTTTTTCAATGAATTATATGCATCCTGAAGTGCCGATTTTTGTCTCATATTTGTAATATATACTTCATCGTTAAATGAAATCTCACCTTGCAAAAACATCTTTTTTAACAGATTTTCAAAATCTCTGATTCCCTGTTCTTCCTTCGCAGATATTTCAATCATCGGAATATTTTTGCACGCCCCGCCAATTTCTTTATGAAGCTGTTGTTCAAGATTTTCCTTTGAAATGAGTACGTTCAAGTCCATTTTATTTAATAAGATGACCGCCTTTTTACCTGCAATGATTTTCATGATTTCTATATCATTTTCATCAAGTTCACGTGATGCATCTACAACATAGATAATTAAATCTGCCTGCTCTGCATATTCTTTTGCTTTATCTACACCGATTTTTTCTACCTTATCTTCCGTCTCACGTATTCCTGCTGTATCAATCACATTTAAATTCAGCCCCTGAATCTGAATCTGTTCCTCCAGCACATCTCGTGTTGTTCCTTCTATATCTGTTACAATTGCACGTTCTCTTCCTGAAAGAACATTTAAAAGAGACGATTTTCCAGCATTTGGCTTTCCGAGAATAACTGTCTGAATTCCTTCTTTCATGATTCTTCCATTTTCCGAAGAATCAATCAAATCTTTTAATTCTTCCGACAATGTTTCCACAACACCTTCCAACTGCTCCCCATAACCATCAACACTAATATGTTCCGGGTCGTCCAATGCAGTTTCAATAAATGCTGTATGATAAATAATCTGCTTTCGAATCTCTTCTATCTTTTTCTTTACACTGCCCTTTAACTGGCTCATAGAACTCTTCAGTGCATATTCATTTTTTGCAGTAATCACATCAATCACTGCTTCTGCCTGAGAAAGATCCATCTTTCCATTTAAAAAAGCTCTCTTTGTAAATTCTCCGGGCTCTGCCGGTCTTGCCCCATTTCGAAGTACTGTATCTAATACTCTTTTTACCACATAAACGCCGCCATGACAATTAATTTCAACGGTATCTTCACCGGTAAATGTTCTTGGCGCCCGCATAATACTGACAAGCACTTCATCTATCGTCTCTTTTCCATCCACTATATACCCATAATGTATGGTGTGTGACTGCACTTTTGACAGCACTTCTTTTCCCTTATATATTTTATCTATTACCTGAAATGCTTCTTCTCCACTAATTCGGACAATCCCGATTCCTGAATTCGACATTCCTGTAGAAATCGCCGCAATCGTCTCTTTACTATACATCGCAATTCTCCTCTTAAACAAAAGGAACGATTCACACTTCACGAAATTATTCCGTGAAGCGTAAACCGTCCTCTATCACCTACATCACTATTTTTTCAATGTGACAACTACTTTTCTATAAGGTTCTTCCCCTTCACTATGTGTTGTTACATAAGGATCATTCTGGAGTGCAGAATGAATAATTCTTCTCTCATAAGGATTCATTGGCTCTAATGCTACAGGTCTTCTATTTCTCTTTACCTTATGTGCAATATTTTTTGCAAGGTGTTTCAAAGTTTCTTCTCTTCTTGCACGATAGTTTTCTGTATCAAGCTTTACTCTTACATAACCGCTCTGATGCTTATTTGCAACACGATTTGCAAGATATTGCAGAGAATCCAGTGTCTGACCACGTTTTCCAATCAAAATACCCATATTCGGGCCGGACATATTGATACTAAGAGATCCATCTTCATCAATATCCAATGCAATCTCCACTTCCATACCCATGGCTTTTAATGTGTCTTTCAAAAATGTCGAAACAGCTTCTTTTGTTTCATCTGTTACTTCAGCCAGTTCTACTTCTCTTTTTACTGGAGCATCATTTTTGATTTCTTCTTTTTTCTCTACTTTTTCTGTAGTCTGTTTTGGCTTTTCATCATGTTCGATCTCAGCCTTTACTTCTTCAACAATTTTCTCTTCTGCTTTCACTTCTTCTGCTGCTACTTGCTGAATCTCTTTTTTAACTTCCTCTACAATTTCAGTTTCCTGCTTCTCTTCCACTTTTCTTCTAGCTTCGATCACAGCCTGTTTCATCCCGATTCCTAAAAATCCGGCACTTCCTTTTTCAATTACCTCATACTCAAGTTTATCACTTGTAATTCCGAGCTGAATGGATGCCTCTGTAATTGCATCTTCAACTGTTTTTGCTGAAACTCTGATACTACCGTTCATCCCGAATCCATCCTTTCTCCAACAATCCGAAATCACTCATTCCCTTCGAAATTGCGATTCGTCTACCCTATCCTATTTCTCATTCTTGTTATCGCCAGAATTATTGCCATTAAATCTGCTTACCATATTGGCTTTTGAAGCAAGACTTCCTGCTTTCGCATTTTTATTATAGCTGGCAGCCTTCTCCAATTTTTCCTGTCTTTCTTTTTCTGACATAGTAGAAGTTTTCTTATGCTCTACATTCTTTGTACTTGTAGTTGCCATCTTATTTAATTCTTTAGCAGATGTACCCTTTTTCTCACGTTTTTTTGCAGCTTTTTCCTGATTTTCTTTGATCATATCATCCAAAGATTTTGTCTGTAAATATTTGTTGATTGCTACCTGCTGTACACATCTTACAACTGCACTGACTGCCCAGTACAAACCAAGACCTGCAGGAAGTGTAAATCCAAGAAATACTGAGAACAATGGCATTGTATAAGTCATTGTCTTCATAGATGCTGCCATCTGATTATTCTCATCCATTGCTGGCTGTGGCTGGAGTTTAACACTGATAAACTGTGCAAGACCTGCCATGATTGGAATGATTACAGCAAGAATAATTCCAACAATTGAAAATGGATGTAATGAATTTGTAAGCATTGTCATTGGTGTCTCACCAATATTAATTCCAAGGAAATTGTTCAAATGTCCCATTGTCTTTGTAGTAGCATCTACTACAGTTTCAATAGAAGGCATCTTATCTACCAATAAATTCCATGTAGAATCCTGGAATTTATACAATACCTGAACCAATGTGTCGGCTTTTGAATAATCATATGCAGTTGCACTCATTAATACCGGTTTTGCAGCTCCGATTGTCTCCATAATTTTCTGGAATCCATCTACCTGCATAATCTGGTCTACGACCGGCATATATGCTGCTTTTACACCATCAACATATTTTGGAATATTCTGAATGACAGGATACAACGCAAATAAAATTGGCATCTGGATCAACATCGGAAGACATCCACCTGTTGGGGATACACCGTATTTTTCATAAACAATCTGTAATTCTTCCTGTTGTTTCAACATGGAAGCCTGATCTTTTTTATTTGCATACTTTTTCTGAATTTTCTGAATTTCAGGGTTCATTACCGCTGACATCTTTGACCACTTCTGCTGTTTTACAGTAAGTGGAATCATCAGCGTATAAATAATAATTGTAAATATAATAATACAAACACCGATATTCTGTACTCCGAATACGCCATCCATAATATTATAGATTCCATTCATCAATTTTCCAAGCAACCATGCTATCTGATGAATGATTGGCCAGTCACCATAACCGGCAGCCAATACTCCGTACATATCTTTTCCTCCTTAAGGTACTGGATCATATCCACCTTTTGCAAATGGATTGCAACGCAAAATTCTCCATGCAGTTAGCAGTCCACCTTTTAATACACCATACTTCTCAATGGCTTCAATTCCATATTGAGAACACGTAGGAGTATAAATGCAATGATATCTCATCTTCATAGGTGAAAGATATTTTTGATAGAATCGAATCATACTGATACAAATCTTCTTCATCTGCGTCACATTCCTCTTATTTTTTCCACTGTTTAACTACAATTTTCTTAGTATTCTAAACAGTCTTATATATTTTATGAAGCTTTCCCAAATGGATGAGTGCACTTTCCATTTCTTTATACGTGACATCTTTTGCACTCTGTCTTGCTATTACCACTAAATCATATCCTCTTTGGAAACATTCTTCTTGAAGTCGATAGCTCTCTCTTATCAATCTTGTAAGGTGATGTCTTACAACACTGTTCCCTACTTTTTTACTTACAGAAATTCCAATTCTGTTTTTCTCTGTCTGATTTTCCATAATATATAGAACCAGATACTTATTTGCATAAGATTTTCCCTGTCGATAAACAGTCTGAAAATCTTTATTCTTTTTCAAAGATTCGGAAAATTTCATAATTATTTCCTTTTCGAATTAAAGTCCTCATACGTTTCCACGTATCTCTTCTAAAAATTCAAGTCGAACGTCTATTACTCACCACCTGAAGAGGTTGGAGTCTTCTCGACTGAGATAAATCTGTATAGAAGAAAAGGCCACAAAATTGCGGCCTAAGCTGATAACTGTTTTCTTCCTTTTGCTCTTCTGGCAGCTAATACTTTTCTTCCGCCTGCTGTGCTCATTCTTGCTCTGAATCCATGAACCTTAGATCTAGATCTTTTCTTTGGCTGAAATGTCATTTTCATTCTGAATACACCTCCCTTTGTGTGATATAGTTCTTCAGGAATCTCTTAAGTATTCCTGACAATATCAAGTTCATCACTATAATATAGTATATAGTTTCTACAGTTTCAGTTCTTTCTTATATATAAATCCAGAAAGACACTGCTCTTAATTATATTCAAAAAACTGCTCTAAGTCAAGCAAATCCTGCCATATTTCTCGCTTTCTTCTAAATATTTTTCATTTTTTTTGTTATTCACATTTGTGGAAAACTCATTTTTTACATAGTTCTGCTACTTCAAGTGAATACTCGCCCCTATATCTTGTGTTTTAGAATCAGTTATCCACGATTTTTCACAAAGTTATCCACATGGGGTGAATAACTTTGTGAATTTCTGTGAAAAACCTGTGTATAACTGCAAAATAACTTGTTGAAAAATATTTTTTTCACAAAAAAGTCTTATTTTTCAACTTTTTTCACGTGTTGAAAGTGTTCATAAGAGTTATTCACATCTTTTTTCATTGCTTATGTGGATATTTTGATGTACACTATAAAAGTAAAAGTCTCTCTAACGAACAGATTTGGAGATATTATATGGATTAGGAGTACGATTGATGAACACCGTAGAAAAAAATTGGGAGCAGATCCTAAATAAGATGAAATTAGAGTACTGTTCATCGAATATTTCATACAATACGTGGATTGCACCACTTACTGTTTATGAAGTTACCGATGATACGGTATACATTCTTGTGAAATTAAAAGCAAGTCTGGAACACATTGAAGATAAATATCTTCTTCCTTTTAAGGTATGTATTGCAGAAGTGACCGGTACGGAATATGAGGTCTCTTTTGTAACTGAAGACAGTGTTATTATTAAGAAAAAGAAAGAAACAACAACAAAAAAACAACAGTCGAACGCTATTTTCGAGAATGCTAATCTAAATCCTCGCTATACTTTCGATACATTTGTTGTAGGAAGCAACAATAATTTTGCACATGCAGCTTCCCTTGCAGTAGCGGAATCACCTGGAGAAATCTATAATCCTCTCTTCTTATATGGAGGTGTTGGACTTGGAAAAACCCATTTGATGCACTCTATTGCACATTTTATATTAGAAAATGATCCATCAAAAAAGGTTCTTTACGTAACAAGTGAAACTTTTACGAACGAACTGATTGATGCTTTGAAAGTCGGTAAAAACGGAAATGAACTGGCAATGACCACGTTTCGCGAAAAATATAGGAATAATGACGTACTTTTAATCGATGATATCCAGTTTATTATAGGAAAGGAAAGTACGCAGGAAGAATTTTTCCACACATTTAACCATCTGCATGTAGCAGGAAAACAGATTATTATCTCCAGTGATAAGCCACCAAAAGACATTGAAACTTTGGAGGCTCGTTTGCGTACCCGTTTTGAATGGGGACTAATCGCAGATATTTCGTCTCCTGACTACGAAACCAGAATGGCGATTCTTCGCAAGAAAGAGGAATTGGACGGATTAGAGCGTTATCATATTCCGGATGATGTTATGCAATATATTGCCAATAACGTAAAATCCAATATTCGAGAACTGGAAGGTTCTTTAAATAAACTGATTGCTCTGGCTAATCTTGAGAAAAAAGAAATCGATATTCCTCTTGCAGCTGAAGCTCTTAAAGATATCGTATCTCCTGATAATAATAGAGAAATCACACCTGAATTGATCATTGATGTTGTTTCCGAGCACTTTAATGTACCGGTAACAGAAATCAAAGGTAAAAAACGAAACGCTGAAATTGTACTTCCACGTCAGATTGTCATGTACCTCTGCCGTTGTATGACAGATACGCCATTGAAAGCAATCGGCGCTATCCTTGGAGGGAAAGATCATGCTTCTATTAGCCATGGAGTTAAAAAAATAGAACACGATATTACTACCGATGAAGCGTTAAATAATACTATCAATATTATAAAAAAGAAGATAAATCCCGTATAAATGTGAATAACTATGTTAAAACTCTGTGGATAAGCAGTGGAAAGCTTCATTTCTGTGGATAACGCAAAATTTTTATCCCCATTTACTTTCCACCTTATCCCATGGAATTCAACATAGTTATCAAAGTGGCTCAGCCCTTGTGTTTCAAGGCTTGCGGGTAGTTATCCACTTTTCCACAGCCCCTACGACGATTACGGCGGAAAAGTTTTCTTTTTAAATATATAAATACACACGCTGAAAGTTTTATCCACACTTTCACGAAAGGAGATCTCGACATGAAAATTATATGCAGTAAATCAAATCTCGTTAAAGGAGTTGGTATTGTATCTAAAGCAGTTCCTTCAAAAACAACAATGCCTATTCTTGAATGTATTCTGATTGATGCATCCATGAATGTTATTAAATTAACAGCTAATGATATGGAACTTGGAATCGAAACACGTATTGAAGGTGAGATTCTTGAACATGGAATTATAGCTTTGAATGCTAAGATTTTTTCAGAAATTGTTCGAAAACTTCCAGACAACGATGTAGTGATTGAAGTTGGTGCTGATAATCAGACATTAATCACTTGTGAAAAAGCAAAGTTTACGATTGCAGCTCAATCAGGTGAAGATTTTTCTTATTTACCGGCAATTGAAAAAGAGGATTCCATCACAATTTCTGAATTTACACTGAAAGAAGTAATCCGTCAGACCATTTTTTCTATCGCTGACAATGATACAAACAAGATGATGAGTGGTGAACTTTTTGAAATCCATGATAATTTATTAAAAGTTGTATCACTTGATGGTCATAGAATTTCCATTCGCAATATCGAATTGAAAAATTCTTATGGTTCTCGAAAAGTAATTGTTCCTGGGAAGACTCTTCAGGAAATAAGCAAAATTATTGGGGGCGAATCCGAGGCTGAAGTTGAAATTTCATTTACTCAAAATCATGTCGTCTTTGAATTTGGCAATACTTTGGTTGTATCGAGACTGATCGAAGGAGAATATTTCAGAATTGATCAGATGTTATCCAGTGATTATGAAACAAAAGTGACTGTAAATAAACGTGAACTTTTAGATTGTATCGACCGCGCAACTTTGTTGATAAAAGAAGGTGATAAAAAACCAATTATTATCAACATTGCGGATGGTTCAATGGAATTAAAAATCAAATCGCAGATCGGATCAATGGATGAAGAAATTATTATCTCGAAAGAGGGAAGAGATCTTTTGATCGGATTTAATCCTAAATTTTTGATTGATGCACTTCGTGTTATTGAGGATGAACAGGTTGATTTATATTTCATGAATGCAAAAGCACCTTGCTTTATCAAGGATGAACAGCAATCATATATTTATTTGATCCTGCCGGTTAACTTTAACGCTGTCGCATAAAAAATTAAAATGCATAAATATGCATAATATGCAGAATGCAAATTGTCAGATAATTCTAAAACGACAAAGTGTGTTTAAAAAGTGAACTATTAACGAAATTGCATGAAAGGAATAGAGATGGAACATATAAAAATCAGACAAAACGAAGAATTTATTAAACTTGGTCAGTCATTAAAGGCTGTTGGAGCAGTTGAGTCCGGCGTAGAAGCAAAAGAAGTGATCCAAGAGGGGCTTGTTTTAGTGAATGGCGAGATCGATACCAGAAGAGGACGCAAGTTATACGAGGGAGATTTAGTCGAATTTGATGGTATTCAAATAAAAATTGAAAAATAATGCAAAAGCGTGTAGAATAATTACGTACCTATACGCTTGGAACGTTAGGAAAAAATTATGATAATTAAGTCGTTAAAGCTTAAAAATTATAGAAACTACGAATTGTTGAATATGGCGTTTGATTCCAGAACCAATATTTTGTATGGGGATAATGCCCAGGGAAAGACCAATATCCTAGAGGCATTGTATTTATCCGGAACAACAAAATCTCATCGTGGGACAAAAGACCGGGATATGATCCGGTTTGGTGAGGAAGAATCTCACATTGAGACTATTGTTGAAAAAAATGGAGTGGATTTTCAAATCGACATGCATTTGAAAAAAAACAGTCCAAAGGGAATTGCAGTCAATAAAATACCAATCCGAAAAGCCAGTGAATTATTTGGCTTGATTCATTTTGTCTTTTTTTCACCGGAAGATTTGAATATTATCAAAGAGGGACCGGCTGGAAGAAGACGTTTTGTTGACTTGGAATTATCTCAGTTGGACAGGGTATACCTGAACAATCTGGCGAATTATAACCGGGCGGTTAATCAACGGAATTCCTTGCTCAAGGAAATTGCTTATCAGGAGCATCTGATCGATACATTGGATATATGGGATATGCAATTAGTTGAATATGGAACGAAAGTAATCGAAGCAAGGAAAAGATTTATAGAACAGGTGAATGATATTATTTCTGACATTCACTACAAGTTGACGGGTGGAAAAGAAACGCTTGTTTTGTCCTATGAATCTTCTATTGGGGACATGTCTTTTGAGGAGGCTGTAAAGAAAAACCGAAATCGGGATATTAAGTTTAAAAGCACTTCTGCGGGACCACATCGTGATGATGTGTGTTTTCGTACAGATGGGATTGATATTCGCAAATTTGGTTCTCAAGGGCAGCAAAGAACAGCCGCATTATCTTTGAAATTGTCAGAGATTGAGCTGGTGCGTATGCTGATCAAAGATACGCCGATTTTATTATTGGATGATGTGTTGTCTGAACTTGACAAACATAGGCAAAACTATTTATTGGATAGTATCCACGATATACAGACTGTCATTACCTGTACAGGGCTGGATGAGTTTGTAAATCACAGGTTTTCTATAAACAAAATATTCCATGTAGAGCATGGAACTGTAGCAAAAGAAAATTAGGAGGTTTTTAGATGGGTGCAACAGGTACAGAATTTGACGCTGAATATGGAGCGGATCAAATCCAGATTTTGGAAGGATTAGAAGCGGTTCGAAAAAGACCGGGTATGTACATCGGCAGCACCTCGGGGAGAGGACTTCATCATCTGGTATATGAGATTGTCGACAACTCTGTTGACGAGGCACTGGCAGGATATTGCGATATAATCACAGTTACGATCAACAAAGAAAACTCTATTACGGTTGTTGATAATGGTCGAGGTATTCCGGTTGGAATCAACCATAAGACAGGACTTCCGGCAGTAGAAGTTGTATTTACAGTCCTTCATGCCGGCGGTAAATTCGGTGGTGGAGGATACAAGGTATCCGGAGGTCTGCATGGAGTAGGTGCATCTGTTGTAAATGCACTTTCAGAATGGCTTGAAGTAGAAATTTATCACGAAGGAAAGATTTATAAACAGAGATATGAGCGTGGTAAAGTTATTTATAAATTAAAAGTGATCGGAGAATGTGACCCGGAATTATCAGGAACAAAAGTTACATTTTTGCCTGATAAAGAGATATTCGAGGAGACAATATTTGACTATGACACATTAAAACAGCGTTTCCGCGAGATGGCATTTTTGACAAAAGGACTGAAGATCATTCTTCGTGACGAACGTGAAGAGGAATTGGTTGAGCGGACATTCCATTACGAAGGCGGTATCAAGGAATTTGTTACTTACCTGAACAAAAGTAGACACCGTTGTACGATCAGATCATTTATTGCGAAGGCATGAAAGATAATGTGTATGTAGAAGTTGCAATGCAGCACAATGATTCGTATAGCGATAATACGTATGGATTTGTTAATAACATTACAACGCCGGAAGGTGGAACCCATGTGGTTGGATTCCGTAATGCATTGACAAAGACATTTAATGATTATGCAAGAAAGAATAAGCTGCTTAAAGACAGCGAACCGAATCTGACAGGTGAGGATATCCGAGAGGGTCTTACAGCCATTATCAGTGTTAAGATTGAGGACCCTCAGTTTGAAGGACAGACAAAACAGAAATTAGGAAATAGCGAGGCAAGGGGGGCGGTAGATAATATCGTTAGTACTCAGCTTGGTATTTTCCTTGAGCAGAATCCGGCTGTCGGTAAAATGACAGTTGAGAAGTCTGTAATGGCACAGCGTGCAAGAGAAGCTGCCAGAAAGGCAAGGGACCTGACAAGAAGAAAATCCGCGTTGGAAGGCATGTCACTTCCTGGAAAGCTGGCTGACTGTTCGGATAAAGATCCGGTTAATTGTGAAATTTACATCGTCGAGGGAGATTCCGCCGGCGGTTCTGCAAAGACGGCAAGAGATCGTGCAACGCAGGCTATTTTGCCACTGCGAGGCAAGATTCTGAACGTAGAGAAAGCACGTCTGGATAAAATTTATGCAAATGCAGAGATCAAAGCGATGATCACAGCATTTGGAACAGGTATCCATGATGATTTTGATATTAGCAAACTGCGTTATCACAAAATTATTATCATGACCGATGCCGATGTGGATGGTGCCCATATTAGTACACTGCTGTTGACATTCCTGTATCGTTTTATGCCGGAACTGATCAAACAGGGATATGTATATCTGGCACAGCCTCCGTTGTATAAGCTGGAAAAAAATAAAAAAATCTGGTATGCATACAGCGATGAAGAATTGAATGATATTTTAGCTGAAGTAGGACGAGATGGAAATAATAAGATCCAGCGATACAAAGGTCTTGGAGAGATGGATGCAGAGCAGCTGTGGGATACAACAATGGATCCTGAGCATCGTGTACTGCTTAGAGTTACAATGGATGATGAGACATCATCAGAACTTGATTTGACGTTTACAACCCTGATGGGTGATAAGGTTGAACCGAGACGTGAGTTCATTGAAGAAAATGCAAAATTCGTCAAAAACTTAGATATCTAACAGAAGGAGATAAACGATGGAAGATAATATTTTTGATAAAGTTCATGAAGTCGATTTGAAAAAGACGATGGAAACATCTTATATCGACTATGCCATGAGCGTTATTGCCGCACGTGCGCTTCCGGATGTAAGAGATGGATAAAACCGGTACAGAGAAGAATTCTGTATTCTATGATAGAATTGAATAATGGTCCGGATAAGCCGCATCGTAAATGTGCACGTATCGTCGGAGATACGATGGGAAAATATCACCCACATGGTGATAGTTCAATTATGGTGCCTTGGTAAACCTTGCTCAGGAATGGTCTACCAGATATCCTCTGGTAGATGGTCACGGAACTTCGGTTCAGTAGATGGTGATGGTGCTGCTGCCATGCGATACACAGAAGCTCGTTTGAGTAAGATTTCCATGGAGATGACAGCGGATATCAACAAAGATACTGTTGATTTCGTGCCGAACTTTGATGAGACAGAGAAAGAGCCAACTGTACTGCCATCAAGATTTCCAAATCTTTTGGTTAACGGAACATCAGGTATTGCAGTAGGTATGGCAACAAATATACCGCCACACAATCTTCGTGAGGTTATCAGTGCTGTAGTAAGAATCATTGATGACCAGATTGAAGATCGTCCGGAGACAACGCTGGAAGAGATTCTCGAGATTGTAAAAGGTCCTGACTTCCCGACAGGAGCAGAAATTCTGGGAACAAAAGGAATCGAGGAATCTTATCGCACAGGACGTGGAAAGATTCGTGTACGTGCAATTTCTAATATTGAGCCAATGCAGAATGGAAAGAATCGTATTGTTGTAACAGAACTTCCATTCATGGTAAATAAAGCAAGATTAATTGAAAAAATCGCAGAGCTGGTAAGAGATAAAAAAATTGATGGAATTACAGATTTGAGTGATCAGTCAAGCAGAGAAGGTATGAGAATCTGTATTGAACTGCGTCGTGATGTAAATCCGAACATTATTTTGAATCAGTTATATAAACATACGCAGCTACAGGATACATTTGGTGTAATTATGCTTGCGCTGGTCAATAATCAGCCAAAAGTAATGAATCTGCTTGAGATGCTAAATTATTATCTGCAGCATCAAGAAGAGGTTGTTACAAGAAGAACCAAATATGATCTGAATAAAGCAGAAGAACGTGCGCATATTTTAGAGGGATTATTGATCGCCTTAGATAACATCGATGAAGTGATCCGTATTATCCGTGCGTCTAAAAATGTGCAGGAAGCAAAAGCAGAATTAATAGAAAAATTTGAACTGACAGAAGTACAGGCACAGGCTATCGTAGATATGCGTCTGAGAGCTCTGACAGGTTTGGAACGCGAAAAGATTGAAAATGAATACGCAGAATTGATGAAAAAGATTGAGGAATACAGAGCTATTTTGGCAGACCGTAAAGTTCTTCTTGGCGTTATCAAAAAAGAGATTCTTGTGATTTCTGAAAAATATGGTGATGATCGAAGAACACAGATTGGCTATGATGAATATGATATCTCGATGGAAGATATGATTCCAAGACAGGATGTCGTTATTACAATGACAAAATTGGGATACATTAAACGTATGACAATCGACACATTCAAGAGTCAGAATCGTGGAGGAAAAGGAATCAAGGGTATGCAGAAACTGGATGATGATTATATCCAGGAATTATTCATGACCTCTACACACGATTATATTATGTTCTTCACAAATACAGGACGTGTATATCGTTTGAAAGGATATGAAATCCCGGAAGCTTCCAGAACATCAAGAGGTACAGCAATCATTAATATGCTGCAGCTGATGCCGGAAGAAAAGATTACAGCAATGATCCCAATTAAGGCATATGATGATAATCTGTGCTTATTTATGGCAACAGAGCAGGGTCTTGTTAAGAAGACACCGCTTAGAGAATATGTCAATGTGCGCAAGAAAGGTCTTGCTGCAATCACGTTGCGTGATGACGATCAGTTGATCGAAGTAAAAATTACAGACAATGAAAAAGATATTATTCTTGTAACCAAATATGGTCAGTGTATCCGCTTTGACGAGAAAGATGTCCGTACTACAGGAAGAACTTCTATGGGTGTACGCGGTATTAATCTCAGTGATGGTGATGTAGTGATTGGTATGCAGGTAGACACACAGGGAGATTGTCTGTTGATCGTATCTGAAAAAGGTATGGGTAAACGTACAGCTATGGGTGAATTTACTGCACAAAACCGTGGCGGTAAAGGTGTAAAATGTTACAAGATCACAGAGAAAACAGGTAATGTAGTTGGTATGAAGGCTGTAAATGAAGACGATGAAATTATGATGATCAACAGCGATGGAATTATCATCCGTATGGCTTGTGATACAATTTCTAAGTATGGCAGAATTACATCCGGTGTGAAACTTATTAACCTGAAAGAAAATGAGACTGTAGTAAGCATTGCGAAAGTACGCAGAACATCTGCGGAAATTGATGGTGAAGAAGTGGAGATTTCTGAAGAAGAATCACAACAGGAAGAAGAAAATTAAAAAATGTATTGACAAATCAAAAGATTTGTACTAAATTGTGTGTATATTCATAAACCGTTGAGAAAGAGGAGTAAGCTTTTCATCAACATTTCAGAGAGCAGCAGGTGGTGGGATTGCTGTATGAAGAGAATTGCTGAATGGACTTTCGAGGGCAGCCTGAAATGTAATCTACAGAGTAGGCGTTGTCGGGAACCAAACCCGTTATCAATGAGGAGCGTATGACAGTACGTGGAAAGTGGACGATTCGTCAATTTGAGTGGTACCGCGATAATAATACATGATATTATTAGCGTCTCAAGCATAAGGCTTGGGGCGCTTTTCTTTATTTCATGAAGAATGAACCCTCAATCTTTCCTAAAATGTCAAGATTAAAAATCAAATCAAAAGGAGAGAACAAATTATGAAAAAGAAAGTATTAGCAGTTGTATTGGGAATGAGCATGGTAGTAGCAATGATGACAGGATGTGGAGCATCAAAAGAAACTTCTGATAGTGCAAACAGTGCTGAAAAGACATATACAATCGGAATCAGCCAGTTTGCTGAACATGGTTCGTTAGATAACTGTCGTGAAGGCTTTATTGAGGGCTTAAAGGAAGAGGGACTTGAAGAAGGAAAAAATTTAAAAATTGTAACAAATAACGCAGATGCAGATACAGGAACAGCAGCCCAGATCGCAGATCAGTTCGTAGCTGATAAAGTTGATATGATTTGTGCAATCGCAACACCAAGTGCACAGGCAGCATACAACGCAGCAATGGAAACGGATATCCCGGTTGTATACACAGCAGTTACAAATCCGGTTACAGCAGAACTTGCAAATGATGATAAATCTCCAGTTGGAAATGTAACAGGAACAAGTGATGAACTGCCGGTTGAAGCACAGCTTAAGATGATTAGAGAAATCTTGCCGGATGCAAAAACAATCGGTATTCTCTACACAACAAGCGAAGCAAACTCTGTATACAGTATTGAACAATATGAAAAACTGGCTGACAAATATGGATTCAAAATTGAAAAAACAGGTATCACAAATACATCAGAAATTCAGCTTGCAGCATCTGATCTGCTCGGAAAAGTAGATTGTCTTACAAACCTGACAGATAATACAGTTGTAAGTGCACTTCCTACAGTTCTGGGATTGGCAAACGAAAAGGGAATCCCGGTATTTGGAAGTGAAATTGAGCAGGTTAAACTTGGATGTCTGGCTGCAGAAGGAATCGAGTATACACAGCTTGGAAAAGACACAGGTAAAATGGCAGCAAAAATCTTAAAAGGCGAAGCAAGTGCATCTGAAATGGATTATGAACTGATCACAGAAAGCAGCCTTTATGTAAATGAAAAAGTAGCAGAAAATCTTGGAATCACAGTACCGGATACAATGAAAGAGCGTGCTGTAGAATCATTCACAGAGATTACAGAAAATTAAAAAAAGAAAAAAGTTCCTGTTCAAAAAATGTGAGCAGGAACGATTTTTAAAGTTGTAAGGTAGAGAGGTTGACAGATATGGATTTTTTAATCAGTGTATTAGAACAAGGTATGATTTATGGAATCATGGCACTTGGAGTATATATCACATATAAAATTCTGGATTTTCCAGATTTAGGAGTAGACGGAACATTTCCAATGGGCGCGGCTGTTACGGCAGCATTATTGAAAGTTGGTGTCAATCCATATCTGACATTGATTATCGCATTTGCAGCAGGAATCGTTGCCGGAATATGTACAGGATTGATTCATGTAAAGTTTAAGGTAAGAGATTTGTTATCAGGTATCATTATGATGACAGGATTATATACAATTAATTTGTATATTGCAGGAACAAACAATGTGCCATTATTTTCCTGCAATACAATTTTCAGAAATGAAATGACAAAAAAACTGTTCGGAAACCAGGTTCCGGCATGGATGGATATTGTAATTATTTTGGTTCTTGTATTAATCTGTAAAATATTAATGGACTTGTACATGAAAACACAGTCAGGATATTTGCTTCGTGCGGTTGGCGATAATGATGTAATTGTAACATCTCTTGCCAAAGATAAGGGAAATGTAAAGATTCTTGGGCTTGCAATCTCAAATGGACTTGTTGCTTTGAGTGGATGTGTATTTGCACAGCAATCAAAAGTTTTTGATATTTCAATGGGAACCGGTGCACTTGTCATAGGTCTTGCCAGCGTTATCATCGGAATGAGTTTCTTTAAGAAAATGTCATTTGTAAAAGCAACAACAGCAGTTATCATAGGTTCTATATTTTATAAATTATGTGTTGCACTTGCTCTCAAATTCGCAGGAGCAACAGCAACAAAATTAGTTACAGCAATTCTGTTCCTTGTGATTTTAGTTGTTAGTGTAGACAGAAAGAAGAAGGTGAAAGTCAATGCTTGAGTTAAAAAATATTCATAAATTTTATAATCATGGAACAATCAATGAAATGTGTTTGTTTGAAAATTTCAACTTAACAATTGATGATGGCCAATTTGTTTCTGTGGTGGGAAGTAATGGCTCCGGAAAAACATCTATGCTGAATTTAATTTGTGGAAGCATTCCTCTTGATTCAGGAAGTATTATCATTGACGGAAAAGATATTGCAAAAGAGAAGGAATTTAAGAGAAATCAATATATTGGCCGAGTATTTCAGAATACGGCAATGGGAACATGTCCAAGTATGACCATTGCAGAGAATATGGCACTTGCAGATAATAAGGGTAAGATATATGGTCTTCGTATGGGAAAAAATAAAGCAAGACTGGATTTTTATCGCGAGCAGCTTAGTCAGTTAGGTCTTGGTCTTGAAGACAAGATGGATGTTAAAGTAGGTGTATTGTCGGGCGGACAGCGTCAGGCAATGGCACTTTTAATGGCAACCCTCACACCAATCCGTTTTTTGATCTTAGATGAGCACACTGCGGCATTAGATCCTAAAACAGCAGATTTGATTATGGAATTGACTGATAAGGTTGTGAAAGAGAAGCATTTGACAACAATTATGGTAACACACAATCTTCGATATGCAGTAGAGTATGGCGACAGACTGTTGATGTTACATCAGGGAAAAGCAGTTATGGATTACTCCGGAGAAGAAAAAAAGAAAATACAAATTGAGGATATTCTTGGAAAATTCAATGAAATCAGTATTGAATGTGGAAATTAAGAATAACGAGGGTGAGGATACGGGTGTGTACTCATCCTTTTTTCTTGCGAAGTGTATCAATGTGGTAGTATGATAGTAAAAGAAAAATACAAAAGCAAAGTGATTGGAGGAGCTATGGTGCGTACAATAAATGTAAATGAAATCACGAAAAATATAAAGGAAATGTGTATTGAAGCAAATCATTATCTGTCACCGGATATGGATAAAGCAATGAAACAGGCGGAGCAAACAGAAAAATCTCCACTTGGAAAACAAATCTTAGGGCAGTTACAGGAAAACCTAAAAATAGCAGCAGAGGACATGATTCCGATTTGTCAGGACACAGGAATGGCAGTTATATTTTTAGAAATTGGTCAGGATGTACATTTTGAAGGAGGTTTGCTTGAAGATGCAGTCAATGAAGGTGTACGACAGGGCTATGTAGATGGATACTTGAGAAAATCTGTTGTGAAAGATCCATTGATCCGTGAAAATACAAAAGACAATACACCGGCAATTCTGCATACAAAAATCGTTGCCGGCAATAAGGTAAAAATAAAAGTCGCACCAAAAGGATTTGGAAGTGAGAATATGAGCCGAGTGTTCATGCTGAAACCGGCAGAAGGAATTGAAGGAGTGAAAGAGGCAATTCTTACAGCTGTGAAAGATGCTGGACCAAATGCATGCCCGCCAATGGTAGTTGGTGTTGGTATCGGTGGCACATTTGAAAAATGTGCATTGATGGCAAAAGAAGCACTGACTCGTGAAGTAGGAACACATTCGGATATTCCATATGTTAAAGAGATGGAAGAAGAAGTGTTGGAGAAAATTAATGGCCTGGGAATCGGACCAGGAGGACTTGGTGGTACAACGACAGCATTGGCTGTTAATATCAATACATATCCGACTCATATAGCAGGACTTCCGGTCGGGGTAAATATTTGTTGTCACGTAAACAGACATGCAATCCGGGAAATTTAATATTTTCATAGATAAAGAGAAAGGATATAAAAATGGATAAACATATAACAGCTCCGATTACAAAAAAAGTAGCAAGAACATTAAAAGCAGGAGATTATGTATACATAACAGGAACAATCTATACTGCACGTGATGCTGCACATAAAAGAATGTATGAAATCCTTGAAAAGGGTGAAGACTTACCAATAGATATTAAAGAACAGATAATCTATTATATGGGACCGTCTCCAGCAAGAGAAGGCAGACCAATTGGTTCAGCGGGTCCGACAACAGCAAGCCGTATGGACAAGTATGCACCGCAGCTATTAGATCTTGGACAAGGTGCAATGATAGGAAAAGGAAAACGTTCACAAGCTGTAATTGATGCAATTGTGAGAAATGATGCAGTATACTTTGCAGCAGTTGGAGGAGCAGGAGCATTATTATCAAAATGTATTACGAGTTCAGAAGTTGTTGCGTATGAAGATCTTGGAACAGAGGCTATTCGTAAATTAACAGTAGAAAATTTCCCTGTTATAGTAGTAATTGACAGCGAGGGTAATAATCTTTATGAAACAGCTATTAAACAGTATTGTGTTGAAAAATAGACAAAAATAAAATTAATGCAAAAATGAAGTAAAAAAATTTGAAAAAGACGTTGACAAGTGCAGGATTCTCTTATATAATAAATTCTGCGCTGTTGCGTTGAACTAAATAATCCTATTGGTATATAGGTGTTATTCAGTACTAGGAGAAATACTCAAGAGGCTGAAGAGGCGCCCCTGCTAAGGGTGTAGGTCGGGTGACCGGCGCGAGGGTTCAAATCCCTCTTTCTCCGTTTGATGCAAGACAATGCATCGAAAGAATATCAAACTTGAAAACATTAAAAAAGTTGTTGACAAGAGATGAAAAACATGATATTCTATTTTAGCTGTCGCAAACAAGACATCGAGAGAGTGACTTGAAGCGAAACAGAAAAAAATAAAAAGTTGTTGACAAACGACAAAAGATGTGATAATCTATTAAAGCTGTCGCTTGAGACAACAAAACAAAGAACATTGATAACTAAACAATAGACAACAGATCCTTGAAAATTTCTTTAAGAGAAAATTTTTTAAGAACGGTTTATAACAAACCAAAACAACAGTAAAAGGATAGATTAGCTAGAGTTAATCTTGACTAGAACAAACACTTTTAACGAGAGTTTGATCCTGGCTCAGGATGAACGCTG
>QUJA01000029.1 GCA_003480425.1 Firmicutes bacterium AM31-12AC
CTACAGGCACAAAAAATCAAGAGTTACACATGTTTTGTATAACATGCATAACCCCCGATAAAATCTGATCTTTTTATGTTTTTAAAAATCCTTCATGAAACAACCCTGTTCTAAAGTTTTTATACGTGTTCTTTTGTGCTGTTTGTTGTATAATTGAAGTTATAAACATATAATTGATTTATTCCGTTGGAAGGGAAGTGGCTTATGAAGAAAAAAAGAATTATTATAACTATCACCATAATTATAATTAGCATAATCCTTCTTTACTTTGTTAAGGTACAAGTACAAAACAGTGCCGCCAAAGAAATAATTAATAATCTTGCAAGCGAAAACTACATGTATACCAAAACTGTTTCATCCGAACTTAACAATGAAAAAACTGAAATAATTTGGGAGGGAACAATCACCGCTGAACCATACGTTGGAATAGAGACATGTGTTTCTAATGGATCTGCATTAAGTAAAATCTATTCTTATGAAGAGAATGGAGCAATATATCAACGTATGCAAATTCAATCCGGCCAAACCGGCAACGGACAATATTTATGGACTCCAAAAAGTAAAGGTGTAAAATTAAATCAGATGTATACTGCTCATAATTTAAAATATAAATATGAAGGAAAAGAAAAGTTAAATGGAAAAAACGTTGCATTATATACATCTTCTTATAATACACAAGTCAGCTATGAATCCAATACAAATTCTGAAAATAAAGCAACTTTAGATACGATTGTATATCTGAAATTTTATTTAGACATGCAATCTAAAGAAGTAGTCAAAATTCAATGGGATGAAAGTAAATATGATACAGACCAACAAGTATTGCAAAAAATGTGCGAAGAGAATTTATCGGAGACAGATGCCAGAAAAGAAGTAAACGAATCTGGTGCGTACAAAGTAATCACAACTATCACTATAACCGAACGTGGAAAAAAGATCTCAATTACTAAACCGGACATATAAATATCTCATTCGTTGCTGTTCACAGGTACTGTGAACAGTAACTCTCATTCTCAACAAGGGCGAAAAACCAACAAACTTTGTGAAACATCAAAAACAAGAACTGACTATGCAATCCAGCGAATTGGAGTCGGGCTTGCCCGACGAAGCTCCCGCAGGAGGGCATAGTCAGTTCTTGTTTTTTAGTGTTTCGTAAATGTGGTCATTTCTGATGCTTTCTCAATTTACAATCTTATAGTACTCTCTAGCCGTCACGCCATACACAACTGCATAGAATCCTGCAAACACTACTATTGTCACACCTGTGCAAAGCATAAACAATGTCTTGTTTGCCAGATTCAATAATGCCAGTAATTTCATTACTACAGGAAATGCGACCATCACATGAATCACAGCTGTGATAAGTGGAAGGAAAAATACGCTTAACACCTGATTTTTAATAGAATATTTCACTTCTTTTTTACTCATCCCTACTTTCTGCATGATCTGGAAGCGTTCCCGGTCATCGTAACCTTCGGATATTTGCTTGTAATAAATGATTAAGACTGTTGCTACGACAAATAAAATCCCCATGTAAATTCCGATGAATAAGAGACTTCCATAGAGTTCGTAAAATGAATTTTCACTCATTTGTCTGTTTTGGAACTCCACATTAGAAAGCTCTGGATATTCATTTTGCATATTATGGATTACGTTTTCATACTTGTTTGCATCACCCGACATATTGAAACGTACAGTATGATTCAGTGCAGCTAAAACATCTATATATTCTGGTTCTATTCCTTTTGTGTTTGACACAATCTCATACAGCATTTTCTGAACCTGTTCTTTACTTGAACAAATAATATAATAGGTTCCGAATGCACCTGCTTTATTTTTGGGCTCAGCTTTTAATTCATTTAATTCCTGCGCTATTTTATAAGTCCGGCCATTTATCTTTACACTATTTTCTCCATAAGTTCCGTTTGTCCGATAAATCATCACTTCATCATCTTTCAATGAAACCTGTTTCTTTTCTATCCGATTATAATCTTCGACCGGAATTAGATTTACAATAAAGAGAGTTGCTCTTCCATAATTTGTCACTGGAGTTAAATTTAATGTGTCACCATTCTGGGTTCCTGATAATGCTCCATAATCGTATTCAAATCTGGATGAAATCTTTACTCCTTCTTTTTCTGTTTTATCAATCAACTCATTTATCAACATTTTTGTTTTTTCATCCTGAGATTGCATCGTAATGCTAGAATCTTGTGGAAATCTTGCCTTTAAAATATCTTCCATTCCGGCATAAAGTGACACTGTTGTCGAAACCATGATCAGCACCATTGTACTTAAAATGCAAATATTCGCAAGTCCAACCGCATTTTGCTTCATGCGGTATATCATGCCGGATATTGTTGTGAAATGCTTTGGCTGATAGTAAAATTTTTTATTCTTTTTCAACATTTTCAAAATTGCAATACTGCCTGCTGTAAAAAGTGCATAAGTTCCCACGATTACACAGACAACTGCAACAAAAAAGTGAGAAAGGGCATCAAGCGGGTGCTCTGTTGTAATAGCAAGATAGTACCCTGTCCCGAGTGCTGCCACTCCGACCAGCGTTAAAAACCATTTTGTTTTTGGCTCTTTTTCTCCTTGATTTCCTCCATGTAAAAGTTCGATTGGATTTGATAATTTAATCTGCAATAAATTATACAGAAATGAAAGTGAAAAAATCACAACAAATAGCAATACTGTATCTCTCACTGAGCTCAGGCTGATTGCGAATGCCATCGACACTTTGCTGTGCAGGATTTTTAATAAAATAAGATACATCAGTTTTCCGAATATCACGCCAAATACGATTCCGGCTACAATGCTAACTCCGGCTGTTATGAGCATTTCTATCAACATCATTTTCGATATATGCGATTTTCCCATTCCTAAAATGTGATATACTCCGATTTCTTTTTTTCTTCTTTTAATCAAAAAACTATTTGTATAAAATAAAAAGATCAAAGAAAAAATCAACACCACTGCGACTGCATAACGTAAACATATTTGCATCGTAACTTCTTCGACACTTTCGCTTCTGCTAAGTGCGTCAATCATGTAAAACATCATGACGCATAATACTGCCGTGAAAATGTATGGGACATATGTCTTTCTATTATTTTTCAAATTTGTAACCGCAAGTTTCGGATAAAGTGTATTATTCACCATCCTCACCTCCTGTTGTCAACACTGTAAGCGTATCTGCGATTTTCTGATACAGCTGTTCACTGGTGAGATTTCCTCTGTAAATCTGATGAAATACTTCTCCATCTTTGATAAATAAAATCCTGTTTGCACTGCTTGCCGCTTTTACGCTGTGAGTTACCATTAATATGGTCTGCCCGTCCTGATTGATCGTAGTAAATAAATTCATGAGACTGTCTGCCGCCTTTGAGTCCAATGCGCCAGACGGCTCATCTGCCAAAATCAGCTGTGGTTTTGTAATCAGTGCTCTTGCTATTGCCGCCCGCTGTTTTTGACCGCCTGATACCTCATACGGATATTTATCTAAAATCTGTGTGATTCCCAGCTTTTCTGCAATCGGAGCCAGCCGTTTCTCCATCGTATTATATTTTGCTCCGGACAATACAAGCGGTAAATAAATATTATCTTTTAATGAAAATGTATCTAACAGATTAAAATCCTGAAATACAAATCCCATATTTTGTCTGCGAAATGCTGCAATATCTTTTTCTTTTAAATTTCCCAGATTATTCCCTTTCAAATATACTTTTCCTTCTGTCGGTTTATCCAACGCTGCCAGTATATTTAAAAGCGTTGTTTTTCCTGAACCGGACTCTCCCATAATTGCGACATACTCTCCGGATTCTACTGAAAAATTTACATTTTTCAAAGCCTCAACCTGATTGTTTCCAAACCTTGTCGTATATATTTTCTTTACGTTTTTTACTTCCAGTAATGCCATTTTTTCCATCCTTTCCCAACGTTTTTCTTTTTTACAAGGCTTATTATAGAAAAAAGGAAAATGTGTTTCCATCGAAATAGATTACATTTTCCTCTCGTATCTTACATTACTGTAAGATTGCTTATTCATACTCTTTCATGCTTATTCAATAGTCCATTCTTCTCTTGCAAGATCCAGATACACCTTTGTCCCCTTATCTATCTCCGACTCAATCCAAATTTGATGGTTCAGCCGTTCCATAATCTTCTTACACATATACAATCCTATTCCTGTGGATTTCTTGTCGGCTCTTCCATTATAACCTGTGAATCCTTTTTCAAATACTCTTGGCAAATCTTCCGCCTGAATGCCGATTCCGGAATCTTCAATCACAAGACATTTTTTATTTTCTTTTTCTTCTGTATAAATAAAAATCATTCCGCCGTCTTTCGTATATTTTAGTGCATTGGAAAGAACCTGCTCCAGCACAAACTGCAGCCATTTCTCGTCTGTGACAATACACTGCGAAGTTTTTGCGTACTGCAAATGTATTTTCCGTAAAATAAACATCTGTGAGTATTTTCGGATAACCTGCCTTACTATGGCATCCAATGAATATTTCTCAAACTTCAAATCTCCTGACATTTCTCCCATTCTAAGATATGTCAGCACCATTTCTACATATTGCTCAATTTTAAATAATTCCAGTTTGATTTCTTTTATATACTTTTGTTCCGGGTATTCTTCCTCTAATATCTGCTGTAATACATGCATGGCAGCAATCGGTGTCTTAATCTGGTGTACCCACATACTATAGTAGTCTGACATTTCCTGTTTGAAAATGCGTTCCTGAGATTTCAACTCACTGTTTTGTTCCTTCAGATTCTTTATAATATTCTGATAATCCTGCTCAGATAGACGTTTTTGGAATTTGAAAAATTGTAATGTTAAATTGAGCAGGAATAAAACAGTTGAAAGCAATAAACCATATTGAATTGCATCTGTCCTTACATCATACAGGAATAGTACTGTAACAAATAATAGCATGCTTCCGATATAACACAGCAGCTCGTTCTGTTTTGATTTCAAAAACATTTTTATCATGCTTCCACCATATATCCAATACCTTTTTTTGTAAGAATCATATTTTCCAATCCCATCTTTTCCAACTTCCTTCGAAGTCTTGCAACATTGACTGTCAATGTATTATCATCTATAAATTCGTCGCTCTCCCAGAGCCTTGTAATAATATTGTCTCTGGATATAATCTTCCCGGCATTTTCTATAAGCATCTGTAAAATGCGGAACTCATTTTTGGTCAACTCCATTTTCTGCTCTTGATATTGAAGTGTTGCATCTGAAAGATTCAAATATGCACCATGCCATTCCAACATGTTGGTGTTTCCTCTGAATTCATATGTTCTTCGCAAAACAGCCTGCACCTTCGCCGTTACCACCGCAAAATCAAATGGTTTTTCGATAAATTCATCCCCGCCCATATTCATTGCCATCACAATATTCATATTATCATTCGCCGATGAGAGGAAAATAATTGGAACTTTTGAAATCTTTCTGATTTCCTGACACCAGTGAAATCCATTAAAAAATGGCAATACGATATCCAGCAATACCAATTGTGGTTCATTTTTTGTAAAGCTATCCATAATATTTTTGAAATCCGTGATACACTCCACCTCATAATCCCATTTTTCAAGATGATTCTTTAAACCATTTGCAATGGTCGTATCATCCTCCACAATTAATATTTTATACATGCTACACCTCTTCTTTACACAATTGTATACTGCAACATCTCATAATGCAGTCTTCCGCCTTCTACAATATTTTCCGGCAATAATGCTCTCGCAACTAATTTTAACTCTTCTTCTGGTTTGTCCACTCTTCTTAAGTTGGCGTAATCTCCATCAATTGATTCTACTATATAATCACATACTAACATTTGTGGTATCTCCTTCACATTCGTTTACTTTTTTGATTTCTCCCTCACATAATAGCATATCTTTCTTCTAATTACATCTAAATATTTCATTCTACGTCATTGCCGGCTTCTTCCTTGCATATACTAATAAAAAACGAGGTCCCGCCATGTCCAATTCTCTCTGCAAAGAACGCATTCTTTCCGAAGACTATCGTGACTTCATCCTCGATGGCATCCAGACTTCTTTTCTCTCTGATATTGCCTTGCAAAATTCCTGTATACAAAATGCGAATTTTGATTATCGTTGTATTTATATTTCTGCCATTCAGGCTGAACCCATCACATTAAAGCAATTTCCTTACGCTTCTATTCCGAAATGCTATGCCCCTATTAGTATGGAAACATTAAACCAGACCGGTATTCTCTCAATCCAGAATTATCCTACTCTGCAATTGAAAGGTAAGGGTGTCTTGATTGGTTTTTTAGACAGTGGAATTGATTATTTAAGCCCTCTTTTTCGTAATCTGGATGGTTCGACTCGAATTCTTTCTATATGGGATCAGACGATTCAGACCGGAACTCCTCCTGACAATTTTTATTATGGCTCTGAATATACACAACCCCAGATTAATGATGCGCTTGCATCAGAGCAACCACTGAACATTGTTCCTTCACAAGATGGCGAAGGCCATGGAACTTTTGTTGCCTCTCTTGCATGTGGTGGCGGTGCCCCGCAGGAAAACTTTCTTGGGGCTGCCCCGGAAGCGACTCTCGCTGTTGTAAAATTAAAACCAGCCAAACAATATCTCCGCGACTATTATTTTATTGCTGATTCTGCAACAGCTTATCAGGAGACTGACATTTTGCTTGCTGTAAAATATTTATCTGACCTTGCCGCAAAATATAAACTGCCACTTATTCTCTGCATTGCACTCGGCACAAATTCCGGTGGACATCTTGGCTTACTCCCACTCTCTAATCTTCTGAATCTGTATGCATCTAAAGCAAATATCATTCCTGTAACCGGCGTAGGAAATGAAGCAAATGGTAGACATCATTTTCAATATACTCTAAAAAACATTGCTGATAGTGCAACAGTGGAGATCCGTGTAGGTGAAGGTGTTCCCGGATTTACGCTGGAGCTTTGGAACAGTATTCCTAATATTCTTGCTTTTTCCATCGTTTCTCCTTCCGGTGAAATCCGTGGACGAAATACAATCCGCACTACAGAACGTGATGAATTTCAGTTTTTACTAGAAGGCACAACAGCTATTGTTGATTATAAATTATTGGTAGAGCGAACCAATCAGGAGCTGATTTTCTTTCGCTTTCAAAAACCTTCTCCCGGTATATGGAAAATCATCGTTTCGCCACTTCGCATAATCGACGGGCTATTTCATATGTGGCTCCCGTTAAGCAGTTTCATCCAAGGGGAAGTATTTTTTTTGAATTCGAATCCTTATTATACAATCACAAATCCCGGAAATGCTTCCCGGCCGATTTGTGTCTCTTATTACGATGGAAATACAAATGCGATTGCTTTGGATTCCGGACGAGGATATGACCGCTACGATGGAATCCATCCTGATTTCACTGCCCCCGGCATTTCTATTCTTGGTTCGTTACCAAACAATCGTTTTGCCGTCCGCTCCGGCTCTAGTCTGTCCGTTGCTATTACCGCCGGTGCATGTGCCCTTCTTCTGGAATGGATCTTGTTCCAGCTTGGCACGGAAAGTGTGGATTCTACACAAATTAAAAGCCTTTTTATCATCGGTGCTACCAGACCTTCAAATATGACATTTCCAAATCCTGAATGGGGATATGGACAATTGAATTTATTTCACACTTTTGAGGAATTACGAAATTACTAAAAAAGTTTTCCTAAGCTTTCGTCCTATACCAGGCAACAAAAAAGAAACATTGCAGGATTTTCTCTTACAATGTTTCTCTTTTTATTAATTTCTATTATTGTTATTCGCGCCTGTCACCACGACGAATCTCTTCTACATTCTCATAGTAACTCTTGATTTCTTCTCCGGCAGCAATTGGCTCTGTCGGTTTTGTTCCATCACGGAATACCATTTTCAGAAGAATCGGTGTGATAATTGTTGTAATTACCACCACAATGATGACAGGTCCTAAAAATGCAATTCCCAACAGTCCAAGCGTAGAACCTTTACTGGCAACAATCAATGCCACCTCACCACGTGAGATCATACCGATACCAATACGTTTTGCCTGATAATTCTGGTATCCACACATTTTTGCACCGATACCACAACCAATAATTTTTGTCAGAATTGCAACGATTGTAAGTACTACTGCAAACGCAACAATTGTAAAATTCATTTTCGGCAATACAACTTTAAGTCCAATACTTGCAAAGAATACCGGTGAAAGCAGCATGTATGAAATTGTATCAAATTTAGTCTGCAAATATTCTGAACGTTCTATGTTAGAAATAATCAGACCTGCGATAAATGCACCTGTGATATCTGCTACGCCAAATACTGCTTCTGCAATATATGACATTAATAGACAGAATACAAATGCAACGATTGTGTGACGATGTAATTCTTTTTTTGCTCCGTCGACCCATTTCTTATAAAATTTATAAAAATAACTCCTACGATTGCTGCAAATACAAAGAATGCCACTACTTTGATCAGAACAATCGCAATATTTACACTGTCATCTGCCATACTTGTAACAATTGTAAGTGCAATAATACCAAGAATATCATCAATAATTGCTGCTCCAAGTATTGCATTTCCTGAACGTGTTTTTAATTTCCCCAGTTCCTTTAATGTTTCAACTGTAATACTTACAGACGTTGCTGTGAGGATTACTCCAATAAAAATATTTTGTAAAAATGTGCTTGCACTTGCATAAGACGGAATCATTCCTGGTCTGTTAAATATAACCGCACAGAAATATCCTCCAATCAGTGGAACGATTACACCGCAAAGTGCAATTACAAATGACGCTTTTCCACTTGCTTTGAGTTCTTTGATATCAGTCTCCATTCCGGCACAGAACATCAGTACAATTACACCGATTTCTGCAATTTCATGAATAAAGGCTGTTTCACTTAACACTCCTAACCCTACCGGTCCTAAAACCAGTCCTGCCAAAAGTGCTCCTACTACCTGCGGCATCTGTACTCTCTTTGTCAAAAGCCCCAATACTTTTGTGCCAAGAAGTATGATTGCCAGATCCAATAGATAACTATAGCTTTCCATTACGCTCCTCCTATGTTGTCATTTTCACTTCGTTATCCCCCAATAACTTACGTGTGACATCTTATATATTTTTTAGAACACTTTCCCATGTTCGTTCATAGTCATAGTATAACTATAAACGATAACTTTTCTAACTAAGTCGTGGTACCTGCTGGCCTCTCAATTCAATGATCGGTCCCCCGGTTCCTTCAATATATTCTCGGGTGATCGTCACCTGTCCGATGTTATCATCCTTCGGTATTTCATACATAATGTCAAGCATAAACTCTTCAATGATCGCGCGAAGCGCTCTGGCTCCGGTATCCTTTTGCATTGCTTTTTCAGCAATCGCCTCAAGTGCACTATCATCAAAGATAAGATTTACTTCGTCTAATGCAAGTAATTTCTGATACTGTTTCAGTATCGCATTCTTTGGTTCTTTTAGGATTTTCACAAGCATGTCTTTATCCAGACCTTTCAATGTGAAAATAATAGGAAGACGGCCGATAAACTCTGGAATCATTCCGAATTTTCTTAAATCTTCTACTGTCACCTTACTGATCAAATCTTTGTCATCATCATATTTATCTTTCAGCTCAGCATTAAATCCCATTGAACTTTTCTTTGTCAGTCTTTCTTTAATGATTTCTTCCAAATCCGGGAATGCACCTCCACAGATAAAAAGAATATTTTTTGTATTTACTGTTGTGAGCGGAACCATCGCATTTTTACTGTTTGCTCCAACAGGCACTTCCACTTCACTACCTTCAAGAAGCTTTAGCATTCCCTGCTGTACCGATTCTCCGCTTACATCACGCTGACTGGATGTTTTCTTTTTCGCTATCTTATCAATCTCATCAATGAAAATGATTCCCTGTTCAGCACGCTCTACATCATTATCCGCTGCTGCCAGAAGCTTAGAAACAACACTTTCAATATCATCTCCGATATAGCCTGCCTCTGTCAGAGATGTTGCATCTGTAATGGCCAACGGCACATCTAATAATTTTGCCAATGTCTTTACCAAAAATGTTTTACCGCATCCTGTTGGTCCGATCATCAGCATATTAGATTTTTCAATCTCAATATCATCCATCGTGTCTGTAGCAACCCTTTTATAGTGGTTGTATACTGCTACTGACATTGCTTTTTTAGCATATTCCTGACCAACTACATATTGATCTAACTGCTCTTTGATCTTATGTGGTGCCGGAATCTCTTTGATATCTAATTTTTTATATTTTTTCGTTGATTTTTTCTTCTTTTTCTTAATCTTTGGCTGCTGTGGAAACAGACTATCCAAATCAGATAGATTCAAAAACTGAACTCCCGGCATATTCATCATCTTATTCAGATCTGTCGGCATATTTGACATTGCATCAAAACTCTTCTGCAGACAGTCCTGACATACTGTAATATTGTTTGGAAATTCCATCATCTTACCCGCTACACTTTCCGGACGATGACAGATAAAGCAGACTTTCTCATAATCATCTTCTTTATCATCCTGGGAATCTTCCACTGTTACTACTTCTTCCTTCGGATCTTCCACTGTTTCCAGATCTACTTCTCTGAAATCCTGATTCTGATCTTCATCTATAATTATTGTGTCGTGATCTGACATCTTACAAATCCTCCGTTCTTTTGTATCTATATACCATTCCTCATTATAACGGAATATCACTCTTACTTCAAATGAAGTTTTTGTAAACAAGCTCTTTATTTTAACATTTCTACAAATTCATCTTCTGATATAATCGGAACACCGAGCTCTCTTGCTTTCTTATTTTTTGAAGAAGTGGATTCTACATCATTGTTAATCAGATAATTTGTTTTCGATGTAACCGAACCTGTCACTTTTCCGCCACGTTTTTCGATTTCTTCTTTTACCTCTGCACGATTTGCAAAATGGTGTACGCTTCCTGTAATAACAAAATTTATACCTGTGAACTTTTGCTCTGTTGTCTGTTCTTCTTTTGGGATTGTCACTTCCAACAAAAGCTTTTTAAATAATTCTCGATGTTTCTCATCTGCAAAATAATCAACGTAAGCTTTTGCAATCACATCTCCCACTCCGGAAATCGCACTTAACTCTTCTTCTGTTGCATTCACCACTTTTTCCGGATTTTGATCAAATGCCCGGCAGATTACCTTTGCGTTCGCCAGTCCGATATTTGCAATCCCAAGACTGTACACTAATTTCGGAAGTGTCGTAGTTCTTGCCTGCTCGATGCTTTTCATCAGATTATCGTAGGATTTTTCTCCAAAACCTTCCATCTTCTGAATCTCTTCTTTATAACGCTCTACATGAAAAATGTCTGAGAAATCTTTAATAAATCCCCTGTCGATTAATTTTTCTAAAGTTGCCTCTGACAAGCCTTCGATATTCATCGCATCTCTGCTGACAAATAACGTAAATGATTTCACCTGTTTTGCCTGACACATTGGATTTGTACAATACAATGTTTTGGTATCGTTATCCATGGAAATCTTTGTTTCTCCACCACAGACCGGACATACCTTCGGTGGAACGCAATTACCACTTCGTGTCAGATTTTCTGCAATCTGAGGAATGATCATATTCGCCTTATATACCTGTATGGTATCTCCGACTCCCAGCTGAAGCTCCTCCATAATACTGACATTGTGAACACTTGCCCTGCTCACTGTCGTACCTTCCAGTTCGACCGGATCAAATATTGCTACCGGATTAATAAGCCCTGTTCTTGATGCACTCCACTCAATTTCCCGAAGTGTTGTCTCTCGGATTTCATCTGCCCATTTAAATGCAAAAGAATCTCTCGGAAATTTTGCTGTTGTTCCCAAAGACTGTCCGTATGCAATGTCATCATACACAAGCACCAGTCCATCTGATGGAAAATCATTTTCTGCAATATGCTCTGCAAACCATGAAACCTCATCTTCAATTGTAGATGCATCTACAAGATGATGCTCTACCACTTCAAATCCCTGTCCTTTCAGCCAGTCCATCTGCTTTATTCTGGAATTTTGAAAATCCACATCATCTGCTTTTACCAATGTAAATGCGTAGAATTTTACGTTTCTCTTAGCTGTAATTTCATTATTCAGCTGTCGTACTGAACCACTGCATAAGTTTCTTGGATTCTTATATTTTGCATCAACATCCTCTATCTTGGCATTGATCTTTTCAAAATCATGATATCCGATAATTGCTTCTCCACGCAGGATCAATTCTCCTTTATACGGAATGTGGAGCGGTACATTTTTAAATACTTTTGCATTGTTTGTAATAACCTCTCCTACTTCTCCATTTCCTCGGGTAACTGCCTTTTCCAATTCTCCACCACGATATGTGAGAACAATTGTAAGACCATCCATCTTCCAGGACAGCATCGCCTTCTGACTTCCTAAGAATTCTTTCAGGCGTGAAACTTCTTTCGTCTTATCCAATGAGAGCATCGGTTTCTCATGACGCTCTTTTGGCAACTCACTTAACACTTCATATCCAACATGAATTGTGGGACTGGAAGCAAGCGTCATTCCTAATTCCTGCTCCAGTCCCAATAACTCATCGTACAGTTTATCGTACTCGTAATTGCTCATGATCTCTCTGTCTTCCTGCTCATAAGCACGGCGAGCCTGATTCAAAATTTCCACAAGTTGCAGCATTCGCTGTTTCTTATCTTCCATCTTTTTTCCTCTCCTTGGTTACTTTTAAAGCAACCTCTACTATACGTTTATTTTCTTTTTATTCCCATCGAATTGTCTCATTTGAAGAATCCTTGATCAGTTCATATAATTCATTCAACTCCGCATCTGTCAACTTCCGATATGCTCCGTCTTTTAATCCATTCAACTCTATATTCATAACCCGAGTGCGGAACAAATCTTTTACCTGATATCCAAGTGCCTCACACATCCTGCGGATTTGTCGATTCAAACCCTGCGTAAGCACGATTGTAAATGTATATTTTCCAATCTGTGTCACCTTGCAAGGTCTTGTCACAGTATCCAAAATCGGAACTCCTGTCGACATTTGTTTTATAAATTCGGGTGTGATTTCTTTGTCTACTGTCACTTTATATTCTTTCTCATGCTGATTTCCGGCTCTCATCATTTTATTAATGATATCACCGTTATTCGTCATAAGTAAAAGACCATGCGAATCCTTATCCAATCTGCCGATGTATGTTACACGAATCGGATAATTTAAGAATCTAACAATGCTATTGCGTTCCCTGCGCTCTTCTGTACAGACTATACCGACCGGCTTATTTACTGCTAAAACCACCATCTCATCTGTTCTGGAAACCGTCTTTTTTCCGACCTTTACAACCTGACCCGGTAGCACCTTCATCCCCATAGTCGCTTTTTTCCCATCTATGGTTACTGCTCCGCTCTCAATCAGTTTATCCGCATTTCTTCTCGAACATACACCTGCCTCGCTTAAATATTTATTCAAGCGGACAGGTTCATTTTTCTGCTGAAACTCTTTTTTTATCTGATTACTCACTTTTACCTGCTCCTAACATTCCACTAATGTTATTATCCTGGAAAAATGTATTTCCGCTGTATAAGAACAACGCATCTGTGATTCGATAAGAATCCATGATGTCCTGAATCGTTCCACTATAATATCTCGGGTCTACGACTACGATTTCTCTAAAATATGGTGTCAAAAACGGAATGAAACTATTTGCAAACGAATCTTTTATAATTAAAATTCTCCGTGATTCCTCGGATGTTGTTTTAATATCAATAACTGATGTGTTACCGCCTAAAAATACACCGTACTGATCTCTCGTCTTTAATTTTGAAGAATCATATAATGATGCTGTTTTTTTCTGTTCATCAATATAACTTACTAAAATATCTTCATCCGAGTCTTCCGGAACATAGATGTCAATCTGTTCTTTCTCTCCCAATCTGCACCCGGCCTTTGCGGACAAGGTTCCGTTAAATGTGGTTGATATCGGATATGCCACGAAGTTGCTTACTGCATCTGACTTGATATTCAATGACTCCACAGCATCTCCAAATACATAAAATGCTCCAAGGCTTGTCCAATGATGATCTGTCTTATAGAAAATCTTCTCGTCTGTATGCTTCTTAAGTGAACTTGTCACATCAATCCAGTTGATTGACTCCCCAAGTTCACGTTTTGCCTGTGAAAACATACGATTTTGATCTGCAACTGTTGCCAGTGCCGGCAAACGGTTTTTCAATACATTTGCAGCATCCGGAACAAGCATTACCGATGTATTGATATCCGGATAAGATTTCGCAAATGATTTCATAGATTTCAAATTCGCATTCAACTGTTCCTGATCAGGTGTTGCGATTTCTTCCATCAACTGACCTTTTTTCCCAATCAAAACGCCATTCTCTTCTTTGCTTCCGCCAATTCTATCTAACGCCGTCTTTAATTTTCTCCAGGCATTCCTTCCTACGAACTGGTCAGCCTGATAGGTTTCAAATTTGTCCATAAAATCTCCAGAAACCAGACTTTCAATTGTCAGCTTCGGTCTGCCCGCCAACATTCGATTTTCCTCTTCCGACATTTCTTTATTTGGAACGATAATATTTAATACAAGGAAAAATACGATACATACAACAAATGCCATTCCTATTATATGCTCTATTTTCCAGCCACTTCTTTTTCTCTTTCTATTATTCTGCATTTTTTCACCTAGAATCTAAAATATAAAAATGGATTATATGTTTCTGTTACAAGGAATGCAATACAAAGTAAGAACATTGCAATGTAAACCGCACAAGTTACGATAGCTCTTACTTCTTCGCTTTGCCAACATCCTGTTATCTTCTTCAACAGCTTGTATCCTCTTGGTGCAGATGCCAGAATTGCTATTACGATCAATAACCAGTTTGTAAAAATCATAAAGAATCCCTGCTTATCAAAAATTCCTTTTGCACCAATACCAAACATCACTTTCAGATACTGGCCTGCATATCCCAATGTCGGGCTGAAGAAAAATACCCATCCAAATAAAACCAATACAAATGCATAAATGTGCTGGACTGCTGATGGAAGCTTCTCAATCTTACTTCCCCAGAGATATTTTTCTAAAATAAGGATTACTCCGTAATACAATCCCCAGAACATAAAGTTCCATTGTGCTCCATGCCATAATCCTGTCAACATCCATACGATCAACAGATTTAAGATATGTCTTGACGGAGTACATCGATTCCCTCCAAGCGGAATATATACATATTCACGGAACCATGTACTCAGCGAAATGTGCCATCTTCTCCAGAAATCTGTAATACTTTTGGCAATATACGGATAATTAAAGTTTGGCAAAAATTCAAACCCAAACATCTTGCCAAGACCAATTGCCATATCCGAATAACCGCCGAAGTCGAAATAAATCTGGAATGCATACGCGATTGCTCCTACCCACGCTGTCAAAGTTGAAAATGAACCCATCTGCATCGCAGCAACCTGTTCATATACCGAGCCAAATGTATTTGCCAGAACTACTTTCTTTGCTAATCCCCTGATAAAATACATTGCACCCTCGCCAAACTTAGTCGAGTTAATGCTACGTTCCTTTAACTGCTCCTCAATGTCAATATAGCGGACGATTGGTCCTGCGATCAACTGCGGAAACATTGAAATATACAATGCGAAATATAAAACATTTTCCTGTGGTTTTACCTCTTTTCGATATACATCGATCAAATAGGACATTGCCTGGAATGTATAAAATGAAATTCCGATTGGCAAAGCCAGCACACGATACGGAATATCGATTGGCAAAATTGCATTGATCGTATCCATAAGCAACCCATAATATTTGAAGAATCCAAGAATCAACAGATTCATTACCACTCCAAACATAAGGCTCATCTTCATAGCCCTTGCATTATCCCGTTTTTCGTAAATATCCTGTCCACAAAAATAATTCAATATGATGGAGAGAATCATTAAAATAATATAAACAGGTTCGCCCCATGCGTAAAAAATCAAGCTCGCCGCCAACATCACATAGTTCTTCATCCTAAATGGAACAAGATAATACAAAAGCAATGTCAGTGGTAAAAATATAAATAAAAATGTAATGCTGCTAAATAGCATATGTTTCTCCCTCCACCTTACAGACTCTTCGAAAATGCTGCGCGATATTCATCCGCCTTCGGAGCTACTGCAAGGAATATATAATCTCCTCTCACCTTCAGCTGTGCTGAATCTAACAACTGTACCTGTTTTGGTGCATAACCGTCAAAGTCATTCTTTCTGTTTTCAAGACGCCGATTGATCGCATCGCGAACGCCCTGCATCTGTCCATCATCTTTTACCTTGATCATAAGCACTTCTTCCGCTGACATGCTTGAAGCAGAAGAATAAAATAACACACCATCATAGTCTGCACTGTTAAGACCATAGTAACGCTTCAGTGCCTGGCTGTCCTGCTTCACAAGGTTCTCTGTGTCCAATGATGCCTCCACGCCTTTTGCAACTTCATCAAATGCTTTTGTACTTCCACTCGCAAAAATCAGCATCAGGATCACAAAGACTAAAATTGCTGCAACTGTTATGTATTTAAAAAGTTCTGTTCTTGTAACACTTCCCCTGTTCGTCATGATAAAGACACCTCCACCATGTGATCTGCCCATATTGGATAAAACTCAGATACAAAATGAATTCCGTCCTCGTCGTAATATTCATCTTTTACAAGATCTGTATTGTCCACATACGCAATCTGTAATTCATCACACATCTTCTGTAATGCTTCGTTGTATTTTGAAATATTTGCCAATGCCGGTTTCTCGGCTATTGCACTTTGCTGCACCGGAAATATTGAATTTATCAAAATCTTTGTATCCGGTACTTCTTTTTGAATCTTTGTGATCAACTCTTTATATTGTTTGATAAATGTATCTGTATCTCCATTCGTATTGATCACATCATTCATTCCATAAGAGACGAACACCATCTGTGGGTTAATCTCTTTTAGCTTTTCACACTGGTCATCCAGATCAGTAAGTGATGCACCTATTTTTGATACGACACTGTTCGCATTCAAAACATCGTATGCCGTAAATCCCTCCGTAATGGAATCTCCCATCACGACCGTACTTGCAAACATCTCTTTTAAGCTGATCGTACCTGCCTTATACGCTTCTTCTTTGTCTTTTGCCTCAACACGCTCTATCTTTGTCTCGACCGAAGCGACATCTTTTTTCTCATTCGTCTCAATATATTTAATCCCTGCACTTATCTCTGCGTTCTCATGTTTATTCGATAATCGAACTCCAATTACGACAAGAATTGCTGCTACAACACCTGTAGCAGCAATTCTACTATATACTTCTATTTTTCTTCTATTCTTTCTTTTGTTATACTGTTTCAATTTCTTCGTTCGTGCCTTTCCCAAACATCTATTTTCACTGTTCTAATTGTTTTTTTCATATGAGAATAATCATGAATTTTTGTTCACAATTTTCCTTATTTAATAATACTTTTTTACCCCAAAAAGTCAACAAGTATGGTATGATATTTTATACTGTAATTGGGGGTTACTGTTCATTCCCGTGTCAATCACTACGCTGATTGGCACGGAGGATGCACGTTTTATCTTGAACGGCATCTCGTCCATCGCCAAAGGCGATTTAAAATGGCGAGATGCGTTGCTGGTCACATGTACTGTGAACAGTAACAATTTTAGTACTTTTTCGGAGGTTTTTTATACATGATTTCTTTAAAATTAACAGAAACGAAAAAATTTATGTCTCAACTTCTTTTATCAGAGCTTTTTGACCATTTTCTTTTCATTGAAGGTGATATTGTCACCTTTAACAGCTTCCATATTGATGGTTATATTCAAAAAGATTTTTATACAGAATTTCCACCCGAAGAACTTTTTTCTGCTGCTTCCTCTTTCTCCGGTTCTGAGGCACTTCCAGAATATTCTTACTGGAAACAAGTACGCGAATATTGTTTTTCTTTGATCAAAGGCAAACGGACACCTCTCAGCTTCAAGTTTGTGTTTCGCCTTTCCCCTACTAATATTGCCAAATTAATCTCTAAGCAGAATCTGGACTTTCAGCCAAACACCGTACAGGGGCTTTATCTGAATATTCAATTTAATGAGCAAGGGTTGACCTGCGTCACCGGAACATCTTTAAATACATTCACGTTGGATAAGTCACTTGAAAAAGCGTGGGATGGGATGGTGCAGAGGTTTTTACTAAAAATGGGGTGGCGTTTGAGGTTGCGGTTTAGTTCACGATGGCCTCTAAGCAGGAAAAGACTATGCACTCCTGCTCAGCTTCGTCGGGCAAGCCCGACTCCAATTCGCTGGATTGCATAGTCTTTTCTTGCTTGGAGGTGTACCGTGATTGAAATAGGTGGAATGATGAAGGATTTACTTTTCTGGGATCTGATGTATCTATATCCTGAGTTTATTTGCTGTCGCAGATGCTTTTTTGACAACTGATGTATCTGCACTGCCTTGATATTCATTGTTGCAGATGCTCTTTTTTAGATCAATACATCTGCAACTTGCTTTTCTTTGAACCTGCAGATGCTTTTAGCCTGCTTGGCATGTTTAAATTGCATCTGCATCTTGCCTTTTCTGGGATTTAAAGATACTCCCTTTGCAAATTTTGCATCTACATCCCACATTTTCGATAACGTGAAGATGCTCCCCAGTAAAATTACGCATCCGCAACTTGCTCTTTCAATGCTTTGCGGATACTTCACATCAAAATTTTGCATCTTCAATCCCCGAAAATCCACTATTGCAGATACCTTTCACACAATATCCTTTGCGTTCTATTTACTTCACAACTTGAGCCGATACATTACTTACAAAAAAATTGATATAAGAAATTCGAGCGAATATGAAATGGGCGCTGGTGACACTTAGAGCGTAAACTTTTGCGTTAATGGATTTGAACGAACGTGTTTGAAGCTGCGTAGCAGCAAGTTTGAGTTCAAATTCATTTGCTTTTAGCAAAAATTTACGCTCTTATGTGTTACCCGCTCATGGAATCTGAGCAAGAATTCTTATATCAATTTTTTGTAAGGAACGTATTGCCACTTAATGAATTAAATTGCAATCCTATTCATTTCTAATCGCCGCCAGCGGACTTAATTTCATCGCCCTAAGTGCCGGAAAATATCCCGCCACCATTCCTATCAACACCGCAAATGCCATGGAAGCAATAACCAGCCAGGGCGGTATATAGGAAATATTTCCATCTAATCCCATTGCACTTCCGTTTCCGGTAAGTATATTGATAATAAATGACATCAAAAAACTCAACAGATTTCCTACCACGCCTCCGATAAAGCCAATAAATGCTGCCTCAAGTAAAAACATTTGCTTTATATTCTTCAAGCTGCATCCGAGTACTTTTATTACTCCGATTTCTTTTGTTCGCTCATAAATTGACATCATCATTGTATTCATGATTCCAATTGCTGCCACAAATAAGGATACCGCTCCGATGCCTCCCAGCACAGCCTGAATCATTGCAAACTGTTTTTGCATGCTTTTTACATATTCTGCGTTTGTTGTTACTTTATAGCCCAGATTCTGAATTTCAGATGCTACAACATCTACATTATCAATGTCATCTACCTGTACCATTGCATTTGTGTACGCAAAGAATTTGTATGGTTTTCCGCTTTTTGTAGTAGGCTGTCCGGGTATTGCACGGCCTGCATATTCTTTTTTCAACATATTTTTTAAGGTTGTAATATCACAATATACATTGTAAGAATGTGCATTATATGTATTTTCATCGCCTGTGACACGACCGCTAGCGTGTACTACATATTTTTTAGGAGTCTTTGTAGGAGTTGTTCCTCCTGTACTTGCAGAAGAAGAATTCTCCGTTGATATTGCTGCGCCTCCTGTATTATTCAGTGAATTATAATACGCATCAGAATCTAATACAAGAAACATCTGCGCTTTCATGACATCGACATCAGGCCTCACTCCTGTTTCCCAATATCCTTTGTCAGTTCCCTTTTCCATTAGATTTTCTGTTGCAAGGTTTCCGAATACCAGCTCTAATTCCGAACTGTCTGCTTTTGGTAATGTACCTCCTTCTACAAGGCTTATATTTTGCTCTTTTAATGCTTCCGGAGTCATCCCTGTCAACTGAATGTTACCGTAATATTTTCCTGTCATTATAATTGAGTTCATTAATAAAACCGGCGATGCACTCTTTACGTGCTCTAATTTTGACAGCTTTTCTATTGTTTCATCTGTCACATATTTTGATGCTTCCTGATCTGATCCACTGTCGGAATAATAATACATCTGACTGCCCACATCTTTCCTGTCACAGTCACTGCAGTCATACCGCCAGACTGCTCAATCTCACGATACAAGGATTGCTGCATCCCAAGACCAAGAGAAATCATTACAACAATTGAAGCGGTTCCGATCACTACACCAAGAATCGTAAGAATGCTTCGCAGTTTCTTCGTCGGAGATTACTGCTACTCATCCTCAGTAAATCGATCCACCTCATCTGCTAAATCCTCCTCTTCCAAAGCCAATTGTTTTTTCTTCTTTTTATGAACAACAAGCACTGCTATCACTACTGCTGCCACGATTACCACAACTACGATTGGGATGATCGGCGTGCTTTTTTCTTCTTCCTCCACTGCTCCTACCATCGTTGTATCATCGTCATCCATCACAGGAGTAACTTCCATTTCAAATTCTTTTTCTGCAGTAAATGATTTTCCTGATTCATCTTCATATGTCATTGTCATTTTACACTTGCTTCCCGCCGGCACTTCTGATTCTCCCATTAACATACCGTCGATTGTTCCTGTTGCACCAGAATCAACATTTCCTACAAATACATCTTTCCCGCTGATTCCGTCTCCTGAAAATTTGATTTTAACATTATAAAGCTTGATTCGTCCTGTATTATAAATATTGCATGTTAAATTTGCTTCTTCTCCTACCTGAATGCTGTCCGGTGACAATTCAATATCACTGAATTCAAATCTTGCAGCCTGTTTGACCGGAATTGCAAGACTTGAAGAAGCTTCGTACTGTGCTGCATTGCCATCCTCGTATTTCATGGACATTGCAATACTGTATGGCTTTTGCACCAAATCTGCTCTTGCATTCAAATCAATTGAAATATCTCTTGTTTCTCCCGCCGGAATAGATTCCAGATAAATCGTGCTGGAACCAGATGACGGAAGAAATGCAGGTGCTTCTGCGGCTGCGTCCGTTCCGGCCGATGGAGCCTGCATATCAAACAATAAATTGGAAACTGCTGTTGTCTTTGATGTGTTCTTTACATGTACTGTCAATTTAAAATCACTTCCGGCATTCACATTTTCCGGATTCGTTGAAAATCCAGTCACGATCACACGTGGCACACTCTGGCTTTTATCTGAACCTCCTGTTGCAATCGGGTCACTGTTTGAGATTCCACCTGCATCATAAATTGCCTGACCTGCATCGCCGGATACATTCTGCGTTGTATCCGGAGTCGGTGTCGGATCAGCTTTTGGTGCATCATCAGTTTTCTTTGCAGTTGTATTCACATAAATGTATTTATTTGTTTCGTAAATATTTGTCCCATCATCGTATGTAATCTGAAATGGTGTTTTATAAGATTTTGTCTCTACATCAGCTCTGACTGAAAAATTCCATGTTGCTTCCGCAGACTCTCCCGCCTTAATCTGTTCAATTGTCTTTTCCTCATTCATATTTTCAATTTTGAAAGGGAAATCAGATGCATTATCGATTACCGGAGAAATTTTCACATTGTTTGCATCACAGCTTCCTTCATTTACAATTTTTACTGTTAATTCTACCTTTTGCTCTGCATTATAATTTGGTGTAGACTGTCCTTTGCCTACCGACAGACGAATTTTGGGAATTGGTGTCTCACTTGAGCTTCTGGATATGGCTGACGGATTCTCGTTTCCACTTTCTCCTGCCACATTTACATTTGAAGCTGCTTTGTTATCCTGCGCGAAGCTATTGGTGCCATTGCTGTCAGCATTGCCAGACTCAATATCACCCCTGTTGCTTTTTTCCAATGTCTCATTATCTGTTATCCTCCCCTGATTGTTTTCCTGCTAGCTTTGCTTTTATTTTTTCACTTTCTTTTTCATCCTGGCTTAAGTTATTCACATTTTTGTTTCGATTATCTTCTATTTTCACAATTTTTCCATCTATAATATGAAATACTCGGTCAGCATATGTCGCAAGATGATTGTCATGCGTTACCATAACCAGTGTTTTCTTCTGTTTACGGACTACATTCTGCATCAATGCCATAACTTCTTCCGAAGTATGTGAATCCAGGTTTCCTGTCGGCTCATCTGCAAAAATAATTTCCGGGTCTACGACCAATGCTCTTGCAACACCAACTCTCTGCTGTTGTCCTCCGGACATCTGATTTGGCATATGTTTCTTTTGTTTTTTCAAATTAACCAAATCCAACATCTTATCCGCCTTTTTTAATCTCTCTTTTTTCGGAACGCCCCGAAAGCTGAGTGGCAAAGCTACATTTTCCACCGCATTCATTGTACTGATAAGATGAAAGGACTGAAAAATAAATCCGACATGATCACGTCTGAAACTGACCAGACCATCTTCGTTTAATTTTTCTATATGCCGTCCGGCAATGATTACTTCACCTTTTGTCGGCTTTTCTAATCCAGCCAGCATATTTAATAATGTTGATTTACCTGAGCCGGATGTTCCGACGATTGCACAAAATTCACCTTCGTAAATGTCAAAATCCACACCATTTAATGCTCGGACTATCGAATCACCGACCCGGTACAATTTATATAAATTTTTTACTTCTATAACCTTTTTCACCAAATGCCCTCCCTTCTGCATACGTATTATTATACTCTATCTGTTCTCTTTTTTTGTTTATTTTTTCTTTAATTTTTTCTTAAAAAAAGAGACTATACCAACTCACAGCATAGTCTCTTTCTTCTTATTGTATTTTCTAATCAATCTGCCAGTCAATCGGTTCAATCCCATGTGCTTTCAAAAATTCATTTGTCTGACTAAATGGTCTGCTTCCGAAAAATCCTCTATATGCAGCTAATGGGCTTGGATGTGGTGCTTTCAGAATCAAATGCTGCGGATTTGTCAACATCTTCTCCTTTCTCTGTGCCGGCGCACCCCAAAGAATAAACACAATTGGTCTGTCCTGGTTATTTAATGCCATAATTGCCGCATCTGTAAATTCCTCCCAGCCAATTCCACGATGTGAATTAGCCTGATGTGCACGAACCGTCAACACTGTATTCAACATCAATACACCTTGTTTTGCCCATTTTTCCAGACACCCATGATTTGGAATTGTGCATCCCAGATCATCATGTAATTCTTTATAAATATTTACCAGTGAAGGTGGAATATCTACCCCTTTCTGCACAGAAAAACTAAGCCCATGTGCCTGTCCATCATTATGATATGGGTCTTGTCCCAAAATTACCACCTTTACATCTTTTAATGGTGTCAGGTGAAATGCATTGAAAATATCCTGTGCAGGTGGAAATATTTTTCTTGTGTGATATTCTGCATTTACTGTATCAAATAATTTTTTGTAATAAGGTTTTTTGAACTCTTCTTTAAGAGCCTCATACCAGTCTCCATTAATTCCCGACATGACTTCTCCTTTTTCCTATAATCGAACCGATACACCTTCATGCTGTAAATAGTTCTTTACTTCTTTTATTTCTAATTCTTTATAATGGAACAGTGATGCTGCCAATGCTGCATCAGCCCCGCCTTCTGTCAAAGCTTCTTTAAAATGCTCCAGCGTTCCCGCTCCTCCGGATGCAATGACCGGAATGGAAACACTGTCTGCAATTGCTCTCGTCAGTTCCAGATCGTATCCGGCTTTTGTTCCGTCACAATCCATACTGGTCAAAAGAATTTCTCCTGCTCCAAGCTCTTCCACTTTCTTTGCCCACTCTATAGCATCGATTCCAACATCGACTCTTCCGCCATTCTTATAAATATTCCATCCACTTCCGTCTGCCCTTTTTTTGCATCGATAGCCACAACAACACACTGACTTCCAAACTTCTCTGCTGCATCTGCGATCAGCTGTGGGTTATTGATTGCAGAAGAGTTGATAGAAATCTTATCTGCACCTTCGCGAAGCAATACTTTGAAGTCCTCTACTGTGCGGATGCCTCCGCCAACTGTAAATGGAATAAATACGCACTCTGCAACTTTACGCACCATATCAACGACCGTATTTCTTCCGTCAGAAGATGCCGTAATATCCAAAAACACAAGTTCATCTGCACCTGCCTGATCGTAGGCTTTTGCAATTTCTACCGGGTCTCCGGCATCTTTTAAATCTACAAAATTAACACCTTTTACAACTCGGCCTGCATGTACATCCAAACATGGAATAATTCTTTTTGTAAACATCTATCTTTCCTCCAATTCCACGAAATTCTTCAGTATCTGTAATCCAACCTCACTGCTCTTTTCCGGATGGAACTGGCATGCAAAAATATTTCCTTTTTCTACAGAAGCATGGATGTGTACACCATATTCTGTTGATGCCTTGACAATATTCTCATCTTTCGCTTTCAGATAGTAGGAATGAACGAAATAAACATAGGCCTGTTCATCAACATTTTTAAATAAACGACCATTATGTTCAAGATGTAGCGAATTCCATCCCATATGTGGAATCTTTAAACCTTCACAAGCCGGGATTCTACAAATCTCTCCTTCTAAAATCCCAAGTCCTTCCACGCCCTTGGCTTCATCACTTCGTTCAAACAAAAGCTGGAGTCCAAGACAAATGCCTAAAAACGGAGTCCCTTTTTCTGTGACTTTACGAATTACATCATCCAAATGTCGTTCTTTCAACTTCTCCATTGCATCTCCAAATGCACCGACTCCCGGAAGTATCACTTTATCTGCGCTTAAAATTTCAGATGGAGCACTTGTGATCTTCACTTCCTGTCCCAGATACAATAATGCCTTCTCTACGCTTTTGATATTACCTGCATCATAATCAATAATCGCTATCATGTCTCTTCTCCCTGTACCTTACTATCACATTTTGATGTTTTCGAATCAAGCTCAAACCAGAATTCAACTCCGTTATCATAGTTCTTCACACCATATTGCTGGTGGAATGACTCCATAATTGCTTTCACAATCGACAAGCCGATTCCATTTCCACCATATTCTCTTGTATGCGCCTTGTCTACTTTATAGAATTTATCCCATAATTTTGCAATATCTTCCTCCGGTATCGGCTTTCCACTATTAAATACGGTAACTTTTACTGTATCTCCCTGCGGTATGATACGAATCTCGATTCTCTTCTCATTGTCTACGTGATGAATAGCATTTGTCAAGTAATTTCTAAATACCTGCTCTGTTTTGAACTCATCTGCCCAAACATAAACTTCCTCTTCCGTCACGCAATCGACTTCTGCTTCTGCCTGTTGAAGCAAAATCTCACAGCTTGCCAGAACACCGCGAATCAACCCTACAAGATTAAATCGTGTGATTTCCAAATCTTCATCACCAAATTCCAATTGATTTAAAGTCAACAGATTTTTTACCATCTGATTCATCTTGTTAGCCTCGTCTATAATAACATCGCAATAGAATTCCATGCTTTCCGGATCTTCTGTAATTCCATCCCGCAATCCTTCCGCATAACCTTGGATCAATGCAATCGGAGTTTTTAATTCATGAGAAACATTTCCAAGAAATTCATTTCTCATATCTTCAATCTTTTCTTTTTGTTCAATATCTTTTTGTAATTGATTATTTGCCCGCTTCAATTCTGTGATTGTTTCTTCCAGACGTTTCGACATCAGGTTAAAGTTTCCGCCTAGAATTCCGATTTCATTTTCACCGCCACTTGTATACTTTGCATTAAAATCCAGATTGGCCATGCGCTGTGACAGTTCAGCAAGCTCCATGATTGGCTTTGTAATCTTTTGTGAAAAAAACCATACAAAGAGCAGCCCACATAATACCGTAACACCACCACCACAGATCAGAAACTTATTCGTCGAATTTACGGTATCGTAAATACTTCCATAAGGACTTCGGATAATAAAAATAGACTCGTCAGCCAACTGTCCGACCATATCCATATATTCTTCTCCTCGTCCCTGATCCTGGACCTTGTATATTTTGTAGGAATCCCTTTCTTCCAGGACCCGTCCGATATCTTTTCCTACGATATATCCGATCAAACGCGTAAACAGACGCCCTTTCCTTTCCTGCTCTGTGTTAAATGTAATATCTGAGCCTGAATTGATCACAAGTACTGCACAATTCTTTCTCTCACACTGCCTCTGAAGCTCTTCCTGTATCTCAACCGAATTGATATCACCCTTCTTTGCTGTTTTATCTAAGGTTTCGTAAAGCTCGACCATCTCGATTTTTTTATTTTGTATAAAAAATCTCTCCATGAAGCTGGAATTGATGATAAACATCATCACAATAACAAGTGCTACTGCTCCTGTGAACAATGCTAACATCTGACGTTTAATTGAGTATTTCATTTTTCTACCTCGAATTTATATCCCATTCCCCAGATTGTTTTAATATACTCTCCCTTATCACCAAGCTTACTTCTCAGCTTCTTAACATGTGTGTCAATCGTACGTGCATCCCCAAAATAATCATAATTCCAAACATTATTTAATATTTTTTCTCTAGAAAGTGCAATCCCCTGATTTTCCACAAAATAAGTTAGAAGCTCAAATTCCTTATAGCTTAAATCTATCGGTTTATCATCGATCATAACACTGTGCGCCGCCTTGTCAATCTTAATTCCGCCTGCGTCAAGAATGTCTGACATGTCTGTACCATTTATTCTTCTTAAGATTGCTCCGACTCTCGCTACTAAGATTTTCGGACTAAATGGCTTTGAAATGTATTCGTCTACTCCCAGTTCAAATCCTTGAAGCTCATCTCTCTCTTCCGACCGGGCTGTCAACATAATGATCGGAACTTTTGAATGCTCGCGGACTTCCCGGCATACCTGCCATCCGTCCATCTTTGGCATCATAACGTCCAGAATGATCAGGGCAATATCTTTATCTTCGTAAAATAAATCCATTGCTTCCATACCATCTCCTGCTTCTAATACTTGATAACCTGCTCTTGTCAGGAAATCTTTTACCAACTTTCTCATTCTGCTTTCATCATCTACTACAAGAATCTTCATTTTTTCCATTATTGCTATCTCCTTTGAACTTACTCAACACTCTTGAGTGATTCTACCATATCTATCTTTTTCAACTTAAAATACATTACACCATTTACAAACATTGAAAAACCAATTGTGATTAAAAATCCGAATATATAACTGCTCAGATCAATATTTCTTCCAAACATTGCTGAATCCACCTCTACTGTTTCAATGATAAAACGATGTAGTATTTTTCCAAGTCCACACCCGACAACAGAACCCAGCACTGTTAACAGGATGTTCTCACGATAAACATATTCTGCAACTTCTTTTGGATAAAATCCCAGCACTTTTAAAGTTGCAAGTTCTCGCTTACGTTCTGTAATGTTGATATTATTCAGATTATACAATACAACAAATGCCAATAATCCCGCTGAAATCACAAGAACCACAATAACCATATTCAGACTTCCCAGCATATCCTCTATCTGCGATTCATAATCCTTGGTATAGCTGACACTTAATGCGCCATCTTTTTTCAGTGCTTCCTCACCGATTTCTTCTGCTACTTCTCTCTGCCCGTCATTGACTGTATAGAAAATGGAATTATAGCTTACAGCTTTACCATACAGCTGTTCATAAAGCCCTGACGTCATATACATATAATGCCGCATATAATTCTCACATATTGCTGATACCGTCACTGTCACATCTTCTTCGCCTGACTTTTCAATTGTAAATGAATCACCTGGTTTTACTCCCAGCTTATCTGCGATTTTTTCTGTCAGTATCACACCGCCATCTGTCAATTTATATTGCTCTTTTGTCACACGATTCTGATAGACAAACAGTGAATCATTCTCTTCTCCCGGCTCAAGCACTGTAAGATATACTTCCTTTTCTGTATCATCCTTCTTAATTGTTACTTGTTGCTGCAAAGCCTGTGTAATATGTTTGATCCGGCCATCACTTTTCAGACTGTCTGTAATCTCTTGCTTTGCGGTATCTGTCGCTTCTTCATTCAAAATTAGATCGGCATCAAACAGTTGCAGATCCTCGTACTGCAATATTCCGATATTTACAATCGAATCATGCAGACCAAATCCAAACAATAGAAGCGCCATGCAGCCTCCGATTCCAAACAATGTCATAAAGAATCTCTTCTTATAACGAACCAGATTCCGGACCGTTGATTTCCAAGTAAAACTTAAACGCTTCCATATAAATGGGATTCTTTCTAACAGAACCCTCTTTCCCTGTTTTGGAGCCGGCGGACGCATCAATTGTGCTGCCTGTTCTCGCAGCTCTTTATAACAGGATGTAACTGTTGCAAAAAGTACACAAAATACGGCTGCAGCTGATGCAACTCCTGCATAATACAAATTGTACGGAACTTCAATATTCGGAACATGCGTATATATAATTCCATACGCTTTGATAATAATATACGGAAATACTTTTTCTCCAAACAATGCCCCGAAAACACATCCAAGGATTGTTGCAAGCGATGCATATCCAATATATTTTCCCGCTATGGAAGCTTTCGAATAGCCCAGTGCTTTCATCGTTCCGATTAACGTCCGCTGTTCTTCTACCATACGTGTCATCGTTGTCAGACTGATAAGTGCTGCCATCAAAAAGAACAGTACCGGAAATACCTTTCCGATAGCCCGCATACGGTCTGCATTTTCTCCATAACCACTGTATTCTACCAGATGCTCTCTGTCATAAATATACCATTTAGCCTTCGGAATCTGACTCATCTCATCGTCCAGACTTTTCAATCCATCCTGACCATTCATAAATACCTGATACGTCTGTGCCATCATCAGCTGCATTCTTGTTTCTGCCTCATCTAACACTTCTTCATATCTTGCATCTTCTCTTTCTGTCTTAATCTTCTCAATTCGCTTCTCAACTTCATCTACACGATTATCATATTCTTTTGTAAATGCTGTTAACTTCTTAGCTCCCTCCACAGTTGCATAAATTTCTGAATATGCATCCATATTAAAGCTCTCTTCCAATACACAGGCAAATCCATTGATTGTTCCTGTTCCAATTGTCGTATTTCCACGACCAAAAGACACATATGTCGGACTGCTTACTGTTCCAACAATTTTATATGTGTCATATTTTAATGAATCGGTAATCACATCTTTTGTTCCTGAAGAAAATGTAATCTCATCCCCGATTTTGTATCCATTTGCTTCATAATAATCAATATCCAGAACACATTCGTTTGTATCCTTTGGCAATCTGCCTTCCTCAACAGTAACCTGATTCATTGTTGGAAGCAGTGACATGATATGCACAACCTTCTGGCTGTCTCCTGACTTGCAAAGTACGTCCGTTGAGTATCCGGCTTCTACGTCTTTTATACCCTTCACCTGGCGGATGGCATCCACATCATCCTTAGTAAGCCCCAGGGTACTGATTATTTGCAGATCCATAAGATTTTTCTCATCAAAATATGCATCCCCTGACAATCGCATATCCGGCTCCGAAGATCGGATTCCTGAGAAAAATGCAACTCCGATTGCGACGATAAAGAAAATCGACAGAAATCGTCCCATACTTTTTCGGATTTCCATATAAAAATCTTTTCTAAGTGCTTTTTTACTCATCCTTGTTCTCCATCTTCTATTGTTTTACCATTCGATCTCATCAATTGAAACTGGATTCTCATTCGTTATCATAGAAGAGACTTTTCCATTTTTAATTTTGATCAGACGATCTGCCATCGGCGCCAGTGCAGAGTTGTGTGTAATAACGATCACTGTCATTCCTTTCTCTCTGCACATATCCTGCAGTAATTTTAAAATTGCCTTACCTGTATTATAATCCAAAGCTCCCGTCGGCTCGTCGCATAATAATAATTTCGGATTCTTCGCCAGTGCTCTTGCAATTGATACCCTCTGCTGTTCTCCGCCGGAAAGCTGCGCCGGGAAATTATCCAGTCTGTCTCCCAGACCAACTTCGCATAATACCTGTTTTGCATCCAGTGGATCCTTACAAATCTGAAGTGCAAGCTCTACATTCTCCTTTGCAGTCAGATTCGGAACCAGATTATAAAACTGAAATACAAATCCAATATCATCTCTTCGATATGAAGTGAGCTGACGCTCATTATACCCTGTAATATTCGCTCCATCTACCAAAATCCGTCCACTAGATGCCGTATCCATTCCCCCAAGAATATTCAAGACAGTTGTCTTACCGGCTCCACTTGGTCCCACGATTACTACAAATTCTCCCTTTTCAATTTCAAATGAGATACCATCCACTGCACGTATCTCCACTTCGCCCATCTTATATACTTTTGTAATGTCTTTTAACTGCACAAAACCTGCCATACAATTGTTTCCTTTCTGTGTATTATCATTCAAAAATATTACAATACGAACATATTTTTCAAGAATGCCTCTGCATTCTTGCTGCGAGATGCGCGTCATGCAATGCATGACATACTTCTTCTGCGCATCTCTGCACTCCTGCCGGAGGCTATATCAGATGGGGGATTGACTCCCACCACTGATACTGATTTATTACTCGCCACCTACAGAGGTGGGAGTCATCTCACTTCTGATATATATATTCGTATTGTATCATATTTTTGTTGAGCAAAGCATATGTTCACAATTTTTTTATACTTCCGATACGTTTTTATATATTAGGAAAGCACTTTCCTATTTCAAGTCGAGCAGCCGCGAGACTTGGCGCGTGATTCTGGTCAGCGTAAGCTGACACATTCTTTGCAGAATCACTGCGCATCCTCGCGGAACGTTTATCTCAGTCGAGAAGACTCCCACCTCTTTCAGATGGTGAGTCTTCTCGACTGAGATAAAAAATAGATAATCGAACTTCTTAATCATATAAGTTAAATTAAGAAGTCAATTATCTATTCCTTTAGAACGATTTTATAAATCGCTATTTTATTTTTCTAGCATTTTTAATCCAAATTTATTTCTCTGTCAATTTCTTAATACCCTGGATTGTTACAATCACACCAAGCAATAAGAGCAATACTGCAAAGATTAACTGCAATGTGTTTCCAAGACTAAGTCCTGTTGCAACAAACTGTCCACTTAATTTGTAGATTGTCATTCCAAGTGCTGTAAATGTTACTGCCATCATAAATACCATTGGAATCCAAAGCATAGCACCCTGGCGTTTTGTCTTTTTCAAAAATACTGCACAAGCTATTAATGCAAGTACTGATAACAACTGGTTTGCAGAACCAAACAATGGCCAAATCTCTGCATAACCAACTTTTGCAAGCAAATATGCAAGTACCAGTGTAATAATTGTTGAGAAGTATTTGTTTGTTACCACTTTCATAAATGGTGAAAGATTCTTCATATCTGTATCTTCATCGATAAAGAATTCCTGGAACGAAAGTCTTCCGATACGTGCAACTGAATCAAGAGATGTCAGTGCAAAAGCTGATACAGAAAGGTTAATCAATGTAAATACCAAACTATGTGGTAATCCAATCACATCAAGGAAGTTTGCAATCGCACCTGCAAAAATCTGTGGCTGTGTTGTAAGTCCCTGTGCTGCTGCCTCTCCATCTGCGAAAGATGCAACTGCGATCAATGCGATTACAGCCAACATACTTTCCATCAGCATAGCACCATAAGATACAGGAAGCATATTTCTCTCATTCTTAATCTGTTTTGAAGCAGTTCCTGAAGATACCAGTGAATGGAATCCAGATACAGCTCCACATGCAATTGTTACAAATAAAATTGGGAACATATAGCTTCCATCTACATTGAAGCTTGTGAAAGCTTTCAGGTTACATGATGGATTTGCTACAAATACACCTACAATTGCTGCCAGAATCATGAATATCAACAAATAACTGTTCAGGTAATCACGTGGCTGAAGCAACATTGTTACCGGGGCAACGCTGGCAATCAAAATGTAAATGAAAATCAAAATATGCCAAGTCTCTCTTGTCAGATACATTGGGAAATTCAGTCCAAGAGCAACTGCTGCGACAAGCATAATAATTGCGATTGCTGTATTAACCCATTTGTTCAATTTACCATATTTCAATATAAATCCAAGAGCAACTGCTTCTAAAATAAAAATCATGGATGTTGTTGCTACTGCACCATTTGCTGCAACTTTAGTTATAGTGCCTGCTTCGTCTGCTACAAACCCGTTAAATGTTCCTGCAACTACATCTGCAAAAGCTGCAACTACAAGGATACAGAATAACCAGCAGAATAATAAGAACAGTTTCTTTCCTGTTTTACCAATATATTCTTCAATAATAAAACCAATTGTACGTCCTTTATTCTTTACAGATGCATACATTGATGCAAAATCCTGTACTGCACCAAAAAATACACCACCGATCAGTACCCATAAAAGTACTGGAAGCCATCCAAACATTGCTGCCTGAATTGGTCCGTTAATTGGACCTGCACCTGCGATTGAAGCGAATTGATGACCAAATACAATATTTGTATCTGCTGGCACATAATCTACTCCATCTTCCATCTCATAAGCAGGAGTTTTCGCATTCGGGTCAATTCCCCATTTTCTCTCGAGGTACTTTCCATAGAAAAGATACCCTCCTCCTAATACAACAATGGCAATAACCATCATTATAATTCCATTCATAGTCTCTCCTTCTTCCTATCTAAATTCTATTTTTAATAGTGTTTATTTTACCGATTTACCTCGGTAGAGTCAAGAAGCGTTTTATATAAAATTTATAAAGTTTATACTTTTGAAATAATCATATTGCACAATTGCTATTTAGTTCACAACAGCCCCAAGCAAGAAAAAGACTATGCACTCCTGCTCAGCTTCATCGGGCAAGCCTGACTCCAATTCGCTGGATTGCATAGTCCTTTTCTTGCTTTTTGGCGTATCGTGGTTGAAAGAGGTGGAACGATGAGAAGATTTACTTTTCTGGTGTCTGATGTATCTATATCATGAGGTTATTTGCTTGTACAGATTGTCTTTGTGGCAACTGATGTATCTGCAAGACCTTGATATTCGTTGTCGCAGATGCTTTTTTGGCAACTGATGTATCTGCAAGACCTTAATATTTTCTGTTACAGATGCTCTTTTCTTGACCAATGTATCTGCAACTTGCTTTTCTTCGAACTTGCAGATACTTTTAAGCCTGCCTGTCA
>QUJA01000003.1 GCA_003480425.1 Firmicutes bacterium AM31-12AC
CGCTCGACTTGCATGTGTTAAGCACGCCGCCAGCGTTCATCCTGAGCCAGGATCAAACTCTCGTTAAAAGTGTTTGTTCTAGTCAAGATTAACTCTAGCTAATCTATCCCTTTACTGTTGTTTGGTTTGTTATAAACCATTCTTAAAAATGTTTCTCTTAAAGAAATTTTCAAGGATCTGTTGTCTATTGTTTAGTTATCAATGTTCTTTGTTTTTGTTGTCGTCTCAAGCGACAGCTTTAATAGACTATCACATCTTTTGTCGTTTGTCAACAACTTTTTTATTTTTCTTTATCGCTTCATTTCAGTGCCTCTCGGTCTGTCTCAGCGACGAAGACTATATTATCATTCCTATTTGTAATTGTCAACGTTTTTCTTGCTTTTTATTTATTTCGCACAATTCAGACAATTCACGCAATTCTGACTAAAAAAGTATTCTCTAGTTGCTGTTCACTCCCGTGTCAATCACTACGCTGATTGACACGGAGGATGCACGTTTTATCTTGAACGGCATCTCGACCATCGCCAAAGGCGATTTAAAATGGCGAGATGCGTTACTGGTCACAGGTACTGTGAACAGTAACCTTCTCTTAAATCTCATTTTTAATCATACGTTTATACAGTGCGTTTTTTCTTTACTTATGATATAGTTATATCAGATGTGAGATGTCTGAGCTTTATATTTTTAACAAAGGAGAATTCTTTATGAAAATGAATGAACTAGGTCTGGTCTACTTCAGCCCAACCGGAACAACAAGAAAAGTTATTATAGAGACCGCCAGAAACATCGATTTAAAATCGGTATCTTACGATCTCTCTATTCACAAAGAAAAGAAACCAAATCTGCATTTCAAAAGCAACGATTTTGTTCTTTTCGGAATTCCTGTTTATGGTGGCCGTGTTCCTGCCACATTTCTGGAATACTTTGAAACATTAAAGGGTGATAACACTCCTGCTGCACTGATTGCTACATACGGATGCCGCGAATACGAAGACGCGCTTTTGGAATTAAAAAACGAGGTTGAAAGTCGCGGATTCAAAGTAATCGGAGCCGGTGCCTTCCCTGTACAGCACTCCATCGTGCGCCAGATTGGAATGAGCCGACCGAACAAGGCAGACTTGAAAGTCATTGCGGATTTCGGAATCCAGTTAAACCGTAAACTTCGCAACGCTGTAGATTTTGATAATGTGGATATTCAGGTTCCAGGGAACAATCCTTATAAAAAATATGGAACAATTCCGCTCGTTCCAAAAACAGATGTGAATCTTTGTACCGAATGTAAGGCATGCGCTAAATCCTGTCCTGCCGGTGCTATTTCCATGGAAAATCCTAAAAAAACTGATAAGAAAAAATGTATTTCCTGTATGAAGTGCGTCTACTCCTGTAGAAAGAAAGCCCGCTATGTCAGCAACATGAAACTGAATATGGCACAGAAGAAACTGACTAAAATCTGCAAAAGCGATAAACAGGCAGAGATTTTCATATAACATTAAGTTCCGAAAAAAGAGATTAATACTCTCTTTCTTCGGAACTCTTTTTATTTCAGCTCAAGATGATTTTACTTTAATTGCTTTTATTTTATAAAATTTTTTAGTAATTATCTTTTCACAAAGTATTCCTCATACCAAACAAGAAATGTATAGATTGTCCACACTTTTCTCCAGTTATCTGAATTTCCGCCAACATACTCATCGAAAATAGCCTGTATCTCCTCCATGTTAAAGAATTTCTCAGCTATATCGCTCTGGAATTTTTCACGCACATCTTTATTATATCTGTCATCCGCCATCCAAACACGAATAGGTACGATAAATCCTAATTTCTTACGGAAAGCAATTTCCTCCGGAAGAACTTTTGCTGCTGCTGTACGGAATGCAACTTTATTCTGTTCTTCGTTCACTTTGTAATGAGATGGCATTCTGGATGCAATGTCAAAAATTCTTCTATCTGTCAATGGCATACGAACTTCCAGACCTGCAGCTGTACTCATCTTATCTACATTAAGATAAATATCTCCCTCTAACCAAATCTGAATATCAACATCTGACATTTTTGTAAGCGGATCCAGTCCTTCTGTTTCTTCATAAATACCTGCTGCCAGTTCGATTGGAAGTACATCTGGATCATATTTCTTCAGAATACGCTTTTTCTCATCCTCTTTCATAATGTTCGTATTTCCAACATAAAATGTTTTCAGATTGTCGCCATATCTTTCCGCATTACGATACATATTGTATCCGCCGAAAAATTCATCCGCTCCTTCTCCTGAATAACAAATATCTGTATGTTCTGCTGTTGCTCTGCATCCAAGTGCAAATGCAATTGCTGAAGCATCTCCAAGCGGCTGCTCCATATTATACATTACCCAAGGTACAATATCAAAATATGCCTCCGGTGTAATTCTGCAACGGCTGTTTTCTCTTCCTAAAATATCTGCTGTTTCTTTCGCTAATGGTGACTCATCAAAACGTGCTTCATCATATCCACAAGAATCCGACATTTTTACATCCGACATTGCAAGTACATAAGAAGAATCCACTCCGCCCGACAAAAATGACTCTGCTTTTTCATCTGCTGTTTTTACTTCCGGCATAATTTCTTTCAGCGTAGAATGAATCTCATTTGCCCAATCTTCCAATGATTTACTCTCATCCGGATGGAATTCTGGTTTCCAATATCTCTCTATTTTCATTTTTCCGTTCTGCCAGATTAAATATCTTCCAGGCAGCAATTTCTTAACACCTTTGAAAAATGTATTCTCTCCTGCAACATAAGTCAGAGATAAATACAATTGTAACATTTCTTCATTCAATTCTTTTACAAAACCAGGTTTCTCCATAATCTGACTGATCATTGTACCATACAGAAGTTGTCCGTCTGCTGTCTCATAATAGTAGAATGGTTTTGTTCCAAACTGATCACGAAGACAGAATAATTTTTTCTCTTCTTCATCCCACAATGCAAATGCGAACATTCCATGCATATGATCGGCCATCTCACATCCCCATGTCTGATATGCACGAATTAAAATTTCTTCCTCTCTTGCCTCTCTTTTTAATGAAGCATCGATATTCAGTTCTTTGCACAGAGCCTCCCAATTACGGATATGTCCTCTGTATTCTTTTACGATTATCATTTGTACCTCTCCTTTCAACATCTGATATCTTTTGATCTATATTCTAATGCGTTTCACTGACTCTTCACCCTTTATATACAATCAGCCTAAATCAGATTCATAGCATCATTGATTGTTTTCACTCCTATAATCTTGATTCCTTTTATTCCTTTCACCATATCTAATGATACTTCTGGAACAACACATGTTTCAAACCCTAATTTTTTTGCCTCTGCCACTCTTTGTTCCGGCATATTGACCGCACGGACTTCTCCGCTAAGCCCTACTTCTCCAAAAACAATCATCCGCTCATCTACCGGACGATTTTTATAGCTTGATACAATCGCCATCACAATACCAAGATCGATTGCAGGTTCATTCATCCTGATTCCACCTGCAATATTGACATATGCATCGCAATTAGCTAGGTGCAATCCTATTCTTTTTTCCAAAACAGCCATAAGCAAATTTACTCGGTTATAGTCCGTTCCTGTCGCAGTTCTTCTCGGCATTCCGAAATTGGTATCACAGACCAGTGCCTGAATCTCTATCAACAATGGACGAGTACCTTCTATTGAACATGCCACTACTGACCCTGATGCATTTTCCGGTTTCCCGCTCAACATATATTCCGATGGATTCTCTACTTCCACCAGACCATTCTGCCGCATCTCAAAAACTCCGATTTCGTTAGTCGAACCAAATCTGTTCTTCACTCCTCGTAAAATACGATAGGATGCATGTCTGTCTCCTTCAAAATACAGTACGGTATCCACCATATGTTCCAACACTCTCGGTCCTGCCACCGTTCCTTCTTTTGTTACATGTCCTACAATAAATATTGTAATGCCAAGACCTTTTGCCAACTGCATAAATACATTCGTAGATTCACGAACCTGCGATACACTTCCCGGTGCCGATGACACCTCTTCGCTATACATTGTCTGGATAGAATCAATCACTACAAATTCCGGTTGTTTTTTTTCGATAACATTCCTGATTGTTCCAAGATTTGTCTCACAAAACAACTTCATGTTATCTGAAAAATTCCCCATTCTGTTTGCTCTAAGTTTTATCTGCGACAGAGATTCCTCACCTGAAATATAAAGTACCTGTCTCTCCTTAGCAAGCTTCTGACAAACCTGTAATAATAATGTTGACTTTCCAATTCCCGGGTCCCCGCCGACCAGAACAAGTGAACCCGGTACGATACCACCACCAAGCACCCTGTCAAGTTCTTTCATGCCAGTTTGAAAACGTTTCTGTTCATCTGTATTGACCTGCGACAAAGCTACTATTTTTTTCTCTATATCCCTATCTGTCTTTACACTTGCAGACACCGATGATGCGATTACCTTTTCTTCTACAAATGTATTCCATTCTTTACACATCGGGCATTGTCCGAGCCACTTTGTCTCTTCATGTCCACAATTTTGACAGAAAAATACTGTCTTTTTTCCTTTTGCCACATTTAACCTCTCTTACCGAAAAAGACCGGCAAGTATTTTTCACCCGCCGGTCTCTCCTCTTTTTATGCTAGCGTTTTACAACCTTCACAGCTGCACTTTCATTCGCATTCAATTCAATACTCACGCTAAGTTTACCACTTAAATTTGTTGTCATCTTACCTGCTGAAGCTTCATCAATAAATACTTCATACTCACTATCCGGCTCAAGCTCCAATGTAAACTGTACATCTTCCGGTGCTGAAACTTCAAATTCCACTTCACGGTCTGTCTCTTTGAAATTCTCTACCGCACTTCCTGGAACTGATTCGTATACAAACATTCCATTCTTCTCAAGTTTTGTAATCTCTGCAAATGTTTTAACTTTATAAAGATCTCCTTCAAATTCAAAATTGTCTAACTTTGTCTTTGATGTAAGTGTATAATCTCCAAAACTTAATGTTCCGTCACTTTCTGCACGTAATAATTCTTTTACTGTTGCCATCGTTACTGTCCTCCTACGTATCTCAGATCTTCTCTGTAGTATTGCTATCTTTAGTATAATATAAGTATCGTTTTTTTTCTACTTTTTTGTTTCTTTTCTCTCGACTTTTATGGAATTTTTAGAAACGCCTACTGCAACCATATCACCACTTTGAATGTCTCCATTCAAAATTGCCTCTGCAAGCTTATCTTCTAATTCTGTCTGCATCGCACGTCTCAATGGTCTTGCCCCATACTTAGCATCCGTTCCTTTTTCAACAATTAAATCCTTTGCTGAATCACGTATTGTCAAACTAATATTCAACTGTCTTTTCACACGGGCAGTAAATTCTTTGCAAAGCAATGTCACAATCTGCTTCATATCTTTCTTTTCCAATGCATGAAATACGATTACTTCATCAATTCGATTCAAAAATTCCGGACGGAAGATCATTTTCACTTCATCCATCACATTCTGTTTCATTTTCTTATAATCACTTTGTGGATCTTCTTTTGTAGCGAACCCCAGTTTCTTAGGATCAATAATAGATTTTGCCCCGGCATTAGATGTCATAATAATAACCGTGTTACTAAAATCAACCATTCTTCCCTGCGAATCTGTAATATGCCCATCATCCAACACCTGTAATAAAATGTTAAATACATCCGGATGTGCTTTTTCAATCTCATCAAAAAGAATTACTGAATATGGTTGTGTACGAACCTTGTCACTAAGCTGACCGCCTTCTTCATGTCCTACATATCCCGGAGGTGATCCAATCATCTTTGACACTGAATGCTTCTCCATATATTCTGACATATCTACACGAATCATTGCTTCTTCTTTTCCAAATAGCGCTTCTGCCAATGCTTTGGATAACTCTGTTTTTCCTACCCCGGTTGGTCCTAAGAATAAAAATGAACCAATTGGTCGTTTTGGATCTTTCAATCCAACTCTTCCTCTTTTTACTGCACGAGCTACCGCATTGACCGCTTCATCCTGGCCGACCACTCTGTGATGCAGTTCTTTTTCAAGATTATTCAATCTCTGTGTATCGCTTTGCTGTAATTTCTGTACCGGAATCTTAGACCACGATGATACAATGGCAGCAATATCTTCCACCGAAACTTCCGGATTGCTTGATGCCATCTTTTTATCAAATCTTTTTCTTGTAGATTCAATCTTTTTCTTAAGTTCCTGCTGCTTTTTTTGAATCTTAGAAGCTTCTTCGAAGTTTCCTTCTTTAATTGCACTTTCTTTCTGAAGACCCAATTGCTTCTTCTCATCTTCCATCTCTGTCAAATGTGCCGGAACCTTATAACCTGTCAGACTTACATGTGCACAAGCTTCATCCAATACATCAATTGCCTTATCCGGAAGATTTCGATCTGTAATATAACGTTCCGAAAGCTCCACTGCTGCCTTCAACGCTTCTTCTGTAAGCTTCACTTTATGGTGTGCTTCATACTTCGGTTGAATTCCTTTTAATATATCCAGGCACTGTTCTTTTGAAGGCTTCTCGACTGTGATCGGCTGAAATCTTCTTTCCAAAGCTGCATCTTTTTCAATGTACTTGCGATACTCTGCGATCGTAGTTGCTCCGATCAACTGCAATTCCCCACGAGCCAGTGCCGGCTTTAATATACTAGATGCATCAATTGCACCTTCTGCTCCACCAGCTCCGATCATCGTATGTAATTCATCCAAAAACAAAATAATATCTCCGTCCGCTTCGACTTCAGATATCAGCCCTTTCATACGTTCCTCAAATTCGCCTCTGTATTTTGAGCCTGCAATCAGCCCTGGAAGATCCAATGTATAGATACGTTTTCTTTTCATCGTTTCCGGCACAATCCCTGAAGCAATCCGCTGTGCCAGGCCTTCCAGAATAGCTGTTTTACCAACTCCCGGTTCTCCAACCAGGCATGGGTTATTCTTTGTTCTTCTGCTTAATACCTGCATAAGACGAAAAATTTCTTCTTCTCTTCCTATAATAGGATCTAATTTTCCTTCTTCTGCTTCCGCAGTCAGGTCTTTACAAAATTGTTCCACGGCTCCGCCATTTCCACGAAGTCCATCCTGCAATTCATCCTGATATGCTTTCGGGTCAACCCCTGCTGCCACAAAAATGTCTTGCATCAGCTTCTGCAAATTTACATTCAACGTAATCAGCATCTTTGCTGCAACACAATCTAAGTCTCGTATGATCGCCACAAGAATATGTTCTGTCCCTACTATATCCATATGAAAATGTGCCGCTTCACGCGCACTGTCTTCCAATATATATTGAAATCTTGGACTTTCTTTTGGCTTCTGTCTCTTTTCTGTCTTTTTATTTGGTGCTACGAGCTCATCCATTAATTTTAAAAGCTTCTCTTCATCTACTCCATGACCTGCCAGCACCTGCCCTGCTACACTTGCAAATTCCTGCCGCAATCCAAGAAGCAAATGTTCTGTTCCTACATAAGGATGATTTAATTTCTTTGCTGCTTTTTCTGCATTGCTAATTGCATGCTGTGCCTGTTGTGTAAATTTAATCTGCATATAACCTCCGTCTGCTTATCTATTATCTGTCTGATTCCCAGTTATCAATGTTATCCGTTACTGTCAAATTCTACGACTCATATTCATCCAGAATCTCATCCACCAGTTCATGGATCTCTTCTCTTGAAATCGCACGACAGCATGCTTTTGCCAAAACAATCTGCAATTGCTGACGCATCTCTTCTACTGCACGGATTTTATTCTCATCCAAAGCAATAACTGCTCCACGTCTTTTATCCAATGTAATAAAGCCTTCCTGTTTCAAAACATTATATGCCTTATTCACCGTATGCATATTAACGCCAATCGTTTCTGCAAGCTGACGCACGGAAGGAAGTGAATCCCCCTCATGAATATTCGCAGTTGCAATTCCCAGTATAACCTGATTGCGAAGCTGAATATAAATCGCTTCTTCACTGTTAAAATCAATTTCTATCAGCATCTTTCTACCTCTTTTTCTTTCGTGATATTACTGCTTTTCATATACTACGCACAGTAACTGCACAATTCTGTTATAGAAATACTAGCACAAAGAGAGAATCTCTGCAAGCAATTATTCTCCTGCAGGACTCTCTCTTTATCCCCACTGTTACTGTTCACAGTTCTGTGACCAGCAACGCATCTCGCCATTTTAAATTAAACTTTTTTCACATAATTTTAGAATTATCCACAATGTCTTTCTTATACTCTCAACATTTCCGAAAATTCTGTACTCAGCTTAATCTCTGCAATATAGAAGACATCTCCTGTGATATACACATTCCAGTCATCTGCAATTTCAACCTGAAGATCTCCACCCGGCATATGCACAAGCATCTTGTTTTCTGTCAATCCCAATTTATATGCCACTGCTGCTGCCGCGCACGCACCTGTTCCAGTCGCCATTGTATACCCCGCACCACGCTCGTATGTCTCAATTGCGATGTTATTGCGATCTGTCACCTTCATAATCTCTGTATTCACTCGTTCCGGGAAATATCTTGCACTCTCAGAATGTACACCGATTTTACAAACCAGCTCTTTTGAAATTTCCTGCATTGGAATAACGCAATGCGGATTTCCTACTGACACACATGTTGCCGGATACAGATTGTTGCCAAATACCATATCCTCATTGATGACCTCTCTTCTTTCTCCTATTACCGGGATTTCCTCACTCACAAAGGATAATTTTCCCATAGAAATACGCAGTCTGCTTCCCTCTTCATTCAAATATGTAATCTCTACAATACCGCCATCTGTCATCAATTCATAATTCTTTTTCTGTACATATCCTGCGTCTTTTAAATATTTTGCAAAAATACGAACTCCGTTTCCGCTCTTTTCTGCAACACTTCCGTCCGGATTCCAGATTTTCACAGCCAGATGTTCTCCCAGTAACGGGCCTTCCAAAATACCATCTGAGCCGAGCCCTACATTTCGATTACAAATCATCTTGACATTCGCTTCATTTAATTCTAATTCATTTTTATTTGGATCAAATACAAGATAATCATTTCCCAATCCGTGATATTTTTCTAATACAATCTGCATAATCTACTCCTCCCACATTAATATACTATTTTTCCCATGATATTTTTATTATACATAGCATTATATTTGAATAATACAAAATAACTGCTTTCTATATTGCAAATAATGCTATTTTTGTTTAATATCATATTATCGGAACATATAAAGGAGGGATGTTATGGAATCATATCAGAAACGAGGGTATTTAAACAGTGATTTTCGGATTTTTCATTTAAAAGATCAAGTGGATACCGAGTTTGATTATCATACGCACAATTTCCATAAAATCACTATTTTTATCAGTGGAAATGTACAATATTTTATTGAAGGAAAGACTTATACTCTAAACCCTTACGACATTGTCCTCGTCAATCGAAACGACATTCACCGTATTCAGGTAGACTCTTCCATTCCGTATGAAAGAATCATCGTTTATATTTCCCCCGGATTTATGGAAGCTTACCGGACTACAGAATATAATCTCGCTTATTGCTTTGAACAGGCCCGCGAGAAGCAGTCTTATGTGCTTCGAATACCTTCCTTAGAAACCAGCTCACTATATAAGACTACCCAGCGCTTAGAACGCTCGTTCCACGATCATGAATATGCAGGAAGCTTATACCGCCAGATTTTATTCCTGGAATTTATGATTCAATTAAATCGTGCCACATTAAAAGAGGGCATCGAATACCTTGACACCAAGCTTTATAATAAAAAGGTTCTGGATATTATGAATTATATTCAAGATCATTTAACAGAGACAATAAGTATGGATTCCCTCGCATCTGTCTTTTATCTGAGTAAATATCATATGATGCGGTTGTTCAAAGCAGAAACCGGTGTTACTATCGGTCATTATATTACTTATCGCCGGCTGTTGCTTGCCAGACGTTATATTCACTCCGGCATGCCTATTACAGATGCATGTTTTGCCTGCGGTTTTCAAAGTTATTCCGCATTTTCCAGAGCATATAAGCAAGAATTCAAAGAACCACCAAGAAAATTAAAATAATCTTCCTGGTGGTTCTTCTCTTCCCTATCACATTTTCATATTAATTAAAATATACCATCTCTTCAATCGGTTCAGCCGGCTCAATATTTTCCGCTGTCAACACCGGACCAACTCCTCGATACATTGCCAGTTTCTCATACCCTACTTTTGCACGCACTTTTACCCACTGTCCTGCTTTTAATTTTGGTGCATAAGAACTTTTACAAATATATCCTAAAAATGTTGTATCATCTGCGCAGCAAGTCATTGCCATTCTTCCCGGGAAAAATAATTTACTTGGAAAGCTTCTTGGTTTCATAACTCTGGCTGTATATTCTACAACTTTTCCATCGTAGCGTTCCTGATTTTCCATCATATCCACATACCAGATTCCATAATCTTCCGGAAGTATTTCAATAACATCCGCTTTCAAATCATATGGTACCTCATCTTCGAAAATATTTTCCACTTCGCCATTCTCATCCTCAAAAATAACTTCTGCCTGAGGACTTACAACTTTTACGCTTCGACGATATCCTGCAAGTGGTTTTACGTCACTGCAACGATTAAATAATACCATCTCTGAATTGCGGACCATTTCCACAAACAATGGTTTCATATTTGCAAGATATATCTGAAATGTGCTCGCATCTACTGTTGTGATCTTTTGTTCGATTCCCCAGCCTTTTGGCAGTTTCAAACTTTCAAAATCACTGACCTTCCACATTCCATTGTACTCAATAACAACTCGTTCTGGATGATATTTTTCATCTAGTTTTTCCAGCCATTCCTCTGTCAAAGCTTCTGGATCGTCAATTGTTTCCATTACAATACGATGCTCTTTTAACATCTCCGGACTATATTCTTCCTCCCCTTCTTCACAAAGGATCAGAAGTGTTGTCCCATCAATCTGAAAATATTCCTGCTCTAATGTAAATTTCAAAAACTGTGTCTTTCCGCTATCAAGAAATCCAGTCATAAGATAGACCATAACATCTGGTTCCATAATATTTTCTCCTTTTAATTATTTTGCAATGCCAAATAACTCTTCCAGCTTATGCTCATCCAATTTTGAGCCAATAACACAGATTCTTCCTGTATACTCTGCTGCTCCTGTTCTGACTTCATGCTCTTCCGGTACCATATCGAAATAAATCCATTCTCCATCAGCTCCCGCAACCATACCTTTCGCACGAAGAATTGTACCATATGAAGAATCTGACTCTAATGTTTTCAAAATATTGCTGATTTCTTCTTTTGTATAAGTCTGGATTGTTTCTTTACCCCAACTTGTGAATACTTCGTCAGCATGGTGATGGTCATGATGATGATCGTGTCCACATCCGCATCCACATTCTTCACCATGATCATGGTCGTGGTGGTGCTCGTGCTCATCATGATCATGGTGGTGGTGCTCGTGCTCATCGTGGTCGTGATGGTGGTGCTCATGCTCGTCGTGGTCGTGGTGGTGCTCATGCTCATCGTGGTCGTGGTGGTGGTGCTCATGTCCACATCCGCACTCCTCATCGTGATCATGATGTCCGCCGCATTCCGGGCAAACAATCTCAGCCAGAAGTTCTTCTTCCAGAGACTTGCTTCCTTCCATTGTTTCAGCAATTTCTCTCCTGAAAGCTGCTCGATTGGAGTTGTGATGATTGGTGCTTTCTCATTTAATCCACGTAAAATAGCAACGCTTTCTTCAACCTTCTCATGTTTTGCTTTATCTGTTCTGCTTAAAATAATTGCTCCTGCATACTCAATCTGATTGCTGAAAAATTCTCCAAAGTTTTTACTGTAAATTCTACATTTAGTCACATCAACAACTGTTGTAAAGCTGTTCAACTGTGCATCAAGATTAACCTGTGCATCCTGTATTGCTTTGATAACATCTGAAAGCTTTCCAACTCCCGATGGCTCGATCAAAATTCTATCCGGATGATATGTGTCGATTACTTCTTTTAAAGATTTCTCAAAATCACCTACCAGTGAACAGCAGATACAGCCTGAATTCATCTCTTTAATCTCAATTCCGGCTTCTTTTAAAAATCCACCATCAATACCAATTTCTCCAAATTCATTTTCAATCAGAACAACCTGTTCTCCTTCAAATGCTTCCTTTAAAAGCTTTTTAATAAATGTTGTCTTTCCAGCTCCTAAAAATCCAGAAATAATGTCAATTTTAGTCACGATGACCGCCTCCTATTATTTATTTGTCTTTTAATTCCAATACAATTGGACAATGGTCTGAACCCATTACATTTGTTAGAATCTGTGCATCCTGCAATCTGTCTTTCAGACATTCTGATACGCAAAAATAATCAATTCTCCATCCGGCATTCTTCTCTCTTGCTTTAAAGCGATAAGACCACCAGGAATATACTCCTTCCTGCTCCGGATAAAAATATCGGAATGTATCGATAAATCCTGCATCTAAAAGCTCTGTAAACTTCTGTCTCTCCTCATCTGTAAATCCTGCATTCTTACGATTTGTTTTCGGATTTTTCAAATCAATTTCCTTATGAGCAACATTCATATCCCCAGTCACAATAACCGGTTTCTTCATTTCCAGAGACTTTAAATACGCACGAAAATCGTCTTCCCATCGCATACGATAAGCCAGACGTTTCAACTCATTTTGAGAATTTGGTGTGTACACCGTAACAAAATAAAAATCCTCAAATTCACACGTTATTACACGACCTTCCTGATCATGCTCCTCTATCCCGATTCCATAGCTTACTTGAATTGGTTCTTTCTTGGTAAATACCGCAGTTCCAGAATATCCTTTTTTCACTGCATAGTTCCAATATTGATTATACCCCTGCAAGTCAAGTTCTAACTGTCCGGACTGCATCTTTGACTCCTGAATACAAAAAATATCTGCATCGATCTCATTAAAAAAATCAAGAAATCCTTTTTGCACACATGCCCGGATTCCGTTTACATTCCATGATACTAATTTCATTGTTTATAAAACACCTCTTTCAAGCATAGTCCACTTGCAGGTACTAAAAATCCCGCATCTGCACGTTGACCGGACTCAATTATCTCATTTATGCTTTCCGGACTTCTTCTCCCACTACCAATTTCCAGCAGTGTTCCTGTTAAAATTCTTACCATATGATACATAAATCCACTTCCGGTATACTCAATTCTAAGTCTATGTCCGTCTTGCCTAACTATTATATCATAAATTCTTCTTGTTGTGGACTTTTCATCCGGTCGATCTGTAAATCCTGCAAAATCATGACTTCCTCGCAAATATTCGATTGCTTTCTCCATCTTTTTCACATTAATTATTTCCGGATAATGAAATGAATATTTTCTCAGAAATACATCTGCTTTTTCTGCGGTATCAATCGTATATTCATATCTCTTACCTCTTGCACTGTGACGTGCGTGAAACCCGTTCCTTGCAAGTTCCATATTCACAATACGGATGTCCTCCGGAATTTTCTCATTTATCTCTGTAAGAAATACTGGCTCATCCACCTTACCTGATAGAATAATACTGGCTGTCTGCCCGGACGCATGTACTCCGCCATCTGTACGCCCGGAGCCATTCACCTCTACTTTATATCCCACATACTCACTAATATCACGCTCCAAAATTCCTTGAATTGTCAGTTCCGTGTCCGGCTGTCGCTGCCATCCTCGAAATCTGGAGCCATCATATGCAATTGTTAATTTATATGTTCTCATAGCCTTTCACCATTTATCCCTTCTTGTCATATGATTGTATATAAAATTTCATGAAAAGACAAGTGGGAATAAAGCTCGTCCTCTATTATTACAGCTTCATTGATTATTTCAATTAAGCGACTATTTCTATAAGAAAGTTGATTGACTTTGCTATTATTTTATTCTCCAATTATTTGCTCAACTTCTTCAACTGACAGCTGAAGTTCCTTAGCTATTTCTTGAACACTTGCATCTTGCTCTTTCATTTTGAAAACCTTCCGCGCTAATTCTATGCCTTCCGCTTTCCCGCGTTCTTCTATTCCATCACTTAAATTACACATTACTTTCACATCCTCCTCTATTGATTTTTCCATCGGTATATGATATTCGTTTTTGAGTATATCTAGTTTTTCCTCTTCTCTTAGTGTTTCTGACAATAACGCCCCTAATAATCGGTGAAGTTCATGTTTTTCTTCTTTGGGAGAAATTTCCTTTGCCAGTCCTATCATAACAATATTCACCAAGTCCTCTCTTCCTTTCCAGATTTGATTTCCTATAATCATATCATTTGTCAGATGTATATGGTTCATACTGTCTTCTGACATGTTCATACATATCCAAATAGAATAGACTTTCTTGATATCGTTATAATTGCTATTCACAAACTCCCGATTTTTCTGAGATGAAATTTCACGACTAATGTAAAAGACAGCTCGGTTAAGAATATCATATTTTGTCGGTTCTTTTCTCTGCGCTTCTACATTTATGATAATCTTCGAACGTCCCTCTTTCAAGCGCACGTAAAAAATAATATCAAATAAAATGTATCCGGCATTCACTTCTTCATTTACCGTATTCATTCCTATAATTTCTTTGCCGTTTTCATCCACTCCGACAACTGTATTTGTAAGTCCCGGGTCAACCGGAACCTTTCCGATTTGTATGTCATCTTCAATCAATGACTTCACTTCTTCCGGTGATATTCCCCGGAACTCCTCGACTGCCTCTATCAAAATTCGTGCCAGTATGTCTTTGTAGCCAAGCAATTTTTTTGCACACGCATCATACTGTGCTTTGAGGTCTGTCGCTAATACAGCATTTTTCAACTCAGTATTCATTTTTCCTCCTTTTGCAGAAGGAACTTCCTCTATCTTCACTCTCTTCCAGCCCTCTTCTGCTTTTTTACATGTTTTGTGGTATCAAAGCATAGATTTCTGAAATGTTATTAGAATATAGATGGTGCGATGCCCCTTAGATTTCGTATAGAAATATGCTTTTCTATACTTTAGCATATGCTGGGAATAGATTGCAAGATAGATTTTTAGTTCATTAGATGACTATATGGCTCTGGTTACTGTTAACACTAACTGTGACCAGCAACGGCATCCTCCGTGCCTATCAGCGTAGTGGTTGTCACGGAAGTGAATAGTAATCTATTAAATTCTGAATAACAAACTTATGAAACCAGCGCCCTAAAATATGCAAAACATAGAATTCTGAAACAATTTTCAAAAGAGGATTGAAATTTATTAAAGCAGTGACTATAATTAAGAATTTGTAAAATGAGGAAAAGAACATATATTATCTAGCGGAGGATTTAGATATGAAGAATCAAGGAAAAACACAAGAAGTAATTTTAGCACCAATGACTGGTACAGCAGTTGCAATTACAGATGTACCAGATCCGATATTTACAGAAAAAATACTTGGAGACGGCATTGCAATCATCCCAACTGACGGAAAGATTGTAAGCCCAGTTGACGGAGTCGTATCCAAAGTGGTAGAAACAGGCCATATCTATGAAATAACTTCAGAAAGTGGAGTGATAATTTTAATACATATGGGGCTTGAGACAGTTGCACTGAATGGAAAATGTTTCCACATTTATGCAAAGATTGGAGATAAAGTAAAAGCCGGAGATTTGATTGCAGAAGCAGATTTGGAATTCATCAAAGAGACCGGACGCAACTCCATTACTCCTGTTCTGATTAGTTCAGATTTAGACGGAAAAGAGCTCGTATGTGAAAAAGGCGAGGTCCAGGCTGGAAAAAGTGTTATCATGACATTAAAGTAATTTTATAATGATAAATTTTTCGTAAGAAACGACTATGCATCCTGCGGGAGCTTCGTCGGGCAAGCCCGACTCCAATTCGCTGGATGGCATAGTTATTTTTTATTCCTCCATTTCTTCTTCATAGTATTTAATAAGCGCCTGCGTTCCTAATTCCCCATAACCTTCTGCTTGCAATAATTCATAATTTGCAAGCACCTGACTTAAAACGTCTAAATTAATATTACTCATATTTGCTTCTGTAAGTGCCAATTTCATATCCTTAATAAAATGTTTCATAAAAAATCCCGGAGCATAATCACCCTCTAAAATCTTAGGTCCAAAAGTATCTAACTGCTTACTTCCAGCTGCCCCTGTCGACACGGAATCAAGCAATGTCTGAAGGTCCAGTCCTTTTGCTTTTGCATAAGTAAATGCTTCGCATACTCCTGACAACGTTCCTGCTATCATAATCTGATTAGCAAGTTTTGCATGCTGTCCGCACCCGATACCACCTTGATAATTAATGTTTGTCCCCATTGCCTCAAACAATGGCATACAAGCTTCATAATCTGCTTTTTCACCACCTACAAGAATAGAAAGTGTTCCGTTTTTTGCTCCTATATCTCCACCCGTAACAGGTGCATCCAAAACATGAAGCCCTTTCTTTTTTCCCTCTTCTGCAATTTTCTGATCCAGCATCGGACTTGTAGTTGTCATATCAATCAAATATGTGCCTTGTTGAACACTATCTAAAATATTTCCTTTATCAAAATAAACTTCTTCGACATCGACAGGAAATCCTACTATTGTAATAACAGCCTCACATTCCTTGACGCACTCTGCAATGCTATCATGAAAAATAGCCCCTTCGTTAATAACATCTTCTACTTTCGATTTTGTACGAGCATAAATGTGCAGCTCGAATCCTGCTTTTATAAGATTTCGCACCATGGATTTTCCCATGATTCCAACTCCGATAAATCCAATTTTTTCATCTTTTGCCTCCTCAAATTATAACTACTGTAATTATAATTCTTTTTATAAAAATGTACCATATTAAAATTATCAATGCATCAGGAAAAAATATATCACACCTCCGACTCCCCTTCCCAATGCCATTGCACATATCAATCCAGCAATATATTTTGTTATTTTTAATCTACGGATAAATATCGGAAAAACATTTAGAATTTCTGCCAGTGCCATCGCCCAACACCCGACAAAAATCCCGATTAGCAGCCCTATCGGAATAAGCAAAATTTTGCCATAAGGAATCGGTATCGAATATACAAAAATAACATTCCCTATAATTCCTCCTAAAGCGGCACAGTCTTCATACAAATGAATTTTATTTCCTGTATGTGTCCGATCTGCAAAATCAGCGATGACACCTAATTCAACAATAAATCCAAACAGTCCTCCCGCTACTAATATTCCTGCGCTAAGACCGATTACTGCCATTAGAATTTGACGTATCAGCATCCAGTTCTTTTCCCTTTCTTGAAGCATTTTCTACAAGGGTTGTCTGTATTTCATTTTCATAAGTTCGCATCTGTACCTCCAACGGTGTAGGGTCCACTGAAAACTTTTTCTTTCCAAAATGATTAAAAAACAATAGTATTCCTATCGTAAGTCCGATGGAATAACTTAGTTCTAAGATTGTAGAACCCTGTGGTTTTATTCCAGTCATCAATTGATAGATTTGAGAAAATAATTTTCTAACTGATACATCATTGTTAAATGTCATGATTGCAAATGCCGCACCTGTAAATGTCAATACTGCGGTAAACCCGGTTTTGATCAGATGGCTTATCATCCCTGTTGATTTTTGCTCTTCGTAAGTTACGATAATATCTGTCTCGCCCAAATTTTGGACATCCATGTTCGGATATATTTCATGTATTAATTTTATAATTTTTAAAATAGATATGACTTTGCGCTGTCCCTCTTTCTCCTGCATTTTCATAACCTTAATCGTTTTAATCCTCGGAATTACATTTTGATTACTACATTCCATAGACAAAATATCCCCCAGCGTTACCTCTGGCTTTGTCACTTCTATATTTTTATCACCCTTTATATATAGCGTTTCCTGCTTAACAGCCATTGCATTTCTCCTCAGAATTTACTAACATCTCTTCTGATTCGTAACGCTCAGCCTTCCCGGCAGCACTATAGTAATAGCAAACACCAGATATCACCGCAGCTATCAACATAATTGTCAGGCATATTCTTATTTTTCTTCTTCCATCTTCCAAACTTTTCATCTCCATTTCATGTACTTTTATGATATGCTCTTTAGTATTTTCTCTTCTCTTTAAAATATACATAACTTGATCAAATGGCTTCTCTGATTCTATGTTCCAATTTTCCTTAAATTTTCCATAATCTTCTTCTCCATTCTGGAAACCTGTACCTGCGATATTCCTAATTCTTTTCCTACTTGTGACTGTGTCTTATCTTGAAAATACCTCATATAGATCAATGTGCGTTCTTCTTTTTCTAATGTCCCAAGCAACTGCTGCAACAACATGTGATCCAGTATCTTTTCTTCTCTGTGTTCTTTTTCTTCCAGCTTATCCATCAGCCGGATCTCATTTCCCTCTTTCTGATGTATTGGTTTATAAATGGATTCTACTTCACTTCCGGCCTCCAGTGCTTCTACTATTTCTTCTTTGTCTATCTGCATTTTTTCTGCAAGCTCTTCAATGGTTGGTTCCCGTCCCAATAAATCCAGTAATTTTTCTCTGGTTTGAAATATTTTATAAGATAATTCTTTCAGTGTACGACTCACTTTTATCATCCCGTCATCTCGCAAAAATCTCTTGATTTCCCCTGAAATCATCGGAACTGCATAGGTTGAGAATTTCACATCATATGAAAGATCAAATTTATCAATAGCTTTAAGAAGTCCAATGCTTCCTATCTGAAATAAATCTTCACTTTCAAGTCCTCGTCCATAAAAACGCTTTACCACACACCAGATCAGCCCTACATTTTCCTCTACCAATTGTTCTCTTGCCGCTTTATCTCCTTCGTGTGATTTTTGAATTAAAGCGATTGTGTGGTCCATGCATTTCTTCCTTTACCAATTGTTTTTTTCATTTTCACTTCGGTTCCTTCTCCCGGTATAGATTTCACTTCTACCTGATCCATAAATGCTTCCATAAACGAAAATCCCATACCAGACCGATCTGCTTCTGGTTTTGTGGTATACATAGGCAGCATTGCCTGCTTTACATCTTCAATTCCTTTTCCTTCATCTCTGACTGACACATAAAATGTATGTGCATTAATTTCACAGCGTATGTAAATCTTTTTTATTTCATTTTCATATCCATGTATAATACAATTCGTAACTGCTTCCGATATTGCTGTTTTTACATCTGACACCTCTTCCACAGTTGGATTAACTGCGTTAAAAATGCCGCAACTGCGACTCTTGCAAAGCTTTCATTTGCAGAACGGCTGTCAAAGATCACTTCCATTTCATTTGTGTTCCCCATTTTCCTGTTCCTCCTCATATATCTGCATTATTTTCGTCATTCCTGACAATGTTAATATTTTTTTAATTCTTGCATTTGTATGTACCGCCCACACTTCTCCATTTATAAGCTGTATCATCCGATATCGCCCCATTATTGCTCCGATTCCTGAACTGTCCATAAACTCCGTATCTTTAAAATCAAAAATCACATATTTGATATGATTTTTTTCAATAACTGAATCTGCACTTTTCCGAATTTCTTCCGCATTATGATGATCTACTTCTTTTGGAAGAAATATTGTCAGACAATTTTCCTGCACTTGATAATCCATCTTGTTTTACCTCCTGTCATATTTTTTCGTATTACAATCTTCCATCTGCAGTATTTCATACCTTCTTTTATTCTTTGTAAAAGAAAAAAAGAGGAAATTATGCATCTTCTACATAATTACCTCTTTTGTATATTTTGTTCTTCCTTATATTTCAAATATCCGAAAACTTATTATTCTGTTTTCTGTGTTTCTTCAGTATTCTGTGAAATCATATTCAGATTGTTTGTTGCTTCTTGTGCATAATCTGTATCTGGATATTCCTGAACTACAGCTTGGAAATTGGCAATTGCATTGTCATTATCTCCGCTTCTTAGATATGCAATACCTAAATTAAGTCTTGCGCCTCCGTCATCGTAATCAGCATTCATTCTTACGACTTTAGACAAGTTGTCTATCGCAGAGCTATAATTTGCAACATTCAGTTCCTCTATTCCGGCTTCGTATTTAATCTCACAGGCAGATGGATAAACCTCTCCTGTCATCTCATCATACATCTCCTGGCCGGATGCTCCAAGCAGATCACGGTTAACATTCAAAAGTGAATCTGCAATCACATCATACGTATAGTTTCCTGAATTATATTGTGTTGATGCAGACATCAGATTCTCATAGCTGTCTGAAGTACTTGCAGCATTCTGCGCTGCTGCCTCTGAATCGCTACCTGCTGTACGATAATTGTCCAGCGTTCTTGTCATTGCACTGATTTGTGCCTTCATGGCATTAATCTGCTCACTGTATTCAATAATCTGCTTATTTGTCTTCTCTGATTTCGACTGATTGACAGACGGAACAACGAGATACCATACAATCATCGCTCCGATCAATGCTCCAATTATAATATTCATAATTGTGAATTTTCCTGCAATTGTCTTTACTATATGATATGCCGGCTGAATAATTGTTTCATTGCCATCCTTATATTCCACAGAATTTTTCTTTTTTCTCTTTTCTTTTTTCTTCTCTGACCTTGCAGGCACCTTACTTCGATGCAGTTCGAGTTCATGCATATAACGCAACGTAGTTGCATTGGTTGTATCCAGTTTGGATGCAGTGCGAAGCATGAATTTGCTTTCGGATATTGTCCATCCTGAATATAGATCAATGCCAGCAATTGATATGCTTTGACAAAGGTCGGATGACCTCCGATAACCTGTCTCAGTTTCAAAATTGCCATATCAATGCTTCCCTGTCTGCATAACTGCAGACATTGATTATACACCTGAATTGCATGATCCATAGCCTCCAGTCGTCTGGATGAATCCTGAACACGCTGTATATATTCATTTGCAATATTATCACGTGGTTTCAAATTCTTACTGATAATCCACTCTACCAGTGCCTCTGCTACTTCTCCCCTGCCATAATAAACTAATCCAAGTAGATTTCTGGCAGCAATATTCCCCTTATTATATTGTAAACTTTGTCGAAGTGAGAGAATCGCTCCCGATAAATCCCGAATCTGCGCTTTTCTCAGGCCATCATTGTACCAATAATTGGAACAATGCATGATTTTCTTCGTATAGTCCATCTATGCTCACCATAATCTTTCTAATTTTTCTGTTGATCCATTACCTTATTCAGGAGGTCCATCACATCTGTCATCTCTTCCTGATAAACGGCATCTTCAATATCTTCTACTTCCAGACTTGGTTTAAACTTCTTCAGTTCTTCTTCAAAATCTAGCATTTGACTCCTCCTCTATCAAAGCTTTGACCATCCCCACCAGATACAACGATCCCAGACAATAAATTGTCCTGTCTTTCTGATTGGATGTCACATAGTTCCATGCAGCCTTCAACGAATCCTGCACGATAACTGGTTTTTCTGTATATTGACGAAATATCTCTGCTAACTTTTCTGTATCTGCAGCACGCTTATCTGCTATATGTGTGATCACAAAAAAATCTGCATCCACATGCTGACAAAGACAAGCAATCATTTCCTCATAATCTTTATCTTCTACCACAGAAAATAAAATTCCAATTCCTGTAGTATCCTTTGGAACACTCTCAACAAATCTTTCAATCGCACTGATATTATGTGCCCCATCAATGTAAATATGTGGGAGGACTTCTTCCATTCGCCCGCCTACTTTACATGCACTAAGTGTTTCCTGCCACTTTTGTAATTCTCCTTCAGTGCCAAACAGATAACGCATTACCTCCAACGCAAGCATTGCATTCTCTGCCTGATATCGTCCGATGTTGTTTAGTTTCCATGTAACATCTCCATAATACGCATTTGCACATGAAAATGCAATATATTTCTCGTCATTTTCAAGAATTTCGAACGCATTTTTCGAGACTTTTTTACATGGAATCCCAAGTTCTTTTGCACGTTTTTCAATCACCTGATTGCTTTCTTTTTGCCCTTCAATGTAAAAAGCCGGCACAGCATTTTTTAAGATTCCAGCCTTTTCCGTGGCAATTTCTTCCAATGTATTGCCAAGATACTGCATATGATCCATTCCAATTGATGTGATTACTGAACAGATTGGATGTTCAACACAATTCGTCGCATCCAGTCTTCCTCCAAGACCCGTTTCAAGCACTGCATACTCCACCTTCGCTTGTGCAAATGCTATCAGTACCATGCCAAATAAAAACTCGAAAAAAGTAGGATGTGGAAGACCATCTTCCACCATCCCTTCTACTTTTTCTTTGACCTGTTCAAATACATTTAGAAATGTATCATCATCGACCATTTGATGATTGATTACAATTCTTTCATTCATTTTTACTAAATGAGGAGACAGTGCAAGACCAACTGTCTTCCCCTGGGCACGAAGCATTGCATCCAGATAGGAACTTGTGGAACCTTTTCCATTTGTTCCTGCAACATGGATCACTTTTAAGCTATCCTGTGGATTTCCAAGTCTCTTTAAAAACTCTTTCGTATGCTCCGGCGTATTTTTTTTTGTAAATTTTGGAATCTCATTAATGTATTCCACTGCCTTATCATAGGTCATTATTGTTCTCCTGCGTCTTTTCCTACAAATGCATTTCTTCCTGTTTCCGGGTCATTCGGATCTGTCGGAAGTTCTTTTAATGCTCCGTCTTTATACTCATATTTCTTAGAAGTCCTGAAAATCGTATTACTTGAACCAACCTGCGCCACATAAACCACATCACCATCTTGTAATTCTGCTTCCTTTAGGTCAATTCGTGTATTATTTAAAAATGAACTTGTCTGTTTTTCATCATTGATATAAATCTTACTATATTTTGTAAAATTCTCTCCATAAAGGCTATAAGTTCCATCCAACTGTTCTACAATATCCGAAATAGATGTGTCTTTCACACCCATGACCATATGACCTTCTGTGATCGGCTTGCCTGTATTTTCATATACATACTGATTTCCATATAAAACGTCATACTGGAGCAGTTCAAGATCTGCCAGATAATTCTTTGTATCTTTTCTCTGCTGATGATAATTAAAAAATGTTCCTGTATGGATATCTAAACGATCAAACACTTCTGCCATAATCTGATATGCTGCATAGTTTCCGTCTTTCTTTTCCAATCCAATGTTATCCCAAATAACATAATTTGTATTATAAAGATATTTGCTCTTCATATCTTTTGCTTCAAGTCCCATTGTAGGAAGATGATCTCCATAAAATACAACTACTGTCGGTTCTCCGCGTTTTTCTAATGCTTCAATCAACTGACCTGCAAATTTGTCCATCTCATGAACTTCATTTACATAATATTCCCATGCATTTCGCTTTCCTTCGTCTTCCACACCACTGACAATAATTTCAGGATCATCCAAAACTTTTTCTGTCGGATAATCTCCATGTCCCTGCACACTGATTGTCATAACAAAATCCTGTTGCTTCGTTGTATCCATTGACTCTAAAATATGTGGAACAAGAATATCGTCTGTTGCCCATCCTTTCGGTGTTGTCTGAAGCACATTCATAAATTCCTTGCTTGTGTAATGGTCAAATCCCATATGATTATAAACTTGTGCACGACTATAGAAATTACCTGTATTATTATGAAGTGCCTCTGCACCATATCCCAATTTTTCCAGTGATGATGCCGCACTTTCAATTATTTTTGTCTTTGCATAAGTTTTATATGGATACTCTCCAGGTCCGAAGAAACGCATACTCATTCCTGTAAGCACTTCAAACTCTGTATTTGCAGTTCCTGCTCCTACAGACGGCACCTTAAAATAGCCTGATGAATATTCACTATATAATTTGCGCAAATTCGGAATTGGATCTTCTGAAAACTGCAGCCATTCTACTTCTGTCGGATCAAAATAAGACTCTAACTGCACAAATAGAATGTTCGGTTTGTTTTCATCTGACAGACTTGTCTCACTTACATTCAGCGCACCATCTTTATTGATAGCTTCCATCGTCTCTTTGCTGTAACCTGCCGGTTCGGATATTCCCGTATTAAATACACTCGCTGTAAAACAGTATGGGAATCCATAATCTTCATAAGCAAATGCAATATTTCCAAAATAATTTGAAATCACACGTTTATCAATTGCCACATCCGTAAGTACAACATATCCCAGTAAACTTACAATCAAACCACAAAGTGCAGCAACCCTATGCATCTTACCGGTATACTGTCCACCACGTCTCCACATTGAAATCACCCATATTACTACTGCAATGATTCCAATGATCAACATGATCAATTCCATTTTTCCAAAATAATTTCCTGTCAACGAAATGGCATCTGACAATACTTTTAAATCCTGTGCATTAAATGGTGTTACACGTTTCATTAACATATACCCATTTGTAATACCCAGTATCAGCCAGAATACACTAATCAGAATACGGGCAAATACCCGTCGCCTCACCAGATATACAATCATCAATGTTGCAAATATCAGATAAGCATTGAATAAAAATACTTTTGGCGTCTCTATCATATAGAGCCATGCCTGAATCAACGAATGTCTTGAAATCCCCTCTATAAAGAAATTCAAAATACATGCTAAAAGGAAATGAAATACCAGCGAAAATCGATTCATAAATCGGTACACCGGCTGCATCTTCTTTGCAAATTTGCTGTTTCTTCTTTCCTCAAGAATTCGTTGTCGTCGTGCTTTACTCTCTTTCCAATGTGCCTTGATATCTTCCTTTTTCAAATTTTTTATCTTATGAAATGTACCTTTGATATCCGGCTTTTTTATATGCACCTTCTTCATTGATATCCTCTCTGTTCTAATCTGTCACGTTATCTCTTACATGTTTTTTTAGTCTATAAGACATTGTTCCAAAATGTCCAAAACGGGGATAATCAACATATGCTGTCAATCCATCCCCATCTCAGATATATCATTTACAGACATTTTAAATCTGTATATTCTATCGCTTTAATCCTTCCAGACGTTCCTGAACCTGTGCCAGCATCTGTGTGTATTTTTCCAGTTTTTCTTTTTCTTCCTGTACTTTTGCTTCTGGTGCTTTGCTTACAAAACGTTCATTTGAAAGCATACCTTTCGCTCTTGCGATTTCTTTTGTGAGCTTCTCTTCTTCTTTTTTCAGACGCTCTAATTCCTGCTCAAAATCAACCAGCTCTTCCATTGGAAGATATACAGTTGCTCCTGGAACTACAATAGATACTGCATCATCTGCAACATCTTTCTTTTCGTAGTGAAGAATAATGTCACTTGCAAGCATCAGTGGTTTTACAGAATTTTTAAATACTTCCAGAGCTTCCATTAAGGATTTATTACTGCTAACAATATAACTTTTGTACGTTTATTGTTTGGAACATTCATCTCTGCACGCATATTTCTGATTCCGCGTGTAATTGCTTTTACATGCTCCATTACCTCTGTTGCTCTTGGGAATTCCCATTCCGTTTTATACTCAGGCCATTTTGACATCATCAAAGATTCTTCTTCCGGTACAAGTGCGCCATAAATCTCTTCTGTGATAAATGGCATAAATGGATGAAGTAATTTCAATGCCTGTCCAAGAACTGTCTTAAGTACCCACAAAACACACTGTGCTGACTGTGAATCCTCTTCTGCATGATAAATACGATATTTTGCAATCTCTACATACCAGTCACAGAACTCATCCCAGATGAAATCATGTACTTTCTGAACTGCGATTCCGAGTTCAAATTTGTCCATGTTCTCTGTCATTTCTTTTGTCAGACTGTTTACTTTTGAAAGAATCCATCTGTCTGCCGGTTTTAACAAGAAATCTTCTGGCTCTTCTACTACATTTTTCTCCATATTCATCATAATGAATCGAGATGCATTCCATACTTTATTTGCAAAATTACGGCTTGCCTCAACACGTTCATTATAGAAACGCATATCATTACCAGGTGCATTACCTGTAACCAGTGTCAGACGAAGTGCATCTGCACCATACTGATCGATAATCTCCAGTGGATCGATACCATTTCCAAGAGATTTACTCATCTTACGTCCCTGTGAATCACGAACCAATCCATGGATCAATACTGTATTAAATGGACACTTGCCTGTATGCTCAATTCCTGAGAATACCATACGGATTACCCAGAAGAAAATGATGTCATATCCTGTTACAAGTACATCTGTTGGATAGAAGTAATCCAAATCTTCTGTTTTCTCCGGCCAGCCAAGTGTAGAAAATGGCCACAATGCTGAACTAAACCATGTATCCAGAGTATCTTCATCCTGTGTGAAATGTGTACATCCACAATGTGGGCATTTCTCCGGTGCTTCTTTTGCAACTACAAATTCACCGCATTCATCACAATAATATGCAGGGATTCTGTGTCCCCACCAGATCTGACGTGAAATACACCAGTCTTTGATATTCTCAAGCCAGTGCAGATAAATCTTATCAAAACGTTCCGGAACAAACTTTAATTCTCCGCTCTTCAAAGCTTCAATCGCTGGTTTTGCAAGTTCTTCCATCTTTACAAACCACTGCTGTTTGATCAATGGCTCTACTGTTGTTCCGCAACGGTCATGTGTTCCTACATTGTGAGAATGTGGAACTACTTTCACAAGATATCCCTGTGCATCCAGATCTGCTACGATTGCTTTTCTTGCTTCATAGCGGTCCATTCCTGCATATTTGCCACCTTTATCATTAATTGTAGCATCATCATTCATGATATTAATCTCTGGAAGATTATGACGTTTTCCAACTTCAAAGTCATTCGGGTCATGTGCAGGTGTGATCTTAACCGCACCAGTTCCAAACTCTTTATCTACATAATAATCTGCAACGATTGGAATTTCTTTGTTAACTAATGGAAGCAATACATTCTTACCAACGATATCTTTATATCTCTCGTCATCTGGATGTACGGCGATCGCACTATCTCCAAGCATTGTCTCTGGACGTGTTGTAGCAATCTCAAGGAATCTGTCTGTTCCTACGATTGGATACTTAATATGCCAGAAATTACCATTCTGCTCTTCATGTTCTACCTCTGCATCAGACAACGATGTCTTACACTTCGGGCACCAGTTAATGATACGAGAACCTTTGTAAATATATCCTTTTTCATACAGATTAATAAACACTTCCTCTACAGCTTTAGAACATCCCTCATCCATTGTAAAACGTTCTCTGTCCCAGTCGCAGGAAATACCCAGTTTCTTCAACTGATTTTCAATTGTTCCCGCATACTCTTCTTTCCATTGCCATGTACGCTCCAAGAATCCTTCACGTCCAAGTTCTTTCTTATCAATTCCTTCTGCCTTTAACTGATTTGTTACTTTTACTTCTGTAGAAATGGCAGCATGGTCTGTTCCAGGAATCCATAATGCATTGTATCCCTGCATTCTCTTATAACGGATCAGAATATCCTGTAATGTATTGTCTAACGCATGTCCCATATGAAGCTTACCAGTAATATTCGGTGGTGGCATTACCGTTGTAAATGGTTTCTTACTGCGGTCTACTTCCGCATGAAAATATTTGTTCTCACACCATCTTTCATATGTCTTTTGCTCAATTGCTTTTGGATCATAAGTTTTTGCCAGTTCTTTACTCACAATTTTCATGATGTCCTCCTTTTGTTTTCATATTATTTTATTTTTTTTGATTTGTCACTATGAGTCACAATTTTTTCACATAAAGTGGAAATTGTCTATATATTCAAGTCGAACGTCCGTGAGACTTGACGCGTGATTCTGGTCAGCAAAGCTGACATATTCCTATCAGAATCACTGCGCATCCTAAGCGGAGCGTTTTTTATATATTAGGAAAGGACTTTCCTAATATATAAAAATACGCCCTTCATATACTTCCGTACATAAAGGGCGAATCATCGCGGTACCACCTTAAGTTCATATACAGACAACTCTTCTGTATACCTCTTTGTTCTATAACGTAAACAACCACGAGATATCCTACTTAATTTCAAATATCCAATTCCAAAGCTACCTTCCACAACCCTTTTTCGAAATCATCTCACAGCCTTTGGATGATTCTCTCTGACGATAGTAATTATGTACTCCTCTTTTTCATTATCTTTATATCTTATTCATATTGATTAGAATACTATCTTCTAACGCACATTATACTATAGCTTTCAATGGAGGTTTTGTCAAGATATTAAAGTGTATTTGATTCATGAAATTGCTATTTAGTTCACGACAGCCCCAAGCAAGAAAAAGACTATGCACTCCTGCTCAGCTTCGTCGGGCAAACCCGACTCCAATTCGCTGGATTGCATAGTCTTTTCTTGCTTTGTGGTGTATCGTGATTGAAATAGGTGGGGCGATGATGGATTTACTTTTCTGGTGCCTGATGTATCTATATCATGAGGTTATTTGCTTGTACAGATGTCTTTGTGGCAACTGATGTATCTGCACTAGCTTGATATTCGCTGTTGCAGATGCTCTATTGACAACTGATGTATCTGCACTGCCTAGATATTCACTGTTGCAGATGCTCTTTTTTGGCCCACCGTATCTGCAACTTGCTTTTCATTGAACTTGCAGATACTTTTCAGCCTGCCTGTCATGTACAATTGCATCTGCATCTTGCCTTTTCTGGGATTTGAGGATACTGCCTTCGCAAATTTTGCATCTACATCTCACATTTTCGATAACGTGCGGATGCTCCCCATCAAAATTTTGCATCTTCAATTTCCGAAAATCCACTATCGCAGATATCGTCGCTCGATATCCTTTGAGTTCTATTTACTTCACAACTTGAGCCAATACATTACTAAAAAAAAATTGATATAAGAAATTCGAGCGAATATGGAGTGAGCGTTGGAGACACTTAGAGCGTAAATTTTTGTGTTAATAAATTTGAACGAACGTGTTTGAAGCTGCGTAGCAGAAAGTTTGAGTTCAAATTCATTTGCTTTTAGCAAAAATTTACGCTCTTATGTGTCTCCCGCTCATGGAATCTGAGCAAGAATTCTTATATCAATTTTTTGTAAGGAACGTATTGTCACCCGGTGAACTAAATAGCAAGCCTCACATATGGACTTACAATTGTATTCCCCTGCGAATCAACTCCTCCTGTTCCACTAAAGAACCACAAGTACATCTGATCCACCTGATCTTCATCTATGACATAAATCAATGTATAATCCAGTTCTTCTCCTGCTGCAAGTGGGTGCCACAGAGCTTGTTTTAAACGCTGATTTCCATCTGTATAGCACATCTTATCAAAGTAAACCGGAAAACTGCTGCCATCTGATGACATCCATTGTAATGAATAATTCTCGTTCACTGATACATAAGAATCATCCGCTTTTACTATTGTGCCATCCTCCATAGAAGCTAATGTTGTCAAATCCGGTGCGATAGGTACTCCATCTTCTTTGTTCCATTCACTTTGTGTATCTCCGCAATTTTTTGCTGTCATGCGAACGATTACATACTTCGAATTTACTTTTTCTATTCCTTCAATTTCACCATTTTCATTCAAGACACCTCTGTCATGTGATTTTAATGTTCCATCTTCATTCATCCATGGTGCCATTTCATTTTCATAGTCGATAAAATTTTCTTTTGGATATTCAGCTAATGAAATGCTATCTGCCACCTCTACCGAATTTACAACAAAGCGAATATCTTCTACCTCGTTTTTTAACGCTTCATCTTCTAGCATTGGATCTGTTATTTCGTCACCAATCTCATAAATGCGTTCTGCTGCAATTTTCTTTAAACCAGCTTTTTCTTTTTCCAATTGCTCCTGCTCTGCCTTCGCTTCTTTGATTTCTTCCTCTGTTGCATATGGAACCACTTCGTCAAGCACTGTCACTTTTAAACCTTCGGCAACCTTCAATATCTCTTCATATGGCAAATCACTTCTGCTCCATATCTGGATCGCATACCCTTCATTTTCATCATACAGATAAATATTTTTAACTGTATCATCACTATCAATATAAAAATCTTCACTGACATATACATCGACCTGCTGTTCTCCAAGGTTCATAACCTTCTGCTGCTGGCTTCTTTTATAATTCATAAATTCTTCTGTCTGTCCCATTCGTTCGATATAATCCAGCTCTGATGCATTCATCGGAATAATACTAATTCCGCCATCTGTTTTATCATTATGCCATTTTCCATAATTCGCAGTATTTTCACCTCCACATTCATACCCTTCCGGCATATAAGTCGGCTCTACGGAAATTGCATGTGCTTCTTTTGTACGGTCTACCTGGAATGTATATTGAATCGAATCACCTTTCTCTGTTTTCAATACAGCCATATACTTATTGGCTGCAAATCCAGCAACACTAAGGCCTGCTGTTACTACAATCGCTGCCACTGCAATTTTCCAAGTATGATATTTACTTGTGGATTTCTTATTATGATGAATCCCAAGACATTCATACGTATCCTTGATACGCTGATTTACGTATTCCGAAGTTTCTATATCTTCTGATAAAATCTTTTTAATTTCCTGATCTGAATATTCTCTTTTCACACTATTTTCGTTTTTATTATTCATAAAATCCTTAGACATACACTCATCTCCTTCCTTGCGCCAGTTCCATTGTATACATTTTCTTAACTTCTTTTCTTCCTCTGGACAACCTTGTTTTTACTGTGTTTTCTTCCATCTCAAGTAGTTGTGCAATTTCCCTTACCTTAAATCCTTCGGCGTAATACAGAATTAAAACTGTCCGGTATTTTTCATCCAATTGATTCATCAATTCTTCGAATTCATATCTTGCTGTACTCATTCCTGCGTCTCCCTGCTCTGAAATCACATCATATGAACATTCTCGTTTTCCTTTTCGTAAAATATCATTACACTTATTTATCAAAATCCGTATCAGCCAGGTTTTAAAATATTTTCTTTCTTTTAAACTCTCTATTTTTTCGTAGCATACAATAATGGTATCCTGTATTGCATCCGCAATATCTGCTTCGGAATCAAGATAACTTCTTGCTACTTTATATAAATCTCCCTTTACCATTTCAATCAATTGCACAAATGCCTGATCATCTTTCTTTTGTGCCCGTTTCACAAGATATTCCACACTACTCCCTCCTTTCAATTATTTGTAAATTGAAAATCGATTTTCCTTTTTTCACTTATTAGACGTTTCAGTATCTTATTTCGTTTCATTATTTCTGCGGAATTTCTATTTAATTCACTAAGTTGGATAAGCATCCCTTAGAAAAATATTTGATATGAATTTCTGTTCAGACTCCGTCAGCGGGAAATACATAAAGGTCAGAATTATTACTAAAAACAGAGCTTAGAAACCAGCAACTCGGGCTGTGCCCTCAAACAGCAAGTTTCTAAGCTCTAACGTAAAATTCTGGCCTTTTACTATTTCCAATCGCTTCCTTTGTATTCGCAGAAATTCATATCAAATATTTTTTCTCAGTACGTTATCGCAAATCTAATGAATTAAAAAGCAGAGCTTTACTGAACAGGCACTGGTATCTCATGTATCTACACATCTCGCTTATTCAATGTTGTAGATATCTTTGTGGTAATCGTTGTATCTGCAAGGCTTGATATTCGCTATTACAGATGTTCTTTTCTTGACCAATGTATCTGCAACTTGCTTTTCTTTGAGCTTGCAGATACTTTTAAGCCTGCCTGTCATGTACAATTGCATCTGCATCTTGTCTTTTCTGGTATTTGAGGATACTTCCTTCACAAATTTTGCATCTTCAATCCCCAAAAATTCACTATCGCAAATATCGTCACTCAATATCCTTTAAGTTCACTCACTTCACGGACTGAGCCAATACATTACTTACCCAAGAATTCTTATATCAATTTTTTGTAAGAAACGTATTGCCATTTAGTGAACTAAATTACATCTTCCCAATCATACTCACAATTGAATATCCATACTTCTCCGCAGTTGCCCATCCGGTTCCTGCCGGATTTTCTTTTTGCCCCAGCCATTCTACATATGGAGCACATCCTTTTAAAACATATTCATACCTCTCATCCACACATTCCTGATTCAATGGTTCTGTCGTAGCATATGCTTTCAGATGCTGAACCTGTGCACGGATTCCAGTTCTCACATCGGGATAGGAATTTCCTGGAACGCCGCCTCCGGTTGTTCCTAGTCCTGCAAAATTAAACTGATTCACAGAAACATCTCCGCCAAACTGAAGCCATCCTGTTTCTTTCATTGTCTGCACAAATGCAACCTCCGGGCGAACCCCTTCGGCAACCGCTTCTTCACAATACATCGTTGCAAATGTCTCGATAGAATCAGCACCGCCTTTTTTCAATTCTTCTGTTGGATATGCTACACCGGCCGATTTAAAATAAGAAACAAGTTGTTCGACTGTGACCGGACTTTCTCCCATAATTGGATATTGTCCATTTGCGGTAGTTTCCTGAACAGAATCATTTTCGTTTTTTTCTTCTGATTTTTTCGTTTTTGATTCTTGTTTTTCCTTAGCATTCTGATTTTCAACTTCTACCTTATGTATCATCTCTGCTTCTTTTGCAATAACGACAGATTGATGTCTTTTCCATCCTCCGATTCCTGCCATTGTGATAATCAATATGACTGCAAGTCCGATTTCCAGATATCCGGGTGTCTTTAATTTATTCCACTCTAAATGCATATCCAACCTCATCTCAATTCTTTGGAACTTACTTTTCTATTTCACACTATGATAGTTTACCATAAGTTATTACTTTTTGACAGACAAAGCAACCGCAAAAAGGCAGCGCCAAAGTATTTTCTACTCTGACTCTGCCTTTCGAATCTTTTTTGGATTCTATATTTTTAGGAGAAAAAAATATTAATTACTTTTTCAACAACTCGTAACTGATTACTCAGTTACAACACCTTTCTGAAGCATTACATTTGCATAAACTGCTGACTCACCTGTTGCAATGATTGCATAAGCTGTTTTAGCTTCATCATAAAATGCAAATCTCTCGATATTGCCAACTGCTGCTTCGCCTCTTTCATCGTGTTTCTTCACGATTGCTTTGTACTCGTCCCAGATTGGTGTGTCGATTTTGCCGATATCACATGGCATAAGTTCCATCAAATTAACTGGTTTCTCTACATATGCATCCAATGGCATAACTGTAAGAATTGCATCCAAAATTTCTGGTACGCCATGTCCGTCACAACGGATTACGATAGCATCTTTTCCCATTGATTCACATGGAAAGTTTCCGTCTGCAATAACAATACGATCACTATGTCCCATCTCGCATAATACTTTTAATAATTCTGGTGATAAAATTTTAGGAATTCCTTTTAACATCTTCTCATCCTCCATGAAACTTTTTTATTTTTCTAAAAAGGACGCATACCATTTCGGCATGCGCCCTATATTTTATAAGGGATTAATTATTTTTCGATTGCATGCAATCAGTGTTATTTGTTAATTATTTTTTGAACTGTGGTCCAAAGTTAGCACATGCTCTGTAGTCTGCACCTTCTTTATCCATTCCAAATGCATTCCAAGCTGCTGGTCTGAAGATCTTCTCTTCTGGTACGTTGTGCATGCAAACTGGAATTCTCAGCATAGAAGCCATTGTAATCAAATCTGCTCCGATATGTCCGTAGCTGATTGCACCGTGGTTAGCTCCCCAGTTGTTCATTACATCGTAAGCTGTCTTGAATGCACCTTCTCCAGTTGTTCTTGGAGCGAACCATGTACATGGCCATGTGTAGTCTGTTCTCTTCCAAAGTTTATCAGAAACTTCTGCCGGAAGTCCTACTGTCCATCCTTCTGCAATCTGAAGAACTGGTCCAAGTCCTTTTACAATGTTCAGACGGATCATTGTTGCAGGCATCTCTACTTTTGTTTCAAATCTTGAAGAGAATCCACCTCCACGGAAGTATCCAAGGTCTGCATAGTTCCATGTAGTAGCTTTCATGATTGCATCCTGATCTTCTTCTGTTACTTCATACCAAGGTTTCATAACTCCGTTGCCGTTCTCATCTTTTGCTTCACCACAAGCATCCAGACAAGCTGCTCCAGAGTTGATCAAGTGGATAAATCCGCCTGCTTCTTTAGCAACACCTTCCAAATCATATCCTGTAGCTTTCTTAACAGCCTCTGGGCTCCAGTATGTACGAACATCAGCGAAGATCTGTGCACGGTTTGTTAACAGTTTCATGAACAACATACTTGTTGCGTTCAATGTATCATTCTCTGTTCCGAGAACGTATGGCTCTCTTGCTCCATTCCAGTCAAATGATGTATTCAAGAGTGCTTCTGGATAGTCACAGTTTGGATAGAAGTCTGTCCACTGTCTCTGTCCCTGGAATCCTGCAACGATTGCATTGTGTCCAACCATCTCTTCTTCGCATCCTGCTGGAAGTTTATCGTTACCATTCATTAAGTCTTTGATGATGCACATCATCTTAACTACGAATTCCCACTCAGAATCTTTCTGATCACGAGTTTTCTGAAGTTCTTCTGGGTTCTTATCGAATCCTTCGATACATTTTTCTTTTGTCCATGCAAGTGCTTTCTGGTATTCTTCTTCATCATAGATACCTTCTGTCATACGACGGATGATTTCTACTTCGTCTACAGATTCTACACGCATTCCAAGATAATCTTCGAAGAAGTCTGTGTTGATGATAGAACCACCAATACCCATTGTTACAGAACCGATCTGTAAGTAAGATTTTCCTCTCATTGTTGCACAAGCAACTGCAGCACGTCCGAATCTTAACAGCTTCTCTTCTACGTCAGCTGGGATAGATGTGTCATCTGCTTCCTGAACATCATGTCCATAAATACCAAATGCCGGAAGTCCTTTCTGTGCATGTGTAGCAAGTACTGATGCAAGATATACAGCTCCTGGTCTTTCTGTTCCGTTGAATCCCCAAACAGCTTTGATTGTGTTAGGATCCATGTCCATTGTCTCAGCTCCGTAGCACCAGCAAGGTGTAACTGTAAGAGTAATATCTACACCTTCTTTTCTAAATTTGTCTGCGCAAGCTGCTGACTCTGCAACACGTCCGATTGTTGTATCAGCGATAACAACTTTAACTGGCTCTCCATTTGAATATCTGATGTTCTCCTCAAATAATTTTGCAGCGGATTTTGCCATGTTCATTGTCTGGTCTTCCAATGACTCACGAACTTTAAGAACTCCTCTTCTTCCGTCGATTGTAGGTCTGATTCCAATTACAGGATAGTCCCCAATAAGTCTTGATTTTGCCATGATACATTTCCTCCTTGATTAATGAATAAATGTTTTAAATTTCTCATATGCAGCATCCCACTTCTCTGTATCCTGTGGAAGATACTCATATGTAGTTTCTGAATCTGCGATGATCTGTCTTGCTTCTTTTACATCTTTGATTTCTCCAAGAGCCATCAACTGTACAGCAATATTTCCAAGTGCTGTTGCTTCGACAGGTCCTGCGATAACTTTACGACCGTTTGCTCCTGCTGTCATCTGACAAAGAAGTTTACTCTGGATTCCTCCACCGATCATATTGATTACAGGATAATGTTTACCTGTACATGCTTCAATCTGTTCCAGTGCATAACGATATTTTAATGCTAAACTCTGGTTGATACAGCACATAATCTCTCCGATTGTCTCCGGCACTTTCTGTCCTGTTTTACGGCAGAATTCACGGATACGCTCCGGAATATTACCTGCAGCAACGAATTCTGGTGAATCCGGATCGATAAAGCTCTGGAATGGCTCTGCTTTTACTGCCATCTGTTCCAATTCGCCGAACGAATATTCCTGACCTTCACGAATCCATTGTCTACGGCTTTCCTGTGCAAGCCAAAGTCCAATGATATTTTTCAACAATGTTGTTGTATTACCATAACCACCTTCATTACTTACATTACACTCCAGTGATTTTTCTCCAATAACCGGTCCTTGTAACTCTGTTCCGAACAGGCTCCATGTTCCACAACTAATGAAAATAAAATCTTCATTCTGTGTTGGTACAGATACCACTGCACTCTGTGTGTCATGTCCTGTGATTGCAATTACTTTTGCCGGGTCTACGCCAAGCTCTTCACAAATTGCAGGCTGCAATGTACCGATTACAGTTCCACTTGGAACGATCTCCGGTAAAATATGTTTTGGAATCTGAAGTGCCTCCAGAATCTCTTCTGACCATTCTTTCTTCTTTGCATCCAAAAGCTGTGTTGTAGCAGCCATTGTATACTCTGCTTTCTTCTCTCCTGTAAGGAAATAGTTGAATAAATCAGGAGTTAATAACATCTTGTCTGCTTTTTCCAATAACCATGGTCTTTTCTTAACCAATGAATATAATTGGAAAATTGTGTTGAAATTTTCAAACTGTAATCCAGTTAACTCGTACACTCTTTCTTTTGGAATTGCTTTGAACACTTCTTCCTGCATGCCAAGTGTACGATCATCTCTGTAGTGAACCGCACTTTCTAACAATGCTCCATGTTCATCCAAAAGTCCGAAGTCAACTCCCCATGTATCAATTCCGATACTTTCGAAGCCACCCTCCTGTTTTGCTTTTACAATTCCCTGTTTAATTTCAAAAAAATGTCTCAGTGTGTCCCAATACATTGTTCCGTTGATTATAACCGGATCATTTGAAAAGCGATATACTTCTTTCATCTGAATCTTTCCGTCTTCCAGACTTCCGAGAATTGCTCTTCCGCTTCCGCCACCAAAATCAAATGCCAGAACTTGTTTTTTGTTGTTGCTCACTGATGAACCTCCTTTCTCACTTCCATCCCATCATATATTGACAGTTATGAAGCAGTTCATAATGGAGTAAATACGCACTTCTCTTCACTCCCTTGATCTCATGTAATCATTTTACCATTGTTTTCTACAATTTACTTGTGTTATACTGGTAAAAAATATAACAATATTCACATTTGTTATTTTGTTTTGAAAATCAACCAATCTTATTTATAATAATCTATACAAATGAAAAGGAGTACAAAAATACTATGCAATATATAAACTATCGTGAAAGCCGACAACGAGGAACTGTTGATTTTCCATTGGAATACCATCATGTTTCTCCCTCTCATCCGCAATATGAGATGGCTCTGCACTGGCATGTAGAATTTGAATTAATCCGTGTTTTAAAAGGTGTTTTACAGATAACAATTGATGAACGGACTTTCCATGTCTCAGCCGGTTCATTTATATTTATTCCAGCCGGTTCTCTTCATTCCGGCACCCCGCTTGGCTGTGAATATGATTGTCTGGTATTTGACATGAATGTCTTAATGAATAAGAATGATGACTGTTGTAAATTCGTGCGTAAAATTACCGACCGAGAAGTCTCTTTTAATTATGTTTACACCGGAACTTACAATGATATCCACCAGATCGTATGGCATATGTTTGATTCAATTTCCTCTAAAAAACCTGGTTATCAGCTCATTGTACTTGGTTCCTTATACCAACTGATCGGAACTATTTTTTCTGAAAATTATTATAATCCAACTCCTGACAAACCACCTCGTGATCATCGAAGGATTGTCCAGCTTAAGCAGGCTTTGGAATTTATCGAATCTTCCTATAACAAACCGATCAGTTTACAGGAAATGGCAGATTCTGTGCAGATGTCTCCGAAATATTTTTGCCGCTTTTTTCAGGAGATGACACATCGTTCACCTGTCGATTATTTGAACTATTACCGTATTGAGCGTGCCTGCTATCAGCTACTTACGACAAATGATACGATTACAGAAGTGGCTTATAATGCCGGTTTTAATGATTTGAGTTATTTTATAAAAACATTTAAAAAATACAAAGGAACAACTCCAAAGCAATATTTGAAATAATACTTTTTCTTCTATTTTTAATATTCACTCTCCTATTTAAGAAAGAACAAAAAAGAGATGCTTATGAAACAAAATTCACATGCATCTCTTTTTCGTTCTTATTTGTATTCATCCTCTTTTTTATGTTTTCGCATTAAAAAATACCAAATATTTTTTCACGGAATGAATCATATAACGAATCATAGTCTGTATAACCGATATCACTATTAGCAAAACTGCTTTTCCATACCTCACATACACCATCCGCAATTGTCTTAGCATATTCGCTTCCGCTGCTAAGAATTGTTGGAAAGACATAGTATATCATAAAGAAATTGAGATCAGACTGGGTACGCGCTCCAATCTTCCCCTTCTTATTTACAAATGTCTTCTTTACTGCTGATGCAAGACATTCTCCGATTTCTTTTGCCGCTGCTTCTTTGTCTTTAGCACCTTCTACATATGTTGTCATCTCTTCAAAATAATGGCCATGGTTTTGAATAAAGTTTTCTGTATATTCCTTATAAGTTTTCTTTTTCAAATGAGCCATCATTTTATCTCTGTCTTCGAAAATTATTTCTATCCCTTGAAGCATCTAATCATCCTCCTATGTCTTTCATGTTCTTCCGACTTAGATCTTTTCCTGCCAAAATCTACTATTATTATACCGAGATGATATCTTTATAGCAAGGAAAAGATATTTCCATTAAATAGAAAAACCGAGGTTTTATCCCCGGTTTTCCTTATTTTATGCTTTTCAGATTGTTATTCTGAAATTAGTCATACAAGTTTGGAGAGATGTCAGCATCATCCATGTTTGTTGAATCATACCAGTAACCATCTGTCTGAACGTCTTTAACTTCTTTTCCTTCGCAGATGTCATACAGTGTTTCGATAGAAATTTTACCCTGCATTAATGGAGACTGTGTAACAGCACCGATGAGTGTTCCGTCTTTAACAGCTGCTTTGATTGTAGATCCAGCGTCGAATCCAGCTGCGATGATGTTTTTCTCAACATCTGATCCCAATACATTCAGGTTCTGGTTAGCTGTAAGAAGACCTTCAGCTGAAACCTGGTTAGAACCGAACATAGCGATTGTATCGTTTTTGTTCATGATGTTAGATGCCTCTGTAGCGCACAGCTCAACTGTTGTCTGTGCAGGTACAGCTACTTCGATGATGATATCAGCTTTTTTAGCATCTCCGTTGTCCTTTACAAGGTTAACATAGTAGTCATTTCCAACTACTGCACATGTTTTTCCATCTTCTTTAGCAAGTTCGATAAATCTGTTTACGAATCCCATTCCACGCTCTGTGATGTTAGCAGATGTAGCATCCTGGTTAACTTCACCTACACGAACCTGTCCGTCAGCTTTTGCGATTTTATCTTTAACTGCTTCGTAAATTTTGTCTGCTGCGATAGCACCAGCACCACCGTTGTCTGTAACTACTGTAGCGTATACAGATCCTTCTGGAGCATCAGGTACACCTGAGTCGAAACATACTACTGGGATACCTTTGTCTTTTGCTGACTGAAGTGCTTCAAGAACTGAGTTCTGATCACAAGCAGCAAGTGCGATTCCGTCTGGGTTCTGGTTGATTGCGTTGTTCAGCATGTTTACCTGGTCAGCGATATCAGACTCTGCGTTAGGACCTGTTGTATTTGTTGTTACACCCAGTTCTTCCTGTGCCTGTTCGATTCCCTGTACAGCTGCCTGCCAGTATGAAGACTGGAAGCTCTTTACAACTACTTCGAAGTGATATCCTTTTCCTGAATCTCCGTCAGATTTTGCGCTGTCTGATGGAGAATCACTTGAGCTTGAAGATGAGCTTCCGCCACATCCAGCAAGAAGTCCTGCTACCATACATCCACCAAGTAATACTGCTAAAACTCTCTTTTTCATAATTTTTGTCCTCCTTGACATGAAAATGTTTTTTTCTTTTTCTATAGTAACAATCAGTCATTTCCCTCGTCTCTGATTGCTATCTATCTTTTTTAGGGGTGGCGGATTTTTTCCGCCACGATTGAATATTAATTATTTTTTCTTTTGTGAAATTAGTTGTTTTCACCTTTTCTCTTCATGATATCAACCAATACAGCTGCGATTAATACAAATCCTGTAATGATCTGCTGCCAGTTAGCCGTCAATCCGATGAATGGAAGTCCTGTCTTTAACAGACAGATTACGAATACACCTGCAAGTGTTCCTGTGATACTTCCTGCGCCACCTGACATTGATACACCACCGATGATAGCTCCACCGATTGCTTCAAGCTCGAATCCGGCACCACTACCTGGCTGAACTGTTGCGAAGATAGCTGAGTAAGAAATTGAAGCTAATCCTGCGAAGAATCCACAAATCACATAAGCCATAATGTGATAGAATGTTACGTTTACACCAGATAATTTTGTTGCTTCTTTATTACTTCCGATTGCAAGTGTATAACGTCCGATTTTTGTATGATTCAATACAAATGACATTAATACTACTAACAAGATAATCCATATGAATCCGATTGGAATATTTGTTCCACCAACCTGAATCTTGAAGATTTTTCTGAACCATCCGCCTGCTGCTCCAGCTGCCGGCCATGAAATTCCGAATCCACCTGAAATAATAGATCCAAGTCCTCGAGTAATCATACATGTACAAAGTGTAGCTAAGAATGCAGGTAATTCCATAATTGCAACTAAGCATCCGTTTAAAACACCTACTGCCATACCCATTAAGATACTAATCAGAATACCAACTCCTGTAGGAAGTCCCTGATGCACGATCAAATATCCACCTACAAGTGAGTAACAAATAAGTCCTGTACCAATGGAAAGGTCTACACCGCCTGTCATCAATGTAAATGCAACTCCAATTGCCATCAATGAAATATAATATGAGAAATCAAGGATGTTAACAATTGTTGTATATTTTCTAAAGTTCGGGCTCATTATGCAGAAGAAGATAAACAATGCAATTACTACGAGAAGAACGATTACTTTCTGTCCTCCAAGTCTATCGATTGTCGACTTCTTCGTACCAGCCGTTTTCGTCGTTGTTTTTGCCATTACTTTTTCCTCCCTAATCAATCTCTCGTGTAGCCATGTTCATGATATTTTCCTGTGTAGCCTCGGAAATATCCAGCTCACCAGTTTTCTTTCCTTCACACATTACGACGATTCTATCACTCATACGTAATATTTCTGTCATCTCTGAGGAAATCATAATAATGGCTTTTCCTTCTGCTGCCAACTGATTCATCAGTTTGTAAATCTCATTTTTAGCTCCAACGTCGATACCTCTTGTAGGCTCATCGAAAATCAGAATCTCTGAATCTCTTGTCAGCCATTTAGCGATAACAACTTTCTGCTGGTTACCACCTGACAGGTTTACTACCAGCTGATCTACTGTTGGTGTTTTTGTTGCAAGAGATTCTACATATTTCTTAGCAACTTCTTTCTCTTTCTTCTTATCGATAAAGATACCCTTCATGAACTGTTCCATTGTTGCCATTGTTGTATTCTCAGCAACTGATTTCTGAACAACAATTCCGTATCTCTTTCTATCTTCTGAAAGATATCCGATACCACATCTAACAGCATCTTCCGGACTCTTGATTGTAACTTTTTTACCATTAATGTAAATGTCACCACTGTCGATTGGGTCAGCTCCAAATAAAGCTCTTGCTGTCTCTGTACGTCCGGCACCCATAAGTCCTGAGAATCCAAGGATTTCACCTTTTCGTAATTCAAAACTTACATCCTGAACCATCTTACCTGCATTGAGGTGTTCTACCTTCAGAACAACCGGTGCATCTTTTGGTACTGTACTTTCAGTCTTAGGATCTTCATAGATAACACGACCAACCATCATGTTGATGATATCGTCTTTTGTACTATCTTTTGTGATCAATGTTCCAACATACTGACCATCTCGCATAACTGTAACACGGTCTGTAATGACTTTAATCTCATCCATACGATGTGAGATATAAACAATACCAAGCTGTTTTTCTCTCAAATCACGAATGATTTTAAAGAGTTCCTGAATCTCTGTCTCTGTTAATGCAGCAGATGGTTCGTCAAAGACGATTACTTTTGCATCATGAGAGATTGCTTTTGCGATCTCACACATCTGCTGTTTTCCGACTGTCAGGTTCGCCATTTTTTCTTTTGGATCAATATCGATGTTCATTCTGTCGAACAGCTTCTTAGCTTCTTCATTCATCTTCTTATCATCAATGCTAAGTCCTTTTTTGAACTCACGTCCGATAAAAATGTTCTGTGCAACAGTCAGATCACCTAACATGTTCAACTCCTGATGTACGATGATAACACCTGCATCCTGAGCTTCTCTTGCGTTTGTAAATTCTACTTCTTTTCCTTCATATGTAATTGTACCGGAATCTTTTTTGTAAATACCTGTCAACACTTTCATCAATGTTGATTTACCGGCACCGTTCTCTCCCATAAGTGCAAGGACTTCACCTTTTCTCACTTCCAGGTTTACATGATCCAAAGCATGTACACCAGGGAAAGACTTGTCAATATCTTTCATCGTTAAAATAACTTCGCCCATTCTATTACCCTTGCCTTTCTGTTCTCAATCTCAATTTCCCATGTATCATTATTAGTTCTTTCTACGTCTTGCAACAACATCACTGAATACTGCAACGATAACAATAATACCTGTAATAATAAGCTGATAATCTTTTCTTAAGCCAAGAGCCAGAATTCCTTCCTGAAGTAAAGCGATGATAAACACACCGATTACAGTACCGCTGATAGAAGCAAGACCTCCTGCCATGGAAGTTCCTCCCATTACACAACCAGCAATTGCTTCGTTGTTGTACTGATCACCATATCCAGGCTGAACTGTTGTATAAGCAGCTACATAGAAGAGTGCGCTGATTCCTACAAGGAGTCCACAGATAACATATGCTGCCATCTCCCATTTTTTAACATTTACACCTGAAAGTCGAACAGCTTCTTTGTTGCTTCCAAGTGAAAGAATGTAACGTCCGATTCTTGTCTTGTTCAAAATCACTGCACAAATAACTGCAACAGCCAAGAAAACAATCAAACCTACCGGAATATCCCCAACTTTGATAAGGTTTCTGTACCATCCACCTTCCTGTGATGCCTGTGGCCAGCTGACTGACTGTGTCTTTGTGTATACAGATGCAATACCTTTTGCAATGTTCATACTTGCCATTGAAGTGATGAATGAAGGTACTGACCAATATGCTACAAGATATCCGTTAAAGACACCAAACACAAGTCCTACAAGTAAGCTGATTATCATTGCTGCTGCCATAGGTACACCATGTGCTGTCAGGCTGTAACCTGCAACCAATGCACAACAGAACATAACTGGTCCGATAGAGAAGTCGATTCCGCCTGTTGCGATTACGAATGTAACTCCCAATGATAAGAACCCTAAAAAGTATGCATAGTTGAGAGCGCTCAGAATACGAGTTGTTCCAGCGAATCTGCCCTGTGTCATTACACAGAAAAATCCGTACAAGAGAAGCAAAACACCGCATAACACGATTCTGTTAAACCCTACCTTTTGTACAAAAGGATTTTGTTTAATTTTTCCCACGTTTCTTCCTCCTAGTTCTTTAATCTTATCTTTTCCCTTAAGACTTGTACTAAGTATAAACTTTATTAAATAATTATGAAATTGAATATCTTACTAAAAAAGGTTAAAAATTTCCTATTTGGAAATTTTTAACCTTTTTTTGAATACAATTTACCTTATTGTCCCGAGAACGGATAAAGCAATCTTTGATTTTCTTCTTCATACATATTGTCTCTGGTAATAAGTTTACAGCCGGAATCAAGTGTTTTTTCTACTGTTTTCCCTTCTAACAGGGCAATTGCCTGTTCCACCCCCATATACCCCATATTAAATGGTTTCTGAATGATGATTCCATCAAAAACCCCTTCTTCCAAAAGTTGAATTTCTTCTACCGAATTATCAAAGCCAACCATTTTAATCTTTTTTTCCATCCCCATATCCTTTATTGCTCTTGCAGTTCCCACTGCTGCATATTCATTTGTTCCAATAAGCAACCGAATATCCGGATTTTTCATCAACATTGTTTTGGTCTGACTGTATGCTTTTTCATATGAAGAATCGCAATACAAAATATCTACAATATTCGCTTTGTAATTTTCAAGACCGTCTCTTATTCCATTTTCACGCTCTATCTCTGTAGATGTTCCTTTTACATGCCCCATGATACCAATTTTTATGTCCTCATCAATCAACGTCTTTGCATATTCCCCTAATTCTTTACCAGCTTTATAATTATCTGTAGAGACTTCGCAGTCAGCAATATCATTTTCTGTAGTAGAATCAATATAGATCAAGGTAATTCCAGCATCCTTCACTTTCTGAAGCACATCATGCAGCAATGAATAATCCGACGGTGCAACCAGAATTGCATCCGGATTTTTCTGAATACTTTCTTCAATTGTTTTTATCTGTGTCTCAACATCATCTTCTGAACGGCCACCCAAAACTTCAATTTCTGCTCCAAACTCTTCTGCTCCCAGTTCTGCACCTTTTATAAGTGCCGTCCAGAAATCATTTGCAGAATCTATCGTCTTAGGGACAAAAATCAAATGATATGTCTTTTCCTTTTCCTGCTCTTCCTGCACCTGGATTCCGAAAGTTACCAGAATAGTCGCAAGAAGTATAAACAACACTATCCTGGTCCCTACTTTTCTACTCATCTGTCTACTCATGGTTTTCTCCTCCGTCTAACGGAATTGTAACTGTCGCCACTGTTCCTTCTCCTTGTCTGCTGATATATGAAATCCCATATTCCGGTCCATAATATAATTGCAGTCTTTTTTGTACATTTGGCACACCTACACCATTTGATTTTGGCTTTTTCTCTTTTTTCTGTTTTTCATCAAAAATATATTTCAAAGTTTCTTCGTCCATGCCTACGCCATCATCTGTAATTGTAATATATCCTTTTTTGCCCCTTACATATCCGCGTATGCTGATTTTTCCTTTTGTATCTTTATATTTTAATCCATGGTAAATCGCATTTTCTACCAATGGCTGAATTGCAAATTTTATAATGGACACACTACATATTTCAGGATCCACATCAATTGTATATTCCAGTTTATCTTTGTAGCGCATTTTCTGAATGGTCAGATAACTTTGCACATAATTCATTTCCTCTTCTACTCTTACTTGTTCTTTGTCATTACTGATACTTTGTCGTAATAATTTAGCCAGAGCTGAAGTCATCAGTACTACATCGTCATTTTGTCCGGCTTCCGCCATCCATATGATTGAATCTAACGTATTATATAAGAAATGAGGATTGATCTGTGCCTGCAAAGCTTTCATTTCACTTTTTCGTTTTTCTTTCTGTGCGGCAACATTTTGCTCCATCAACTCCTGGATTCGTTTTGTCATCACATTAAATGATTTCGTCAAGCTTCCAATTTCATTCATTGTTGTCACTTCTACATTTGCCTGTTGAAATTTTCCTTCTTCGACTTTGCTCATCGAATCACGTAAAAGTAAAATTGGTCGTGTGATTTCTTTTGACAACAAACTTGAAATCACAATAACTGCCAACAATAGTATTGCAGCGACCATAATGTAATTCAACTGTGTCTGTTTGCTGTTTTTCAACAATTCCTTTGTATCCATTGCCCCAACAACCGTCCAACCGGTTTTTGTTGATTTGGACATTGTATACAGTTTATTTTCTCCATCACGCTTTATTTCCAGATAATCTGCTTTACAATCCATGATTTCCCGAATGTTCTCTACCATCAGTCCGCCATACATCAACTGCTGCTTTGGATGATAGATTATATTTCCATCTTCATCTAAAATAAAAATATAACCTTTTTCTCCAATATTATTTTTATTACACAGATCACTAATTGCACTATAGTTCAAATCCATGAAGAAAACGCCTTCTCGCTTTCCTGATTGATTATTCACCAATGCACGGCTTAGCGTGATAACCCATTTATAACTTGTAGGAATTGCATTCTGCACATGTGAAGATGACACAGCAATTCCACTTTTAGATTGCATTGCCTCCTGATACCAATCCAATGACTGCACATCTATATAGTCTGTCAGGCTTCCGTCTTCATCATTTACAAGATATTTTCCATTTTCTGCCACTGCTGCAACATTCGAAATATCATTTCTACTTTCCTTGATTGTTGCAAACTGTGTTAAGATACGTTTTTTCTCTTCCTCAAACTCTTCTTCTGTTTGATGTTCATCAAAGAAATATTTTGCTACGTCTGTACTTTTTGCCATCAATGAAGACGTATTCTCCATGTAGTCGATATAATTGTCTATATCTGAATTTACCTGTTTGATGATCTGTGTAGAATAATCAATCGAATTTTCATAAATTGTTTTCTTTGTAGAATTCATAGCAATCACCAAAAAGATAACTACCGCGATTACCATTAACACAGAAAATGAAACCAGCATCGTATTCTGAATACTTTTGAATCTTCCGAAAAATGTTCTGGAATGTTCTTTTTGCTTTCTCATGATTTTCTTCCTTTAGCATATTCTTTCGGTGACATCCCTGTTGCCTTCTTGAAGGCAATACCAAAATAGTGTGGATCACTAAAACCAACTTTTTCTGCAATTTCGTAATTTTTCATCGTTGTCTTTTGTAGCATTTGTTTTGCTTTTTCCATTCGGACACTTGTCAATACTTCCAGAAATGTTTTTCCAGTCTCTTCTTTAAAGATTGTACTGAATCTGCTTGTACTAATATTTAAATATTCGCATACACTGTTCAAACTCAAATCGGGATTTCCGTAATTATCTTTTATATACTCCATTGCCTGTGCTGCTTGTCTTTCTCCGCTGGTCTGGCATGCTTCCTGTACTGCTTTTAATCCGGATAGTGCATATTCTTTTGTAATCTCCATTGCCTGGTCCAGATTTCTTGCCTCTGTAATACTTGTAAGGGCAGAATCCGGTAACACAAATGATTCCTGCGTTTCACGCCCCACCTCGTATACAATCTGTAAAACATGCTGAAGATATGCAATTGACTTTCTTCTATTAATATAGCCTGTTTTCAACCAGCTTCTCATGTGTTCCATAGCATCGTCCAGGACTTCTCTATCTCCTCCTCTGATAGCTATAGCAATATCACGATAATCCATCTCTAATTCCATGGGATTTTCTTTTTGTTTTTCCTCTTCACAGTCAAACATGATTCCAGAACCTTTGGTATATCGATATTGAAGCACTTCGCTTGCACTCTCATATGATTTGGAAAGCTCCTCAAGTGAATCCACATAGCATCCCATTCCCATGGAAATGCTCAGCTGCATAGCAGAATATACATTTTTCTGAATATCCTTGCATATTTCAACAATTTCTTTTCTAAATTCCTGCGGGCGGTTCGTCCAAAGCAAAAGACACACTCTGTTATCTGCATCACGAAATGCGATTCCGGCATTATACTCTGAAATAATCTCACTGCTTATATTTTCTACAACAAATGCCATCAATGCACTTTCTTTTTTCTGCTCTGGATTTATCTCATATAATCCTGAATAAACATCAATATCTATCACAACTGTTCTGTATAAACTTCCACTGATTTCAATATCAAATTCTTTCAACTCATCCAGACTTCTTTTTACTTCCTGCGTTCCTTTTACAAGACGAGACAATATTCTGGAAATAATCACCGCTTCATTTTTTGTATAACTATGATACACTTTCGTCAACTGATCGATTTTTTTCTCTTCTTTTCTTTTGGAATCCAGCTTTTCACGAATCCGAATCAAAACCTCTGACAGTTCTTTCGCTGTTACCGGCTTTAATATATACTCTGACACTTTATATTGTATTGCCTGTTTTGCATATTCAAAATCGCTATAACCGCTGAAAATAATAATTGCCGTCTGAGGACAATTTTCACTTAAATATTTGCTCAGTCCCATTCCATCTATGTATGGCATACAAATATCTGTCAGCACAACATCAACCGGATGACTTTTTACAAATTCAATAGCATCTTTTCCGTTTTCACAGTCTCCGACCAACTCATACCCCAGTTCATTCCATTCTATTTTTTTGCTGATTGCTTCTCTGACAAGTATCTCATCATCTACCAGTAATACTTTATACACATTTTTCTCCTCCGTGTAATTTGCTCTTTACGAGATTAATATTCTCTCAAAAATCTGTTATTAGTATACCTCAATTTACAACAAAAAACCACAATCAGATGCTAAGCAATTGTGCTTTTTTATTAAAACTAAGAATGTGCCTTGCACATTCTTGCGCCTGCGGCGGTCGCTTTCGATACCTACAGAGGTGGGAGTCATCTCACATCTGATCTATCAAAAAAGACCGCATAAGCGGTCTTTTCGAAAAGGGATTTTTTATGTTTTAATTATTTACACAGTTTTTTGAATTCGTCTGCTACAAACTGAACCTTTGTACCAACAACAACCTGTACTGCATTCTTTCCAGGTCTGATTACTCCTGCAACACCTGCAGATTTAATCTTTTTCTCATCAACTGCTGTATAATCTTTGATTTCCAGACGAAGTCTTGTAATACAGTTATCAATAGATGTAACGTTTTCTTTTCCGCCAACACCTTCTAAGATAATTTTAGCAACTTCTGTATAATCATTGTTTGCCAGAGTTACTTTTGTTTCATCTGTATCGTCATCATCGTCTTCTCTACCTGGTGTTTTCAGATCGAATTTTGTAATTGCAAATCTAAATACAACGTAGAATACGATAAATGCTGCGATTCCAAGAGGAATGATCAACCATGTTTTCTGTGCTGCTGGAAGTGATGCTGAGAACAGAAGGTCTGTTGCTCCAGCTGAGAATGAGAATCCTGCACGGAATCCAAGTAATGTAGTAATGACTGTAAAGATACCATATAACAATGCATATACTACATAAAGTCCAGGAGCAAGGAACATAAATCCAAACTCGAATGGCTCTGTAACACCACAAACAAATGCACAAAGTGCTGCTGATGCTACAAGACCGATTGCAACTTTTTTCTTGTTATCTTTAGCACACTGAATCATTGCCAATGCTGCTCCAGGGATACCAAACATCATACATGGGAAGAATCCTGACATGTACATTCCAAGGCTCCAGTTAACATCTGCTGATGTTTCTCCAGCCCAGAAGTGTGTCAAATCTCCAAGTCCGATTGTGTCGAACCAGAATACGTTGTTCAATGCATGGTGCAATCCTGTTGGGATTAACAATCTGTTCAAGAATGCGTAGATACCAGCTCCGATAGCTCTCATACCTGCAATTCCTTTACCAACTGAAATCAACAGTCCAAAGAGAATTGGCCATACGAACAATAATACTACTGATACAATAATTGAAACCACACCAGCTACGATTGCAACGCAACGTTTTCCACTGAAGAATGAAAGCCAATCTGGTAATTTTGTGTTTTTGAATTTGTTGTAACATGTAGATCCGATAACACCTGCAAGAATACCGATAAATGGGTTTGCGATTTTATCGAATGCTAATGTTTTGTCTACATTATCTGCAATTGAAGGGAACAGAGTTGTTACAAAACCTGTACTTAATAATGTTGTGATCATTAACCATGATGCAAGTGCTGCAAGACCACCTGTACCATCATTATCTTCTGACATACCAACACCAACACCAATTACAAATAACAGTGCCATGTTATCAATTAATGCTCCACCTGCTTTTACCAAAAAGATACCTACTAATGGTCCAAAACCTGTGATATCTCCACCCTGCATACTAGCTGGACATAAGAGATATCCAATACCCATCAGGATACCACAAATTGGAAGACATGCTACAGGCAGCATTAAAGCTTTTCCTAATTTCTGTAAATACTTCATACCTTTACCTCCTCTAAATCACTCTCGTCTGTAAATCCCTTTATTTATTTTAACCCGGACATTACCAGGCAAAATACATTGATTAAGTTGTTCTTTCTGATATTCTGTGCTTTCTTTGAATATCGTTTACTATTTTTCAGTGATAATGATTACATCGTCTCCAGCCTGTACATCTTTTCCGTCCAGACCATTTACTGCGGCATAATCATCTGTATTGCAAATCAGCATTGGTGTGATTGTATCATAACCTGCTGCTTTTACCTTGTCTAAATCTACTTCTAAAAGTAAATCACCTTTTTTTACAGTATCGCCTGCTTTCACATAACCTTTAAAACCTTCTCCATCCATCTTTACTGTATCAAGTCCGATATGGATAAGTATCTCAACACCTTCTTTTGTAGTCAAACTAACTGCATGAAGCGTATTAAACACCATTCCGATCGTTCCGTCTGCCGGAGCGTATATCTTACTGTCTTCAGGGCAAATTGCTATTCCCTGTCCAAGCATTCCTTCACTAAATGTTGGATCGTTCACACTTGAAAGCGGTACTGCTTTTCCTTTTACTGGTGAACCGATAATCAATTCCAACTGCTTTTTCTTTTTAAAAAAATCAAACATGTTCTTAGCCTCCTTATTTTTCCACCGCAGTAACTCTGCGAATATGAACTGATAAATACATAACTTCCTCGTCTGAAAGTGTACATCCTGTTGCTTCTTTTATATATGCTGCAACTTTCTCGCTGCAGTTATACTCTTTGGGATACTTTCGCTGCATCATCTGTGCTAATTCTTTATCTTCACTAGAAAGTAATTCCTTACGATAAATTCTCTGAAGCAAAAACTTCACATGTGTAACAAAGCGTTCATAATGCAATGATCCTTCATCTAATTCCAGCCCCAGCTCTTGTTCCACGATCCTCACAATATCATTCATCTGATTAGGAAATTTTAATGCATCATGAATATCTGTTCCATACTCAGCATTTACAAAATGCAGTGCTATAAAACCTGCTTCATCCTCTGGTAATTTAATCCCCAGTCTTTCATATATCAGCTGTAATGCATATGTTCCAAGTTGAAACTCATGTGAATAAAATCGTTTAATCTCCCACAATAACGCATTCTCCGGTTCGATTCCCTGGCTTACTCTCTCAATTGCAAAATTAATGTGATCAGTTAAAGTCACATATATACTCTGATTTAATTTTAACTTCAATTGATCTTTTGCATACGCAATAATCTCTGCTGAAATCTCCACGCGCTCCAACGGCATATCAGCGAGTAATTCTTTTAATTGTTCAGCAAGTGTTTTACTTTTCATTCTGAATATCTTTTCCACCTGCTCACTCGGTACAGTCTGTCCTGGTTTCTTCTTAAAACCAATCCCTCTGCCCATCACAACAACTTCTGTCCCCGACTCCTCAAACGCAGAAATTATATTATTATTGATCACTTTATCAATTATAATTTCTCCCATATTATTCCTTTTCTATTACATAAAAAAAGCCAGAACTACAGACTGAGACCCTCAGCCATAAATTCTGGTTTTGCCTGCCTTACAGTAACAATCCTCATAACTTCAATTGATATTGTTATTATAACAAATTCTCTTTTTATCGTCAAGCGTTCGTTTATTTTTTGTTAATAATGTTTATATTTCTTTTAGTTTATTGGTAATTCTGCTGATTAATTATTTTTTGTTTCAAAATGTTTTTCATGCAATATTAACATTTTAATGTACTTTGACATATCTCACCAAAAAAGGTATACTTTTTATAAAAATAAATGTAGGGAGGTATATTTTATGCTGATTCAAAGTAAAAAAGTTTGGATTGCGGATCAGTTTGTACCAGCAGTGATTGAAATCCATGAAGGTAAAATCACCGATGTTCTTCCATATGAAAGCAGAACACCTGATGTTGACTACGGGGACAAGCGCATTGTACCGGGTTTCCTCGATATTCATTGTCATGGTGCTTTCAAATTTGACACCAATGATGCAAACGAAGAAGGTCTTCGTAACTGGAGCAAACATATTGTTTCTGAAGGAGTAACTGCATTTCTTGCTACAACGATTACTCAAAGTGAAGAAATCTTAACTAATGCTGTTGCTAATGTCGCTAAAGTTATGGAGGATGGATATGAGGGTGCTGAAATCCTTGGCATTCACTTCGAGGGACCTTATCTTGATATGAAATATAAAGGAGCACAGCCGGAGCAATTTATCGCAAAACCAACAATTGAACAGTTTGAAAGATATCAAGCTGCCGCTAAAGGACATATCAAATATGTTACTATGGCTACCGAAACTGATGAAGATTTTACCTTGACACGTTATCTGGCTTCACATGGCGTAGTTGTCAGTATCGGACATTCTGCTGCAACTTATGAACAGGCAGTCATGGCATACGCACATGGTGCACGTTCTATGACACATGTATACAACGGCATGAGTCCGTTCACTCATCGCGCGAATGGTCTTGTAGGTGCAGCTTACCGTCTTCGTACTATGTATGGTGAGATTATCTGTGATGGCAATCACTCTACTCCTGCCGCCTTAAATAATTACTTTATGTCTAAAGGACCTGATTATGCGATCATGATATCCGACGCATTAATGGCAAAAGGAACACCTGTAGGAAGTAAATTTATTTTCGGTGGAAATGAAATTGAGATTTATCCTGATGGAAGTGCGCATCTGACCGAAAGTGGTACACTTGCCGGTTCTACACTGAGATTAAACGAGGGACTTCGCATACTTGTCGAAGAGGCGCTTGTTCCATTTAACTATGCGATCAACTCTTGTACTATCAATCCAGCGCGTTGCCTCGGCGTTGATGATCGAAAAGGTGCTATCGGAGTCGGAAAAGACGCTGATCTGGTTGTGTTGGATTCAGACTATAGCGTTTTACAAACCTATTGCATGGGAAATGCCAAACTTTAAGTATTAATATATTCTATTCAAGTCGAGCAGTCGCGAGACTTGGCGCGTGATTCTGGTCAGCGAAGCTGACATATTCCTATCAGAATCACTGTGCATCCTCGCGGAGCGTTTATCTCAGTCGGAGATTGGACTCCCACTGGGACAAATTTGCTGTTACTCACCACCTGAAGAGGTGGGAGTCTTCTCGACTGAGATAAAAAAATGAGGTGAAACCCAAGTAAGTTTCACCTCATTTTTATTGGAATATATTTCTTACCACAAATTCTGATACATTTTCACAACATCTTCCTTAGTTGGAACACGTGGATTTGTAGCTGTACATGCATCTGCAAGTGCTGCATCTGCCATACGATCAATTGCGTTAAAATACTCTTCTTTTGAAATCGTTCCCATCTGTGAAATTGACAGCGGAATATCCATTTCTTTCAACATAAACTGTACCCAGTTTACAAGTGAACGAACAGTCATAATTTTGTTATAACTGCTAAGTCCTAAAATCTGAGCAACAGTAGCATAACGTTTTACAGCCGGCAGATATTCTTTCTGGCTCTTGCTGTGTTTGTTAATATCACTGTTAAACTCAATAATATGTGGAAGCAGCATTGCATTCGCACGTCCATGTGGAATATGGAATGTTGCTCCTAACTGATGTGCCATACCGTGATTTAATCCGAGTGAAGCTGTATTGAAAGCAAGTCCTGCCAGACAAGATGCAGAATGCATTTTCTGACGTGCATGTGTATCATTTCCATCAAGATACGCTCTCAATAAAAATACTCCACAAATTTCAATTGCCTTCTCAGCCAAAGCGTTCGTAAAATCACTTCTATTTGTACTTACGCATGCCTCTAATGCATGTGTAAATACATCCATACCTGTATCTGCTGTAATTGCCGGCGGCACACTCTTTACTAATTCTGCATCCAGAATTGCTTCATCCGGTGTTAAGTGTTCAGATACAAGAGGATATTTCATTTTTTCTTTTGGATCAGAAACCACTGCAAAAGATGTAACCTCAGAACCTGTTCCGCTTGTTGTTGGTATTGCAATCAATCCAACTTCAGCATACGGCTCTACTCGCAATGCAAACTCACGGATAGATTTTGATGAGTCAATTGCTGAACCTCCACCAACTGCAACAAGTACATCTGGTTTGTATTCCAGCATCTTTTTAACACCTTCTGAAATCTTCTCAATCGGAGGATCCGGAACAACATCTTTAAAAACCTCAAATTCTTTATTTGCACGTTTAAGCGGATCTGTTACCAAATTGAACATACTGCTCTGTGCCATAAATGGATCTGTGATAATCAACACTTTGTTGTACGGGATCTCTGCCAATCTATCTAAAGCCTGATCTCCAAAAAATACTTTTGTCTTTATTTCAAAGCTTCTCATACTATTCTTCCTCTATTCGGGATAAATACATTCAATTCCATACTCTTTAAATGCCTGAAGCCAAACTTCGTCTGGTTTCGCATCTGTAACTACCATACTAATATCTTCTAATGTACCAATCTCTGTAAATGCTGTCTTTCCAAACTTTGAACTATCTACAGCAAGAACTTTTTCTCTTCCTGCGTGTAGCATCGTTTTCTTATTGTTTGCATGAAGTTCCTCTGTATCTGTCAGCCCTGTCTCGAGATCAAATCCTTTTGCTGAAACAATTGCCATATCCACATGATAAGAATTTAACATCTTATCAGTCTGCGGACCTACCAGTGCAAATGATCCTTCTCTCATTGCTCCACCTGTTGACAGTACATTAACATTAGGCGTATCAAACATTTCTATCAAAATCTCGATTGAATTTGTTATCAATGTCAGATTCTTTCTCTCTTTCAATGCTTTTGCAATATACACAGCTGTTGAACTCGCATCAAGCATAATACTGGTACCATCTTTAATTCTGGAACTGATCACTTCCGCAATTTTCTGTTTGCTGATCACATTCCTCTTTTTACGGATATTAAATGGCAAATCTACATTTGCATTTTCATTAATTACTGCTCCGCCATAACTTTTTATCGCGAATCCATCGTTCTCAAGCTTTTCCAGATCTCTTCGAATCGTTTCCTCCGATACCTTGTAAATCTGACTCAACTCGCTTACGACCACCCGACGTTCAGCCTGCAGTTTTTCTAAAATAGCATTTCTTCTCTCTATTGCAAGCATCCCTTTGCCTCCCAGCCATTTTTTTGAGTTATGTAACTGTTTGGCACTTACACAACAAACTGTGTATCGCAGCACCAAACAGCCACTGAATCTCTATTTATTCAACTACAGAATCGCATTGCGAATCTGTGCATCTGGATGTGCAATAACAGAAGAATCAAGGAACATTCCATCCTCTGCTACTACGCTTTTAGCACGTTCGATCGCTGCTTCTACAGCTGCCACCTCGCCTGTGAGCATCATGTATGACTTACCACACATACCTCTTGCGATTCTAAGCTCAACCAAATCAACAATTGCTGTTTTTGCAGCTTCATCTGCTGCTACAATAATCGATGTAGCATCATATGTTTCTACAATACCAAGTGCGGATACATCCTCAATTGCTGTGGCACCATAGATTGCCGGAAAAATGGATTCGTGTGGGTTACCGAGCACAAAACTGTTGATCAAGTATCTTCCGTGCAGATTCTTTGCATTATCAACTGCTGCACGAACAGCACTCAGATCTCCTGAAATGATTACGATATATTTTCCCGGACATACGGTCTGTGCTTCAATGATATCGACTTCTGAGGTCTTTACCATAGCATCTGCTGCCACAACACCTGAAGCAACAGTCTTATATTCTACCATTCCAATTGCCTTACTCATTTACCTGCACGTCCTTCCTGAGTTTCTATAATTACATACTTGTCAGTAACTTCACTGACAACTCCATCTATAGATGCGTGGATTCCAACGCTCAATCCCTTAGCTGGTTCTGCAATCATCTGTCCTTTTGTTACTTTATCGCCCTGTTTTACGATTGCTGCTGCCGGAGCACCAATATGCTGGCTCAGCATAATTTTAACTTTTGAAACAGGAACTACAGACTCATCAAGCGGAGCCTCTTTATTGTATTTTGTCAGATCCAGTCTCGCCATCAGACGTTCCATAGGAACTTTACGATATTCACGTTCCGGTCCAACCGGTTTTGCTTCTACCTTTGGCGGTCTGAGTCCATTTGCTCTTAAGCCAGCTTTATATTCTGCCATTAATGTTCTTGGTGATAATCCCTGCATGCAAGAATACATCTCGCAAAGACCACAAGAAGAACAGAACATTGTATTTACAAAAATATTCGGTTCCTGAACATCTTTACATGTAGCAGCACGCATAAATAAATGTGGCTGGATTGGATGTCCCAGTCTGTTTCTTGGGCAAAGATCTGTACACATTGAACACTGACAACAACAAGCTGCTGCACGTTTCAGATCGATACTCGTTTTCTTTCTCTTTTTCTGAATGATCAAATGCTCTTCTGGAAGAACCAGTACTGCATTTGTTGTTTTTGTTACAGGAAGTGAACCACTTCCAATGAATCCCATCATTGGTCCTCCAATAAAGTATACTGGATTCTTTGTTGTAATTCCACCTGCAAGTTTTACTGTATCTTCGATTGTAGTTCCAATAGGAACTCTGACTGTTACCGGGTGATCTACCTCGGCAACAACAGATACCAGTTTATCTACAACCGGAGTACTTTGATTAATTGCTCTATATGCATTGTATACGGTCTCTACATTAAATACGGCAACTCCCTGTTCAATCGGAAGTCCTCCCGGACGTACCACTTTCTTTGTAACTTCATAGATCAAAACAACTTCATCACCGGCTGGATACACTTCATCCAGCAGTCCCAGTCTTACTTCCGGGTATGCTCCGATTACACCATTCAGTGCATCGATAGTCTTTGTATAAGCTTTTTTGATACCAATTACGAGTTCTTTTGCACCAACTGCCTGACCAATCAAATGAAATGTCTCAACAATCTCCTGTGCATATTTTTCCAGTAATTGTCTATGTAATCTCAGTAGTGGTTCACACTCTGCACAGTTAAGAATCAATGTCTCAGCATTTTCATTTAACTTTGCGTATGTAGGGAATCCGGCACCACCTGCACCAACAATACCATTTTGTTGCAATATGTTGCTTAATTCTTTCATATCCATCATTTTCACTACTCCAGTCCTGTTCCGTCATCAATAATTCCAACGATTGCAGCATCGATAGGTGCGTCCTCCATATCAGTTCCTACTCTGGCTGCACTTCCCTGTGCCACCAATACATAGTCTCCAATCCCGGCACCAATCTTGTCGATCGCAATGATCTGATCAGCTCCTCCGGTCTGTACATGCTGCTTCAACACTTCTACAATCATGAATTTATTTCCAACTAATCTTTCGCATTTCCGTGTTGATACAACACTGCCTTTCACTTTTCCTATCAGCATAATCTTCTCCTCTTGCAACCTGTAAGAAATCTATTTGATAATTCTTACTGTATCTCCTGTCGCAATCTTCGCTGCATTCGCTTCATCTGTATCGATATGCATCTCAAGCGTAAAGCTGTCATCTACACGAATCTGTACATTGTTAAATGTTGTTCCGCGTTCATTATCTGCTTTAACCGAAACGATATCTCCATCATGTACACCTGCTGCCATTGCATCTTGTGGTGCCATATGAATATGTCTTTTGGCTACAATACATCCTTCATTCAGGTAAATCGCACCTTTTGGTCCAACTACCGCAATTGCAGCGGATCCTGCAATATTACCGGACTCTCTTATTGGAGCTTTTACTCCGAGACGAAGTGCATCTGTAGCAGAAATCTCTACCTGTGATTTACTTCTGACCGGTCCCAGGATTCTAACATTCTCGATTGCTCTAAGCTTCAGACCAACAATTGTGACTGTCTCATTTGATGCAAATTGTCCGCCCATAAGCCCTTTTTTCTTTGTAAGCTGGTATCCTTCTCCGAATAAAGCTTCTACATGCTCCTGTGTCAGATGAATATGTCTTGCGGACACACCAACCGGAACCACATAACCATTTTCAGAAGAAGCTTCCTGTTTCTGAATTGACTCCAGCACCATTCTTGTGATTAATTCTATACTTTGATTATCCATAATACGTCTCCTTGTATTATGCGGATTCTCCACATTTGGAAAATCATATCATTTTATGACATGACAGCCTTACAGTTTTTATCCTGTAAGGCTATCTGTCACCCTGATCGCATTTATTAGTCGATATGTGGAAGGATTTTTTCTACATCATTGTGTGGTCTTGGGATTACGTGTGTTGCTACTAATTCTCCAAGTCTTCCAGCTGCGTCTGCACCTGTTTCAACTGCTGATTTAACAGCTCCTACGTCTCCACGTACCATAACTGTTACAAGACCAGATCCGATTTTCTCTGTTCCTACTAATACTACGTTAGCAGCTTTTAACATTGCATCTGCTGCTTCGATTGATGCTACAAGACCTCTTGTTTCAACCATTCCTAATGCTTCCTGTGCCATTCTTTTTTCCTCCTTATGAATTGTTTCTGTTATCTGCTCTGCTTTTTGTGTTGTTTTTCTTACACGTTGCACTGTCTTAGCCGGTGCTTTTGCAGTTGCCGTTTTTGTTGTTTTCTTTGTGGATGCAGCTTTTGTTGTACTCTTCTTAGCCGTACCAGCTGCTTTAGAAGACGCTTCTTTCTTCTCTTGACCTGTCGGCTTCTTTTCCTCTGCCATCGTAACTGCCCTCCTTAACAAACTCGATTCGCACTGTTCTCAATCAGTTTCAGAATCTCTTCATGGGGACTTGGGATTACAACATGAGCAACCGGGTCTTTGATTCCATTGGCCGTAGCTGCTTCAATGGCCTGTGTTACCGATGATACATCTCCGCGGATGATAACCGTTACAAGTCTTCCACCTAACTTTTTTTCCCATGTAACCAGCTCTACTTCAGCTGTTTTGCACATAATATCAATTGCGACTACTGCTGCTGTTACACTTGGGATTTCAAAAAATCCATATGCCTGTCCCATGAGACTGCTCCTTTACTTCTCTACATCCGCAGTCTGTTCTAACCCAAACTGCGGATATTTATCATTATATTAGTTAATTATACAGTAGGAAGGATTTTCTCAACGTCGTTGTGTGGTCTTGGGATTACGTGTGTTGCTACTAATTCTCCAAGTCTTCCAGCTGCGTCTGCACCTGTTTCAACTGCTGCTTTAACTGCTCCAACGTCTCCACGTACCATAACTGTTACAAGACCAGATCCGATTTTCTCTGTTCCTACCAATGTTACCTCTGCTGCTTTAGTCATTGCATCTGCTGCTTCGATTGCTGCTGTAAGTCCTCTTGTTTCTACCATTCCTAATGCTAACTGTGCCATTATTATTTCCTCCTAAAATCTTATATAAATACTATGTTTGATGTTTATTTATCTAAACCACTAATTTTCAGCATCTTCTCTGTATCCTCTGTAGGTCTTGCGATTTCATATTCAGCGACAATTCCCGCAAGTTCATTTGCTCTTTTTGTTGCTGCCTCCAACGCTGCCTTTACATCTGATACACTTCCACGAAACTTAACCATTACGATCAATGGTACCGGTAATTCGTCTGCATTTGCCGGTTTATTCTTATCAAAAGTCTCCAGTCTTACATTACCTGCTTTACATCCCGCATCTGCTGCTGCAAATGCAGTTGCCAGCCCGAAGACTTCTAACATGCCTACTGCTTCTCCCATATCATTTCTCCTTCAAGGGGCAGTTATTATTTATTCACAATCGCAATTTTAAGACCCTTCTGCTCTAAGTTTGTAATATGAGCTTCGTTGATCTCTTCCAATGGGAATTTGTGTGTGATAAGTTTTTCCATTGGAAGTCCGATTCCTTTTGCTCTCTTCAAGAAATCAAATGTTGTTGCATAATCTCTCAGTGTGTATACCCAAGATCCTACCAATGTGATCTCTTTTGAACAAAGATCAAAGTGTGGGTTAATTGTTGCATCTCCACCATTGATGAAGAATCCAAGTTCACAAAGTCCTCCACCATTGCGGATGAATTTGTAAATATTAGCATGAGCTACAGGAGATCCTGTACACTGGAATGCAAAATCTGCTGCATGTCCGCCAAATGCTTCTTTTACAGCACCTGCAAGTGCATCAATGCCTTTATGATTCATGAAGTTAACTGACTTCTCTGCTCCCATTTCTTTTGCGAATGCAAGTCTCTGCTCGTTACCATCAACTGCCACAATATTCTCAATACCCATTGTACGCAAAACAGCGATACAAATCAAGCCGATTGGTCCACATCCCTGAACAACAACACGACTATTGAATCTTAAGATTCCAGTTGTTTTAGCTCTTTCTACTGCATGAACCAATACTGCACATGGCTCGATGAGGATTCGAGAATCCAGATCAAGATCACTTACATTAAAGATTGAAGATCCTTCTCTGACTAAGATGTAATCTGAGAACCATCCATTCAAATGGATATCATCATCTGGAAGTAATCCGTATACATCAGCTCCACCGATATTCTTCTTGTTCAAATCGAACATCTCGATCTCCGGATCATCTTTAAAAATCATACATGTTACAACTTTGTCTCCGACTTTCAGTGGTTTTCCTGCACTGTCAACTTTGACATTTTTACCCATTTTTACGATTTCTCCTGTACCCTCATGTCCAAGAGCAACTGGGATCAATCCAAATGGATCTCTCTTGAATTCGTGTGCGTCTGTTCCGCAGACTCCACAACCTTCTACTTTAACAAGAATATCTCCGTCACCAACTTCTGGGATTGGGAATTCTTTGATATCATAATGCTCCAGAGATGTCAGCATAGCTACGCGTGCTGTCTTTGGAATTGCCTGGCTTGCTGGTGCCGGCGCACTTGCTGCAGGTGCTGCAACAGGTGATTTTAACATATTTTCAAGTACCTGTTTTACAACTTCTTCTACGTTTGCAGAATTCATTTCCATTGTGTTACCCTCCATATTATTATCTGATACACAAGCTGTCTGTCATAACACATCTTCTTCTCTTAGTAAATGTGCTTGCGCTTGTCAGTCCTTCTCCTGTACGGCTTGCGATTGTGAAAGTACAGAATCCTTCACCACCAAAGCCAAGTGCTGAATACGAAGGTCCATTCTTTACAAGAATAGCTGTATCAATTGCTTTTGCATATTTTGTAATGTTATCCACATTCTTTGAATGGATATGTGCAGAATGTCTGTTGCCATGCTCCAGCCACACTGCCTGCTCTACTGCATCATCAAAATCTTTTGCTCTGACAACACCGAGAATTGGCATCATCAATTCTTCTGCGATCAATGGATGCTCCTTTGGTCCTTCAAATGTGATACATCTGATATTGTCCGGAACCTGAACTCCGATCATACCAAGTAATGTTTTAGCATCTCTACCTACACATTTACGATTTAATTTTCCACCTTTGAGAACCACTTCTGTCAGTGCATCCTGCTCTTCTTTTGATGCAAGATAACATCCCTGTTCACTTACCATGTAGTGCATCAATTCATCTGCAATAGAATCTACTGCAACGATTTCTTTTTCTGCGATACATGGGAGGTTGTTATCAAATGTACATCCGTTAACAATATCTTCTGCTGCTTTACGGATGTCTGCTGTCTCATCTACCAGTGCCGGTGGGTTACCTGCTCCGGCTCCGATTCCTCTCTTACCAGAAGAAAGTACTGCTGTTACTACACCAGGACCTCCTGTAGCTGCAATCAAAGGAATATCTTTATGTTTCATCATGACAGCACTTGTTTCCATCGTAGGTTTTTCAACAGTAACTGCGATATTATCTGGACCGCCTGCTTCGATGGATGCTTCATTTAACATATTTACTGCATAAATAGAAGTCTTAATTGCCGCCGGATGTGGGTTGAATACAACTGTATTACCGCCTGCCAGCATTCCGATTGTATTACACAGAACTGTTTCACTTGGGTTTGTACAAGGAGTAATTGCTCCAATAACTCCAAATGGTCCCATCTCAATCAATGTAAGTCCTCTATCACCTGACCATGCAGTTGTTGTAATATCTTCTGTTCCAGGTGTTTTTTCAGCAACGAGCTGATGTTTTAAAATTTTATGTCCAACATTTCCCATGCCTGTTTCCTGCACACCCATATGTGCAAAAGTTTCAGCATTTTCTTTAATTTTTGTTCTAATGTTAGAAATGATCTTTTCTCTCTGATCCATAGACATCTTAGCAACGATTTTCTGTGATTTCTTCGCAGCTTCAATTGCTTCGTTCATGTCTTTGAATACTCCATGATTACCAGTCACATCGGCAGAAATCTGCATCTTTGCAACAACTTCTTTAACGATGTCCTGAATCATCTGTTCATTTACAGACACGCTAATACCTCCTTAAAAGCTTCTTTTCCATAAGCAGCAAGCTCTGTGTCTTCTTTGGCACTGCCACCGCTTACACCTAAAGCTCCGATTATTTTGCCATCTGCTTCCAGCACCTCTCCACCGCCGAAGATTACAATCTTACCTTCATTAGTGAACTGAATACCATATAACTCTTTACCCGGCTGGCTTAGTTCAGCCAGCTTTGCGGTAGACATTTTTAAGCTTGCCGAAGTAAATGATTTGTTCAACGCAATGTCGAAACTTGCTATATAAGCACCATCCATACTCTGGACTGCCACCGGTCTCCCAGCAGCATCCGCAACCGCAATTACTACATTTAATCCCATCGTCTCTGCCTTTGCCTTCACTTTATCGATCAGACTATTAGCTTTATCCAATGTCATCTTGTTCTTTTTACATTTACAGACATGTCCTTGTGCATGGTGAGAACCGTTCGCATTCATCCCTTCCAGCACAGCCTTCACTGCATTGGAAATATCCTGTTCGTTCATACCAGTCCTCATTTCTTATATATAAATTATTTTCCTAACTGATCCATAACTTTCTTTGTGATAGAAGCAATCAGGTCTGCATCTACTGTTGCTGCTTCATGTGATCCACAGTTTCCTCCACATGAGTGGCAGTTTGGTTTACCAGCTTTTGCATTTGGGCAAAGGTTTGCAGGATGTTTTCCCGGAAGTCCCATCTGTCTTCTGATTTCATAAAGTTTTTCAACCTGCTCTTTGTTCAGTTCCTGTGGTCCACCGATCTGCATTGTCTGCCATAACAGACGAGCGTAGAACTCTACTGACTCCATCTTGTGGTATGCATTTAATAAAGAATCAGAATATGTTAATGCTCCGTGGTTCTCAAGAAGAACTGCATCGAAATACTGAAGATATTCAGAAACTGCATCTGGAATCTCCATTGTAGAAGGTGTACCATATTTAGCAACCGGAACACATCCAAGAGCGATAACTGCCTCTGGCATGATTGGCTGTGTCAAAGGAATACCTGCAATTGCAAATGTTGTTGCATAAAGTGGATGAGCATGTACTACAGAATTAACATCTGGTCTCTCTTTGTAAACACGCATATGCATTTTGATCTCTGATGATGGTTTGAATCCTGGGTTAGCCTGGATTACATTACCATTAGCATCTACTTTACAGATATACTCTGGTGTCATAAATCCTTTACTTACTCCTGTTGGTGTGCAAAGGAATTCGTTGTCGTTCAATTTTACTGAAAAGTTACCATCATTTGCTGCAACCATTCCACGATTATAAACGCGTCTACCGATCTCACACATCTCTTTTTTGATTTCATACTCGTTAACCATTCTTGTTTCCTCCTTGGATTTTACAAAAAATTTGTTTTTTGTTATTTCTAACTTGATTCTACCACACAACCCCACAACAGTCAATCAGATCTTGTGTTGTTTTTGTTGGTTTTCACCCTTTACTTTTACTGTTTTTCAGTTTACTCTTATCTGTTCCTGTTGTATCGGAAATGTTTTTTCAAGTTATTCACATATCGTTTTATTTTTTGATATTTTTTTGTGAAATATCAGGATATAATCCTGTCTTCTTATACAACATATATCGTTACTATTCACACTTCGTGTGACCAGCTATCATCCGCCGATCTGACACTCGATTCCCGATGTCACCTCAGCTACTTTCAATAGCTTTTCCATATGTTCATTTGTCGGAGGTTTTACATCCCCCATCAAATACTCTCGATTCAATCCGGTGTATTTATCCTGTCCTAATCTATGATATGGCAACAAATGCATACGTTTCACATTAGGAAGTGTCGCTGTATAAGCTGCAATCTGACGGATTTCCTCTTCTGTATCATTGAACCCCGGTATAACCGGAACTCTTATGCTAAGTTCTGTCATTCCAGACTTTGCAATCTTCATCGCATTTTCTATCATCAGTTCATTGGAACGTCCAGTAAACTCTTTATGCTTTCTTGGATTCATATGTTTAATATCAAGCAGATACTGATCTAGATATGGAAGCAGTTTTTCAATCGTCTCCCATTTTGCACATCCCATACTCTCCATTGCTGTACTAATTCCGCTTTCTTGCGCAGCTTGAAGCAACGCTCTTGCAAATTCTGGCTGGCAAAGGCTTTCTCCTCCTGACAGAGTCAAACCTCCACCCGTTCTCCAGTAATACTGACGATCCTTCTCCACCGTCTTCATCACTTCTGCAACAGTCACATCACGCCCGATCACTTTCGGCTTTCCCTGCACCATCATCGTCTGGATATCATATTCCTGAGATTCCGGATTACAGCACCATCGGCAACGAAGTACACAGCCTTTCAAAAACACAATTGTTCTAATTCCATTTCCATCATGAATAGAGTATCGCTGAATATCGAAAATACGACCTTTCGTATTCCAGTATGCTTCCATGTTGTCTGTTCCTTTCTTGTATCACTGTTCAAATGCGAACTGTAATATTTTAAAATCCCTGCTCTGTTCTACGAATGATATCATCCTGCAAAGATTTTGATAACGTTGTGAACAATGCACTATAACCTGCAACACGAACAACTAAATGTTTATACTGTTCCGGATGTTTCTGTGCATCCAACAATGTTTCTCTGCTGACTACGTTAAACTGCATATGACTTCCTTTTTGATCAAAGTAAGAGCGAATCAATCCCACAAAATTCTCAAGTCCTCTTCTTCCGCTTAATGCAGATGGGTGGAACTTCTGATTAAATAATGTTCCGTTTGATGCAATTCCATGATCCAGTCTTGAAACCGAATTAGCTGCTGCTGTTGGTCCATTCACATCTTTACCTGCTGATGGAGAAACGCCATCTGCTACAGGCTGATATGCAAATCTTCCATCCGGTGTTGCTCCAGTCTGTGCTCCCAGAGGAACATTTGCAGATACTGGATAAAGACCTGCCTGGAACTGTCCACCTCTTGGATTGTAATATTTCAACATCGGCTTTGTATATGTATAAGCAACATCTCTTGCAAATGCATCTACTTCCGGATCGTCGTTACCAAATTTTGGAACCTCTTCGATCATCTTAAGGATGCGTTCTCCATTTGCCTTTGCTTCCGGAGATTCAACCGCTGCCACTACACTCTGCAAAATTGCTGCAATCTCTGTCGGTCCTACCTGCTGTCCGGCTGCTGCCATATCCTGTGCAACCTCTGATGTCATCGCTGCAATGTCTTCCTGATTCAAACCATGACCATAGTTTGTTGTCAAAGCTTCTTTCAGTTCCTTCATTGACAATTTTTTCTCGTCATATACAAGTGTTTTCACTACATATAATGAATCTGCCATATTTGCAATTCCAAATCCCTGTGGTCCTGTGAAATTGTAAACAGCTCCACCTTCCTGCACCGATTTACCACTCTTCATACAATCATCGATCATAGATGATAGGAATGGTAACGGACATCTCTCAGCATGTGCCATATCTATGGCATTATCAGCGTTAACCAACAATTTGATCATGTATTCCATCTGGACTTTATAAGCATGGTAGAACTTCTCAAATGTATCCATATCTTCCACATTACCTGTCTGTGGTCCAACCTGAACACCTTTGTCCTTACCATTGTGGAATACCAATTCCAATGGACGACACATATTAAAGAATGCTGCATCATGCCATCCGTCTGTCTTACCGGCTTTCTGTGGTTCTACACAGCCGATAATGTTATAGTCTCTTGCATCTTCCAGTGTTACACCTCTGCTCATCAATGAAGGAATGATCACTTCATCATTATAATAGGCCGGAAGTCCAATACCGGTTCTTGTCAGCTCTGCTGCTTTGATCATCAGATCATGAGGTGTTCCATTCCATACACGGATAGAAAGTGATGGTGCCGGAAGAAATACATGATGCGAAGCATCAATACACATAAACGACAAATCATTTGTCACATCGATTCCTTCTGAATTCTGTCCACCAACAATCATATTCTGGAACAAGCTATATCCTGCAAATCCCTCTGCCGAAGCACCGTCACGACATTTGTTCAAGTCATTTAACTTAACAAAAATACAATCGATCAGTTCCTGTGCAAACTCTCTTGTAAGTTTGCCGCTATCGAGATCCTTCTTATAATAAGGATACATGTACTGATCAAATCGTCCCGGTGAAATAGAATGTCCACTCGATTCAATCTGAAGCAGCTGCTGTACAAACCAAAATGACTGACATGCTTCATAAAAGCTTGTTGCACCTTTTTCTGGTACATTCACACAGTTCTGAGCAATCTGAAGTAATTCCAGTTTTCGTTTTTCATCTGTGCATTTCTGCGCCTCATCCAGTGCAAGTTGTGCATATCTTCTTGCGTAATTGATTGCTGCATTACAACTAATGATCATTGCCTGCAGAAGTCTTGACTTCTTCTGGTAATTACCATCTGCATAGCTGATTGATGCAAGTTCAGCTTCTGCCTTTTCTCTGATCCCTGCAAATCCAATATCTAACACTTCCCAGTATTTTACTGTAACGTGTCCTACACCATTATAGAAATAGTTTCCCGGTGTGAACATATTATGTTCCATTGCAGTCAATGTCTCAGGTTCCATATAAGCAGTTGCCAGTTCACTGGTCGTTTTTCCTTTCCAATAGGCATCTGCTTCTTTAATCTCCTGCTTTGTCTGCTCTGAAATGTAAAATGGATCTGCTGATCTGGTCTCTACTGTATCAAACTCTGCTTCCAACCACTCATATGAGAATTCTGGATATGTCTGACATCCTCTTGGTGCAAGTGTTGTGCTACCAACAATCAACTCAAGATCACGAATCACGATTGGAATATTTTCCAATATATGTTCAAATGCTTTCGCACGACGTATGATGATTGGTTCATTCTCTGTCTGCTTGTAAGATTCTGTAATCAGCTTTGCTCTGGCTGACTCAATCTCCGGCATCTTCGCATAAAGATTCTCGACCAGTTTAGGGATTCTATCCGATTTCGGAATAGCCGTATTATCATAGGTATATAGTCCCATTTTTCGTTCTTCTCCTTTCCTCTGCCCAGTTATTGTTATTATACTTCATGAACGCCATGAAGTCAACGAAATCACAACAAATCCCAACACTTTTATCCGTATAAACAATTCTGAAAACAACATAATACCACACTTTTATGTTGGTTTTCGTTCTAAACATCTCTTTTTTTCGCATTTTTATATTGACATCCGTCACAAAACAATCCATACTGGGTTTAAAGTATTTAATATAATTCTATTCTAATATATTTTTTAATAAATTGCATCTAATTTTTACTCAATAGCAAACTTATTTATACATTTTAAACAAAAGGAAAGTGAGGGATTTGTTGTGTTTTCAATTGAACTAGACATTCATACTCATACAATTGCCAGTGGTCACGCATCCACCGCAACTATTACTGATATGGTAAAGGCTGCTTCGGCTGCTCACTTAAAATTACTCGGAATATCAGACCATGGTCCGGCGACATTAGGAGGCGGAAAACCTTCTTATTTCCGCAGTCTCCCTATGGCTGCCCGTAAACGGCTTGGGATAAATATGCTTTATGGTATCGAGGCTAATATTACAGATTACAATGGAACTTTAGATTTGGAAGATTCTTTACTTGCAGGACTTGATTATGTCATTGCCAGTATTCATAAACCTGTCCTCAAACCTGGTACAGAGACTGAAAATACAAAGGCTTATCTTCGTGCTATGGAGAATCCTTTTGTGTCTGTTCTAGGACACTGCGATGATGTCAAATATCCTGTTGATTATTTGGCAATCATCAAATCTGCAATGGAACATCAAGTTATATTAGAAATTAACAATAGTTCACTTAGCCCGGATGGATATCGCGGAGATACAAAATTTAACGATTTAATGATTTTAAATTTGTGCAAACATTTTCATTACCCGGTGTTGTTGTCGAGTGATAGCCACGGTCCGGAACATGTGGGAGATTTTCGATATGCATTAGAATTGGCGGAACAGGCGGAATTTCCGAAAGAGTTGGTGTTGAATTATTCAACTAATGAATTGATGAGCTGGCTGGAGAAGAGGAAAGTTGCTATTTAGTTCATTAAGTTGGATAAGCGTCCATGAGAAAAATATTGGATATGAATCTCTGTTCAGACTCCGTCAGCGGGAAATACTAGAAGAAGACCAGAATTATTACTAAAAACAGAGCTTAGAAACCAGCAACTCGGGCTGTGCCCTCAAACAGCAAGTTTCTAAGCTCTAACGTAAAATTCTGGCCTTTTACTATTTCCAATCGCTTCCTTTGTATTCGCAGAAATTCATATCCAATATTTTTTCTCAGTACGTTATCGCAAATCTGATGAATTAAAAAGCAGAGCTTTACTGAACAGGCGCTGGCACCTCATGTATCTACACATCTCGCTTATTCAGTGTTGTAGATATCTTTGTAGCAACCGTTGTATCTGCAAGACCTTAATATTTTCTGTTACAGATGCTCTTTTCTTGACCAATGTATCTGCAACTTGCTTTTCTTCGAACTTGCAGATACTTTTAAGCCTGCCTGTCATGTACAATTACATCTGCATCTTGCCTTTTCTGGGATTTAAAGATACTCCCCTTGCAAATTTTGCATCTACATCCCGCATTTTCGATAACGTGAAGATGCTCCCCAGTAAAATTACGCATCTTCAACTTGCTCTTTTAATGCTTTGCGGATGCTCCCCATCAAAATTCTGCATCTTCAATTCCCCTAAAATCCACTATCGCAGATATCTTTCCCCATATCCTTTGTTGCTATTTACTTCACAACTTGAGCCAATACATTACTTACAAAAAAATTGATATAAAAATTCGAGCGAATATGGAGTGAGCGTTGGAGACACTTAGAGCGTAAATTTTTGCATTAATGAATTTGAACGAACATGTTTAAAGCTGCGTAGCAGCAAGTTTGAGTTCAAATTCATTTGCTTTTAGCAAAAATTTACGCTCTTATGTGTCTCCCGCTCATGGAATCTGAGCAAGAATTTTTATATCAATTTTTTGTAAGGAACGTATTGCCACCCAGTGAACTAAACAGCAATCACGCCTCATCAATTGCCTTTCCAATATCATGCCGCATATACTTATTCTTAAACTGCACCCATTCTGTTGCAGCATAAGCATTTGCTCTTGCCTCTTTGAGATCTTTTCCTTTTGCTGTCACACCAAGGACACGTCCTCCATTTGTGACAATATGATCCCCATCAAATTTTGTTCCGGCATGGAAGCAATAGTATCCTTCATGTTTGTTGAATTCATCCAGACCACTGATTGGGAATCCTTTTTCATATGAAACAGGATAGCCTTCTGATGCAAGCACTACACAGACAGCAGCATTATCTTCAAACTTTAGATCTACCTGATCTAAAGTTCCATCAATACAAGCTTCTGCCACTTCAATCAAATCATTTTTCATTCTTGGCAGTACAACCTGTGCTTCCGGGTCTCCAAAACGTGCATTGTATTCCAGCACCTTTGGACCATCCTCTGTCAGCATCAATCCAAAGAAAATAATTCCTTTAAATTCTCTTCCTTCTGCCGCCATCGCATCTACTGTCTTCTGGTAAATATATTTATTACAGAATTCTTCTACCTCTTTTGTATAGAACGGACTTGGCGAGAATGTTCCCATTCCGCCTGTATTTAATCCTGTATCTCCGTCTCCGGCACGTTTGTGATCCTGTGCTGAAGTCATTGTCTTAATTGTTTTACCATCGACAAATGAAAGTACAGATACTTCACGACCTGTCATAAATTCCTCGATAACCATCTCATTTCCCGCTGTACCAAATTTTTTGTCCAGCATAATGGTCTTCACGCCTTCTTTTGCCTCTTCAAGATTCTGACAGATCAAAACACCTTTACCAAGTGCAAGCCCATCTGCTTTCAATACGATTGGAAATTTTGCTGTTTCCAGATAAGCAATTGCAGCTTCTGGATCTGTAAAATTTTCATATCCTGCTGTAGGGATATCATATTTCTTCATAAGATCTTTTGAAAATGCTTTTGAACCTTCCAAAATTGCTGCATTCTTACGAGGTCCGAATGTACGAATTCCAGCTGCTTCTAACTCGTCTACAAGACCTCCAACCAATGGATCATCCATTCCGACGATTACCAGATCGATTTCTTTTTCTTTTGCAAATGCAACTAATTTATCAAATTCCATCGCACCGATTGCAACGCACTCTGCATATTCTGCAATACCTGCATTTCCCGGTGCACAATACATTTTATCTACTTTTGAGCTCTTTGCAGCGCTCATAGCAATTGCATGTTCTCTTCCGCCGCTTCCTACTATTAATACTTTCATTGTTTCCTCCTAATCACAAATCACAGTTCTTCCATCTTCTACTGTGACTTTTCCATTTGCAATAAGGTCAATTGCCTCTGGCATAATCTTCCATTCCGCCTGTTCCATCACACGCTTCTGCAATATCTCCGGAGTATCGCCGTTTTGCACTTCTACCGCTTTTTGTAAAATAATCGGACCTGTATCTGTTCCCTCATCTACAAAATGAACTGTCGCACCAACCACCTTCACTCCTCGTTTCAATGCAGCCTCATGTACTTTCAATCCATAATATCCTGTTCCGCAAAATGCCGGGATCAAAGATGGGTGAATATTGATCATACGATTGCGGTATTCTGCGATCATCTCTGGTGGGATTACCACAAGAAAACCTGCAAGCACGATCAAATCCGGTTTATATGCATTTACACGCTCCAAAAATTGTTTATTAAATATATCTCTGCTTTCATAATCTTTCGGCGAAATACATTCTGCCGAAATTCCATGCTTTTTAGCACGTTCAAGTGCAAATGCATTTTTATTATTGCTGATCACGCCTACAATTTCTGTATTTGTAATTGTTCCTGCTTCCACTCCATCTATAATTGCCTGCAGATTTGTGCCGCCACCGGAAACACATACTAATACTCTTAGCATAATGTTACTCCTTTTTCGCCTGCTTCAATATGGCCAACTACATATGGCTGATCTCCTGCTGCTTTGATTGCTTCCATTGTCTTATCAACATCAGCCGGATCTACAGCTACGATCATACCAAGTCCCATATTAAATGTGTTATACATCATCTGCTCGTCAATTTCTCCCTCTTTTGCCATCAAGCCAAAGATTGGAGGTACTGGATAACTATTTTTCTCAACTACTGCATGAACTCCATCGATCAGCATACGAGGAATGTTTTCATAGAAACCGCCTCCTGTGATGTGGCTGCATGCTTTTACTGTTACACCTGCTTTTTTAATGCTCTTTAATGCCTGTACATAAATTCTTGTTGGAGCAAGAAGTGCCTCGCCAAGAGTTTTTCCAAGCTCATCATAATATGTATCAAGTGATTCTTTTGTCATATCAAATACTTTACGAACAAGTGAAAATCCATTGCTATGTACACCAGATGAAGCCATACCGATCAGGACATCTCCGTCTTTCAGATTTTCTCCTGTAATCATATCCTTACGGTCGCAGACACCTACAGAAAATCCTGCAAGATCATACTCATCTTCCGGCATAAGTCCTGGGTGTTCCGCTGTCTCTCCTCCGATCAATGCTGCATCTGACTGTACACATCCTTCTGCAACACCGCTTACGATTGCTGCAATCTTTTCCGGATAGTTTTTTCCACATGCAATGTAATCCAGGAAGAATAATGGTTCTCCTCCTGCACACGCAATATCATTGACACACATAGCAACTGCATCAATTCCGATTGTATCATGCTTATCCATGATCATGGCAAGTTTTACTTTTGTTCCACATCCGTCAGTTCCTGACAATAAAACAGGATCTTCCATTTCTTTAATCTTTTTCAATGAAAATGCTCCTGAAAAACCGCCGAGTCCACCGAGAACCTCTTCTCTCATTGTTCTCTTTACATGCTCTTTCATCAACTCTACTGATTTATAACCTGCTTCGATATCTACGCCTGCCTTCTTATAATCCATAACCATTCTCCTTTTTAATATGCTTCGTATCCAACTTCATCCAGTCTTGCTGCTTTTGCCTGTACTGCTTCTTTCATCTCTACTGTATATGCTTTTAATTTTTCAAGTAATTTTGCATCTGAAACCGCCAGAATCTTTGCTGCCATGATCGCAGCATTCATTCCACCATCAATTGCAACCGTCGCAACCGGTACTCCCGGTGGCATCTGCATAATAGAAAACACAGCATCCATTCCGTCAAGCTTGCTGCCTGAGAGAGGTACTCCGACAACCGGCATCGGGAATAATGCTGCGCACATTCCTGGTAGATGTGCTGCCATGCCTGCTCCTGCAATGATTACTTTCACGCCCCTGTCTTCTGCGCCTTTTGCCCACTCGAAAAATACATCTGGCTCTCTGTGTGCAGAGATGATCGTCATCTCATAATCAATTCCAAATTTCTCTAATGTTTTTGCAGCTTTGCTCATCACTTTAAGATCCGAGTCACTACCCATTACGATTCCTACTTTTGGCATGTTACATCCACCTTCCTTATTTAAAGTATTGTATCCATTTTGTACAATTTTTTGGTTTCCTTGGACAACTTCACTTGTTTTTATTGTCCGTTATACTCGTCCAAAGGTTTATTAAGCACTTCCGTTCCCGGTAATACAAACCTTCCGTCCTTCAATAGTATAATATTTTTCCCATCTTTTGTTAATACACTAATTTCTTCTAACTCTTCATAAGGTATGGTTATATCTGTATGACATTGATAATATGCTTTCTCTATATCTTCCTTTCTTAATATGGATACGGAATTGTCTCTTGCAACAATTTCTTTTCCATTTGGATTATATACTTTAATATCTTCACTCCAACTATAGCAGGTATCTCCCACTGCGAAATGAGGTCCTGTTTTCTCTGCAATCAAAATTGGCATCTTGTCCTCAATGTTATATTTTTTACCGGCTACATACGCTGTCGTATTCGTCCCGATTGCAAATTCACCGATTGGCAGTGTTGGATGATTGTGTAAAATATTATCGTAAATATATTTTTTATTCTCTTCTTCGTCTTCAAAATTACTGCAGGTATAAGATTCAATCATTCCATCTTTAAACTGTATCTCTAGATTACAGTACTGAAGTCCTTCTAAAAATACTTTGCTTACATGCAAAGTTCCGTTTGTTCCTTCCAAAACCGGCGAAGTAAACACTTCTCCTACCGGAATGTTGACATCTGCAACACAATTTTCAAAAATAGTTTCTTTCTCAGGATCGTTTAATTTGTACAATTGTACTGTCAGGTCTGTCTTGTTCTCACCTTTTCCAAGAATACGCACAGCTTCTCCCTGATCCAGTGCATCGATCATTGTCTGCTGTACTTTCTCGTATAAGTTTGCATCCAATGTATTGATCTTGATCACTTCATCAAAAATTTCCTTGTACTGTTCTCCAATCTCCGGAATTGGATATGCAACAATTGTAAAGCTTCTTTCTTCGCCCTTAATATACTGATTTGTCAACTGTCCCGACTTACTTGTATATAATAAAGTAAGCTCTCTTTGTACCTCATCATATGTCAGGTTTTCCTGTTTACTATCCGGTGAAAATGGTTTTTCTCCAAATATCTCCATCACAGCCGGACCGCCCATCAAAGCTGCCTGTTCCTTATTTTTCTCATAAGTGTTTTTCAATATATCAAGTTTTCTTTCAACATAACGCTTATCCATAAACAAAGCCTGATCTGAACGATGGTCATAATCATACTGTGGGTTTGCAATTGCACCATAGTATCCAATCTTAAATTGCTCTTTTCTCGTGATAACACTAGAAGCTGCACGATATATTGCCGGCTCTAATCCCATTTTTCTAAAATTCTCTATTGCAATTTTAACTACACGTTCAAAACCAAGACAATAGCGAAGATCTACCACTGCCTTCTTAGATAAATCTTTTCCAGTATTTATAAAACCGATGCGATATCCTTCTGTGTAAACATCTGCCATCTTTTGAAGAACTTCATCTGAAAGAGTCGCCAAGTGTCTTGCTGTCCCAATCTCATTTTCCGTAATATATTCTCCAAAACGATAGAGATATCTCTCGTCATCAAGGTCTGCTTCCATAATCCATTCTGTTGCAATAGAAAGTTCCGGAATAAGCTGTTCCTCAATACGGTCAGCAAGAAATACATCACAATAATCACTTGCATACCAGTATATTATTTCTTTTACTGTTTTAAACTCCGGCACTTCCTCTTCAAAGCAAGTATATACTTCTATCAGAAGTTCGTTCAGTATTGTAAGATAATCTTTTCTGTTTTCAAATGTATATGCAATTCCACTTCTAAGCTCTGCATATAACATACTAAGCAACTGTCCGAATGTCTCTCCTAACTCCTGTACTGCAAAGGCCGGATTTGCATAACTTTTCTCATATTTTACAGGCAATACGTCCGAATACAAAAGTGTATTCAATTCCTTCATCTCCTGCAATTCCAGATTATCCCATGAACCATCCGCAATCTTTATCCTCACTGCTTCTAATTCTAAAAGAAATGCTGCCATCTCCTGAAAATATGCCACATATGGCTTGGTAATGCCTTCTTCTATCATTATCTGATTTAAACGTTCTACAGAAAGTTCATGGCGTTCTGCACACATCTCATTTCTTTCTGTCTGCCACATCATCTCTGCCATCTATCGTATTCCTCCTACAAATATCACAATTAAAAAAATTAATATTAAAATATTACATGCAATTCCAACTCTGCAAGTAATGTACTTACGTTCTCTTTCCTTAAGACCTTTCGAACCTGCCTGTATTCCAAAAATAGATAATCCAACTGCCAGAATCCCTATTCCTCCTACATAGCCTGCTGACTCACCATGCTTTAAATAAGCAAGCAGAATTGCTATGAAAATTACAATTACCGCCCCCAGTGCATATGCACAGGACCAAATTCCCATATGAGAATGTTTAATCTGCATTTGTCCATATTTTCCATAATTCTTCAATTCTTTTTCCATCTTGCGCTTTTGTTGTTTTTTATTACTGCCCATCGTGCTTTCTCCTAATTCCATTACATATCACAAACAAAATATATCCCACCGCACATCCTACAGTATTCAAAAACAGATCATCCACATCGAAGCTACCGACTTTTGTAAAAAGCTGGAATACTTCCACGCCCAGACTCAGCAGACATCCTGAACAAACTGTCTTAAAAAAGCCTCGAAATCTGCTTGCCACTGCAATAAAAAAACCATATGGAACAAATATCAACACATTTCCACATAAATTAGTAAATACTGCAAAAAATCCTAATTCCTTTCGATACTCCCAAAATCGTTTTATCTCTTTAAATAATTGAAAATTATACTGGTATTCCTCTGCGATACCAGTCCTTCCATACCAATCTGAGAAAAGCAAAAAATATATCAGAAATAAAACATACAATATAAATAAAACTTTTCCTAAAGCACGGATTCTTGTTGCCTTTCTTTTTTTCAAAATACTGCACCCTTACTTTATTATTTTTCGGAAAAAAGCGGATTATACAATCCGCTTCTCTCCACTCACCCATATAAAATCTTACTTAGAATATAATTCGTTTTCTATCTTTGAGCAATCTTGCTCCATTCACGATTGCCACAACTCCTGTTGCAATCCCTGTTACCAATACAACAATACCAAGAGCAACACTTCCTGCTCCTGTTGTTGTCATAGTCTTATATATTCTTTCCATGAAATCCTCCAAAAAAGTTATCCACATATATCCTTGAATATCAGAAATATATCAACAAAACATTGATTATTTTACACCATATTGTTCATAATATGCGTCAATCGCTGCTTTTATTGTATCATCAATCACAACTCTTCCGTTTACTTCTTGATTGTATAAGCACTCGACAACTTCAGCCATATCTACAATTGCTGCTGTCTCAAATCCGTATAAGTCTTTAATTTCATCTAACGCACATTTTTCTCCACCTTTTCCAACTTCCATACGGTTCAAAGACACGATCAGTCCAACGATTGTAACATCAGCTGCACCTTTTACCTTTGGTACAGTCTCTTCCATAGACTTACCTGATGTTGTAACATCTTCGATCATAATGACACGGTCTCCGTCTTTTAGCTTGCTTCCCAGAAAGCTTCCCTTATCTGCACCGTGATCCTTTTCCTCTTTACGGTCAGAACAATAACGAACTTCTTTTCCGTATAATTCACTGTAAGCAATTGCTGTTACTACTCCAAGCGGAATTCCTTTATAAGCTGGTCCGAATAATACGTCAAAATCATCTCCATATTTGTCATGGATTGCTTTTGCATAATACTCTCCAAGTCTCTTTAACTGTGAACCTGTCACATATGCTCCCGCATTCATGAAAAATGGTGATTTTCTTCCGCTTTTTAATGTGAAATCGCCAAATTTTAATACATCACTTTCTACCATAAAATTAATAAATTCGCTCTTATATGCTTCCATTTTTATTTTCCTCCTCGTTTTATACATACGTTATTATATTTTTTATTTCTATCAGAATCACTACGCATCCTCGCGGAGCGTTTATCTCAGTCGGAGATTGGACTCCCACTGAGACAAATTTACTATTACTCGCCACTTTAAAAGGTGGGAGTCTTCTCGACTAAGATAAAATTCTCTTCGATTTTATCATATTTTCAGGTCATTTTCAATCGTGAACGACTTGATTTTTCGAATCTGCATATGAAGCTAGACTCTCATTCTTACAATTCTTACTTATGGTTTACCCTTGCTACCTAATATGTTATACTGATGTAGTATTTAAGAATTCATTTTAGGAGGAAATCAATCATGAGTAATGTTACAATTTCAGATTCTATTAAATATATCGGAGTAGATGATACAACTCTTGACTTATTTGAAAGTCAGTACATCATCCCAAATGGCGTTTCTTATAATTCTTATATCATCCTTGATGATAAAATTGCAGTTATGGATACTGTCGATGCAAGAAAAACAACAGAATGGTTTGAAAATCTCGATAGAGAGCTTGCTGGACGCACACCTGATTATCTTGTAGTTTCTCATCTGGAGCCTGACCACTCTTCTAATATCCAGTTGTTTGCCGAAAAATATCCAGCAACTAAACTGGTTCTCAGTGCCAAAGCTAAAGCTATGCTTCCTCAGTTCTTTGACATTGCAGAGCTGGACAATCGCTGTGTTGTTGTAAAAGAAGGTGAGACATTAGAACTAGGTGCTCACAAATTACAGTTCTTTATGGCACCAATGGTTCACTGGCCTGAAGTTATGGTAGGATATGAAGCTACTGAGAAAGTTCTCTTCTCTGCTGATGCATTTGGTAAATTTGGTGCTCTTTCAGCTGATGAAGACTGGACATGTGAGGCAAGAAGATATTACTTTAATATCGTTGGAAAATACGGAGCACCTGTTCAGACTTTACTTAAAAAAGCTGCAACACTTGATATCGAGACAATCTGTCCATTGCATGGACCAATTCTTAAAGAAGATCTCGGTTACTATCTGGATAAATATAATACATGGAGCAGTTACAAAGCTGAAGATGACGGAGTGCTTGTAGCATGTGCTTCTATCCATGGCAATACAAAGAAAGCTGCTGAAAAGATGGTTGAGATTTTAAAAGCAAAAGGTGCTAAAAAAGTTGCTTTTACTGATTTAACAAGAGATGATATGGCTGAAGCAATTGAAGATGCATTCCGTTATGACAAGCTGATTCTTGCTGCTTCATCTTATGATGCAGGTGTTTTCCCTCCTATGGAAGACTTCTTAAATCGCCTGTCACACAAAACATATCAGAACCGTAAGGTCGGAATCATTGAGAATGGTTCTTGGGCACCATCTGCTGCCAAAACAATGAAAGGTATTGTTGAGACATTTAAAAATGTAGCTATCTGCGAGCAGACTGTTACAATTAAATCTACTATGAAAGATGCTGATGTTGAAGCTATTGAGAAACTGGCCGAGGAAATTCTTGGTTAAGTTGCTATTTACTTCATTAAGTTGGATAAGCGTCCCTGAGAAAAATATTGGATATGAATTTCTGTTCAGACTCCGTCAGCGGGAAATACATAAAGGTCAGAATTATTACTAAAAACAGAGCTTAGAAACCAGCAACTCGGGCTGTGCCCTCAAACAGCAAGTTTCTAAGCTTTAACGTAAAATTCTGGCCTTTTACTATTTCTAATCGCTTCCTTTGTATTCGCAGAAATTCATATCCAATATTTTTTCTCAGTACGTTATCGCAAATCTAATGAATTAAAAAGCAGAGCTTTACTGAACAGGCGCTGGCACCTCATGTATCTACACATCTCGCTTATTCAATGTTGTAGATATCTTTGTGGTAATCGTTGTATCTGCAAGGCTTGATATTCGCTGTTACAGATGCTCTTTTCTTGACCAATGTATCTGCAACCTGCTTTTCTTTGAGCTTGCAGATACTTTTAAGCTCGCCTATCATGTAAATTGCATCTACGTCTTGCCTTTTCTGGGATTTGAGGATACTTCCTTCACAGATTTTACATCTACATCTCACATTTTCGATAACATGAGGGTGGTCTTATGTCAAGAAAAAGTACAAATTAAATGTAACCAATTTTCTCTATGCCTAGCAAAGCTTAACTCGCTCTTTCTATCGCATTAGCTTCTAGATTTTTCAGATATTCTTCCTCATATTGGGTTTGGGATAAATACCCGCAATGGCTGTGAATACGTACTGTATTGTAAAATGTTTCTATGTATTCAAAAATCAACTTATATGCATGTGTATAATTAAAGATTTTAAACCGATTAATCCATTCCCGCTTCAAGAGCGCATGAAAGGATTCTATACAGGCATTATCCCATGGATATGCTTTCTTTGAATAACTGTGAATCATATCCTTTGTTGATTGCCGAAATGCTTCTGATACATACTGGCATCCTCTGTCACAATGGAAAATCAACGGCTCCTTAACATTTCTGACTTGTTTTGCTTTTTCAATACATTCCACCACGTAGGAAGCCTCCAGCGCCTCACTCAACACCCACGAAATGATTTTCCTCGAATACAGATCCATAACGCTGGTAAGATATACAAATCCTTCAAACGTCCAAATATACGTGATGTCAGAACACCAAACAGCATCAGGCTGAGTAGGATTGAATTCCTCATTTAAGATATTTTTTAATTCCTGACTAAAATCAGAATCTATGGTTGTTTGGATGTAGGGCTTTACCCACTGGACTTTGATTCCCATTTGACGCATATAATTTCCCACAGTTTTTTCAGAAACGCGCTCCCCGAATTTCCGCAATTCCGCAGTAATTTTAGGAGCACCGTAGTTTTGATGAGAGTCCTCATAAATCTTTTGGATTTTTTCTTTTAAAACAGCACGACGAACAGACGTGTCCGAAGGAACCCGTTTTTCCATGCATGATAACCCGAACGTGAAACGTCCAATTTTTTCAGTATTCCGCTGACAGAAACTTGACGTTTCACAGGCAGGGCTTTTATTTCCTCCACGTACTCAGAAGTAGCCGTGTAAAGAGTTTCTGTCATTTTCCCAGAATACCAATTGCTTTTTTTAATACTTCAAGAGCATCCTTTGTATCTCGCAATTCACGCTGCAATCTAGCAATCTCTTTTGCTTCATCACTAGCGTAGTTACCAGAACCACGGGTAGGAACAGAACCTTCATGTTCTTTTGCTGCTTTCATCAATTTTTTAGTGCGGATTCGCTGATTCCAAGATTCTCCGCAGCCTTGCGAAGTGGCAGCTCTGGATGATCCAAGCGATACTGCACCGCATCCTCTTTAAATTGTTGGGAATATTTTGTACCTTTTGTCATAACCATTCTCCTCCTTGCTGTATGACTATCATATACTATTTATTGAAAATGGTCATGTTTATTTTGTACTATTTATATTCTAACATCACACATTCAAAATCTTTACTTTGACCTTTGTCGCTGTATGTACAGAATCTAACTGAATAATTTCTTCCTGTTTTGCCTTTTCATTCTTTGTATGAACCACTTGATATGAGCCATTCTCTTCCAGTTCCACTTGATATCCCAGAATATTCTGCTCGGCATCTGACTTTTCAAAATAAACCTGAATCTGCTGTACCGGTTTTGCTCCATCCAAGTTTATTTCAATAAACTCATCAACAGCTTTATTTTGAGGAGTTGCCCAACGCGTGCTATGATTTCCGTCCACCGCATTGGCTTTTGGATTCTCTCGTTCCTCACTACTTACTGTTACCGCTTTCCCACGTGCAATATTTTCCGGCCCCGCCGCAGTTACAGGTCCAATTCCCACTAAGCCGGAATTGGAAAGCAGAACGGCAGCCAAAAGCGCGCTGATCACTTTTTTTCATACTTTTTACTCCTTTTTCAAAACTTTCCACACACCTTTCTATATCATAACAATTTTTTGTCTATTTTTACTAGATATTAATAAAAAGTACAAGTTTTTTGCCTTTTTGCTTAAATTTAAGATTCCATTTTTAGTTATATTGTATAGTAATTGACAATTGGATATATTTCCACATTCTTCGGAGAATGACACAAAAGCATTTTCCAAAGAAATCAACAAGTAAGATTCGATAACTACTGTCATTCCATTTCTGTTATAAGTCATAAATAATATAAGTATATATGCGCCAACAAAATAGTTTCCATTACTTTTTGAATTTGATTTATGTACGCTAGAATCTTTTATTTAGACTATTATTTGTATGATAATTCTATCATACAATGGCCAGAAATTTTAGGTACAGTAAAAGATATTTCATTATTTTGAAATATTTCATAATCTAATTGTTCTTTATCAGGAACTAATGTTACACCATTAACAGCATGTGGTAAACAAACGCTTAATTTTATATTATATAAAGGAATGACATCTTCGATAGTTAATATTTCATCTGCAATTTTATTAGGTATATAATGCAATATGTGTATTATATAACGACCCTTTTCTTTTTGTTCATTAACTGTTACAGTCATGGTGCTAGGACCATCGTGTTTTATTAATGGTTGAGGAATTAACGTCTCTAAGACATCTCGCAAAAATTCTTTGCACCATTTTGGGTGTTTTTCTTGATATATAGAAAATATTGGATGCATAAAATAATAGTTTCCCTTACATTCTGTAATTCCTGGATATCCATATTTATGAGACGAAGGAGTGTGTAAATGAGAACAAAAATGTTCCCATGTTCTATTAAAATACGGGATATATGTCTTCACCACTTCTTTGGCGTCATTTATTTTAATCTCTTTTCCTTGGTTATACATCACATATTCTGTTTTAAATAATCTCTTTCCATACTCAGAAGTTGGAACCAAAAAATCCGGACTATAAGGTGCATCTCCAACAAGACTAATCCCCAACCTTTTTATAGCAAATTCTGTTTCTGAATAATTTAGTCCCGAGCGATAAGATGCAATAATCCTTCCCCCATCAGCAATATAATTATCAATTTTGTCAGCCAGAAAATCACTACATAAAATATTATCTGGTAGAATTACAATTTTATATTTTCTAAAATCTTCATCTTCATCGATAATGTTAAATTGATACCCTAACTCATCTAATAACGCGCAGATTCCAGTTATTTCATCAGGGATTTTTTTCAAAGATGAATCAGAATCTGTCTTATAGTATTCGCTGGTTAAAACTCCAAGTTCAACAACTTCTGTTGCCTTTGTACACCAAGGTTCCTTCTTTTCTACCTGAGCATATACGTCCCCAATTAAGTCATAAACCTCTGGAGAAATACGTCCATCCGGATGCAGCTGATCACCTATTAGACATTTTGAATTATAAGCTAACATACGAAAACACTCATATTCTAGAGCTTCTTTGTTTTTCATAGAGTGGAAATCTCCCCATGAAGTATGAAATTTTCCCGTATGCGACAAATAATCCATCCCACTGGTTCTTGCATATCGAACAGTATTTCCAAAATGTGCATATCCCCATTTTCCACTAGGCAATGATTCCAGTTCCCAATGTGTATAAAACTCTTTATCTTTCATTGTTCTTGGTCCTATATGACTTCCATTGTAAAATACAGAAATGTTAGGCTTTATGTTATGAATAAACTTCGTCATTTCTTTTTTAAAATCATGAATCATCTCTTGAGCATATTTAATTCTTTCTTCATACAATTCAGGATTATATCCTTTTTCTAACATTCCTTTTTTACAATATTCACATGAACAATCCACCACTTTAACAATATCTAGAAAAATTCCATCTACATTATTTTTTCCAACAACGTTAATAACGTCTTCAATTTGATCTTTTAAAAATTGTCTATAAGGTGTATTAACGCATAAAGTCCTATAAAACCCCGGTGAATATACTTTCGGAGTTTTCCCATCAAAGCATCGATATATAAAAGCACCGTCTGAACTAATACAATTCCACTCAGGATGGTTCATGCTCATGTAATAATCCCATTGTACCGTTGTATATATTGGCACCTTAATCCCTCTTTTATGACAAGCGTCTATTTGACTTTCCAATAGATTTTTATTATTTTTGAGTCCTGGATGAATTAACTGTGGGAATTTTTTTGAGTTATAATAAAGCATACCATGGTGGCACCTAGAAAAACAGGTAACGGAATTAACATGTGCGCTTTCTAATGTACTTGCAAAATCATCTGCATCAAACTCCGAACATATAGTATTAATTTTTTCACTTGTATGAAAATCCATATGAATTTGTCTAAATCGTAATTCTTCCATTTTAAACCCCCTTATTTTCTTAACCTTTTAATGCACCTTGCATCATACCATCTTGAACCTTCTCATGAAATATCAGATAGAAAGTAATAATCGGAATCACTGCTATAACGATACACGCAAAAATAGGTCCCAATTGTAACTCTTCTCCTGAAAATGTTAACATTGATCTTGAAACTGTAAATTTCTTCACATCTGTCAATAATGTCATTGAAAACATTAACTCTCCATAACAATAAACAAAACTCAAAACAGCTACTGTTGACATTATTGGTTTTGAAATCGGAATTAATATTTTAAAAAGTAAAATCCAATCATTTGCCCCATCTATAATAGCAGCTTCGTCCAAATCTCTACTTACCCCTTGTAAATATCCCGTAAACAAAAAAACGGCTTGTGCTAATTGAAACGCTGAATATACAAACAATAAAAAGTAATATTGATTTTTTGCATTTAAGGCAGTAGCTAAATTATTAATAGGAATGATTGTGCAATGAATAGGAACCATTACACCAAATAAAAACAATACTTTAATGACAGAAAGAATCTTAAAGTTTTTTCTAGACAGAATGTATGCTGCCATCATACCAACAACTTCCACAACAATGGTTGTTGAAACAGCTAATAATATAGAATTAAAAACTGCTCTTAAAATACCTGCTCTTTCAATTGCTGCAACGTAATTTTCAAAGTGGAATACTTTTGGAAATGAAAACATACTTAATGTAATTCCTTCATTATCCTTAAATGAACAAAATATCGTTATTATTAACGGGAAAATAGTGATAATTAATGCACTAAACGCAAAAATATAAGAAAGGAATTTTCCTATTTTTTTCTTCATTGTTTCACCACCTTATCTTTATCTCTAAAAATATAATTCATTAATACACTTAATAGCAGTCCTATAATTAAAAGGACTACTCCAATCGCGCTACTTCGACCAAATTGTCTAAAAGAAAAAGCTTCATTATATATTAAGGTTGCTGGCATTTCTGAAGATCTATTTGGTCCGCCTTTTGTCATTGCCCATATCAAATCAAAGGTTTTTAAGCAACCGGTAACACACAATATAGAAAAGATTTTAAATGAATTTTTCATAAGTGGCAGTGTAACGTATCTTAATTTTTTCCAGCTTGTACACCCATCAATCACTGCCGCTTCATACAGATCTGATGGAATAGAAACCAGCCCCGCCGCAAAGATAAGCATATTGTACCCTGCATACATCCATTCATTTACTAAAACAGCGCTCCATACATTTACATTTGGAGTTGCCAACCAATCCTTTGCTAAACTTCCACATCCGATTATCTCTAAAATTTTGTTAATTGCACCATATTGTGGATTAAGCATATAAACCCATATCAATGCAACAGCTGTCGAGGAAAGCATAATAGGCATAAAATAAGCTGTTTTGAAGAGTTTTTTCCACTTCAATTTAGAGGTAACTATTAAGGCTAAGACAAAAGATAATGGCATTAAAATGAAAAAGCCCCTATCAAAAAATACATACTGTGTAAGAGAGATTTCCAAAAGTTCGCATTTGTCACTACATCTCGGAAGTTTTTTAACCCAACAAAAACTTTTGGCATTCCATAAACACCATTCCAACTTCTAAATGATAAATTCACCGTATTAATGACCGGATAAATGATTAAGCAAAACAGCAAGATTAAAGCAGGAGTCAAAAACATTATTGAAACAATTATATCCCTCTTTTTCTTTTTCATAAATTCACATCCTTTTTTATAAAACAAGGGCAGTCTAATGGCCACCCTTGTTTTTATTGTAAATTACTCATTTGATTTAATCTGAGTTATAATTTCATCTGCACATTGTTCTGGTGAATTACCAAGAGCAATTCCCTGGAGAGCATTTCTGACCGTATCCAATAAATATGTTCTATCATCATATGATTGTACATCGGATTTCATTTTTGTCATTGTTCCATAAATATCTAATACTTCCTCCATAAGCGGATCGTCTGTATCTAAGTCAAACTCTCGTCCAAAAATGTTTGGAATTACTTTTGTATAATCTGATAAACTTTGATCAGATGTCATCCATTTAACCCAATATACCGATGCATCAATCTCTTCCTGACTCTTATTCATAGTAGAAACATGCCAAACATTATTAACCCCGCCTTGTGTCTCTGATTTAAAAGATTCATTTCCATAAGGCATTGCAGTTACACCAACTTTAAATCCAACATCAGAAGCAGCTAAAGTTCCCATTACATCTGAGTTAAGTCCCCAAATCATTGCACTACCACCTGATGTAAAAGTAGATTTTTCCAATGCATAATCTGTAGATAAAATATCATCACCAAAATATCCTTTTTCGTTCATATCAGAAATTTTAGTATAGACGTCCATCATTTCTTTTCCATCATATTTCATAGAACCATCCGCTAATTTGTCTGCTGCATCAACTCCATAAGTGTTGTAAAGAATACAATTTGATAAATGTCCAAATCTAAAATTGGATTTTTCTCCTACCTGGAATGGTTTAATGCCTGCAGCTTTTAATTTTTCACAAACAACTTGCAATTCATCCCACGTTTTTGGAGGTTCGATATTATTTGCATTAAAAATATCTTCATTATAGAATAAACAAATAATATATTGCATATAAGGGATTCCCCAAATTCCCTCATATTCATCGTATTGTGCGCTTTCAAATACAGAATCATAAAAACTATCGTAATATTCTTTGTCTGCCTCCAAATATGGTGTCCAATCCAAAACCCCGTTTGCTGCAATATAATCCTTAACACGTGCACCACCATATTCTGTAAATACATTAGGTGTATCTCCACCTGAATATCCTGTTCTTAATTTATTTAAATAATCTTCCTCCGTGGTAATATTTTCAAGTTCTACAGTGATTCCATTATCAAGATTATTAAACTCATCAATTTTATCTGCAAAATATTTTTGTGATCCTTCATTTGTAATTCTTGTCATAACATGAATTTTTACATTATCAAATTTCATATTCTCAACATCATAACTTCTAGTTTCTGAATTTTCTTTTTTCTCATTGGACTCTTCTTTTGTTCCACATCCCGAAAATAACATTGTCATACAAAGTACCAAAAACAATATGCAACTAATAACCTTATTTTTCTTCATAATCATATTTCCTTTCTATACTTATAACTAATAAAATATTAATTTTTACATATTTTTTTTCCACATGAATCATTGACAACTTTATTTTTACTCCATGCAATTTTCCCATTTACAAAGCATTTATCCAACCCTGTAGCAAGTTGTTTGGGATTTTCATATGTTGCATTATCTTTAAATTCATCAAGTTTAAAAATGTTTATATCTGCATAATACCCTACTTTAATAGCTCCCCTTCCTGTTATTCCTACTCTTTCCGCAGGCATTGAAGTCATTTTTTTCACTGCTGTTTCCAAACTGTAAATTTTTCTTTCATTTACATATTCGCGAATAATTTTAGGAAAAGCGCCATACATTCTTGGATGCGGCATATTAGTCTCTGCATAAATTGCATCTGAAATAACACAAGAATACGGTAACTTTGCCACAACATCAACATCCTCTTGGCACATACTCATATTTACAATAGACACTTTTCCTTCTTCATCATTTAACAGATATCCAACAAATTCAGCAGCATCAGAAAAATTATAATTTATCACTGAATCTGCAACTGTTTTTCCTATGTACTTAATATTTTTCTCATGATTTACCCCTGTAATTAGAATTCTATCCCATCCCAGCGATAGCGCATAATTATCCCAGTCTGCATAAGTATATTTCAGCGAATCCCTAAAATTCTGTATTCCTTCTCCTGTTTCAAAACTGTTTAATATTTTTTTAATATCACCTTTTATCAATTGTGGAGGAATCATCGTAACCAAAGATGTGGATCCTCCCGTATAGGGATAAAAATCACATGCTACTTCTATTCCATTTTTTCGTGCTAATTCAATACAATCTATTGCCTTAAAAATTTCTCGATTCCAATTGTTTTTACCACAAGATTTAAAGTGACTTATTTCGACAGGACATCTAACTTTTTCAGCAATATCAATCACCTCTGTAATACTACTTACCAGCGAGTTCCCTTCTCCACGAATGTGAACACACCAAGGAATATTATGTTTTTTTAACGGTTGCAACATACGAATATAGTCTTCCTTAAAATTATAACATTCTGGTATATACATTATTCCAGCTGATACTCCAACTACTCCCATTTCAACTGCTTGTTCGATATAAGAAACAGCTTTTTTGATTTCCTCAGAATTAAACGGCGTATTAGAAAATCCTTTAATTGACGATTTTATCGTGCCACAACCAATCATAGTAGCAAAATTAACCGGCAAATTTATATTTCCAAGTTTACTAAAATAGTCACTTATTGTTTTTATTTCTCTAAAAGGTTTTCCTAAAACAGGTTCAGAAAAATCATATATTTCCTTTGATAGCTCTTCATCTAATGGTATAGGAACCATTGAGAACCCGCAATTACCAGCTACTACTGTTGTAATCCCTTGTGAAAGCAATGTAGTACCAAATTCCGTTCCATAAAAAGGTTGAATATCACAATGTCTGTGAATATCTATAAAACCAGGAGTTATTATGTATCCTTCTGCGTCAATTATTGATGTATTTTCTAAATTTTTTAATTTATATACTTCTTTGCCAATAAATATTTCTTTTATATTTTCATCTTCCAAAAGGAGCGAACCTACAAATGGTGGATTTCCTAATCCATCATATATATATCCATTTTTAATAAGAACATATGACATTTTATTCCTCCTTAGTTTCATTCAGATAATTATAAACTGTAAATCTGGATATATCTAAATATTCAGCAACTCGCTCTGCCGATTTTTTTATTAAAAACGCTCCTTTCTCATCCAAATATTTTACAATTTCCACTTTATCTTCCTTATCTAAAACATCTATTGTCTTACCCGTACTTTCTACTGCTTTTTCCATAAGAATTTCTAAAATTTCGTCTACATTTCCTGTAAAAATTTCATCCCTCGATTCATTTTTAGAAGTAAATTTTTCAATTGCAATTTGTCCTTTCATTAAATTAGTAATATCATAATTAATACACAAACTTCCGACAACTTTTCCGTTTTCATCAACAAAATATTTACTAGTCGATTTTAATATATGACCATTTGGCGCCGTATTGATATAACAATATTCATCTTTAGGGTTAGCCGTTCCTCTCAAAATTGCCAACCCAGCATCTGTTCCACCATCACCCACCTTTCTTCCTGTCACATGTCCATTCCAAATAGCCACAACTGTATTCTCGTAAGGTTTTGTAAGATCATGCAATACAACTTCACAATCTTCACCGAACTGTCTCGCAATACATTCGCATATATCACACAGAACTTTAAAATTATCACTCACATAACTCATTAATTTCACCACCCTTGTACAAAAGTAATTGCATGTAGTTAAACAACACATCCATCTCAACAATTTGTTCAATATGATTCTATCTTCTTTTCAACAAATAGTCAATATTTTAATTTATTATTTTATTTTTTTCATATTTCATACAATATTTTCGCATTTTATTTGTTTATTTTGACTATTTTACAAATTATATACAGATTATATTGACTATTACAACCAAAAGTGTAATACTTTACCTATCAACAATTTGTTTATTATATTTACACTTTTTGTTGATTTACATACTTACATACACAAAGGAGTTAAATGAACATGTTTAATTTTTACAACTTTGAAGAAATCAAAAACACTCCCTCACCATCCTTATTATATTATCGCAATATAATACAACAAAACATTGATACAGCAATCTCAATTACTAAAAGTAAAAATTCATTATGGCCACATATTAAAAGCCATAAAATGCCAAATGTTATTAGGCTTTCTATAAGTAATGGTATTACACGCTTTAAATGTGCTACTATATCAGAAGCCGAAATCGCCGCCACTTGTGGTGCTACAGATGTATTACTTGCTTATCCTATCATTGGCCCTAATATAAAACGTTTTCTCAATTTAAGGATTGCTTTTCCACAAACACATTTTTATGCCATCGGAGACAATATAGAGTCTATTTATTTGCTCAGTAATTTACAAAAAGACTGTCCTGTTCATACCGATCTTTTTATAGACGTAAATCTCGGTATGAATAGAACAGGAGTGCCATTAGAAAATTTGGAAAAATTCATTGAAAAATGCAAAGAAATACCAGGGATCTCTATTGTTGGTTTTCATTGTTATGATGGACACCAAACAGATTCAGATCCTATCATTCGTAAAAAGAAAATACATGAAATGAGTAAAAAACTAAAAAAAATACTTGATTGTATAATTATCAAAAATCCCAATTATGCCAATATAATTATCGGAGGATCACCATCTTTTCCTTATCTTGTTGATGAATGGAAAAATGACGTACATTATACTACTTATTTTTCACCTGGCACTGTTTTTATATATGATTACGGATATCAGAAAAAATATCCCGATTTGCCTTTTTCCCCAGGAGCAGCTATTCTGACAAGAGTTGTTAGCCATCCTAATGACGCCTTATTCACAATTGATTGCGGATACAAGTCAATTGCCTCTGATCCACCTGGTCCTAAAGCTTTTTTATTAGGCGTGGATAATTACGAAGAGTGTTTTCAAAGCGAAGAACATTGGACTTTTCGTATGAAAAAAGGATATGAAAAAGAACGCCCACCAATTGGTAAGGAATTGTTTCTTTTACCAACCCATATATGTCCTACAAGTGCATTGTATAATCATGCAATTGTTATAGATAATAAGCATATTGTTGCACAATGGCCAGTTACTGCAAGAAATAGATTCTTACTTTACTAATCAAATCAAGGAGGCAAATATATGAATATCTATCATGTTTTAGAATCAAAAGGCATTTTATTACCATCTCCACCACCAAAAGGTGGCGTGTATACTCCTGTCAAGGAATTTGGTGATAACTTTTTATATTGTTCAGGTTGCGGCCCCGATTTAGGCAATGGAAATACTATTATTGGAAAACTCGGAGATAGTCTTTCCATAGAAGACGGGCAAAAAGCAGCATATAATTGTATGTTAAATTTACTAGCAAATCTACATGCTAAAATTGGAGACTTAAATAAAATTAAAAGCTTTGTAAAATTACTTGCTTTTGTGAACAGCACAGACAGTTTCACAGAACAGCCATTAGTTGTAAATGGAGCGTCCAATTTACTCATCGACATTTTCGGCGAAGAAATGGGTTGTCCTGCACGCTCTGCAATTGGTACGAATTCACTTCCTGGCGGAATCGCATGTGAAATAGAACTAATTGTTGAATTGAAATAAATTTAATCAAAAAAGATAAAACCCCAATTGTTCCCCCTCTCCTATACCACTACTGTTTTCAAAGAGAGGGGGGATTACACCTCTATAGCATATTAGCAACTCCTGAAATTTTCAGACTACTCAACTTTGCCCTTGCAAGGATAGTAAAGTGCACCTCTGAATAATATTTTTATTCAAACTTTATCGTCCCCGGCATCTTATTATCCAAATCATAAAATAACTCTATTGACTCCAGCATTTCACATATTAGTAAGCCCAGCAAAATATCGTCCTTTGTTGCAATCCATACCGGTGTTTGCAATCTCTTCGCGATAAATCGTATCAGTATCCTAATACCCATAATAACCAAATCTGGCTGCTGTTTATAAATCAACCAATATCTTCCGAGCCTATCCACCACTGTTCTGGTCTTATGTCAGCTTTATACGTAAATATGATGAAGAAATCAACAACATTCTTGAATTACTCCATGAGCTTGTTGATGCTAATGAAGATGCCGACTTTGTCAAGCAGATTCATTTGATTGAAACATTCAAAGGTGCTGGTTTCTTGTCTACTGTATCCATCATGGGTGAGATTGGTGATTTTTCAGCATTTTCAAAACCAAAACAACTTTTCGCTTATTTCGGTCTTGATCCGGCAGTAAAACAATCCGGAAAATTTGAAGGTACCAAGGTTCAAATGTCTAAGCGTGGTTCTGCCATAGCTAGACATGTGATGATTCATACGTTAACCTTACAATGCATCAGTATCTCCCACAATGGAGAAGCTAAAAATCCAGTTCTTCGTGAGTACTACCTCAAGAAATGTGACTCAAAATCAAAGCTCGTAGCAATGGGAGCTGTTTCACATAAGGTATGCAATACTCAGAGACAACAAACCATTCAAAATCATTGCTCCTCAGGAGCATATCAAACAATACAATGCTGCTAAATGCGACATAGCTGCATAAAATACTATGAACCCAATGAATCAATATCTTTCAAAAACGATATTTTCACCAAGAGGAAAGTCCGCCCTTTTTTAGTCAGAAAACAAAATAAATTTTTTCTCATTTAACTATTGACATTTATTAACTGGACTCAACTTACTCTTTCTATGCCTTGCGGATATTTTCCATCAAAATTTTGCATCTTCAATCCCCGAAAATTCCCTAGCACGGATACCTTCCCCAAATACCCTTTGCGTTCTATTTACTTCACAACTTGAGCCAATACATTACTTACAAAAAAATTGATATAAGAAATTCGAGCGAATATGGAGTGAGCGTTGGAGACACTTAGAGCGTAAATTTTTGTGTTAATGAATTTGAACGAACATGTTTGAAGCTGCGTAGCAGCAAGTTTGAGTTCAAATTCATTTGCTTTTATCAAAAATTTACGCTCTTATGTGTCACCCGCTCATGGAATCTGAGCAAGAATTCTTATATCAATTTTTTGTAAGGAACGTATTGCCACTTAATGAACTAAATAACAAAACTCTGCATCCACATCCTACAGCATCTCTAAAAATGCTGCAATTCTTGTATTTAACTGCCCCACATCTGCCTGACTATAATCTGTCTCTACATTGATATACGGAAGTCCCATCTTCTCATTGACAAATTTACGAATTGCCAGTGTCTCCACATTATATGTATGACATGCCTGTAAGGTCATCTCCACTACTCCGTCAACCTGATATTCATCAATCAATCTCTCCAACAGCTCAAGACGATTTGGATTTGGTGTCATAACTGAACATCCGATTGCCAGATATCTTTCTGCCAGTGCCTGATATACATCTGGATTTTCCTCGTCTACCAGTTTATCGATAGATTTTGCTCCGGAACAGTTTTCATAAGCTACGACCACGCCGCCATTTTCCTCAATTGCTGTAATAATCTTCTCTGTTGCTCCGCCGATTGGACATCCGGTTACAAGAATACGTGGACGACTTTCCAACATTTTACCTTCTGCATATTCTTTTTCTATTTTCTCTGCCAATGCATTTACTTCCGCCGGAATTGCTTTTCTGTCAAATTTAAATCCACTTCCATAAAGTACCTTAAACAAATCATGTCCTTTGATTGGTGCCGGCTCGTGTTTCATCACTTCATATAAATTTTTCAAAGATTTTCTTACTTCATTTTCTTCTTTAATAGCCTCTGCTATTTTTTCTTCTGTAATTGTCACACCAAATTTTTCTTCCAGATATTCTTTAAAGCGTATAATCTCACCCTTCCAAAGCTGCATTGATGCCGCACTTTGAGAGTTTGGAAGCTCCATTACAAACACATCTTTAAATTCAGACATATATTCATACATCTTTTTCTTTCCATCACATGTAGTCTCTCCGACAACTACATCTGAAAAATAGAAAAATGGACATTTATCTGTCTTTGCAAATCCATAGCTGGACTTAATCAACGGACATAAATTTTTAGGTAAATCTTTTTCTGCATCCGAAATTGTCTCATCGGATGTTGAACATAAACCTACTGTGGCTGCTCCCATTGCCATTGCAATTTCTTTTGGGAAATATGTACAATATGCTCCGATAACCGGAATTCCTTTATCCTTCAACTGTTTTACTGCAAGAAATGAATTCTTTCTCTGTTCTGCAAACTCCTCAAATACCTCTGGTAAATCCTTAATTATTTCCATCTTCTGTTCATCCTTTCATTATTTATCGTTTTTTTCTGCTTTTTTCTTCTGCCAGCAATGCCGCTCCAAGAGCTCCTGCATATCTGCCATCTTCTGTTGGTTCTACGGTTCGTCCTATCTTTTCCGACAAAATCCTTGTAAAATACGTACTGTTGCTGATTCCACCTGTCAAAATCACTTTATCTGGAAGTTCTTTTCTCTGTGCCAGCTGACATACCTTTGCAGCAACAGAATCCACTACACCGGCTGCAATATCTTCTCTTTTATGCCCTTCCCCAATATAATTGATCACTTCTGACTCGGCAAATACTGTACAAAGAGAACTAATCGGAAGTACCGTTCCCGATTCTGCCATCTCAAACAATTCCTGCAGCGTCACTCCCAGACGATTTGCCATAATTTCCAAAAATTTTCCTGTTCCTGCTGAACACTTATCATTCATCAAAAAATCTTTTACCATTCCGTGTTCTACCAGAATCACTTTTGTATCTTGTCCGCCCACATCAATGATTCCACAATTTTCTCCTGCTATCTCCCGTCCGCCTCTTCCATGACAGGTAATTTCTGTAATCACATAATCTGCGAAATCTACCGCAACCCTGCCATATCCGGTTGCAACAACCTTCGTAGAATCTGCCAGCACATCGATTCCCGATTCCTGCAATCGTTCCTGGATTATCTTGCATGTTTCTTTACTGCTCCATCCGGTTGGCAATACAAACTGCATCTGGCAGTCACCTCTTGTTACGACTTTTGATGCTGTCGAACCAATATCAATTCCTACGTAATTCATAACTTCCCCTTTCGTATCCAACTATATCCAAAGTATCATTTTTTTCTTTCAAATACAATAAAACCCAGACATGTGCTTATAGCTTTTTTACATGTCTGGGTTTATTTATTGAATTTATCTATAAATCATTTTTATCTATTATAAATGCGTACCTTATTTGTTTTCAGCCATCCTAAGATTGCCTCTTTCTGCCTTATTATTGCCTACGCATGTTTAATATTATCATCTACATTATTTTTTTGGCAGTCTTATCCTCTATATGAATAATCTGCTGAGATTCTTTCTTTTCTGGTTCTTCCTGCGCAGCTTTCTCGGCTGCTTCCTGCTCAGCCAGTGCCTCTTCTTCAGCGGCTTCTTTTGCAGCTCTTGCTTCTTCTTTCGCTTCTGCTCTCTCAGCCAATGTCTCATTGACATTCTCTTTTACCGCTTCAAAATGATCGTACAGTTTCTCCATATTTTCTGAAAATGCTGATACAACATTTGTCTTACGAAGCATTGTCACTAAAGCTCCCACTACACCAATGCCAATCACTGTTCCCAGCACAACCCACTGTGTAGCTGCACTTATTCCCATGAGATTCATAATCATGAATACAGAAGACAAAATTGAAATGCTACAGCATCCCACTACCAATTCCATCATATGGTTTTGTTTCTTCTCAGCCATATCTTTTATCTGCTCATTTAAGAAATTCAATTTCTTATCGAGATCATTGATCGAGCCTTCAATTCCATTCATATCTAACAAATGCTGATAAATAATCTTAATCTCATAATTTCTTGAAAGATTCATAGCACGCACTACACCGAATGCCTGAAAATGCATCAGTATATCTTTGATTTCCTGCTTTTCTTTCGCTTTCATATCTTCCGCAGCTGCCTGTTCTGTCAGATACTGACATGTATATTTCTCATAAAGTGCGATGATTACTGCCGGAAGTTTATCTTCTGCATGCTGCTTCATCTGACCTTCCATGTTCAGATTATAGTCTGCCATAACATAAGATACTGCCTGGTCTGAAACACATGCTCCCCAGTTATATGCCAGATGAATCTTATCCTGTGCTGCATACAGGTACTGCAGTGCACCTGTCATGTCTTCATCCACATCTGTAGATAAAGGCAACATATTATTCTGATTACAAGTTACTCGTCTTATCGTATCTAAGTCACGGAATCTTCTTCCGATCATAGCCAGATTATATGTAAATGCATCTAAAAACACAGATGTTCCACTACGGTGAAATACTTCCAGACCAATTGCATCCAGTAATATATCCAGTTTTTCATCCAATGAAAATTCATGTGTCTTTTTCTCATTGTCCAGATAAAAATATCGAGACTGTGTATCTGCACTTCCCGGATTACAAATCTGGGCGATCGCATCCATTCGACTATAACGAAGTCCCATACATAAGAATGCAACTCCTGTCTCAAACACATATAAATAAGCAGAATGAATATCAAATCCATCCTTCTCCCAGTTTATTCCAAGTTCGATTCTATCCTGATCCAAATCTGTAACGGCAAATCCCATTACGTTCTCTACTTCTATATTATCTAGCAATTCTTTGATAAATGTCTCACGCAGGAACTTGTAGCAGACACCAACATGCATTGAATCATTTTCTTTAAATAATATCTTTGCCTGTTCTGTCAGATTCGTCGTTGTAATATCTTGTTTCTCACAGTTTGCCTTCAGCCATACCTGGTCAAGCTCTTCTTTTCTGTACTTCAACGGAAGCACTACATAGCTTCCTAATTGTGCACTCAAAAGAAATGGTTTCAACTGCTCGAACTCTTTCATAATTGTTACTTCTTGTTCCATTTCCATTATTCATACCCCGCTTTTGTAAACGTCCTTGTACCCGTTATTCTTGAACAGATACACACAATTACAGACTGATTCTAACACAAAATACTTTCTCTGGCAAGAATTCTATTTCTCTAAAGCAAGCAAGTTACTGTTCACAGTAACTGTGACCAGCAACGCAAACAATACTATTTCTCCGAAGGCAGCAAACGTGCTTTGGAAAGTGCCGCTCCTATTGCACCTGTGATAACTGTAGATGCAACCATCTCACTGATAGCATTCACACCAACCATCATGCAGCATCCGATAATCACATTTCTTCCGTTCATAAGCCCCTGCACATATTCTGTATTTCCAAATAATACTACTAAAAATGTCATAAAAAACAAAGTATTTAAAAATGCTGAAAAGAATCCTGTCACTGCACTTGCCACATATGCATTCGTTCTTTTTCTTGTTGCTTTATAAATAAATCCGATAAGCAAACCATCCAAAAGACGTGGAACTACACGCTGGATAAATGCCAGAACAGGATTGATACTAAAGAGCATTGCTCCCATTACGCTGACTCCGCCGATTCCAATACACTGACCAAAGCTTGTCAGTCCAAAGATCAGTCCGGCAATTGCACCACCTGTCGGTCCTAATACGATTGCACAAATCGCAACCGGAATTACATTAAATGAAATTGCCAGTGGTCCAATGTTCAGATAACCTAATGGTGTACAGGACATAATGATAAGGACTGCTGTCATAAGTCCCAATGTAGCAAGTTGCATCGTGTTGAATTTTTTTGTTTTGTTGTTCATGTTTTCCTCCTTGTTACCGCTCCGCTTTGTGCGGATGCAATACGGTGTGTGTTATTAAGTTGCCGCCCATTCTTTGTATCCTCTTATCACTTGAAGCACATATGGGCGATTCTCTTGTAACTGACTTTCTTAGCGAATCGTCAATTCAAGAATTTTATCCAGAAGTTTATTGGCTGCATCCTCCTTGCTCATAAGCGGAAGTGATGTTTCCTCCTTCTGCGTAATCAGAGTCAATACATTGGTATCTCCCTGGAAGCCTGCGCCAGCCTCTTTTACATTGTTGGCTGCAACCATATCCAGGTTTTTCTTTTCAAGTTTGGCTCTGGAATTACTGATCATATTCTGGGTTTCCATAGAAAAGCCACATAAAAACTGTCCTTCTCTTTTATTTTCTCCCAAATATTTCAAAATGTCATCTGTCCGTTCTAACTCTATAGACATCTGACCTTCTTTTTTCTTAACTTTTTCAGAACTAACAACTGCCGGACGATAGTCCGCAACAGCCGCAGCTTTGATAATAATATCCTGCTCATTACTGATTCTCGTCACCGCTTCAAACATATCTTTTGCCGTAACGATTGGCACAACCTTTACAAAAAGCGGAGCTTCAATCGCAGTACGTCCACTTACCAGCGTAACCTCTGCACCACGAAGCATCGCAGCTTTTGCAATTGCATATCCCATTTTACCCGAAGAATGATTCGTAATGTATCTTACCGGATCAATTGCTTCTTGTGTCGGTCCTGCCGTAACAAGAATCTTCTTGCCTTGCAAATCTTTCTCACGGGCAATCTCTTTTTCAATATATGCAAGCAGAGTCTCCGGTTCCGGCATCTTACCTGCCCCCGTATCTCCACATGCCAAATATCCGCTTGCCGGCTGGATCACCTCATATCCATAATGCTCCAATGTTTTTAAATTATCCTGCACGATAGGATTCTCAAACATATTCGTATTCATAGCCGGTGAAATATATTTCTTACATTTACATGCCATCACCGTAGTAGTCAGCATATCATCTGCAATTCCATGCGCAAGCTTTCCAATAACATTGGCACTTGCCGGTGCGATCATTACTACATCCGCTTTCTTTGCTATTGAAACATGCTCTACTTGAAACTGAAAATTCCGGTCAAATGTATCCACCAGACATTTATTTCCCGTAAGGCTCTCAAATGTAATAGGATTAATAAAATTCGTCGCATTCTGTGTCATCAACACATGCACATCCGCATGAAGCTTCTTCAATGCACTTGCAAGTGATGCAATCTTATATGCTGCAATGCTTCCTGTTACACCTAATAACACTGTTTTTCCCTTCAACATCTTCCATCTTCCTTTCCAGTTTCTATAAATGAATTCGATTTATTATAAACTACTCAAAAATACAATTCAAGTCAATCATAAAGATACTCTGTTTTTTGTTTCATACAAAATTTGTTCTTGACATTTCATTTCAGAGGTCTATAATGCGTAATTGTAAAACAAATACAGTTCACCGAAATTCGTCGATGAGAACAATGCCATATCTTATTTTATTTCACAGAGAGCCTGCGTTTGCTGGAAGCAGGTAATAAACAGATAAGGATATCCTCTCTAAGAAGCGGGTTGAAAGCACGATTAAGTAAACCTCGCCGGTCTCCTCCGTTATAGGGAACGCGTATGATAGTACGTTAGAGTGTTGCAGATTTTATTTGCAGAATTAGGGTGGTAACGCGGATTTATTCGTCCCTTTTCAGATTTTTGGTCTGAGAAGGGATTTTTTTATCTTTTCATCCTCTGGATTTGGTGAACAAGTTACGATTTACAATTCTTGTAAACCGCAACATGAACAAACATATTTTAGGAGGTACTCGTAATGAAAGCATTACAAAAAGCAAGCAAATTTTTATCAGATTATACTTCTGTGGTCGTCATCGCAATCGCAGTTGTCACATTCTTCATCCCTACCATGATGGGATGGGTTAATTTTCAGCTTTTCACTGACCCGGTATCTAACAAATTTACCTGTCAATCTATTATCATCGGTATCATCATGTTCAGCATGGGACTTACTCTTACAACTGAAGATTTCAAAATTCTGGCGCAGCGCCCATTTGATATCTGCGTTGGTGCACTTGCCCAGTATCTGATTATGCCATTCCTCGCATTTGCACTTACTAAAGCTTTGCATCTGCCTGATGGTATCGCACTTGGTTTGATTCTTGTTGGCTGCTGCCCTGGTGGTGTATCTTCTAACATTATGTCTTATCTGTGCGGTGGGGACGTCGCATTTTCTGTCGGAATGACAACCGTTTCTACACTGCTTTCCCCAGTCATGACACCGCTTATGGTCTCATTGCTTGCCAGCGGCACACAGATCAGCATCAAAGGACTTCCAATGTTCGTATCCATCATTGAAACTGTAATTCTCCCTGTCGGTGTTGGTTTCTTGTTAAATTATCTCTATGGCAAAAAGAAAATGTTCCATGAGATTCAGCAAATGATGCCTGGTGTTGCCGTACTTGGTCTTGCCTGCGTAGTCGGTGGAGTTGTTTCTTCTCAGGGTTCTAAATTCTTCCAATCCGGTGTTGTCATCTTCGTCGCTGTATTACTTCATAATGGACTCGGATATTTACTTGGCTACGGAGCCGGAAAACTTGTAGGTATGAATACCTCTAAAAAAAGAACCATTGCCATCGAAGTCGGTATGCAGAACGCAGGACTTGCAACTAACCTTGCAACTACAACAGCTCAGTTTGCTTCTACTCCGGAGTCAGCAATCATCTGTGCTGTATCTTGTACATGGCACTCCATCTCCGGTACTCTGTTAGCCGGTATGTTTGCAATGTATGATAAACATAAAGCAAAAGAAAATAAAGTTGGTGTTATGGCTGAAGCAAAATAAACAGCCTTCCTTAAAAGCATAAAAAGCAGGATATACATTCTCTTAAAATGTATGTCCTGCTTTATTATATTTCTCAAACTCTACGCAAAGAATTCTTTCACCTGTCCAAATATAATGTCCATCAATTTCGTTCTTGCCTCGACGCTCGCCCATGCAATATGCGGCGTAATTAAAAGTTTTCCACTGTCTTTGATTTTTCTAAGAGGATTATCCACACTCATCGGTTCTTTTGTCAACACATCCAGACCAGCCGCAGCAATTTCACTCGTTTCTAACGCATCATATAAATCCTGCTCCACTACTATCGGACCCCTTCCAAGATTCAGAAATATCGCATTTTTCTTCATTTTGACAAATGCTTCCCGGTTCATCAGCCCTTCTGTATACTCATTAAGCGGAGCATGCACCGACACAATATCCGATGTGGATAACAATGTGTCTAAGTCAACCTGCTCATACCCTTCCTGTGCCGGACTTCCCGATGCAGAATAATAAATCACATGTGCACCAAATGCTCTTGCAATCTCCGTTACTCTTCTTCCAATATTTCCAAGCCCGATAATTCCCCATGTTTTTCCATGAATCTCTGTAAAATGTTCTGCAAAATGTGTAAACTGTACATCATTTACATAATGCTCTTCTTTCACATAGTCATCATAGTAACGCATCTTTTCCAATAAATAAAACAACATTGCAAATGTATGCTGCGTCACTGTCTCTGTAGAATATCCCGCCACGTTCCGCCATGCGATCCCTCGTTTTTCCAGATATTCCTTATCCAGATTATTTGTACCGGTCGCTGTGACGCAAACTAATTTTAGATTCTTTGCAGTACCGATCGTCTGCTCATTAATCTGTACTTTATTCAGAATAATTACATCCGCATCCTTCACCCTTTCCGGCACTTCTTCTATGGAAGAAAAGTCATACTTGACAACTTCTCCCAGTGTTTCATATTGTGACAGGTCAATATCCTCACCAATTGTTTTTACATCTAAAAATACGATTTTCATGCTAATCTCCATTCATTTTAGTCCACGATTTGTCTCAATATTTCTTCCTCGCATACCGGTCTGGAGAAATAATATCCCTGAATCAGGTCGATTCCCCACTGGTTTAGCAATTCTACTTCTTTCTTTTCTTCCACACCTTCTGCGATCAGATTATATCCCTGATTTTTTAGAATTGCACACATATTTCGATAGAACCTTGCTACTTTTTCATCTTCCATAATTCCCTGAAGTAATGAACGATCCATCTTAACACATGCAAACGGAAGTTTTAATACAGTATTCAGATTTGCATACCCCGAACCAAAATCATCCAGACACAATCCTATTCTTTCTGCCTGTAATTCTTTTACAAAACGATAAAGTTCTTCATTATATTCTGTTGCCACCGTCTCCGTAATCTCGAACTGGAAAAACGAAACCGGAAGATCGTATTCGCGAATCATAGCTATCAAACTATGACAGTATCCCTTTTTCAAAAACTGTGCTGGGGAAAGATTAAATTTCACACTTAGTAACTTTTCTCGCAACTTAGGATTTGCTTTCATAAAACGGCAGATTCTTCGAAATTGAAGAGAACTTAACGCATTAATCTGACCCGTATTTTCTGCAATTCTAATAAATACATCCGGCGGTATCATACCAAATTTCGGATGTCTTAAACGGCTTAGTGCTTCTACCGCTACAAACCTTTGTCTTTCTAATGAATATATCGGCTGATAATATACTTCAAATAAATCCTCACGGATTGCTTTTGGCAGAAAGCTTTCGATTTCCTTTTCATATTGAAAGCCATCCATGGTTTCTTGATTGCCCTGGATCACGATTGTATCACCACTTTTTACTGCCTGCGCCGTCAGATATTCAATATATGATAGGACTACCTCACTCTCCTGACCATGTTCATATTCCACACCACATATGATTGCCGGAATATGAATTTGTTCTTCACCAATCCGAAGCTCTTCGTCAAATAATTCTTTCAGTTCCTTTTGCATCCGCTTTGCCTCAGATTTTGAATATGCAGTAAGAATAAACTGATTTCCTCCTACACGGAACATCTGGTTTACATCCACCCGCTCCTTTATATACTCTGAAACCTTCCGAAGCATTTCATTTCCAAAGCTTGTTCCATAAATCGTATTCACACGTTTTAATTGAAACAGCACAACTGCTGTCATATAGATTTTAGAAACCTTCTGTTCTGGCAGCCACTCTTGAAAATACTGAATATCCGGCAACTGTGTCAGGTTGTCTCTACGTGCCAGTTTATTATAAATCGTTGCCTCTACTCGAAACTGCATATTATGAAATGCTGTATGTAACAATCCACTCATCAAAATAATGGAAAAGATCAGATTTCCAAGCTCAAATATGAAACCATATCTCGTAATATCAAATACCCAGTAGAGCAGCAATGAAGTGATTCCTATTACAGATACTACTACAAATGCAAATAAAATTGTTCTGATTTCTTCCGTCCTTTTTTCCTGATATTCTTTATATAAGCATATTTCCAATATTATAATTGCGATTACAATAAGTATATGCGTAATTCTCAGCATATCGATAAGCTCAAATACTTGAAGCAGTTTCAATACACTCTGTACCAGAATATTTACATAAAAAATATACTTCAACCAATTCAGAATCCTATATTTCTCCATTCCTCTGGTATCCCCAATAAAATGAATCATCGGAATAGGGAAAAACATAAACATGTAAAACGAAACATAAGCTACTGCCGGAGAGTAATCAAACAAGTTCTGAAACAGAGAGGTATCTGTCAGACACCATATTCCACAACTGACCAAGTAAATCGCTGCATGTAAAAATCGTGTTTCTACAACCTTCTTGTATTTTAAATAAATATGAACTACTAATGATGCCATGCTGATTAAAAACATGATAAACACAAGCAACAATACCAAACCTTCAGAAGTCAGCTGATAACGCAGAACTGCATCACTATATCCAATATATATGGGTTCGATTTTAAAAGTGTTGCTGCCATCATTTTTATACACACAGGTTATTTTCTTTCCGCCAACATGATCCGGAAGCTGCGTTCGACACTCTAATTTATGCCGCATCTGAGCGTTTCTTGGAAACACTTCGTCATTATATTCATATAATACCCGTGCTCCCAATTTAATCTGAATCCGATAATATGCACCTTTTGTAATAATTGTTTTCAAATCCTCCTCACCGGTAATACCTACATGATACAGATTAAGAGTATCTTCCTTATAATTCGTAATCGTTACGGGCAGATTTACATCTATTTTTTTGCCATCTTGATAATAAAACCAATCTGATGAAATTTCTGTTACCACACTCTCTATCTCTTGATTTTTTTGATATGTCTGTTTCACCAAAAACGCAAGCGACATAATACAAAAAATAATTAGTAAGAATTCTATTATTCGACCTATTCTCTTTTTATTCATTCTATACCTTATTCCTTCTTCATACTATTTTACAAGAGACTCTGCATAATTCAATGCTTCAACGATATTTGTGCGGAAATTATCTTTTCCAACATCTTCTACAAAATGATCTTTCTCCATAACTGCCATCGGCTGTTCATTTACATGGGAGAATATAATTGTAATATGTTTTTTCTCAGCCCGTTCTACAAGTTCTCTCAACGTTTTCATCGCACTTGCATCGATAGCAGGTACGCTTCTCATTCGAATTACGATTACTTTTGTTCTGTGATCACTGTTAATACCTAATATCTGGTCTGCTGCTGCAAAGAACAATGGTCCTGAAATCTCAAACACACGAATACTTCGAGGGATATCTCTTAGTTTTTCAGCTTCACCTGGTGTGATATCCGGCTCATCAACGTATTTCCATGTTTTAATATCTGCTGTTTCTGCCATACGTTTCATAAATAACAAGGATGCAAGCACGACACCGACTTCAATTGCAACTACCAGATCAAAGAATACTGTCAGGAAGAATGTTGCAACCAATACAATCACATCACTCTTCGGTGCTGTTTTGCACAGTCTGAAAAATGAATTCCAGTCTGCCATATTTGCCGCCACGACAAGAAGTACTGCAGCAAGCGTTGTCATTGGGATCAATGCTGCAAGCGGCATCAAAAGAAGTAAAATAATTGCCAGTGTGATACAATGTACAATTCCGGCAATCGGAGTACGTCCCCCGTTTCTTACATTTGCCGCTGTTCTGGCAATTGCACCTGTAGCAGGAATTCCTCCGAAAAGTCCTGAGAAAATATTTCCAAGTCCCTGTCCGATAAGTTCTGCATTCGACTTATGATTATCTCCTATCATACCATCTGAAACAACTGCTGACAGAAGCGATTCGATTCCAGCCAGAATTGCAATTGTAAATGCTGGTGAAAGCATCTCCTGTACCAGCTCAAAAGACACGGATGGCATATGAAATGCCGGGAATGAAGAATTTAATTTCCCGTAAACACTTCCTATCGTATTGACCGGAAGATTAGCAAAATATACGATTGCTGTTGTTATAATAATAGCAACTAAAGAACCGGGAATTTTATCTGTCACCTTCGGCCACACAAGCATGATTACAACAGCCAGTGCACCAATTCCCAGGGCAACTGCATTAATTGTTGAAATATGATTTGCATACGCAATGATTTTTTGCACAAACTCGGATGGAACTGCTCCCATCTCAAGACCGAAGAAATCTTTCAACTGTCCGACAAATAAAGTCACTGCGATACCACAGGTAAACCCTGTCGTTATTGTATATGGAATATATTTGATCAAGGAACCAAATCTACACAATCCCATGATTACCAGAATAATTCCGGCTAAAATCGTCGCTACAACCAGCCCGTCTGTTCCATACTGGGCAACAATCCCATATATAATTACGACAAACGCCGCCGTTGGGCCTCCAATCTGCACACGGCTTCCACCAAAAAACGAAATAAAGAAGCCTGCAATGATTGCAGTATAAAGACCTTGCTCAGGTCCTACTCCGGAAGCAATTGCAAGAGCAATTGAAAGTGGTAATGCAATAATCGCAACAATGATTCCGGAAATGATATCCTTCATCAATTGTTCTTTATTATAATCTTTTAATACGTCAAACAACTTTGGTTTTAAATCATTCATGTTTCTTATTATCCCTTTTCCTTATAATGTCTACTGTATGTGAACCGGCCCCCACCAGTTCCAAGCGCTCGCAAGTAGACAAATGATATTCTATAAATGTCTGAAATGTTTTTTCATCCATCGCATTTAATACCGGTCGCATATAATCCGACGGACCATCTGCAGAAATGATCTGTATACGTTCCATTCCTGCCGCATCATTATATGAATCGATATCTTCCAGTCTCACATAATCATACAAATCGGCCTCTTCCGGCTGTACTCTGAATTTTTCATCTATCTTACCGTTTTCCATACATTCCAAAATGTGATTCTGTTTAAACCCATAAGTCAAAACACTATACTCATTCATACAGTATGCCACCAGAATCACACCTTCATCTTTTAACACACGTTTCGCTTCAGTAAGAGCTTTCACCTTATCCTCCTTTGAGTACAAATGGTACATCGGTCCAAATATAAGAATCAGATCAAACTCTTTGTCCTGAAAACGGGAAAGCTTCATTGCATTTCCCTGATATGCTTTTACAGCACTGTTTTTCTTTTTCAAAATTCCCAGATTGTATTTCACAAGTTCTACTGCTGTCACATCGTATCCTTCTTCGGCGAGTTGAACGCTATATCTTCCGGTTCCTGCACCCACATCCAGAATTTTTGCAGACTTATCCACAGGCAAATATTTATGAATATATTTCATAGAAGTAATAAACTCCACCTGACCATGTCTGCTTGTCAGACGTTTTTCTTCGTTAAACTTATTATAATATTTTTCAAGTTCTGTCATCATAGATGTTCTATTCCTCAGCCTCTTCTATCATTTTTTTATAAGCAGAGCCCTCGTTGAATACTTCTAAATCCCTGCCTCCATCCTGCATAGCTCTACTGATGTTTTCTTGGATTTCCTCAAGACATTCTAACAGAATCGGATTAAATTCCCCAGCTCTCTCATGCAATAAAATACGCATTGCTTCCTTGTGAGAAACACCTTTCTTATTCACACGGTCCCGCGTCAATTTATCATAGGCATCTGCCAATGAAACAATCTGTGCTGAAATCGGAATCTCTTCCCCTTTAAGTCCATCCGGATAGCCTTTTCCATCATACCTTTCATGATGCCATCTGCATATTTCATAAGCTGTTGTTACCAACTCATCCTCTTTATGTGAATCCAGATTTTCAAGCATAGATGCTCCGAGCAAGGTATGTGCCTGTACCAATTCTTTCTCCCGCTCTGTCAACGGCTCTTTTTTATTTAAAACCTTTTCACTGATTCCGATTTTTCCAATATCATGTAACGCTGACGCTGTTTTAATAACAAGCTGATCCGACCATTTCAGCTTATAGTGGTCTGTCTTTTGAACCAATTGTTCCAACAGCATCTCTGTTAAAATATGCATGTGACGGATATGTACTCCGTTTTCGCCATTACGAAGTTCCACGATCTGACTCAACAAATCTACCAGTATTCGTTCATTTTTTTCTTTCTCATAAATCTGTTCTGTCACAAGTGCAATCAATCTTCTCTGCTTTGCATATAGCTTGATTACATTACAAACTCTCTGATAGATAACCTTTGCATCAAATGGCCTGCCAATATACTCCGCTGCCCCCATCCGATATGCTTTCGTCACACTTGCAATGGAATTATCCTGTGAAATAACTATAACCGGTATGTCTTTGATCCATTGATTTTCATTCATATATTCCAAAACATCAAAGCCATCCATTCCTGACATAATGATATCTAATAAGATAATTGAAATTTCTGCCCCATGCTTCTGCAATATTTCAACGCATTCTTCACCACTGGCTGCTTCCATAATATCAAAATCATCTTTTAACATTTCCGCAAGCATTTCTCTGTTTATCTCTGAATCATCTACAATTAAAACGCGTTGTTTACTTGTTGTTTCTAGATTTTTCGTTTTATCTGTATCAGTCACGATCATATTCTTTTTCTTTTTTGCCTGATACATCAACTGATCCGCTCTTGCAACTGTTTCTTCAATCGGCTCTTCACCCTTCAATGCCCCGCCAATGCTTGCAGAAATGTGTAACCAGGAGTATTCCGGTACTTCTGCATCATAGATTCTCTTTTGTATCTGTCTTAATTTTTTTGCAAATACTGTCTCATCAATATCCGGAAGTAAAAGTAAAAATTCATCTCCTCCAAATCGGATCAATATATCGGTTTTCCTGATGCATGCCTGAATTTCTCTGGCTACGGTTTTTAAAACCATATCTCCCGCATTATGTCCCAAAGTATCATTATATAATTTAAAGTCATCCAAATCCATCATTGCAATGCCCATGCGTCCGTTCATTTTTTTCACATAAGCTTCATAATAGCGACGATTATATACTCCTGTCAGTGCATCCTGATATAACTCTTCATTATATTGAGTCAACTTACTGATCAAAAGACTTTTCCCTTTAGAATCCAATACTGTTTCATCTTCCAGACAGGATAACATTTCTACTACATATGCTTTTCCATCAATCTCTACATATCTTGCAATCACATAAAATATCTGCGAGCCGAGATATTCCAGCTTTGTATATTGACTTTTCTCTTGCAGAGCTTTGATTGATATACAATTACTGCATTCTTCTTGCCTGTTCCAAAATGAATAGCACTGGCATGTAACAGGAGTATCTGTTTCCACTCCATCTATTCTCTTTTTAATATCTTCTGCATCGAGTAGACGAACCACTGAAAATATATTTTCTAAATGTGCAATCCATTCATCTGCCTGTTGTCTTGTCATAACCACATCTGATTTCATCTTTTTCCCCTTTAGTGTGTAAACCTCATACATTATAAGATAAATGTATACTCTTGTCTATAATATGTATTTTTATTTCTTCCATCGTCATAATCTAAAATTCACATTGATTTGAATTCAAGAATTCCTCGAACTTCTCAACGCTAAGTGGCTTAGAAAAATAATATCCCTGAAACAGCCTACATCCCATACCTATCAACATTTCTAACTGCTTCTTTGTTTCTACTCCTTCCACAATCACACTCATGCCGATTTTCTCCGCAAGTACAACGATGCTTTGTAGAATATCCTGATCTCGCACTTCATTTTCTGTCGCTACCAAAAAATCACGGTCAATTTTCAAAACATTTGCCTTGATGTTCCTCAACATATTCAAGGATGAATATCCACTTCCAAAATCATCAATTTCAATTTGGAAGCCATACGCTTGAAGCTTTCCCAATATTTTCATGTTTTCTTTGAAATCTGACATCAGCGTTGTCTCTGTAATCTCTAATTTTAGCCTCTCCGGCTCTATCTCATACTGTTCTATCAGTTGAACAAATGTTTCGTAAATATCCAGGAAGAAAAAGTCTTTTGTAGAAATGTTTACAGAAATATAATATGGTATTTCTTTTTGCTTCCACTCTTTTAATTTTTGTGCAGCTTTTTCCCACATATACTTGTCTAATTTATATACTAATCCAGTCTTTTCCAATGTGTCCATAAATCTGCCCGGAGCAACAACACCTTTTTCAGGATGAATCCAACGTACAAGTGCTTCTGCTCCCTGAACCTGACCTTTTGCATCTACCTGTGGCTGCAAGAACATCGCAAATTCTTCTTTATTTAATGCACATTCAAATTCTCCTATGATTGATTTTTCCTTCAGAGACTGTATAAGTTGTACTGTATTATAAAATGCAATTCTTTTTTGATAATTGTTTTTAATTGTCCCACCGGCTATATTCGCCTTATCGCACATAATGCTTATCGGCTCTTCTATGTCTCCGACTTCATATACCCCTGCATATATACGCAAATGAAAAACATTACTTGTAAATTCCTCTTCTATTTTCTGAATTGCATCACTGATACGCTCTGTCGAGAATTCGGATTCCGGAATGCACATTGCAAAATGATCACCTTGTATTCTGGCGCACAACACCTTTTCTGTTCCGTAACTTTCCATAGACGCTGCCTGTCTACAGAGAATCTCATCTCCTTTTGCAATTCCGAAAATATCATTTACAAACTTAAAAGATTCAATATTCGTGTATAATATATAAAAGCTTTCATCTGAATATTTATGCAGTAATTGATATGTTTCTTCATAAAACTGTTCTTTATTTAACATTCCTGTCAAACTGTCATGTGTTGCACGATATTGTTCATACTCCAGCTTTTCCTGTTCTTTTGTCCTGTCATAAAATGTAAAACAAACTCCGACCACAACATCTTTCTCATCGTGGAGCTGTGTGACCACGATTTCAAATTTTCTGTCTTTTCCCTCTTTTCCTCCATACGCTGTGTGGTATATAATCGAAGATTGCACAAAATCTTCTTTATTTCCCGTATACCATTTCCTGTATTGTCTTTCTATAGTACCCAGATCTTCTCCTATTTGACAAAGCTCTTTTACTACATCATTACAGTATATACATCTGCCGAGATTATCAAAACAGATTATCCCGCTATTGGATTCCTGTATTAATAATGCAAATGTTTTCTGCAGTAATTCATTTGGCACATAGCACAAACTAAAATAATAAATAAAAACGGATGTTATACTAAAAAATACAAATGACAGATTATATTCTCCCCTTATCCGTACTGCAAATACAGCTGCGATCCCATCTAATAAAAATGCCAGTCCAATCATTGTATAACGTATCCGATAAAAACGCGATGTTTTAAGAATAACGATGCAATATGTCAAAAGCATTATCGCAATAATCCCCACCGTATATATGCTATGCATCATCCGAACATATTGCCAGCTTCCGTAATATATCTGCTTTTGAGCATCTGCTGTAATCTCCACATAAAATATCTGTTTTGACCATATATTAGCCAAAGCAAACAACGTATCCAGACTCGCATAGACTATCATTGCATTTCTTATAAATCTGACTTCTTTAAACTGCTCTGTATAGCGCTGCGTAAAAGCCATCAACAATAGTAAAAGCCAGTCTACTCCTGCCATAAGAAGACTCTTGAGTACTGTCGCCACCTGAGGGTTCGAAGTATATATATACATTGTAGATAGGATCGCACATGCACATGCAGCCATCTCATATACCCACACACTTTTCGCCAATTCTCCATTCTTTCGTCTTGCCCTGTCTGCACAGATTCCCAGCAGCACACATCCTAGGATATTGATTCCTCTCACTATGAACATACCCTTCATTCCCCCTTCTTCAAGTCAAACGCACGTGAGGCCTGGTGCGTGATTAAGGTCAGCGTAAGCTGACATATTCTCATTAAAATCACTACACATCCTCACAGAGCGTTTTCCTATGTACTTTTGCTATCCAAGTGCCACATCCAGCATCATCATAACAGTAAATCCTACCGCAAAAAATACTGTCCCTATATTGGAATGTTCGCCTTGAGACATCTCTGGAATCAACTCCTCAACCACAACATAGATCATTGCACCTGCCGCAAAGCTTAAAAGATATGGCATTGACGGAATGATCAATCCTGCTGCTAAAACTGTCAGTACTGCTCCTATCGGTTCTACAATTCCAGACAATACACCAGCCACAAATGCTTTTGGTTTCTTCATTCCTTCTGCTCTAAGCGGCAATGAAATAATTGCCCCCTCTGGGAAGTTCTGTATTGCAATTCCAATAGATAAGGCAAGTGCACCTGCTGCTGTAATCTTTTCATTTCCAGATAAGTATCCTGCATAAACCACTCCGACTGCCATACCTTCCGGAATATTGTGAAGCGTTACTGCCAGCACCATCATCGTTGTCCTCTGTAATTTACTCTTTGGTCCTTCTGCTTTCTCACTATTCCGATGCAAATGCGGAATTGCACGATCTAGTAACAACAAAAAAAGTACCCCGGCCCAGAATCCTGTCACTGCCGGAATAAACGACCATTTCCCCATATTTTCTGACTGCTCGATTGCCGGAATTAACAGACTCCATACGGATGCTGCTATCATTACTCCTGCGGCAAATCCAGTCAACGACCGCTCTACAGAATCACTCAGCGAATTTTTCATAAAAAATACACATGCTGCGCCAAGCGAAGTCCCTAGAAACGGAATTAAAATAATATAGATATCTTTCATATCCTCTCCTTTATATTGACATTCTCATCATGTTCGTTATTACATATCTATAAATATTTTACTTTTTTATCCTATGTTATGCAACCAAAAAAGAAGATATTCGATTCATTTTCCTAAATCGAATATCTTCTTTGTATTTACTATTCTGCTTTTACCGGATTGGATACGCTCACCTTATGATCGTACCATTTTCCTTTTGTTCCAATTAAAGCAAGATCAAATTCTTTATCAAGTGCCGGAACGGGAACATCGAATCCATTCACCTCTTCGCTTGTTCCATCACTGTATTTTACTGTATCAGTCGTAGGTTCTAACAGCTTTGCTCCATCTTTCTGTGCATCTTCTGCTGTTCCCTCGAACAGATTTACAATATTTTTAGACACAAGACTGATATGGATTGTCATCTTACCATTTTTTACTGTTAGTGTTCCTTTTCCATCCATTGCCTCATTTACATGAAACATAGAACTGTCTGTATTAAATTCTGCTGTATATGTTCCATCTTCCAATGCTGTTTTTGATGTCTGCTCTGTTTTGATTCCTTCTGCGTCCATTGCTGCTTTTGTATGTGCCACATATAACTGCTGGATGTCAGAAATCTCTCCAAGGCCTGCAATCTGTGTCTCTACACTGTCAAATTCCTTAGATGCCTCAAACTGACTCTTCCATGAATCATCATCATCACCTGCCATATCGTTGTTAGCATGATCTCCTGCCACAACCATAAGTGGACGGAGGATTACGTTTTTATATCCTGCATCTTTTACTTTTTCAATCACTGCTTCACATGATGTATCTTCCGGTTCTCCTTCTACTGTTCCGATAAATACATTCTTGTATCCCAGTTTTTCCATCTGTGTCTGCATCTGCGAATAACTGATCTTTGCTGTATGAGATGTTCCGTGTCCCATAAATACAAATGCTGTTCCATCTTCAGCTGCTGCATCTAAGCTATCATATTTTGCTGTTTTTACAGCTTCTGCTGTGATTGCTTTTGCTACAGCTTCTTTATCTTCATTGATTGCGGATGCATCTGATCCAACTTCTCCAAGAAGTGGTTCTGCAATTTTTACAGTTTCAAATTTATCCTGATATTTCTCAACTGCCTCTGTCAGTTCATCATATTCTGCTCCATGCATCAAATGTGTTGGCTGAATGATCAGATTCTTAACACCATTATCTACTGCACGATCCAGTGCCTGTTCTACATTATCAATTTTCTCGTCATCACGAGCCTGTACATGATTGATAATAATCTGTGCTGTAAATGCTCTTCTTACGGACCAATCAGGATAAGCTTCCTGAAGTGCCTTCTCCACACCACCGATATCTGCTGCACGGCTGTCATTGAATGATGTTCCAAAGCTTACTACTAAAAGCTCATTCTCCCCGATGTCATCTGCATTGAGCGGATCATCCTTTGATGCATCTCCTGTGTCTCTTCCAAAATAATCTGGATCTGCATTCTCTCCCTCTACCAATTCTTTCTGTGCATCCGTAAGTGCATCCCAGGCCTCTTTAGCCGCTTTACACTGCTCATCTGTTTTGTCTGTTCTTTCCTGTACATAAATGTCGTCGATCAGCTTTGCAACTTTATCGGCTGCCGCCTGATCACTGTCTTTTGTTGTATCCTCTGTTTTCGTGCTGTCTGTTGTTTTTGCAGAATTTCCACATCCACCTAACATAGATACACTCATTGCTGCTGCGATACATAAGATTACCAGTTTCTTTTTCATTGTTGTCCTCCTGTTTATAACTGTTTTTTGCCATACATTTTATACAAATGCAATTTTTCGGAGTCTATTTCGTACTGCCAGTTCCTCGTGGCCTGAATATTCTATTCCTGTACTGTGAAAGGCAGGTCTCCCGGCTCATTGCTCAATCGCTTCTTTTCTCCTTCCCAGTTTCCTAGTGGAGTATCGCATAAGCTTGCAAAATACGGTGACGAGTTCGTACAGGATTCTCACCTGTTTCCCTTTTCACCAGTCAAAATTACTTTTGACTGACACCTCACACATTTCTATGCAATTGTATTATTCTTTATGTAAAGCAGTATTATCTTAGCATGGGTACCTTGTACTGTCAAATGAAAGCCAACGAAACAAAAAAGGTAGCGGCTCTTTTCCCATGAATAAGAGTCACTACCTTTTTTCCTATTGAATCTTTAAATATTTAACAGATCACTAAATACTTTCAATGCTCCGTCTGTCTCGTGTGCAAGTACACGTTTTGCAAGAACTTTACCAAGCTGTACACCTTCCTGGTCAAAGCTGTTTACATTCCATACAAATCCCTGGAACATAATCTTGTTCTCAAAGTGTGCAAGCAATGCTCCAAGAGCCTGTGGTGTCAACTGATCACCAACGATAATGCTTGATGGACGTCCACCTTCAAAGTTTTTATTACGATTCTCATCTTCTTTACCACATGCAAATGCTACAATCTGTGCAGCTACGTTCGCACATAATTTCTGCTGGCTTGTGCTATCCTGGATAACAACATCTGTACCAATCTGGCTGTTCTTAAATCCAACAAACTGAAGCGGCACGATATCTGTTCCCTGATGCAGAAGCTGATAGAATGAATGCTGTCCGTTTGTTCCCGGCTCACCAAAAATAACCGGACCTGTTACATAATCTACCGGCTCACCAAAGCGGTTTACTGATTTACCATTAGATTCCATATCAAGCTGCTGTAAATGTGCCGGGAAACGGCTAAGTGCCTGTGAATATGGAAGAACTGCTGTGCTTGGATAACCAAGTACATTTCTCTCATATACACCGATCAATGCATCCAGCATCTCCGGATTCTGACGAATGTCTTTATTCATAGCAAGCTTGTCTTCTTCTGCTGCACCTTCCAGGAACTGTGCAAATACTTCCGGTCCAAATGCCAGTGATAATACAGCTCCTCCAACTGCTGATGTAGAAGAGAAACGACCTCCGATATAATCATCCATAAAGAATGCTGCAAGATAATCATCACTCTTAGCTAATGGGGATGTCTCACTTGTAACTGCGATCATATGTTTAGAAGCGTCTAATCCTGCATTCTTCAATGCATCTTTGACAAATGATTCATTTGTCAATGTCTCAAGTGTTGTACCTGATTTTGACACAAGTACGAAAATAGAATGTGCAACATCAATAGAATTCAGAACTGCTGCTGCATCATCCGGGTCTACATTACTGATGAATTTTGCTTCCATCTTAAATGTATTGTTCTTTTTAGCCCAGTTTTCAAGTGCAAGATACATCGCGCGAGGACCAAGGTCACTTCCGCCGATACCAATCTGAACAACTGTTGTAAATTTCTCTCCAGCTGCATTTGTAATCTCGCCTGCATGTACTTTATTTGCAAAGTCTGCAATCTTTTCCTGCTGTTCTACATAGAAAGCACGTTTATCTACTCCGTCTGCCTCTACTGCATCACCGAGCTGTCCGCGTGTCATGTGATGGAGAACAAGACGTTTTTCTCCTGTGTTAATTACTTCTCCGTTGTAAAGAGCTTCGAATTTTTCTGTCAGCTGTGCTTCTTCTGCCAATTTGCCAAGTGCTGCAAGTACCTCTTCGTCAACCTGTTTTGCTGCATAGTTGTATGCCAGTCCGGCTGCCATAGGTATACTGTAATTTTTACTCTCTTTGCACCATTCTCTCCTGACATTACCTCTGCAAGTTTTACTTTATTTGTCTTTGCCAGTTCCTGATAAGAAGTAAGCTTATCTAAGTTGTTCCAAGTGATCATAATTAATCCTCCTATTTCTTACACCCTTTATTTTAACTCTCATCAATGTTTTGATTATACTCTTGTTTTGCTATAAATTCAAGATAATGCTAACATGCTTTCAAAATCTGTTTTACTAAAAATGTACCTCAAAATATACACAAAAAACCTTGTATGTTTTTTTTCACCATGCTATGATAATTAATTAGTGTTTTTATACAACTTCAAAAAAATAACCACAAGGAGGAAAACATGAGTCAAGAAATGAAAACTGCCCCTGCAGCAGAAAATAAAATGGGAACCATGCCGATTGGTAAACTTCTGTTTAACATGTCTTTACCTATGATGATTTCCATGCTCGTGCAGGCACTTTATAATATTGTAGACAGTATTTTTGTATCTAAATTATCTGAAAATGCACTTACTGCCGTTTCACTCGCCTTCCCTTTGCAGATGCTCTTAATCGCTGTTGCAACTGGTACCGGCGTCGGTATGAATGCATTGCTTTCCAAAGCACTTGGTGAACGTCGCTCAGACGAAGTAAATCGAATTGCTTCCAATGCGGCATTTCTCTATTTTGTAAGTTACGTCGTAATTTGTATTCTCGGGTTTACTATTGTCAAACCTTTTTACATGAGTCAGATGGGACATGCCGATGTTGAGATTATGGAGATGGGAATCGACTACTTAAGTACTGTTATGATTTTTTCTTTCGGTTTACTTTCACAGATTTATTTTGAGCGTCTTCTGACTTCAACCGGAAAGACGATCTTCAGCATGACTTCACAGTTATGTGGAGCGATTACAAATATCATTCTTGATCCGATCTTAATTTTCGGATTATGCGGACTCCCTAAGATGGGTGTGACCGGTGCTGCTGTCGCAACCGTGATCGGACAATGCGTTGCCGCAGTCGTTGCCTTTACGTGCAATCACAAATACAACCACGAGGTAAAACTTATCTTCCGCGGTTTTCGTCCAAGCGGAAGAATTATCGGAACAATTTATGCGATTGGTATTCCTTCTATCATCATGCAGTCCATTGGTTCTGTTATGACATACTCCATGAACCGTATTTTGATTGAATTTTCTTCAACTGCCACTGCTGTTTTTGGTGTGTACTTCAAACTACAAAGCTTCTTCTTTATGCCTGTATTTGGTTTAAACAATGGTATTACTCCAATCATTGCATTCAACTATGGTGCACAAAACAGAAAACGTATGGTTAAAACAATTAAATTAAGTATGATTACTGCATTCTGCCTGACATTTATCGGATTCCTTTGTTTTGAATTTATTCCTCAGGCATTGCTTGGAATGTTTAGTGCATCCGCAGATATGCTCAAAATCGGCGTCCCTGCACTTCGGATCATCGGTATCCATTATCTGATCGCATGGTTCTGCATCATCTGCGGTACCGTATTCCAGGCTCTTGGAAAAGCAGTATTCAGCATGATCGTATCCATTATGCGTCAGCTTATTATTTTGGTTCCTGCAGCCTATATTTTATCTAAGCTTGGAGGACTCCACGCGGTATGGTGGTCTTTCCCTATTGCAGAAATTGTATCCCTTACGGTTTCATTATTCTTTCTTTTCCGAATTTATCGTACTATTATTTCAACGATTCCGGACGGAAGTGATATTTTATAAAAAAAGAAACGCACTTGTAAGACATTCAAAACTTACAAGTGCATTTTTTATCTCAGTCGAGAAGACTCCCACCTCTTCAGGTGGTGAGTAATAGCAAATTTGTCTCAGTGGGAGTCCAATCTCCGACTGAGATAAACGCTCCGCGAGGATTCGCAGTGATTCTGATAGGAATATGTCAGCTTCGCTGACCAGAATCACGCGCCAAGTCTCACGGACGTTCGACTTGAATTTATTATTTATCTGCCAGATGCTGCGTATAATTTTTTAATTCATCTTGAATCTCAACCAGACATTTAATAAGCAATGGGTTAAATGCTCCACATTCACCATTCTGAATCATCTGAATAGCTGTTTCATGTGAAAATGCTTTCTTATAACATCGCTCGCTGGTCAAGGCATCATATACATCTGCCATCGAAACGATCTGGGCACTGATTGGAATCTCATCTCCCTTCAATCCATCCGGATACCCCCGACCATTCCATCGTTCATGATGCCACCTTGTGATTTCATATGCTGTATGCAGCAAAGGCTCAAATTGAAAGTTATCCAGCTTAGTCAATATCTCTGCTCCGCACATACTATGTGTCTTCATAATCGCAAATTCTTCATCTGTCAGTTTTCCAGGCTTATTGAGAATTCTTTCATCGATTGCGATTTTCCCTATATCATGAAGCGCCGATGCAAGAGGAATATTTTCTTTCTCTTCCGGACTGATATCATATTTATTCGTAACCTTAAGTAAATGCTCCAGCATCATTTCCGTAATCATACGGATATGACGAACATGATCTCCGCTTTCTCCGTTACGGAATTCAACAATCTGACTTAAAACCCCTACTAACGTAGACGTATTGTGTTCACGTTTCTGTATCTGTTCCGAAACCATTTTTACCAGTCTTCGTTGTTTCGAATAAAGTTTTATCGTGTTCATTACGCGTCGATAAACAACCCTTGCATCAAATGGTCGATTAACATAGTCTGACGCTCCCAGGTCATACGCTCTTCGAATGGCCTCTTCTGAATCCTCACTGGAAATCATAATAACAGGAACATCCTCTATCATTTGATTTTCATTCATCGCACGTAAAACTTCAAATCCATCCAACACCGGCATATTTATGTCCAGCAGTACTAACGCGATATCCTTTTTATTTTTATAAAGTATGTTCAAACACTCCTGTCCATCTTTTGCCTCCAATATCCGATAATCATCTTCCAATATTACAGACAGCAGTTCTCGATTCATCATAGAATCATCTACGATTAAAATTTGTTGTTTGATATTTTCCTGCACAGAAGTATGTAAATATTGTTTTTCTCCCTCTTGATATACAACAACTTCGTCCTTTTTATTCTTTGCCTGATACATTAACTGGTCGACATAGCACACGACATCTTCTATCGCATCTTCCTTATTTTTTATCGTTCCGCCTATACTCAAAGACAGATGTAAATATGAATATCCCGGAATTACTACATTCCGTACTTTATCCCGAATCTGATTCAATTTATTTTTCAAAGCTTCTTCCTGGACATCTGAAAGAATCAGTAAAAATTCATCCCCACCATATCGGATCAACATATCCTCCTCCCCGATACAAGATAAAACCACCTCTGTGGCAGTCTTGAGTGCAACATCACCAACATGATGTCCATATGTATCATTACTGACCTTAAAATCGTCCAGATCCATTAAGGCAATTCCGGCATTCTCAACAGAGTTTTTACAACTTCTTCATAGTATCGTCGATTAAACGCTCCGGTCAGTGCATCGCGATATATTTTATTATTGTAATTTTTTTCTCTTTTTAACAGTCTTTCCAGTTCTTTGTTTTTCTGTTCCAACTCTTTTTTATATTGCTCCAGATGATATTGCTCTGTCCTGTCAAGCACGTAATTAATTGCCAGAACATCTCCTGTTTCTTCATCCTCAAAGAGTGCCATATGATTTTCCGCAAGCATCGGTTCATATGTTACTGTTCTTGTCCAGTAATAAAATGTAATGTGCTGCTCTCCCTTGTAAAAACGTTCTAAAAGTTTCTCTCGGTTCACAGTTTCCAAAAATTCTTCTCTTCCCTCTTCCGGAATTGTTAAAGCCCACATCTTGACCAGTTCTGAAAAACTGGAATTTTCCGGCATTCCCAATTGTTCGTTTAAATCATATTCTACTCCGTCCAGTACCTGATACATAACCCCCGGCACCAGGTCCTTCGTAAGATTTATTCTACAATATCCATCCGCAATTGCAAAAACCGCCTGCTCTAAAAATTGATTATTTAAATTAATCCTTTTCTTATTTTTGTCCATCTTTGCCACAACTTCCTTGTCTAAGACTATTTATATTTCATTCTCATCACTTCTAACGTGTATTTCATTTTCTGCTTTATTTCCTCTGTTTTTCTTAGTGATAACCTTGAAAACAGTCTCAACCAGCACTTCCCTATTCAATGGTTTTGCTATATGCGCATCCATTCCCGCTTCTTTTGCTTTCATCTTATCATCTGTAAATGCATTGGCTGTCATTGCTATGATCGGTATTGTCTTTGCATCTGCTCTGCCCATTTTTCGAATCGTTTCTGAAGCAGTTAATCCGTCCATAATCGGCATCATTACATCCATAAGAATTGCATCATATGTCCCAACGGAAGATTTTTCAAAGTAATCCACCGCTTCTTTTCCATTTTTCACCTTTGTCACCACAGCGCCTTCATCTGTCACAATAAACTCCGCAATTTCCATATTCAGCTCATTATCTTCTACAAGCAAAATATGCAATCCATGAAGAGATGCCGCAGTTTTTTCTTCTTTTTCCATCCTGTCAGTCTCGGTATCAATCTTAAACGGAATCTGAATTACAAATGTAGTTCCGACTCCTTCTTCACTTTCAAACTGAATCGTTCCACCCATTTTTTCTACGAGACTTTTTGTAATTGGCATTCCAAGTCCTGTTCCACCATATTTAGAACGGCTTCCTGCATTTTCCTGTGCAAATGGTTCAAAAATCACTTTCTGAAATTCTCTGCTCATACCGATTCCGGTATCTTGACAGATGAATTCAATCATCGTCATGCCTGCCTGATTATAAGGAACTTCTCTGCATTGAATATATATACTTCCATTATCCTTATTGTATTTCACCGCATTACTCAGAATATTCATCCATACCCTTTTCACATGTGCCGGACTGCCAATCAGATTCCAATGAGTTATTTCCTGTTTTTCCCGAATCAGCTTAATATTTCTCTCCTCTGCCAACAACTCAATTACTGTCAGTACCTCTTCTGAAATATTATGCAAATCAAACGGACTCTCTTCCAAAATAACTTCACCGGATTCCAGCTTACTCATATCCAGAACTTCATTTACCAATCCCAATAATAAATTCGAAGCTTCTTTGATTTTTTCACGACATTCTGTCTGTTTATCCAAATCCTCTGCATAATGTTCTGCCACATCAAGCATGCCGCAGATTCCATTAATCGGAGTACGGATGTCATGGCTCATTCGCTGGAGGAACTCAGTTTTTGCTCTATTCGCAGCTTCCGCTCTTTTTGCTGCCTTAAGAAGCTCTTCTTTATACTTCTCTTCTTTTTCTCTTTCTTGTTTTTCTCGCTCCGCACTTGCTTTCTGTATCCTCACCCATGAAACACTAAGCAAAAGCAAATATAAAAACGTCACAAGAATTACATTTAACGGAAGATTCTGAAATATTTTTTTATCCGGAATATATGCATAAATGTAATAATCTCTTTGTTTTAGCATAATTCCATAACATCCGGTTCCTTCATTTTTCAAATGAAAAATATGATGACTATCCGTATGCTGTTTCATTGTCTGGACAACCTCATTTTCAGCTGTAGACTGTCCTAACAGATTTTCGTCGTTGCTGGCAATAATCATCCCGCTATCTGCAACAACAATTGTTCCGTCCTTTTCCGTACTGTAACCATTTAAAAGGCTCTGCATTGTCAATGTATAATTTCGCATATATTCTGACGGAGTATAATAATATATAGCAACCACTCCCGGAGCGTCTTTTCTGGCACAGGCTGCAAGATCAATACAACTGCCATCATCAAGATTGATTCTCTCAGAATACGAACGTTCTTCATATTCTATATAATCCATAATGACATCTTTTTGTAAATAACGAACTGCTTTTTCCGTATATTTTTCGTTTGCACTATATTCACAAACTACACTTCCATCTGCATTAAGTACAAGAATCCCATCCACCCACAGTGTCTGCAAATTTTCTTTTAATAATTTCTGGCTTAACTGCCCGCCATTTTCTATCTCAATATCGATGTTCGTGCTCATCTGACGAGCACTCTCAATCGATCTAAGAAGACTTTTGGATTCTGTAGCCTCATTATAATGTGTATAAGTAGAACACTGAACCTTGACGTAATTTACAATCTCAACCAGTCTTTGCTCCACTTCTGTCTTTTCCTTATGAAAAAAATACAATACAGAGGCTGCCACTACGCAGACACCTATCAAAGCCCCAAACATCCAGAAGCGCTTTTTCATTTCTTTTGGGTTTCTTTTAATACTCAAAACCATCCACCTCCAGATATTTTTCCGGGTTATCCAGATATTTTCCGATTATTTTCAACGATGTCCCATCCTGACGCATTTCTTCTAATATCTGATTCAACTCTTCACAAATGCCTCTGTCATCATTTTTAGCAAATGCAACACCTATTCCAACTGTCATCAATGGTTCTTCTAAAATACGAAAGTTTGTATCATAATCTTTCATATACTGTACAATAGACTCTTCATGTGCTGCTACTGCATCTACATAACCTTTTCCAAGAAAAGAGTAGATTAGTTCTCTATGACCAAGACTGATCAAATTAGCAAGCTTCGGAATTCTCTCATCCGTTCGTTTCAAAAAGATACCTTCTGGCTTAGTCGTTGACTGAACTGCAACATTTTTTCCTTCCAAATCTTTCAGTTCATAAATGTCACTGTTTTCATTTACCGCAACTACCTGGCGACTTGATATATATGGTCCTGCCCAGCGGTACTCATCCAGTCTTCCTTCCATGGAAAAGCATCCCATAATACAGTCAATTTCGCCACTTTCCACCAGTTCCTTTTTCTTCTCCCAGTTAATCTGTACAACATCTACCTGATAGCCCATTCTTTCAAATGCTTCCGTTGCCAAATCTACATCAATTCCTGTCGGAATTCCATCTTCATTCAGATAATTATATGGGGGATAGCTATCACTTCCAAGTGTAATTGTAGGCTTATTTTTTTCTTTTTTTTGATGCACTGATTCACTGCATCCTGTAAAAGATGTAATTAATATACCCACAAGCAGCATCCCTGCAATAATTCTTCTTCCTTTCATGTTGTTCCCACCTTGCTGTTTTTTATTCCTTCAGTTTCATTCAAATTAACTCTTCAAACCCAAAAGATGCATTGTCCTTCCAGACAATGCATCTTACACATTACAATTAGCTATTATTCTATAGACATGTAACGTTTCGTCTTAGACTTTCAACTGACTCAATTATTTTTTTAATAATTATACAGTTTCTGTATGAAAAAGTCCATTCCTTTTTTTATCTTCTTATTGTTCTTCTTATTGTTAATTTACACACTCCAATATCAACACAAGCACTAACATATGCACCGGATAAAACGCATAACAACTATACTGGAATAACTTGCTGTGATATCCCTGACGTCCACGATATAGCCAGATAGGAATCAAAGCCAGCAGTGCTAATCCTTGCTGGCAAAATTCAAATTTCACACCAAACAATTGGACCGGATACATCAAGCCTCCTAGTAATTCTATATTTATCCAATAAAGTGTAAGAAATTGCCCTAACAGACACCACCATTTTCGTCCTCTGAAAAAATAAAACCCAAATACTGTTAACACCCCGGCACCGTAATAATCTGCCATACATATAGTTCCTAATAGCATTCCCGTTATAACAACAAGGATTGCCACAAATAAGTACGCACATCTCTTTTGATTTTTGCGTGCCATTTCCATTAAATGAATCCCTAAAATTCCCAGCAAAAATGTCCATATAACATTTTGATGAACCGGATAAAACCATGTTCCTCCATACATCAAATCAAATGGTATCTCTGAAAGTAACGCAAACAAAAACAATCTGGAAATATATTTTTTTAGGTTATGAGTATAAAAATATCCTTCCACCGTCATAAAAGCAAATATCGGAAAGGCCAGTCTCCCTGCACAAGTCAGCCACTCTTGAGCCGGAAAAAGTGTCGCCCATAGATGATCCATTAACATAAGTGTCATGGCAATAACATGTAATACCGCTGCACTGATATCTATCTGACTAAATTTGAATGATCTCATTTTGCTGGAGCTCCAATCGTTTTAGGCTGATAACGCATATCTGCCACCGTATACACTGTAATAAATGCCTTAGGATCGAGTTTATTAATATAACTCATCAACTTCTGATACTCGTTTTTATCTACAATAGTGATAATCTCATGTCTCTTATCCATATTATAAGCACCAAATGCTTCATATATTGTTGCTCCGCTATGCAGATCATGGATAATAAACTGGCGAAGTTCTTCTTCATACTGAGTAATAATGCAAACTCGCCTCTTCAGATTTTGACCAAAGATAAAATGGTCCACTACCATACCATTGAAATATGTACCCAGAACACTTAGGACAACTGTCTTCTTATCATACACAAGTGCCGCTGACAATGCCACACACATCCCGGCTAATGACATAGCTTTTCCCATCTCTATATGCAAATATTTATTCATGATCTTCGCTACAATATCAAGACCTCCGGAAGATGCATTCATATTAAAAAGAATACTCAGACCTATGCTGACTACTAAAACATAACAAAGCACATCCAATTCCTGACTATCTGTCAATGAGCCGATATCCGGAAGAATACGTTCAAATATCCATAAAAAAAATGGCAATGCAACACTAGTATAAACTGTCTTTGTCCCAAATTCTTTACCACATGTAATAAATCCAATCAACAGAAGTACTACATTCATAACCATTGTAATCACAGAGAGTGGCAATGGTATAAAATTTGTAAGGATGATTCCCAGACCTGAAATACTACTAACCGAAGTGTGGCTGGGAACCAAAAAGAAATATACCGCCGCAGCAATAATAAATACTGCTACAGTCAACGTAACTATCTCCCTTACAAGGTTTTTATAATCAATTTGTTTTTCCATTCTATTAAAAATTCTTATTCTTCTGAGAATTGATCCTTTCCGGCCATGCATAACGGACATTCAAAATCTTCCGGCACATCTTCCCATTTTGTTCCTGGTTCAATACCGCCTTCTGGATATCCCTGCTCCTCATCATATTCCCATCCACATAAATCACATACATACTTCATAATTCATTATCTCCTTTCATATATTGGCTCGAAATCACTGATATCGTGTCCACAAAGAGGACATGTATAATCCGGTGGAAGCTCACTTCCTTCATAGACATAATTACAAATCTTACATCTCCAGCCAACAATCTTCTTATCCTGAGGTATCTCTTTCTTCTTTGGTTTTACGCGATTCTGATAATCAGCGTAAGTAAGTGGTTCGTTCTCATTCAACAACTTCGCATCTGTCACTTCTGCAATAAACAATGTGTGTGTGCCAAGATCCTGCTGTTCTAAAACTTTCCCGCTAATAACAGCACATGTCTGATATCCCAAATATGGTATATCGTTATGATCAACCGGCAACGAAAGATCTTTCATTTTATCCACATCTCTTCCTGACTGAAAACCAAAATGCTTAATTGTCTCAAAAGAACAATTCACATCCAGCAGACTCAATGCAAATATACCACTCTCTTTAATTAAATCGCAGGTATAATTACTATTCAAAACGGATATTGCAATTCGAATTGGATTGTTCGCTACCTGCATACAAGTGTTTGTAATACAACCATTCACTTTCTCACCAGAACGAGTAGACAACATAAATACTCCATACGACAGATTATAAAGTGCTTTTTTCTCCATGCGACATACCTCCTTTGTTTATTATAGTAATAATTACTATTATTACTATCTTTAATATAACTCACTTTTATAGTATTGTCAACTGCGAATTTTATTATTCTTATATTGCTACTGTAATGCAAAAAGAAAGAGGAAAACGACTCCTGCCGATTTCCTCTATTATAGCATCTATTTCATAAGTAAACCTACTATTTTATTTCAATTTTTTTGACTCTTATGAAGGATCAGAAAAATGAATTAATACTTTCAGTTTACTGCCGCCATATTTACTAAACTCTTCAAACGCCCTGTCTGCTTCATCCAATTCATATTCTGATTTCTTCTTCACATCTGTCGAATCCGGATTCATTACAATCTTTTCCAAATCAATTTCTCCACTTTTTACTAAATCAATCAGTTCTGTAAAATCTGCTTTCAACGCATTTCTTGATCCGAATATATTTAACTCCTTTTTCTGGATTAATGTAAAATTGAAATCCAGATTTTTCTTGCCTACTCCAATCAGAACTATACGTCCGCCATAGGCTGCCGCATCAATACAATTCTGGAATGTAGCCGGAAGTCCGACAGCTTCAATACAAACATCAAATCCATGATGCTCCCCTGTAATTTCATTTACACGGTTCATAAACTCTTCCTCGCTGTCATTCTTTATCATACCGGCAAGTCCAAATGTTTCATATGCATATTGAAGTTTCTCTTCGGCAACATCTACAATGTATACTTCTCCACCTTTTGCTTTTGCGGCAATTGCAGCAAGAACACCGATTGTTCCTGCACCGATGACAAGCACTTTATCGCCTTTTTTTACATCTGCTCTTGATACCCCATGATAACTGATACAAAATGGTTCAATCAGTGCAAGCTGTTTTGGATTCAATCCTTTTCCATCATAAATCCGCTCAATCGGCATTGTGATATACTCGGAAAATGCTCCGTCTCTCTGTGCCCCCATTGTTTCATTGGATTCACAGCAATTTACCAGTCCTCTCTCACAAGAGTAACATTTCTGGCAATTGAAATATGGATTGCAGGTTACGATCATTCCCGGCTTTAATCCTCTGTCATTTTCACCGATTTCTACAATCTGTGCCGAAAACTCGTGTCCCGGTATTCTCGGGTAGCTTGCATATGCGAAAGTTCCGCGATATGTACCCAAATCACTTCCACAAATTCCACCATATAATAATTTTAATAATGCCTCTCCCTCTTTTACTTTTGGCATTTCATTTTCTGTAACTGCAACCTTTCCCGGTTCAGAAATTATAATTGTTCTCATGTTTTTTTCCTCTCACTACATTCTTTTATTTAACGTTCTCTATCAACATATTTTTCATTCCATATAACTGCGGTTTTCATTGGTGCACCTTTTGCATAAATTTTATTTTCATATGCATCAATCGGATCCTCTGTAAATTCATCTTTATCTATCAATTCAACGATCTCATCATAGCAGCTGTTTTGAAGTATCTGAATAGCCTCCTCCATATGATCCTGACGGAAATTTATGGAGCCGAATATCACCTGATTTTTAAATCCGAATGGCATTGTATCGACTGTAATTTTCGGTCCCAATGAGAAAGAATTATAAATACCATTACAGCCTAGTACACCGTATTGGAATGCAATTTCATGTTCAATCGCTGCTCCGCTGGAACCGATAAATACAGTTGCGGTACCACCCAATTTTTCTTTAATTGCATCTGCAAGTTCTTCTTTTGTATCAAATGCACTTCTTACATAAGATGCCCCTGCCTGTTTTAGCGCAAATGCGACTTTTGGACTGTTTTCTTCGCTTCTTGCCACGAAAACAATCTTCGCCTCCGGATATTTCTGACGAATCAAATCTCCGATAAACATACCTGTTGTTCCAAGCCCGAAAATACATACTCTGTCAAAGGTTTCCTTCTTCGCAATTTTTCTTGCCTCTTCTTCGCTGCATTTATATTGAGCCATTTTCACTCTGAAATTCTGAGCCTCTCCTATATCTTCCATTCGTTCTCTCTGGAAAATCATACAGGCATATGGGTCACTGAATACCAGCTTCTTACATAGATTAAGAGAGATTTTTCCATCCTTCACATAACCATCCGGGATTTTCAATAGCATGTCGGGATTGTAATAATTTTTATCTGAAAACAAACCATCAGCCTGATCACATCCATATTCAAAATACGTTTCTTCTTCTGTATATCTGGTTGGATCATAGCTATTTCCGCCACGGATCAACACGATTGCAAAACGCTCTTGTGACGGTACCCATACAACGCCCTCATGACCATTGATCAATCTGTTACAGCCTTCCGGAAATTTAGGTTTTAATTTTCCTTCTCGCCCCATATTCATCAATGTGTAATCTGTTCCGCAAAATCCAACCAGAACACTCTCTGCAATCACACCTTCTTTTTCTTCCTCTCCTCTTAATCGTCTTCTTGGGATATTATTAATTTCAACATCTCCATATACCAATGGATTCTCTTTGCTATTCTGAAAATATGTTCCTTTTACAATCATCTTATTTCTCCTACTCAACCATGTTAATTATTTTTTCCGGAACTTCTAATTCTGGAAAACCATAAAATCCTTTTGCATTTTCTCCTAAGATTTTTTTCTTTTCTTCATCCGATAAAGCAGTCGATTTTTCTATAAAATCTTTACTCATCCCATAAGTTATGGCGGTCATTGTACGCGGGTAATCACTTCCCCACATCAATTTTTCAACTCCGCAAATTTCTATCGCCTTGCGTATCGCCTTGACAGCAGATGGATATGGATAAAATTCTTTGTGAAATAACCATGTAATTCCGCCACTTTCAATATAAACATTTTTATGCTTTGCCAATGCAATCTGCTTCTCCCAGCCTTCTACCGTGACCATTCCAAAATGTCCGATAGCAATCCGCAGATTCGGATGCATCTCAATCAATTTTTCCATATCACCTACTTGAAGCTCTCCATCCGCCATATCGATTGAAATAAATTTATTCAGCTTGTCTGCTTTTTCAAAAATATCTTTATGATGTAACAAGTTTTGATCTTTTAATCTGCCCGCACAAATTTTAATCCCATCAAACTGTTCTATCCATTTATCGTCTATTTCTTTTTCTTCATACAGACAACAAATTTTTATTCTTTCCGGATATTTCTTTCTACATTCTAATAAATATGCATCCTGATTACCATCGATATACTCTTGCGTCACCACGCATCCACTGACTCTCGCATAATCCATATTTGCAATCAGCATTTCTACTGTATTGCTTCCGTCCAGCATATAGGGTGGCATCATTTGACGTATCGCACCGCCAAAATCACTTTTTCCTCCGCTTAATGCAAAGACTGGTTTTCCATTTACACATCCCGATTGTTTTTTCCAGAGATGTAAATGTGCATCAATAATCATCGTCATCCTCCTTTTTGTTTTTTCTATCTTGTTCTTGATTTCATTATAAAATCTATAGTACGATAATAATATTGGAACAGCAGACAAAATAGATATATTCATGTCCGATTAGCGTACTTTCAAAAAGGAGTCTACAGTATGAAAAATGATAACTTATATATTACATTTTCGATAGGTGATTATCAGATCAATATATTGAAATTTACATATGAATGCCAGACGTGGAATACACCTTCACATGCACATAGCTCGAACAGCTATGAGATTCATTATATTCCAAAAGGTAAGGGAACATTGATCAGCAATCAATGCTCCTATGAATTATATCCAAATATACTCTATACAACCGGTCCTCATATCGAGCATCAACAATATTCCGACTCAGATGATCCGACATATGAGTATTGTATTTATTTAAGAATTGAAAAAGCACACGACACAAAAAAGAACTCTTCCGAAAACGCTATTATAGAACCATTTTTACATTATCCGTTCTGGTACGGAAAGGACTGTGCTAAGTTGCAAGCTACCCTCGAAGCAATTTATCAGGAGTTTTCTGCTCCCGGCTCCGCCGCCACTATCATGTTGCGTGCTCTTTTTATGCAGTTCCTGGTTAAAATACTGCGAAACTACGAACCGGCTTCAAATGCTGCTATCACATATATTCCGATTCCTTTGGTGAAAGCTTATATCCTCATTGAAGATAGCTTTTTACTGGAATACGATACAATTACATTAAATGAATTATCACGCCGTTTAGGATTAAGCACCAGACAGACCAGTCGGATTCTCTTTAATCGATATGGACAAAACTTTCTCCAAAAAAGGACAGAAGCCAGAATGGCTGCAGCTGTTACATTTTTAAAGGAAGGTAAGCTTTCAATTTCTGAAATATCCGACCGGTTGGGCTATTCTTATCCGAACCATTTTCATACCGCTTTTAAAAATTATTATAAAATGACAGTTTCTGAGTATAAACAAAACATTTTACAAATTTAAACAGGGAGATGATTCGAGTACCCCGAATCATCTCCCTGTTATTTATTCTGTCTCATAAAATACTTTTTTATCTAACGCTTTATTCTGATGTGCAACAATTGTTGTACATACTGCATCACCAGTGATATTAACAGCTGTTCTTGTCATATCCAGAATACGGTCGATACCCATGATCAGACCAATTGCCTCTACCGGAAGTCCGACAGAATTAAATACCATTGTCAGTGTAACCAGACCAACGCTTGGTACTCCGGCTGTTCCGACAGATGCAAGTGTTGCTGTTCCGATTACTGTAATATAATCTGTCATGCTCAAATGGATTCCAAATGCCTGTGCTGCAAACACAACTGCAACTCCCTGCATGATGGATGTACCATCCATATTGATGGTTGCTCCAAGCGGAATCGTAAATGAAGAAATCTTCTTAGAAACTCCGACCTTCTTAGAAAGTGTATCGATAGAAAGTGGAATGGTTGCATTTGATGTCGCTGTAGAGAATGCAAATGCCATAACCGGGAAGAATTTCTTGATAAAACGGATTGGGTTCAATCCTGTAAAAATCTTCAAAAGGATCTGATATATTCCAAGGCACTGAATTGCAAGTGCTAAAAGTACTGCGATCATATATTTTGCAAGTGGAATAAATGCACTAAATCCAATATTTGCAAATGTTCTGCTAATCAGACAGAATACACCGATTGGTGCCAGACTCATGATCATCATTGTCATTTCCATCATGATATCATTAAACTGACTGAAGAAGTTTGCAACTGTCTCTGCACGTTCTCCCATTTTTGCAAGAATAACACCAATGATCAGCGCAAAAACGATAACCTGAAGCATTGTTCCGCTTGCCAGTGAATTGATCGGATTATCCGGAATAATATTTAAAATTGTATCCGTCAGTGAAGTTGCTTCCATTGTCTCGACAGTCGAAGCGCTTGTCTGGATTGCACTCATGTCAAGCCCGATACCAGGATTAATCAAATTACCAATTGACAATGCTACTGTTACAGCAAGTGCTGTTGTAGCAAGATAAAAAATCAAAGTTCTGACACCGACTGTTCCAAGCTTCTTTGTGTCTCCGATGGCCATACTTCCACACACAAGAGAACAAAATACAAGTGGTACAACAAGCATTTTCATCAGACGGATAAATCCCTGCCCGACTACATAAAGCACACCTTCTACAATAATATCATGTTTAATCTTGCTGTCAGGAATCAGATAACAAAGTACAATTCCAAAAATAGCACCTAAAAGCAAAGCTATGAAGATCTTCGTCGTCAGTCCGATCTTTTTCTCTTTCTTTTTTTCTTTCACATTCTTGTTTTTCATCCTATTTCTCCGTTCTTTCATTCATATATTCTTCTAATGACTCTTTCCAATCTGGCATATCATACATATCGATAATACGAAGAATAAAATTATCCAATACCGCATATGGTGGTCTTACCGCTGAAAGATCCGACTGTTCTGTCGGAACCGCCTTTAATTCAATTTCCTTTCCTGACAACCTAAGGATTTCCTGTGCAAATTCATATCGGTTGCAGACTCCGCTACAAGTTACATGGTAAGTACCATATTCATTTGTATTAATTAAATACAGTATCATTCTTGCAAGATCTTTTGCACTTGTCGGCGAACCAAACTGGTCTGCTGCTACAGAAAGGGCATTTCCCTTTTCTGCCGCTTCCAATACCTGATTCACGAAATTCTGTCCTACTTTTCCGTAAACCCAGTTGCTACGGATAACAAAATGTTTGTGTGTAAATTCCTTTACATAGTTTTCTCCTGCTCTTTTAGAGGATCCATAAACAGTCAACGGATTTGTATCATCAAATTCTGTATATGGCTTCTTACTCTTTCCGTCAAATACATCATCTGTCGAAAGCTGAACAATCTTCGCACCATTTTTTCTTGCAACAATACTTAAATTTCTCGCTCCAAGTGCATTCACCCGATAAGCAAGCTCCGGTTCTTCTTCACACAACTGTGTATCTGTAACACCGGTACAGTTGATAATCACATCCGGACGGTTTACAATACCAAAATTGAGCACTTCTTCTGTATCTGTAATGTCCAGTTCGTCTTTATCTGTATTCAATACTTCAATCTCTAATGGGTCGAGGACCTCATTCAACGCATGTCCGATCTGTCCGTTCGATCCTGCTATCCATACTTTAATCATCTCTCATCCTCCTTAAATTTAGAAATTCCATTTCTTATTTTATCATATCAATTTTCTTAAGAAAACCCTAAAACTACCTGTCAATTCATTTTATTTTTTCCAAAATATTCCTGCAATGTATGGAGCAGCTCATCCACAACAATTGGTTTTGATAAAAAACCATCCATTCCTGATTCCAATGCATTTTTCCGATCTTCATCAAATGCATTTGCTGTCATAGCAAGAATTGGTATGCCTGCCAGCTTTGGTTCGTTAAGTTTTCGGATACGTTTCGTTGCCTCATATCCGTTCATTATCGGCATCTGCACATCCATCAATACCAAATCATAATCTCCCGGTGTTGAGATTTTGATTTTCTCTACGGCTTCAACTCCATTTCCTGCTGTATCCACTTGAATTCCATACTCATTAAGAATTGTCATCGCAATTTCACTATTTAATTCATTATCTTCCACAAGTAATACTCTCTTGCCTTTGAAGGCCTTATCTGCAACAGGGAAAATTTCATTCTCCTCGGCCTGTTTCTGTCCAATCGCAGTCATTAAAGTATTACGTAAATCTGACATAAACATAGGCTTCGAACAAAACGCTGTTACTCCCGCTGCCTTTGCTTCTACTTCAATATCAGACCAATCATAAGCAGTTAGAATAATGATCGGTGTGTCATCACCAAGACTGCGAATCTGACGAGTCACTTCTATACCATTCATATCCGGCAAACGCCAGTCGATGATATATGCATGGAAAGCATCCCCAAGTTCTATTGATTGTTGTGCACGAAGAACAGCCTCTTTACCGGAAAGTGTCCATTCTGAACGCATTCCTACTTTCACCAGCATCTTAGTCACACTGTCACAAGTATTAAAATCATCATCTACAACCAACGCTTTGAGACCTTCCAGTTCTGCAATCTTTTCTACGTGATGCTGCTCAGACTGAATACCAAGCTCTATTCGAACAATAAATTCTGTACCTTTTCCTTGCTCTGTCCTAACTTCGATCGTACCACCCATCATATTCACAATATTTTTTGTAATAGCCATGCCAAGCCCCGTGCCCTGCGTCTTGCTGACTGTAGACGTCCGTTCACGTTCAAATGGGTCAAAAATTTTCTGTGCAAACTCCTGACTCATACCGATTCCTGTATCCTTTACCCGGATTTCATAGCATCCACTTCCTTTTTTTGTACACGGAAGCTGTCTAAGTCGGACAGAAACCGTTCCACCTGCCGGAGTAAATTTAATTGCATTCGACAAAAGATTTAGCAGCACCTGACTAAGTCGTGTCTTATCACAATAAACATCCTCATCGGTAATGTCCATGACATCCATATAAAGTTCCAATTGCTTTGCATGAATCTGTCCGCTTACAATAGTCTTCAGATCATGCAGAACCTCCGGAAGACTAACCTCCGTCTCTTCTAAATGGATCTTACCACTTTCAATACGACTCATATCTAATACATCGTTGATAAGTGAAAGTAAATGTTTACTTGAAGAAAGAATTTTACTCAAATAATCTCTGACTTTCTCCTGATTATTGATATTACTTACAGCCAATGTTGCAAAACCTATAATCGCATTCATCGGTGTTCGAATATCATGAGACATATTGGAAAGGAACATACTCTTTGCCTTATTAGCTGTTTCAGCAGCATGTACAGCTTCAGAAAGTGCATGATTCATTTGTTTATCAGCAGTTCTGTCTGACATAACTAAAATGTATTTTTTCTTTTTCTCTACCTCACTGCCCATGGCAACAATATGAAACCAGCGATGTTCTTTTGTTTTCTGATGGACATACTCAAATTCACACTCGCGCTGTTCTCTGACCATCAATCCTTCCAGAAAATTTTTGTTACGATTTGCAGAGTTCTTTGGATGTAGGTTTCCAAGAACATGAATATCCTGCCTGATCTGTTCTACCGTGATACCTAGTAGTTTCTCAACATTTGGACTGACATAATCCACTTTTGATGTCTTTGCATCCAACATTAGAAAGACATCATCCACATTCATTGACAGCTTCTGGAATAATTCGTCTCGATATAAAATTTCAGTATTCTTTTTCTTCAGACTTACTTTATTTTTTCGAAGAATAACTACAATAATATATCCTGCAATACTAAGTACTACAATACCGACAAGTATCATCGTAGTAAACTGTAATATATTCATACTTGCGTTAACTACATTAACCGGTACCATCCCAAGTACTGACCAATCCTGGATCTCTGATTTTTCATAGATCAGATAATATTTTGTTCCGTCCAGTTTTATAAGCGTAGAGCCACTTTGTCCCTGTTCTAATTTCTTTGAAAGTGCAAGAATCTCTTTTTCAGACAAATTCGAACGTTCTCCCAAAACACCAAAGAAATTATAGACTGATTCCAGTTCCTCCGAAGAATGATCGATCACGACACGGCCATCGGAATGGATAACATAATTGCTCGCCTGTCCATGAAACGAAGAAATGTCCAGTATTTTTACAATATCTGAATTTTCGTAAGCAATCGCTATCGCATCATATTCGAATCCCTCATAGTATCCGCGAGGTACAGGGCTGGCAAAAACCAGCAATTGTGATTTTCCCGGAAGTACCGCATTCATTATGATATCATTTCCTTGAATAATCTCATCTGCAATTGTCCCTTGCAAACCAAGATAACCTGTCTCTCCTGTTACTGTCTTGTAATTACCATCGATAGACAGAAAATAGAAATCTGAAAACTCTGTTTCGTCCTGTGCTCTATTTATATAATCCACAATTTCACTTTCACTTGAAATGTTTTGTAAGTATTCACTCAACATATGAAGATAGGTCAAATTCTTATTTGACATCTCCGTTAATGCATTATTTGACTGATGTAAAATCTCTGTCAAATGAGAAACGCTTTCTTGATAAACAACCTTTGAAACAAATCTATAATATTGAATACCTGCCAAAATGATACAGCTAAGTAAAACAATAATAGCTACTATTTCTGAACGTTTCCTTATAAAATTTTTTCTCTTTCTCGTGTTATGATTTTTAGCATTCATTTTCTTACCTCAAAGTAATATAGTCTTCCGGTTCTGCTAAAACCACATCACCTTCTAAAACATAATTAATCCATGTATCTTTCACTACTGTATCTTCAGCCTCAAATGTATTGTCTTTATCAGCAAGAAGAGGCTCCATATGTCGTGGTATTGCCAGGCAAGTTACTGTAAAGCTATCATCATCCTGAATCTTTTTCCCGTCCTTTTTTACTTCAGACAGTGTGTATCCATCCTCATTTTCTTTGATTTCCATAGAAATACCGCTAACTACAGGAAGCGAACCCTGATTAAATGGAACTAAACCACCTTCGTAACCCTCCACAAAAGATTTCACCAGTTCTTTCAGTTCGGCTCCGCTCATTTCCTTCTTGTAAGCAGCAAGACCATTCGGCATGATCATGTCGCCTGTCATTTTTTCTGTATAATCAGCCTTCAATACACTGCCGGTAAAACTGTTTCCTGTTGCAATCAACACATCTGTCCCATAAATATCCCGTAATGTATTTGCCATAACAGAATAGGATTCATTTCCACCTTCTGAATGGAAATAATTACTGTATGACTTCGACGAACTTAACACAACATCCTCCGAAACATTTTCATCATCTAAAAGCTGAGCATCAAATGCCTGATACGCCTGTTCTGCATCATAATTTCCAGAAATCATCTTCGAAACCACGTCTTTGGAAATTGCAAAAAAATCGTTCGACGCAATACGGATATACATATGATTTTCTTCAATCACAGGCTTGACATCCTGCATATATTCAGTAAGTTTAAGAGTCACATTCTGACTATAGTTCAACAAATCCTGCCCTTCAGAAATAATTTTATTCTGACCTTCATCAGAAAGCATTACATTTAACACTTTCATTGCTTTTTCCTTGCGTGCTTCATCCTGTTCAAGATCACGATTCAATGCAACCTGGAAATATGGTGTAGTCATCAGCCACTTTTCTCCATTCTCCTCAAAGAATGGTAAGAATCCAGTATTAATTCCCTGATCTTGAAACATTTTCACACCGGCAGAACTGCCAAAGTACATAGCAACTTCACCATTTTGAAACATATCGATCACATCATCATACGTCATATTTAAATCATCCGGTCCCAAGTTGGTATCCTGAATAAACTGATTCATACGTTCAAATGCCTTTGGCCAGACAACATCGTCCAATCCCACTTTTTCTGTATTGGCAGGATCACTATAGGCTGTACGCCACTTACGGCCTTCTGCAGAAGTAAGATCTGCTGCTGAAAGTCCCTGCAAAGTCTCCATACAAGTGTAATCATAAAAATAGTCTGCTGTAAATCCGCGTATTCCTTTTTCCTCAAATGCCTGACATGCAAAAACAAAGCTGTCGTAATCTGTAGGCAGTGGAATACCATACTTTTCAAATAGGTCTTTATTCACTACAAATCCATGAGCATCTGCACATACCGGCAACCAGTTCACACTACCATCTTCATTCTTAAAATTGTTAAGATATGTATTATAAACAGCACCTGCCTCATTCGTTGTTGAAAGATCCATCAAACTGTCTTTTAACGGACTTGCATCATGAAGTGAGAATCTACAACAGGTAATAATATCCGGCAGCCCACCATTTTCATCAAGAAACTTATAAAAATCCAAATCGTTATTTCCAACTACAAATTCGATGTTAATATCAGGAAGCTGCTCTTGAATATATGGTGCATATTTATCATATAAACTCGTACTCCATAAATATACCGTGAGCGTCTCTTTGTCTTCTTTTTCTGTACTTTTGTCTCCACACCCTGTCATAAGAAGGACACCCATTACAAGTACCATAAGCACGGAAATTATTCTGTTTCGTTTTTCTTTTTTCATAAATAATCCTTTCATTTTTTCTCAAATCCATAGACCCATTTTCCCCGTAAAAATAAAAACAGGAAAATAGCGGAACTAATACTCCATGTCAACGGGTAAGCCCAAAATATTACTCTGATATCCGGAATAATACGAACCGTTACAGCAATGTAACTTACGCGGAACAAACACCAGACACAGAACATAACGGTCATCGGTACTGCTGCATTTCCTGAACCTCGAAGCACTGCCGCAATGCAGTGGGAAAATGCTAATAGAAAATAAAATAATGCAATAGTTCTAGATTGCATTACTCCATAATGTACCACATTCGGATCTCTGTTAAATGCTGCGATCAATATCGGCGCTGCTGTGTAAATGATGACTCCTATCAACTCTGCAATGGAAATCGAACAGAGAATCCCAAATCTTGCACCTTTTTTTGCACGTTCATATTGCTTTGCACCAAGATTCTGGCTGACAAAAGTTGTCAACGCCATAGTAAAACAGGTTACCGGCAAAAATGCAAATCCCTCTACTTTGGAATAAGAACCACATCCTGCCATCGCCATTTTTCCAAATGCATTGATATTAGATTGTACAAAAACATTTGCAATCGCAATGACTGAATTCTGAAAACCAGAAGGTACACCATTCTGAATAATCTGCTGTAACATACGTTTATCAAAACGAACCTGCCGCAATTCCAAACGATATTCAGCCTTCACACGCATCAGGTGGACCATACAGAAAATTGCACTGGCAAACTGGGATATCACCGTAGCCAATGCCGCCGAACCAACTCCCATACCAAGACCTGCAATAAAAAATATATCCAGCACGACATTAATGCAGGATGAAATGATCAAATAAATCAACGGATGACGTCCATCCCCTACTGATTGCAGGATTCCTACAAAAATATTATACATAACAACACCGACAGATCCGGCAAAATATGTCCGGAAATACACTATCGATTCCGGCAATACATCTGCAGGCGTTCCCATCAGCACCAATATCTTCGGTGCCAATACCATCCCTGCAACCATCAATATTAAACCAGACACCAACCCCAAAGCCACTGTTGTATGAATTGATTTCTGCAGAGAGTCTTTCTTCTTCGCCCCATAATACCTGGCAATAACAACTCCTGCTCCCATGGCTATTCCATTAATAAATCCCACCATAAGAAAAATCAAATTTCCCGAAGAACTGACTGCCGCCAGTGCGTTACTGCCAAGAAAATTCCCCACAATCAGGGAATCCGCTGTATTATATAACTGTTGAAATAAATTTCCAAAAAACAATGGGATTGCAAATAAAATGATTTTTTTGGAGATACTTCCCTCCGTCATTCTCGTTTTACTCTCTCCACCCATAAAAACACCCCTCATTTTCATTAAAATTTTACGCAGATAACCGAAGACCGGCTATCTGCTGATTTTATCCCTCGAAACTATTCAAGTCGAGCAGCCGCGAGACTTGGCGCGTGATTCTGGTCAGCGTAAGCTGACACATTCTTTACAGAATCACTGCGCATCCTCGCGGAGCGTTTATCGCTCAAGCGACATTGCCATTCTACGATATGTATGGCGTTTTCCTCGTATAGCCACACTGTACGCTGTAATATTTTCCGGCAATGCCATCCCCATATATCCACTGTCTCCAATATGATGAATATCTGCACCTGCCATCTTGCACATAAGTGCAATCTGACGGATTGTAGCTTCATCCGCACCTTCCTGAGATGTTCCAATGGTTGTCATCGCCAAAGCACCTTTTTCATGTGCTTTCTTGATAAGCTTTCGTGCATATTCCATGGTAATTCCAGGAACTGTTCCCGGTGCCGGAAGCAATATTACATCTGCACCTGCATCAACAAATGCCTCTACATCTTTTTTTGTTAAAATCTTTTCTCCAGCCTCTGAAATAATTCCAGATGCATGCATCTTACCAGCTGTAAGAATCACTCTATCACCAACGGCCTCTCTTAATGTTGAAAGTGCCTGTATGATTGCTTCGTTATCTACTCCTACTCCCGGATTTCCCGTCAGAACAATCATGTCTACTCCCATATCTGCAGCCTTTATTGCATTTTCCACTGTAGCCTGACGTCCTGTTGTAAGATTCCAGACAGATTCTTCTTCTCCTTCTTTTATCACCGCCGGTTCCAAATTAATTGCAACCATTCTTCCTGTCAGACGTTTCACCTCGCGGATTGTATCTTCCGGTGCCACCTGTGGCAATCCCTGAATCATTGGATTATTCACATCAAAAATATTTAGCATAATCAAATCGGTTCCAAGAGATGCTACAAATTCTGCGTTGGTAATATTAACTAACATCGGAGTTACTGTTCCTATCGTCTCCGCCGCCAGCGTTCTACCTTCACTCTCAGCAATAGCAGTCAAAAGCTCCGACTTACTGTATCGTGACAATTCACTTGCTGTAGTATCTATAAGTCTTTTTGGCATAGTTCTTCTCCTTTACATAGTTATATATTATAAGTCTTATTTATACATCTACTGCATATTATAATCGTAAAAAGGAATATTAGCAATTAATTTTAGATAGAACAAAAGGCAACGATTTTTTTCGTTGCCCGAGTGATTCATTAATGTGACAGACTATTAATTATTCTTCCACACATCGACTGATAATTTATACAGTAACTTGATTGTTTTCCGCTTCTTCGTAATATCTATCAGCTATATATTCCGCTGATTCTGCCCATAAGCCATTCTCTGTTTCTTGTAACGTCTTATACGTTTCGGATTTATAAAATTTCAATGCAGCTTCCTCAAAACTAATATGAAAATGCTGTTGTAACAATTTTAATACATCCCTGATTTGTATGCACACATTCATAGTGATATCTTTTCCATTAAAACTGTATATCATTTCTGGCATAAGAATTCCTCCTTACCAACTGTAAACACTGCAATGCTTTTTCCGTGTGAAAGGACACCTGATTGTTCACCTTATTATACCGCAACCTTTCTACAGCTTCCGATGCTGTTAAAATATTTGCTATATATAATTGAACTGTTTCCATTGTATTATCATCAGCAACCGGTCCAATCACTACATCATAATCATGCTGTAATCCGCCTTTACTTCTATTTTCTTTAATAAATTCCAGCCATTCTTCACTCAAAGCATCGAATCTTTTCACATTTAATACTGAATTTTCCTCAAACAAGTATTCATACACAAAATACTTCTTCTTTTTTTCTCTTAAAGAAAGTCTATATCCCCACTCTTTTGACTGGGATTGTAAAATCGTAGTATAAAAACCTTTTCCAAAATCTCTCCTATTATGAGACTTATTAAGATCTATACGTTCAAATTCATAACAACTCCCATGATAAACAACTAATTCCTTCGAACCTTCCATGATAATCTTCTCTACATATTCTAACACTTCTTCAAAACTTATCTGATGGAGATATTCATGCTGAATCATCATCTTTTCAAAAACTTGATTTTCATGAAATAATGCAACCACATCATTTCCTGAAACATGAAATTTTTTGGCATATGCTTCCATTGCCTGAACAGATAACATTTCACAATCTGTTTGTACACTCATTCTTTTATTACTCCCATTTTCATGAAATTATTCTATCTTTTCTTATATGCTTATTATAAACAACTTCTCTATAAATACGCAATGAGATTTTTTCGACAAAAACTGCTAATTTTTTTCCGCAATTTTTATTATGATTTAGTTCGCGACAACCTACAAACAAGAAAAAGACTATGCACTCCTGCTCAGCTTCGTCGGGCAAGCCCGACTCCAATTCGCTGGATTGCATAGTCTTTTTCTTGCTTTAAGGTGTATCGTGGTTGAAATAGATGGAATGATGAAGAAATATGCTTTTCTGGTGTCTGATGTATCTATATTCTAGGTTTATTCGCTTGAACAGATGCTTTTTTGATAACTGATGTATCTACAATCCCTTAATATACTCTGTCGCAGATACTCTTTTTTTAGACCAATGTATCTACAACTTGCTCTTTTCATAACTTGCAGATGCTTTTCGTCCTGCCTGGCATGTGTAATTGCATCTACATCTTGCTTTTTCTAGGATTTGAGGATACTTCCTTTGCAAATTTTTCATCTGCATCCCGCATTTTCCATACCTTGCGGATACTCTCTAGCAAAATTACGCATCTTCAATCTCCAAAAAACCACTATCGCAGATACCACCACTTAATATCCCTGAGTTCTATTTAAATAACTACTAATTATTAAATTTAAATGAAGTTTTATCTATTATTTTGAAATACGAACACGCTCATGTGCAATCTGTTTGTCTTCCATCTCCTTGTTGTTGAATGGAGTTACGCGGAAGTCGATTGTAAATGCTTCGTTCTTTGCACGGAATTTATCCAGCTGCCACTGACCGCAAGAGTATGATCCAAGTGCATTCTGTTTGTAATCAATATTGAATACAACATAGTCACGTTTTACAAGATCACATGTATGTTTTGCATCATCTAAGTCTTTCTCCTCGTAGAATGAAGCGCTGAAATTGAAGCTGTTTTCTGTTGATGCAACCATACCCATTCCTCTGTCATTTGTCAGGGATACCCATTTGCAATCCATATGGTTTCCGTTTGCCTGTGGAACAACATAGTTTGTGAACAGACCATCAACTGTATTTTCATATACACCCATAAGTCCTGCCTCTTTAGAGTCAGAGTAGTTTTCTCCAGGTCCACGTCCGAAGTAACGAACATTTTCCATAGACTCATCTAAATGCATTGTCACACCGATTCTTGGGAACATATCAGGAGCACATCCTAATTTGCCGCCCATTGCCATGTTTGCGGAAGATCCGTTTGCAGACATTGTTGCGCCTGTATCTTCAAGTTTTCCACCCGGAGTACCGGATACGCGGATCATAACGTCTCCTGTCGGGCATACGATGTATTCGTATGTTGTATCAAAATGCCAAGCACTGTTTGTTGTTCCGTTGATTGTCTTAACAACCATCTTGAGGAAATGTCCATCTTCTTCGTAGTTGATATCCATAACTACTTCATGCTCTAAGTGTAAGAAGTATACCTTCTTCAGCTGATCAATGATTTCCATATCATTGCTGATCGGAGCTCTCCAAAGTGTCAGTCTCGGTCCTTTGCTCATAATCTGCATACCATCACGAACAATGCTTGTAATGTTACCACGCACAAGATCAAATTCTACTGAGAAGTTAGCACCTTCTGCACGGAGTGTTGTATGCTCTTTTGTTACTTTTAATGTTCCTTCCGGAATTACTTCTATTCCTTCTTTGTAGATTGGAAGCTTAAACTGTGCTGTTGCAAGCTCATGTCCTGCCGGTGCATACGGTGTTGCATCTTTTAACTGGTAGGAAATGTTTAAGTAGTACTCAGCGCCTGGTTTTGCCTGAACACCTTCCAGAGTATAAGGAACTGTGATATCTTTGCTTGTTCTTGCCGGAATTGACGGAAGATCAAAACTTCCACACTGAATCATTACATCGTCTTCCATTACCTGATATACAAGACGGAACTGATCCAAATCTGCAAAATCGTAACGGCTTAACAGATGAATAATTCCTTTTTCAAGATTTACTTCTGTAGTTGTGATTGGCTCAACAACTTTCTTATATTCGTATAATCCCGGTGAAGGAGTACGGTCTGGCATTAACATTCCATCGATACAGAAGTCTTTGTTACTTGGATCATCACCAAAATCTCCTCCATAGCGGTAATATTTTTCACCGTCTTCTGTATATGTTTCGATACCATGATCGAACCACTCCCAGATGAATCCGCCCTGAAGTTTGTCATGCGCATAGAACAGATCCTGATATTCTTTCAGGTTTCCAGGTCCGTTACCCATTGCATGACAGTACTCGCAAAGCAGGTGAGGGTGTTTGCTGTTTTCAATAACGTCTTTCATAAGGAAAGGTTTTTCCGGGTTCTCAAGCCATGTATACATTGTAGAGTAAACATCTGCATATTCCATATCGAAGTCACCTTCGTAGTGGACAAGTCTTGTTGAATCCATCTGATGAGCAACCTCTGTCATCTTGAAGAAGTTACATCCTGAAGCAGACTCATTTCCAAGAGACCACATTAAGATAGATGGATGGTTTTTATCGCGCTCAATCATTCGAACCATACGTGTTACATAAGCTGTTTCCCATGTCGGATCATCTGAAATCCAAGCATAGTCTCCTGTTAATTCGAATCCATGACACTCAAGGTCTGTCTCGTCAATGAGATACATACCATATTCATCACACAAATCATACAGGTAGTAAGAATCTGGATAATGACATGTACGGATCGCATTTACATTAAACTGTTTCATTAAAATGATATCTTTTTCGATTTCTTCTCTTGCTACAACACGTCCGTTTCTTGGGTTGTAATCATGACGGTTCATTCCTTTGAATTTGATTGCAACACCATTTACAAGGAATGTATCTCCGTTCAGGCGAATGTTACGGAATCCTACATTCTGTGGAATTACTTCAATCACTTCACCATCTTTTTCTACTGTCATGAGTAATTTATATAAGTAAGGTGTTTCTGCTGTCCAATGCTCAACATTTTCAATCTCAGCTTTGATGCTAACTGTTCGACCTTCTGATGCAGCTTCGCCTGTCCATACGCAAACGCCCTTCGCATCTAACAATTCATATTTTACCTGAACTGCATCTTTTGTTCTGAGAAGTGCTTCTACAGAAAGAAGACCATTTACATATTCATCATCAAGATCTGCAACTACTGTAAAATCATTGATACCTGTTGTCGGAACTCCGAGAAGTTCAACATCACGGAAGATTCCGCTTTCCCACCACATATCCTGATCTTCCAGATAAGTTCCGTCAGACCACTGATATACACGAACTGTTACTTCATTTTCTTCTCCTATTTTCACAAGCTGTGTGATGTCAAATTCAGCTTCATTTCTCGCACCCTTGCTGTAACCAACTTCTTCTCCGTTGATCCAGAGGTGATAAGCTGAATCAACACCGCAAAAACGAATGATGATCTGTTTTCCACGGAAGCTTTCATCTACGTAGAAGTTACGTTTGTAGATTCCTGTTGGATTCTCTGTCGGTACATATGGTGGGTTGATTGGGAAGTTGTACCACAGATCAGAGTAGTGCATTTTTCCGTATCCCTGCAGCTGCCAGTTACCTGGTACTGTAATATCATCCATAACAGATGTATCAAATTCTGTACTTTCAAATCCTTCCGGGCTATATTCCGGAGCATCAAGAAACATGAATTTCCAAACTCCGTTTAAGTTTTTAAATGCATGAGTATACCCGTTGCTTCCTAATAATGCTTTATCTCTTGTAGGAAATGTTAAAAAATGTGCTCTTGCCGGCATTCTGTTTATATGATCAACCTGATGATTTTCCCAAACCTTCATTTCTAAAATCCTCCTGTTTTCTATACTCGTATCAGGCATTACACTGACACCTGATACGCTTTATTTTTTCATTAATATTTCGATTTCTAAACTATTATTTTTCTGCAGATTTTGTTTTCTTTTCGTAACGATTCCAGCAGACCCATGCAATTCCCATGAATATTACAACTCCTAATACGTTGTATACCAATGTTCCGATCGGATTTGCTACGCCTTCCGGTAATGTTCCGTTAATAGCCTGCATAATAAGTGTTGGCTCTGGAACTGTTGACATAAAGAATACGAAGACAAATACTGCTAATAAGAAGATTCCTGCTATGATACCAAATGTACGGTTACCAAAGTGGAAATCTCTTTCCATATTATCTTTCTTCCAACGAAGTCCAATATAAGCTGCGAGTAAGAACAGCACCGGAAGAAGAGATGTTGCTGCAGTCATGTTGATCAGCATTTCAAGGAAACTGTCGATGTTTCCAATTCCGAGTGCCGGGATGATCAGCAATATTGTTACAACAATTCCCTGTACAAACAGAGCATTTGTCGGGTTTCCTTCATCATTTGTCTTAACAAGCCATTTTCCGAATACGCCTTCCGGAATCTCTGAGAAGAATACTTTAACAGGTGCTGCTGTCCAGAGTGCAAGTGAACCAAGGTTACCAAGCAACAGAATCACACCAACGAGACGAACAATCACTCCCTTAGGAATTCCAAAGTGTCCTCCAAGAATCTGGAATACATCAAAGATACCATTTGAGAAGTTACCTGAAAGAACTTCGCCAGGAACAATCAGCCCTACTGCAACAGCGCCAAGAACATACATAATTCCAACGAATACTGTTGACATAACCATTACTTTAACGAATGTTTTATTTCCGCCTTTAACGTCTTTTACATAAACTCCGATACTTTCTCCGCCACCTACAGCCTGAAGTACCCATGCCATTGTCATAAAGAATGTCCAGTTAAACTTCGGTGTAATTGTCTGCATTGAAAATTCCTGTGCAGGAGCTTTACCAAATCCGAATACAACTACGAATGCAAGGAGTACAAATGCAATTCCCATGAACAAACGTGCACTTCCCGCAAAACTTGTTACTTTTGAAATCCAGCTGACTCCTTTAACGCAAACATAAGTAGCTAACCAGAATAACAAAATTGAAATAATAGCAATAACTTTTGTTCCGTTGGCACCGCCAAACACATTCTTACCTACAAATGCATAAGATGCATAAATCAATGTCTGTGGCAGAAGCGAACAGAAGTAGAATAAGTTTACAAAGAAATATGCCCAGGCTCCTAAGAAAGCCCATTTTGGACCAAGGACACACTCTAACCAACTGTGAACTCCCGATTCTTTTTCAGAGTTTGCTGAAGAGAATTCTGCAATCATTAAAATAAATGGGAGAAAATAAAATACTGATCCGAAAATATATGCCGGTATCGTTGCTAATCCAATCTGGATACTATTGTTAATAATACTAGGGAACGCGAACACTGCTGAGAATGTCATCATCATAAGTGCTACGGAACCCAAGCGTTCTCTTGAATTTGTGTTTTCCATGAAAGGTTCTCCTTTTTCTAATTTCTAAAACTTTTTAGCATTGGCCATCTGCTTTGTGACTATATTGTAGCATCCCGAAAATCCAAATTCTATAAATAATGTTGACATATTTATAACTTATGTTGCCAAAAGATGATTTGTAATACAATTTGTTTCTACTTTTTTATTTTATTTCCATAGGTGAATATTATTACCTTTCACCACTTATACCACCGCTTTTTGTACATAAAACACAATTTTACAAGATTGAATTAAAATATAATTATTTTACAGAATATATTAGAAATGTTGAATATTTATATATATGTTGACTAGCTATATTTCTGATTGTATAATAGCAGTAAATTAAGCGACATGATAAAACCTAAAAAGGAGTACTGCTATGCCAAAATTTTTCGAAAAAGAAATTGGGATTTTAGTTGATGATGATCCGATATTCAGTGAATTTCAGTTATGTGAATCAGGGTTTGAGGAATGTAAACCCACAAAGCCATATGAATTTATCATGATTGATTATTGGGTAGTGCATTACTGTATCGACGGCGAAGGATATTTCGGAGTCCGGGATAAACAGAACCATATTCACCCCGGAGATATTTTTATGATTCCGCCAAATACAAAGAATAAATATTTTCCCGATGTAGCCAACCCCTGGTCTTATCTCTGGATCGGAGTAAAGGGAACCCTCGCCGAACGAGTTCTCGAATCTTGTGGTCTTACACAGGAAAATTACATATTGCATCACAAGATAGATTCCCGTTTGCAGAATTTATTTGAAGCTACCTATGATGAAATGCAAAGAAGCCATAACCTAAAGGCTTTAGGAAGAGCCTTTCAATTACTGGATTACATCCAGCACAATGTTCATAATGATTCTTCCGATCAGATTACCTCCGGTGAGCTGTATTTCAATAAAGCTCTCCATTTTATACACAAAAATTATTTCAATAATATTACAATTTCCGATATTGCTGCGGCTGCCAATATCGACCGGACTTACATGTTTAAATTATTCCAGAAATTTTTAAAGCAAAGTCCAAGCCAGTATCTGCAGCAGTACCGCTTAGATAAAGCAAGTGTATTGCTTCGCAAAAGTGCTTTAAGTATTACCGATGTGAGCTATGCTGTTGGATTCCAGCACCCACCATATTTCACGAAACTATTTACACAGTATAAAAATATAACCCCTTCGGAATACCGAAAAGGGTTCTTACAATAAAACAGCGAAGTAACAATAAGCTCTCTTCCAAGCGACAAGTTATTTGTACTTTACTTGTCTGCTTAGAAGAGAGCTTATTAATTCAATTTCGTCAAGTCTTGCCCTTATATATCTTCAGTTTTTATTTCTCGTTTTCTGCCTGATATTTCTTATATTCTTCTACAGGCATATCCATGCCGGTATACAGTTTATAAGCTGCAACTCCCTGCCACAGAAGCATACCTTTTCCGCCAATAGTTTTTGCACAACCGGCTTTTCTTGCTTCACGAAGGAGTTTTGTTTCTTCTGGATTGTATACAACATCACATACAATCAAATCCGGACGGAATACAGATTTATCTGTGATCAGAGAAAAATCTTCATGCGGTTTCATTCCTGCCGATGTTCCATTTACCAGAATATCCGCTTTTGCAATTTCTTCTTTTAATTTATCCTGATCATCCAGACAAAATACCTGAACATCGCAATCCGGCACTTCATTTTTCAGCTTTGCTGCTGTATTTTTTGCACGCTCAAGAAAAGGATCATTTGGATTGAAAATAGAAATAGATGCTGCTTTGTCCAATGCACACTGCACCTGGATAGCTGTTGCAGCTCCTCCCGCACCTAAAACTACCATTTTCTTTCCTTTTATATCTACGCCATGATCTTTCAGATTTCCTACGAAACCGATACCATCCGTCATGTGTCCAACTAGTTTTCCATTTTCATTAACGATTGTATTTACAGCGCCAATGATTCTTGCTGCAGGTGATAATTCATCCATGTTCTGGGCTGCTGCTGTTTTGCATGGCATAGTTACATTGCATCCTCTCATCTTAAATAAACGCATCGCATCCAATGCTGCCGGCACCTGATCTTCTTTGATATCAAAGCCATATAGCTGTAATCCAGGTTATGATAACGGAAACAGAAATTGTACATATCCGGAGAGCCTGAATGTCCTACCGGACTTCCGATTAATGCCAATAAACCTGTTGTTCCTTTAATTCTCTGTTCCATCTTTTATCCTCCTATTAACTCCTGCATTTTTGCATCAGTTAAATCACTAAACTATTATGTAAATTTTATTTATCATCCATCTGACGCAGCTTAAGAATCAGCTCTTCGCAAATCTGCGATTTATCTTTTCCGTCTGTTTCGATGATAATATCCGCTGCCGCCTCATATTTCTCTCTTCGTTTCTCCATCAACTCTGCAATAAATGAAACTGTCTTATTATTTTCAATCAGCGGGCGGTCATGGCTGTCTTTGACACGCTCTAAAATGGTTTCCGGTTTTGCAGTCAGAAGAACTACCCGTCCGTTTTTCTTCATTTCAGCAATATTACATTCTCTCATTGGAGTTCCGCCTCCGCAGGAAATCACTACATTAGTTTTTGACTGCATCTCGATAAGAAGATTGGTCTCCAGATTACGAAAATATTCTTCTCCGTGTATTTTAAAAATATCAGAAATAGTCATACCTTCTCTTTCTGCGATAATCTGATCCATCTCAATAACCTCCATGGCAAAGGATGTTTTCAAAAACTCAGAGATAGTACTCTTTCCTACTCCCATAAATCCGATCAGGACAATATTATAGTTAAATTGTTCTCCCATTCTTCTTATCCCCTTCTTATCTGATTATTATTTTTTGTTATTATAGCAGGTGTTTTTCTATATCACAATACATTTTAACGATTTTCCACTTTAAATCGTTAAACTTTTATGTATGATGTCCAGAACCTGTTTCAATTCATGGACACCTATCTGTCCCGGAGCAGAAGCTTTGGAAGCAGCACCAAAAGTCAGTGCGGATCCAAAGTTCTCACCTGTAAGACGGCTTACACCCCCTGTTCCTGCCATGGACATAGTAATAATCGGGCGATCTGCATACTGTTCAGACATTTCCAAAGTAGCTTCTAATAATGTCAGAACATCTTTTTTACAAATTGGCATAAGAGCAATCTTTGGAATATCCGCATCAAGAGATTGCATTTTTCTGAGACGACGTACAATTTCGTCTTTCTCAGGAGTTTTTGCGAAGTCATGATTCGACGCAATCACTTTTACACCATGTGCATGAGCATGAGCAATGATAGAGGATACAATTTCATCCCCGGTAAATGCCTCCACATCAATCAAATCCACAAAACCGCTTTCTGATACAGCTTTGTTCAACTGTGCATATTGTTCCGGAGAAATTTCTTTTTCTCCGCCTTCCTTAGATGTTCGGAATGTAAAGAGTACTGGAATCTGTCCAAGAGCCTCTTTTAACTGACGGGCTGTATCCAGAACTTCCTGAATAGAAAACACATCTTCGTACCAGTCTACACGCCATTCTGCAATGTCTACCGGAAGAGTAACAAATGTAGCTGCTTCATTCAGGATTTCTTCACGAGTCTTGCCAACGATAGGAACACAAATTTTCGGGCGTCCTTCACCAATCGTAATATTTCTTACTGTTACTGTATTCATAATAGGTTATCCTTTCTTAAAGCGTTGAATCATAATTGATATTTAACACCTTCTTCAAACTTAATCAAAGAATATTTCTGTCTCTGTCACCTGCTTGATATGTTGTTTTTTCAAACGCAAATATACAAATTCGCGAAAAATAGTATAGAACACTGACAACAGCGGAATAAAAATAAGCATGCCTACAATTCCCATAAGATTTCCACCAATTGTAACTGCTGCCAGCACCCAAATCGACGGAAGCCCTACCGATTCACCTACAACATGTGGATAGATCAGATTTCCCTCAATCTGTTGCAGCACCAAAAATACTATAATGAATAAAACTGCTTGTTTCGGACTTACCATAAAGATTAAAAATGTTCCAACTGCACACCCAATGAAAGCCCCGAAAATGGGAACCAAAGCTGTAAACGCAATTAAAACTCCAATCAGAAGTGCATATGGCATCCTCAAAATACTCAATATAACACAAAACATACTTCCAAGAATCACGGCTTCTAAGCACTGCCCTGTAAGAAAGTTTGCAAATGTCCGATAGGTTAAAGAACAAACGTTAAGAATACTATCTGCTTTTTGTTTTGGAAGAAAGGCAAAAAATACTTTTCTCACTTGAACATGCAGCTTTTCTTTCTGAAACAAAACATAACAGGCAAAAGAAAATGCAATGAAAAAAGTTGCCAGTCCACTGACTATAGAACCCACTGCAGACATTGTCGTATTCATCATATTCCCTGCACCATTTCCAAGAACGCTTATTCCCCACTTGATTGCCTGATCTGAATTAAACTGTAATTGATTTACCAGCTTCATAATCTCCTGGTTATTATGGGAAAATTCCCGAATCCATCTTTGCATCTGCGGGACAAAATCAGCGATACTCATCATTAAAGTTCCCATTGTCCGTGTAAGCTGTGGAATTACACCAAACATCACCACTGCAATCACACCAACCACCAATACGATTGTAAGAAGCAGACTTACCGGTCTTGCCAGTTTTTCAGTTGCCTTATTTTGCTTTTTAAAAATTTTCTTTTCTAAAAAACTCATTGGCACATTGGTCACAAATGCAATTGCTCCACCAAGCACAAATGGAAATATAATCTTCCACATTGCTTTTAGCACATCGAGCACCACGTCAAACTTCCACAAGGCAACCACAAGAAATGCTGTAAATACAATCAGTTCCCGAATTTTTTTAATCGTTATTTTGCTTAATTCCACGATTTTCCTCCTCTTTTTTAAATACAGATGCCATAGATTTACAATAATCACTCAAAATTTCTGGTAATATTTGTAAGCCATTTCTTTCTGAAATAATGAATAAACACCACAGGCATTTTTTCAAACTCATCCAACGTCATAACAAAGTAAACCCAGATGGGCGGTAATTTTAAAACATACGCTGCAATAAATGTAGTAGGAACTGCAACGAGCCACATAAATATGAAATCTATAATCATTCCAAATTTAGAATCGCCGCCTCCTCTGAAACATCCACATATAAGACAAGTATTAATGCCTTCTCCTACTAGACGCCAGGTTGTCATCATTATAAAAACGCCCAGATAATAAATGGCGGTCTCTGTTAATTTATCCCGATAGAAATCTAATATCAACGGACGAATTGCCAGAATAATGACACAACCTATCAGACTTACAATAATTGTTATTCTGAGCATGCGTTTCCCATATTCTCTGGCTGTATCAATGCGGTCTTTACCCAACTCCTGGCTGATAATAATAGTAGTTGCGTTGGCAAACCCGCGACAGGCAATAGCACCAATATTTACCACCATAACAGCAACGGCATTTGCAGCGACCATATCATCGCCAATATGACCAAAAATTGCTGCAAATGTTGAAGCAGCGAAACTCCAAATAACATCATTTATTACGGCCGGAGCAGCAATTTTCATAAAGTCCTGAAACAAAATTCCTGATTTTGCAAAGAAGTATTTTATCCGGAATCTGACATCAGAACTCTTTAATGAGTAGATAAGGCAAATCACTACTTCTGTGATTCGGGCAATAACAGTACCAAGGGCAACACCGGTAACGCCAAGCTTTGGGAATCCAAACAGGCCAAAGATAAAGGTCGCATTACAAAGCACATTGACACATAAAGAAACAATGTACGTAATAGAAGGCAGCATTATTTTTCCAATACTTCGAAGAGCACTCATAAAAACTTGCGAAAATCCCATAAATATAAATGAAAATGAAATCACCTTCAAATACTCACTTCCGGCTGCAATCGTATCTGGACTATTTGTAAAAATCTTCATAACCATTGTTGGCATGGTAAATGAAACAACGAAAAATATCAGCGAAACAATCAGCGAGATCCGTTCCGCCAGACCGAGAATCTTTTCTACTGTTTTTTTATCTCCTTTTCCCCAGTACTGAGCACACAAAACAGAAGTACCTGTAGCCATACCATAATATAAACAGAACAGAATAAAAGTATACTGGTTAGCAAGTGATGAAGCTGACATAGCAGTCTGGCTTACATATCCAAGCATTACCGTATCAGCAATATTTACCAATGTTCCTATCAGATTTTGAAGCATAATCGGAAATGCTAATTTTGATGCATATTTTAAGAAATCCTTTTTATTTAACATGTAAATCGTTCTTCCTTAATCCTAACAATTTGTAATATTGTAATATCTTCAAGTCATGCTAACATCTATCTTTAAAAATGTCAAAATAAATTCTTTTTCTTATTTATTTTTTGGCTTTATTCCCAGAATACAGTATTCATGATAAGCACTGTTCAAAAAAGCAACATCCAACACCTGTCAACTTCCCCCTTTACACAACACAAAATTCATGCTATTGTATTCCTACATCTTCAGAGACCTTCTTTTCTCTGAATTTTCTAAGCCGCAAGGCTCTCATCTCGGGTTTCGAATTCCGAAACATAATCCGATATGAAAAGAAATGCTTTTGACAAGTTGATAATTGGAGATTTCTATATTATTTTCACTTCAGTGGTGTATTTTTTGTTGTCTCTTTGTCATTGCATTAAGTAACTGAAAACTTTATAATGAAAGGAGACTTTAATTGACGAAAGGTACAAAAGATACGATTCAATGGCATCCGGCTTTTCAGGCATCAATCCAGATTGAATTTGAAGCAGAAGCCGAAAAACTCACCTTTGAGCCAGAGCATTTATTATCGAAAAAGCCCATGCAGATGGATGAGTTGATTATCAAAGTAGCTGAAAATGAAGTGATTCACAAGAATATCGGCAGGATTTTCAAAAGATACAATATCCTTGAATACAAAAGTCCGGATGACAATTTAACAATTAACGATTTTTACAAAGTGTATGGATATTGCTGTTTTTATCAGTCCGACACCGACAAAGTCTGCGAGATTCCGCCACAAGAATTAACTATTACTTTCATATGCAACCATTTCCCCAGAAAGATGATTCAACATCTAAAGGACTTTCGAGGTTTGGACACTATTCCTATGGATGCCGGAATTTATTATATAACCGGAGATGCTTTTCCGATACAACTTCTCGTAACAAAAGAGTTGGATCCAAAAGAAAATCTTTGGTTGCAGAGTTTACGTAAGAATATGACAAATCCCCAAGAAATTGAAACACTTCTCAGAGAATATGAAATTAAAAAATCATCAAAACTATATCAAGCTGCAATGGATGTAATCACCCGTGCGAACTGGGTTGCAGTAAAGGAGGTTAAAACGAATATGTGTGAAGCATTAAAAGAATTAATGGCAGAAGAATTTCAAGAACAGGAAGAACTTGTGACCAAACGAGTAACGGAAGAAGTAACCGCGCAAGTAACGAAACAAGTAACTGAGCAAGTGACCGAACAAGTGACCGAACAAGTGACCGAAGAATTTATCCGAACTTTATTTAAGCATATTACCGATGCTGACAAACTGGCTGAACTATTGAATTTACCTGTAGAACAAATCAATAAAGTGTTGAATAGGTGATCATTCCAACTCTTCATCCCTTTTCTTGCTTTGTGGTGTACCGTGATTGAAATAGGTAAAGTGATGAAGGATTTACTTTTCTGGTGTCTGATGTATCTATATTCTGGGTTTATTTGCTGTCGCAGATGCTTTTTTGACAACTGATGTATCTGCACTGCCTTGATATTCATTGTTGCAGATGCTCTTTTTTAGACCGATGTAATCCGCAACTTACTTTTCTTTAAACTTGCAGATGCTTTTCAGCCTACCTGTCATGTACAATTGCATCTACATCTTGCCTTTTCTAAAACCTGAGGATGCTTCCTTTACAAATTTTGCATCTACATCCCACGTTTTCGATAACGTGAGGATACTCCTCATCAAAATTTTGCATCTTCAACTTGCCCTTTCTATAACTTGAGGATGCACCTCTCAGAACTTGTGCCAATACATTACTTACAAAAAATTGATATAAGAAATTCGAGCGAATATGGAGTGAGCGTTGGAGACACTTAGAGCGTAAATTTTTGCGTTAATGAATTTGAACGAACGTGTTTGAAGCTGCGTAGCAGCAAGTTTGAGTTCAAATTCATTTGCTTTTAGCTCAATTTACGCTCTTATGTGTCACCCGCTCACGGAATCTGAGTAAGAATTCTTATATCAATTTTTGTAAGAAACGTATAGCTCATCCATTA
>QUJA01000030.1 GCA_003480425.1 Firmicutes bacterium AM31-12AC
AGTTTGCAAACCTGTACCGCCTCATAAAAAGCAGCGCCTCATTCGAAGAAGCTTTTAAGTTTGTGGGATAAGTTTGTGCAAAATTCGATATTTGCTCATTTATAGTTTCCTTCTGTTTTCAGAAATGGACGAATGGATACAAGTAATTTATTTACATCACTTAAGTGCATTAAAACAAAAGAAAGATAGATCACATCAAATCCATCTATCTGTTCTGTCTTCATTATGGTGCGAAGTTTTTCTGCAAAATCCTCCGCTTCCACATCAAACGCATAGAACGAAAATTTTTCATCGCCATAGGATTGTTGCGCTTTCGTGGCAAGTTTCTCATTATATTCCAGTCCAATCACACGTGATACTACCTCTGAAGAAAAACGTTCCACTGTTTTCATTCCATCGTTACATCCGATATCAAGCACAGCCAAATTTTGTCTTCCAGAAAAAATCTGATTAAAAACAGGAGTCTCATAGCACGCCAGGAGGTTATTTTGAACACGTAGTCTTTCCATTTCTGTTTTTTCCTGAAAAACAAGCTGATTTTGCACCACTGTTCCTCCTTAAATAATCAAATATAAGTTATTAAATATCATTTTCCGCTGATAATCGCAGTATTTTGTTTTCTTTTGAATAAGCTTTAATACACCTGCATCTATCTCGTCCCCATCTGACTCAAACGGATTATACAGACTGACATTGTCACGGATACGAAGAATATAATCGCCGTCCTTTTCCAGCAGTTTGATTGAAATATAATGCTCCTTGTTCGACGCACTTCTGTTACTAAGTCCATATTTAATGATATTAAGCAGAAGCTCTTCACAAATAAAGTTGATGACAAATGCCTGCTTTATTCCAATTTTCCACTCCTCACAAATCCGTTCAAGGTCTTCGGATATCTGTGTCATGCTTTCCTTCTCTATACGATAACTACACTCTATACATTTTCCTGTCATTCCGTATTTTTCTGACACATATTTCTTAGATGAACGGAATATATATACAATAACAATCCCCAGTGTACAAAAAATTTCTGTACATACATAAGAAGCTGAAAGACCGACAATATTTTCTCTTGGGATCAATATTGTACCAATCGCAAGCAACAGGAAACAATTTCGGAGTACGGACATCGCCCCTGCAAGTTTCGCTCTTTCAATGGATTGCCAGAATGCTGTAATGATCATATTAATTCCCATAAATACCATACTAAGTGCAAATAACCGCATTGCCATAGAAGCATTTTCAACAGCACCTATATCTCTGATGCCAAAAAATTTTAAAATAAGATTTGAAAATACTGCACAGAGGGTTGCAAGAACACCGCCACTGAAAACAGCAACTATCAATGCTTTTCTAAGTACAATAAAAATACCGTCCACATCCGATTCACCCACGAAAAATGATGTTACCGTTGAGAGTGCTCCCGATGCACCTTCAAATATGCCTGCCGGAATTGTGCTGACTGTATAAATCACGCCATAAATGGCGACATAAAATGCTCCTGATTCGCCACCATATCTAAGAAGCAGTGTATTAAACACCAACATAACAACCGCACCGAAAATATTTGCAGCCCCCATACCAAACCCATTGTATACAAATTTCCAGACGTCTGAAATTGATGGGCAAGCCAATCGAAGCTTTAATAATCTGTCTTTTTTTATAAAATGAACCAACAACACGAGAACGCCTAATGTCTCTGCAATGCAAAGAGATGCAGATGCACCAATAATCCCTATGCCAAGCACTTTCATAAAAAACAGATCCAGAGAAAGATTGGTCAGGATTACAACAGCTGATGCGACAGCTGCAAGCTTAGGATCACTGTCCGTGCGAACAGATATCGACAAAATGTGGTACATTACAAATATAGGAGCTGACCACATGACCACTGTAAGATACTGTTCTGCCAGAGGATAAAGTTCTTTGGTTACTCCTAAGAAAGAAAAATACGCGTCCTTAAAAAAAATCGGGCAAAGACACAACGCACCAATAATGAGCCCCACTCCAAGCTGGGAATGAAACACACGATTTGCCGTGTGAATATCTGATGCTCCCAGCAGTCTGCCAATCTGTACATTTGCACCTACCCCTATCGTAATACCAAACAAAGCATACAACAAAAAGACTGGTGTAGAAATATTTGCAACAGCCAGACCTTCTGCTCCCACCAGATTGCCTACAAGGGCCGCATCCACAATCGTGCAAATTGTTATTGCAAGGGACGCACAAATGCCCCATATCAGAAAATATCTATATGCGTCACTCGCAAATTTTGTATCCATAAGCACCTCACAAATTCTCTAATCTGTAAAATCCTATTCCTCATTTTCGCTTTTACAAAAGCTTTACTCAATTGTTAAAATATCAGAAAATCCAGTAACTTCAAATATCTCAGAAATTGTTTCATTTGCATTGCGTACTATCATCTCACCTTGCTTATTCATTATCTTTTGCGCTGTAAGAAACACGCGAAGTCCTGCGGATGAAAGATATTCCAAATCAACAAGGTCCAATATCAGCGTTTCCGCACCATCTATATTCTGTTTCAGCTCTGCTTCAAACTGAGGAGCCGTAGTTGTATCCAATCGTCCTTGGATAGCAAAAATCAATTCGTTTCCATTTTTTGTTTTCTTTATTTCCATAACCGTTCTCTCCTTTTTCAGTATAATTATATTTATTTTAACATTTTTCTTGGCTAAAGCCAATAACCGGGACGAAGTTTTTAAGCCAACAGGGAAGCCAATAGGGACGGAGTTTCTGGCTTTTTTTGCTTGCAAAAAAGAGCCAGAAACTCCGTCCCTATTGGCTTCCCTGCTAATCACATCTGATACTTTTTCAGATCCACCTTTCCATCTATAACCTCCACACCATCTTCTCTCAAAAGTTCTGCCTGCACATTCGCTCCGCCAAACGCAAATGCTCCGGCAAGCTCTCCTTTTGCATTCACGACACGGAAACATGGAATATGCTCCGGATCTGGATTCTTGTGAAGTGCATTCCCAACAGCCCTAGACATCTTTTCATTTCCTGCCATCTTCGCAACCTGACTGTAAGTTGCCACATGCCCTTTCGGAATCTTTTTCACAGCCTCATAAATCCTTTTCGTAGGGCTGTCTGTCACAAGGTCATAGCTCTCGCCGATCATCTGTTTAATATCCTTGTCTGGAACAGATCCATCCAGAATAATTGTATTCCAATGCTCTTTGTTCTGATGATATCCTGGAATTACCGATGGATATGCTGCACGCCAGAAATCTCTCCATCTAAAATCAGTCTTTACATTCAAGCAAATCTTTTCGTCTTTTTCATAGATCCACAAAAATATCTTTTTACTTGGCTTTACACGAATCACTTGCCATCGTTGGTCTTTGAAGGGTCTGTCTTCATAGCTATCCTGAAAAGTCAGACCATAGGCAACTGCTTCCTCTCTTGTTTTCATCTTATCTCACCACTCTTTTTTTGTTTACTCTAAGCATAAAGTATATTTTCCAAAATGAACACCCCTTGGAGCAAAATTTGTCACCTATTAGAAATGTGCACCGCAAGGCGCACAGTAACAAAAACAGGAACAATCTCTGCTCCTGTTTTTGTTAACCATATTATATTCTTACAGCATAGCTCCAAAATCTGTTACAATTGCCTGTCCTGTAATCGCCTTTGATTCATCACTTGCAAAGAACAAAATTACATTTGCTACGTCTTCGGCTGTACAAGATGGTGTTCTAAGATTACTATGTGTTGACATCGCACCAATCATATCCGGATCAAGTGCTGCCGGATTTGTTCCTGATGTCATTGGTGTAATAATATTTCCCGGGCAGATTGCATTACAACGAATACCTGTTGCCTGGAAACGAAGTGCTGTATGCTTTGTCACACCTACGATTGCTGCTTTTGATGCTACATAAGCAGCTCCGCCACATCCCTTTACTCCGGCAATAGAAGCAACATTTACGATGGATGCTCCTGCCTGCATCTTCCGTGCTGCTGCACGCATGCAGCGCATAGTTCCTTTTTCATTCGTCTCTACGATACGATCAAGATCTTCATCTGAGAATCGATCGATTGGTTTCAGCCCTTCCTCAAGGATTCCTGCATTATTCACAAGAATATCTACCTTGCCATACTTTTCAATCACGAGATCCATCAGTCGCTCCGGATCCCCTTTCTTCGAGATATCTGTTGAAACAGCATAAACGTCTCCGCCTGCTGCCTTAATCTCTTCTGCTACTTTCTCCAGCGCAGCCTCTCTTCTTGCTGTGATAACAACAGTTGCGCCTTCTTTAGCGAACATTTTTGCTGTTGCTTCTCCAACCCCTGAGTTACCTCCTGTAATAATAGCTACTTTACCTTTCAAACGATCCATTTCAAAGCTCCTCCTTTGTTGTTATAGGTAAAATTATACAATTTTTCTTTCTGTTTTTCAATCTCTTTATATATATTCTACATTTCAATATAACTTAAAGCCCTATTTTCTCTTTCAGTGAACATTTTGCCAAATCACTTGTAATATGATATGCTTAAATAGCCGCGACTCCTTCCGGTAGAAGGGAGGTGAAATCTGTGGATATTCTAATTTCTTTTATTGTCTCCGTAATGGCAGGTATTGTTAGCTACTTTATTTGCAAATGGTTGGAAAGAGACGATTAGCGGCACCAGCCTAAAGGTATAAGCCACCTTACATAACGGAATAGAAAAAGCTCAGAGGTCACGACTCTGAGCTTTTTCTTTTTCCTGCAGAAGTTTAATCTGTAGAAATCTAATTTCTTTTATTAGCTATTATCAGAATATGCCATACAGGCTAAAAAGTCAACTTAAAAATATAAATTTTTTTAAATTTTTCTTTATTCCTCCACTTCAATATGATATTCTCCAGCCCCAACATTCTGCACTTCCAATCCTTTCAGCACGCTCTTTGCTGTCGTCTTCACCGGAATAACGATATCGTAAAACAGAAGCAGGGATTAGTTGGCTTTTTTGCTTGCAAAAAGCCACTAATCCCCGTCCCTAAAGGTCTTTATCAAGTTCTCATTGCTCCATCAACAGAAAGAATTTCTCCTGTCACATAAGAAGCCAAATCACTTGCCAGATAAAGGAATGCATTTGCAATATCCTCAGATTCTCCGATACGACGAAGAGGGATTGCATTTATCATTGGCTGGATCACTTCATCCGGAAGTGCGGCAACCATATCTGTCTTTGTAATTCCAGGTGCTACTGCATTTACACGAATGTTAAATGGTCCAAGTTCTCTTGCCAGTGACCATGTCAGACCATTTACAGCATATTTACTTGCCGGATAAGCTACTCCACCCGGCTGTCCGCAGATGCTGACCATAGAGCTTGTATTTAAAATAACTCCGCCTCCCTGTTCTTTCATAACTGCAACTGTCGGCATGACACCATTCATAACCGCATTTACATTCAGCTGCATCACCTGGTCAAATCTTTCAGATGTGTAACTGTCAATTGGTGTGCTATCAGAAATTCCTGCGTTATTTACAAGAATATCGATTCTTCCGAACGCTTCTTTAATCTTGTTAATTTCTTCTGTAACAGCTTGTGCATTGCACAGATCCGGGCATGCTCCGCTTACTTCCCATGCCGGATTCTCTTCTTTTAAAGAAGCAAGTGCCTTATCAACTGTCTCCTGTCTGGAGCCGAACAATACAACTTTCGCTCCATTTTCAAGAAATTTTTTCACTGTTGCGTATCCGATTCCACGGGTTCCGCCTGTAACTACCGCTACTTTATCCTTTAATAATTCCATTATCAAAGTCCTCCTCTTTCATTCTAGCTCAAGTCGAACGTCCGTGAGACTTGGCGCGTGATTCTGGTCAGCGAAGCTGACATATTCCTATCAGAATCACTGCGCATCCTCGCAAAGCGTTCATCTGTTATTAAAGTCCCAATTTCTCTTCCAGTTCTTTCTTGATGTCATACGCACTGAACTGCATTGGGATTTCATAATCTTCCTCCGGGCTGTGCTGTGGATTCCATACCTGTGCGTAGAATGGATTCTCTTTCGCCATCTTCGGATATGCCCAAGAATTCTTCATACATTCCGGACACCAGTGACCACCGTGAAGAACTGCATTGACAGACATTTTAAATTTATGTCCGAACGCACACTTCCACTCAACCGGTGTATAAATGTCTCCTGCATGGTCTTCTTCATAAGAACCGCCACGGAACTTGGCTGCCTTCTCGAGATCATTTACATCCAGATTCTCAATTCCCTTTTCTTCGTCATAACCATGAGCCAGCGGTCTTTCCGGTTCTTCTGCCGGATGATAGAGTTCAAATGGTTTTGCATTCTGTTTTTCTTCCAGAGAACCGAAGAATGCCTTGATCCAATCCATCTCCATGTTTTCTTCCATCCAGATAGTTCCTGTCTTCTTCGCTGCAATTTCTTTATTATGTACATGCATTGCTTCAGCTGTCGGCATCATGGCTGCGATCATTGGATTTGCCATCATTCTTTCCATCTCATTCTTAACAGCACCCCAGTAAATTTTAGCCGGAATCTGACGGAAATGAAGCTGCTCTTCCAGTTTGTCAGCATCCAGATAATACTGTCCGTGGAAGTTAAATCTTGCCACATCCTGTGGATCATAAACATCTTCATATTTAATTCCCATTGGTTCCAGTGAAAGTCCTGCCATCTCCCAGGTTGCCAGACGGTAATCCTTACCTGAACTTAAATTGTATGCTTTACGCCAGAAGCTTTCATCAACCCAATCTTCACAAAGGTTCGCCATACAAATACCAGAATCAAGTGCTGTACTCCATTCCAGTACGTTATTTGCCGGCTGATGGAATACGATTGGCTCCTCTCCAGCGCCCTCTGCACTTGGATGCTGTCCTGTCTGACGGATGGATACCCAGTATTTCAGTCCACTTTCAAAGACTGCTGCCTCTGAAAATACTTTTGATACTGCATAGTAATCATGGATAGACGGGTTCATTGGGTCTCCGATTCGTCCAAACTGTACCGGTTCAAGTCTGCTTCCTGTCATTGCAACTGTTCCGACATATGCGAAATGTACTTTATCTGGATCTGGCTGTTCTTTGATTGCCTTGATGATATTTAATGTAGAACCGATATTTGTATACAATGTCTTCTCCGGATATTTATCAGCTGCAGGAGATACCATTGCACCGATATGGAGTACATAATCAGATCCATCTACACATTTCTTGATTGTATCGTAATCTGCCATATCTCCCCAGACAACTTCCAGTGACGGACACATATATTTCTTCAGAAGCTGACGGTTTTTCTCTGATGGCCTTGCAAGGATTCTTGTCTTGAAACGATTGTTTCTGGATAAGAGCTGCTTCATTGTCTCCTGTCCCATTGTTCCTGTTGCACCTGTAATAAATACGACCTTTTTCGGTTTGCTTACATATTTATGTTCTTCCTCTTTATCAAAGTTAAGTGCCGCGTCAAATGCTTCTCTTACTGCGTTAAGTGCACGTCTTGCCATTCCTGCATCACCAATCTCATAGTAACCGATTTCAAGATCATTACACATTTTTTCTAATGCGCTTCCGTCACGTTTTCTTGCTCCGACAGCCATCACTGCGTAATCACATGGGAATTCAACTTTTTCTCCATCTTTTTCACCAATAACCTTGCCGTCCTGGATCTCTGTTACTTTCACTTCTGTTACCGGAGTGATTCCATCCTGATAGACCTGCTCTGTCACACAGATTTTTCTTGTGCTTCCCATATCTGCACAGAATTCTTTCATCATCTCAAGAACTGTAACCTTAGCACCTTTTTCTGAAAGATACTCTGCAACTTCCATGCCGACCATTCCGCCGCCGATGACTACAACATTTCCTTCTGCCTTTGCTTCGCCGTCAAGAACTGCATGAGAATCTACAACAAATGCTTTATCATTTCCCGGAATTGGAGGCACGATCGGTGCTGCACCGATTGCATTGATAAATGTATGTGGTTTGATCTCTGCAATCATTTCCGGAGTTACCTTTGTATTCATACGAATGTCAACACCAAGGCGTTTTGCTTTCTCTGCCATAGACAGAACTGCTGCTTTCATCTCTGCTTTTCTCGGAGCCTCTCCTGCTGTCAGGAACTGTCCTCCTAGTGTGTCTGTTGCCTCACAAAGAATCGGGTTATGTCCTCTCTTCTTCAAAATAATAGCAGCTTCAAGTCCACCGATTCCACCACCGGCGATCAAAACTGTCTCTGGCTTTTCTGCCGGAATGAGTTCACATTCTTTCTCTCTTCCGACTGCCGGGTTACGAAGGCAAGTGATGCATGGAGAATCTTTGCTCTCAAATCCATCATAGCATCCCTGATTACATCCAACACAGTAGTCGATTTCTTCTGTATTTCCAGCTTCTGCCTTGTTACAGAAATCAGGATCTACAAGCTGTCCACGTCCAATCACAACCATATCTACCTTATCATCTTCCAGAATCTGTTCTGCAAGCTGTGGTGTGTTGATTCTTCCGACACCGATTGTCAACATTCCTGTTTCTTTACGGATCTTTGCAGCATTGTCAATGTTAAATGCTCTTGGAATATCAATAGAAGGTACCTCGTATTTGAGACCTGCTGAAAGAATATTTCCTCTAGACACGTCAAGTGTATCAACTCCTGCTTCTTTTGTAAGTTTACAGAATTCAATTACTTCTTCGATAGTAAGTCCATTTTCCAGATAATCATCATGTGCATCAATTCTCATAAACAGCGGCATATCTTCCGGCATGTTCTCGCGGATCGCACGGATACACTCCAGTGGGAATCTGCTTCTGTTTTCAAAGCTTCCGCCATACTCATCTGTTCTGTGGTTGATTCCACCCGAAAGGAAAGAATGAGGCAGATAGTTATGTGCACAATGGAATTCGATACAGTCAAATCCTGCTTCTGCTGCACGTTTTGCTGCTTTTCCGTAGCATGCTACAACTTCTTTAATCTGCTCTACTGTAATTCCAGGAAGTGTGATTCCAGGTCCCATCGGCATATCACTGGCCATCAAAATTTGTGCTGTCTGATCCATTCCGACTGCCATACTTCCCTGCCACAGCTGGATACCTGCTTTACCCCCTTCTGCATGGATCGCATCTGTCAGTTTCTTAAGTCCCGGAACATACTCGTCCTCACTGATAGAAAGAAATCCTCTCGGTGCACTTGGTGTATGAACGGAACAGACTTCTACCATATTTAAACCGCATCCACCTTTGACACGTGCTACATGATAGTCGATCAGCTGATCTGTTACATAACTTGCTTTTCCTGCAAATTTTGTTCCCATAGCCGGGAGCATGACTCTGTTTTTCAGTTCCATTCCACGGATTGTGATTGGGCTGAATAATTTTTCAAACATATTGTTTTTCTCCTTTTCTGCTGGACTACTTCGTACAGACCACACATAGATAAAAATTTTTTGCTCATACATTTCTATTGTAAGTCACATCTGTTCTGTCCGCCTCTTAACTCAACTATACAATCTACAGTAAGTGGAAAGTCAACGTTAAATAATTCACAAAACACCTCCTCTTTTTTCTGCATTTTCCTCTTTTCTTTGTTACTTTTTTCTATGTTTCCATGGTATTTTGTTCAGAAATAGCTTATAATAAGAGAAAAAGTGTATATCAGGTGTACGCTTTTAATTACAACGAATTTACAGAAAAGAACCATTTATTTCTATATCAAGGAGCAGTTGATCACACCGGCCACGACTCCCGAAAACGGTTATCATGATTTCTCAGAATCTGACGTTTCCCGTCTTCTGATCATCCGCAAACTACGGGATGCCGGACTTCCCCTTGCTGATATCCGTGCTATTTTATCCAATCCAAGAACAGCTCCTTATTATCTTCATAAACAGATTCATCAGCTTCAGACGCTGCTGCTTACTACAGAAGAAACAATGAAAAATCTGGATGAATTTTCGGCTTCACTTCCGGTCTGTCATTCCTTTGAGCAACTTTCTGAATGTCTGAAAGACATCGAACTCAAGCCGGATCTAAGCAGATACCATGCACAATACACTTCCCGGGATGCCAGCCGGATTGCCCAATATCTGTGGCAGTCTTTTCTTGACGCTCCAATGACAGAATACCGTCAGTTTCTCTGGCAGAAAATCATGCAGTCCACATTGGAACATATTGATTCAGATTTGAAGATCATGACACATTATCTTCAGACCCTTTCCCCGGAACAATTAGATGCTGCCAATATAAACCAGTATCTTCGTAATCAGAAGATTATCGCACTCACCCCGGATGACTATCCTTCCTTTGTTGAAGAATTGAAAGATTCTCTCACTTTATTTGCAACAGATGAAACACAAAAAAAGAAATGGAAGCTGCTATACCAGCCACTGATACATCCCTCCACTATTTTTGCTTTTTCAATCAGTTCATTGATGCTTGAATTTCATCCTGATTATAAAAAATATTATGAAAATATACACGGCTGCTGTATGCTATTAAAAGACTATCTTAACACGAAAGAAGGCGAGGATTTCAAAGTTCTTCTCACCTCTGCATTACAGGATTGTTGTGATTTTGAAGGCAGCAGTTATGGGGAATTGGAAGTAGCTGCCTTCTTTCATAAAAGCGTGTATAATGCAATGTCTGTGGCAGAGATTGAAGAATTCCTTTCTTTCATTTAGTCCGGGCACTGAAAAGACGAGGATATCTCCCCGCCTTTTCCTGCTATTTAGCTAAATATTCAACTATCTCCTCTTCCATATATGGTCTCCACTCCTCTTTCCACTCAATCGTCGGATACTCTCCATCCAGATTCAGTGGCAGCCAGACATAGTCTGCAATAGAAGTATTCGCATTTCCAAGAAATGGGGCATCCATTGCAACTTTATAGTCTGCTTCTGTTGGGTGGATTTCTGAATTATACTGGAAAGTAATCACACGTTCCAGACTTTCATATTTTGCTTTCGTTACCACGTATTCCGGTACCCAGCGGTCTGCCATCACAAGATACAGATCTTCTCGTTCAGGATCATGGAACACATAAGAGATCTGGCTATTGAACGACGCACTACTCGAATCATCCCTATGCGGATTTCCCAATACCTCATAGGGACCAAGCGGAGTATCACTTACCGCGATCTCGCTTGGATTTGGTATATATCCGATCATTCCACTGGTAAAGAGATAATGTTTCTCTTTATACACAAAGTGTGTACATCCTTCTCTTGTATATGGTGGTTTCAGACCTGTAAACATATCCAGATGCTCTCCCTGTACATCCAGAAAATCTTCTGTCAGCCCTGTTGAAATCACGCCTGCATGATCGTGTTCAAAATACAAGTATCCATTTCCATTCTCATCCTGCCACAAATCAAAGTCTCCCACTGACGTATCAAACGGATGAAAATGATCTTTCTCCATCTTATATGGTCCAAGCAGATTTTCTGAAGTCATAATAAGAAAATATCCATCTTCCTCGCTCAGCTTGACCCAGCAGACATATTTCTGCGTTTTCTTATTATACAGAATATGTGGACGGTCTACATGTTTTGATGGGTGAAGACTGGATCCCTTATCTTCTATATCCGGTTGGATTACCAGACCTTCATCCTTCCAGTTGACCAGATCTTTGGAAGAATAAAAACGGATTCCCCAGGTCCAGATTTCATCTTTCCCGGTTGTGAACTCTTTATTCTCTCCATACCAATAGTAAGTTCCGTTCTCATAGATCATTCCGGCTCCATGTGCCTAAATCCGCTTTCCTTCTGTGTCCAGCATTATTTCTCCTGGATAAATCATTTTCTTTTCACTCATTTTCAATACCATTTTTCATGCTGTCAGATACATTCTGTTCCTAACGGCAGCATTCCCTTTCCATCTTATTCTTTTATGCCTGAATCTAATCCTGCTTTTACTTCAAACCATCCATTTCCAAGTTCTTTTTCTGTTCCATCTGGCAGCTTTAAGCATGCGGATGTATTTGCCGGAATCCGTCCGGAAATCTTTACTTGATTTTTATTCTTTTCCCATCTTAACTCAATGTTTCCATTTACACTGTGATAGGTTCCTTCTGCCCACTTAAACGGACAGTCATACTCCGGTGCGATCAGGATCTTATCATACCCAATTCCTGTATTCTGAATACCAAGAACTTTCCGGTATAGGAAATCTCCGACACAGCCAAACGCATAATGATTGAAGGAACAACCTGCCAGTTTCCCGTCCGGTCTTACTGCATCCCAGTTTTCCCAGACTGTTGTTGCCCCCTGTTCTACTTCATAGAGCCAGGACGGGCACTGCTTCTGAAGCAATACTTTCCATGCAGTATCTGCATAGCCATACTGACATAAGATATCAAGAATATGTGGGGTAGCCATAAAACCGGTATCCAATCTGAATCCGTTCTTTACTACAAGTTCATTCAGTCTTTCCGCAAGAAGTGGTTCTTTCTCCGGTGACACCATATGATGTCTCAATGCCAGAATATAATTTCCCTGCATCTCCTGCCCAAGCTTTCCATCCTCTGATACATATTCTTCTTCGAACGCCTGACGGACTCTGTTTGCATAAGCACAGTATTTCTCTGCATTCTCCATATTTCCAACTAATTCAGAAATTTCCGAAAACATATCTGCATCTGCTGCCAGCAGACTGCTTCCAACATAATTCATTGTAAGAAATGCTGAAGCCGGTCCATCGGTAAATCCCTCTTCATTCACAACACTTGGAATAATCCAGTCTCCAAAATGAAATCCTGTATTGATCAGATAACGCTGGTTTTCAAGACTTCTTTCATCACAATTCTGTTCTGTCTGTGATCCCCCATAAGGAACTGCTTCACTTGGCAGTTCATGTGCAGCACGCTCCATGGACTGCATCCATTCCTCCATCGCCTCGTAATTTGCCTGAAGAACTTCTTTGTCTCCGTAGAGCTGGTACAACTGAAGTGGCAGTGTCAGTATGACATCCCCCCAGCCAAGAGAACCTGTATCCCCCTGCTGTACATAATTTCTGATCTGTGGTACTGTTCCCAGCACATATCCATTTTCCAGCTGATCCAGGCGAATACTGCGGAGCCAGTCTTCGTAAAAGGCTGTCATATTCTGATTATACAATGCTGTTGCCCCATAGACCACTACATCTCCTGTCCATCCTGCTTTTTCTCTTGTCGGACAATCTGTCGGAATCGTAATGTTATTCGAACGCTGGCTCCAGTAAATATTACTCTGCAGCTGATTGATCTGCTCATCCGAGCATTGGAAATTTCCTGTTACTTCATTTTCTGTACTGATTGCAAGAGCTGTGAAATCTTCTTTCTTCCAATCTGCTCCACCAGTCACGCGCACATAGCGGAATCCATGATATGTAAAATGTGGCTCAAAAATTTCTTCCCGCTTCTCTCCGCAAATATAAATATCCTCTTGTGCCCTGCTTGTTCCGGCAAAAACATAGAAGAAGTTCCCCTGACCGTCAAGCATTTCTCCATGTTCGAATTTCACTTCTGTGCCGATTTCTTCCTGAATCTTTACCCGGATGGTTCCTGCAAGGTTCTGTCCAAAATCAACCACTGTTTCGCCATTTGGTGTAACAAATACGCTCTGTGCAGGAACTTCTTCAAATACCTTTGCCAGTGGACTGATCTGCGCTTCCGGTATTGGATTTTCCATTGTATGTGTTCTCACCTGAAGCCACTTTTTATCATCATACTCTATCTCGGATGGCTCCCCGTCATATCTTCTTGCATCATAGGTTTCACCTAAGAATAAATCCGCACTTCGTACCGGTCCATCGAAGGAATATTTCCAGTTTTCATCGGAACAGATGACTTGTTTTTTACCATTTTCATCTATCATCTCCAACTGTAGCAATGCTCCCGGAACTTCTCCATATTCACATCCGTGTCCAAGCGCAATCTTTCCTTTATACCATCCGTCCGCAACAGTCACAGAAATTGCATTTTCTCCGTTTTGTACCAATTCGTCCACATTGTAGACCTGATACTTCAACCTTCTGTCGTATGCTGTAAATCCTGGATTTAATCGGCTGTCCGTCACTGACTTTCCATTGATCTTCACTTCATAAATACCATGTGAGGTCACATACAGACGGGCTCGTTTCACTGGTTTGTCTGCCCGAAAAACACGGCGCATCTGTACTGCCGGATCATAAGGTTCCATCGGCAAAGCCTCCCAGATATCCTCTTCTGTTTTCATTGCACTCATATCTCCGTGCATCATTGCTTCTGTAATCTTTTGCCACTCTTTTTTCGCTTCAAGCAGAGGATTCTGTGGTAATTGCGGCAATGGCTCCGGCTCCATCCACTTTGCTTTCCAGTCAGAATGATCAAAAAATGCAGTTTCAAAATAATTCTCTCCACTTTGAAGCATTTCCCCTGTATTTGTCCACACAGTAATCTGATAATGATATACGGATGTTGATTTTAACTTTTCTCCCTGATAAGAAATATCTGTAGTATCAGAGGTCTCCTGAACACCACTATCCCATACAATTACATTCTCTTCATTTCTGACAATCATTTGCCAGGCTTTCTGAAAAACATTGTTTTTTTCTGCAACAATCTCCCATGAAAATCTTGGGTGTTGACAATCAATCGAAATCGAATTTTTTACAAATTCACAAGTTATATTCTGAATAAACATAAATTTCCTCCCACTTATTCTCTAAAATCATATAAATTACTCTGGTTACTATAAATATCAGCTTACCATGAGTATAAAATATCATACGTCCAGCTATTGATTATTGTAATATTAGTTCAATTATTGTAAAATCATATATGTTGGATATTTCAGTATTTAAATTCCTTTTACATCAAATTCATTTTTCGGAGGTTATTTATGATCAAGGATATTAAGTCATTTTGCAGATTATTTTATGAATCCACCTTTCTCCCAATCAATTGCTATGATTATGCGTCGGATCAAAGTTATACTTATCCTGAAGATGCCGGGTTTGATATTATTGTAAATAATCCTTCTCCAGATTTTTTAAATTTCAAAAAGAATCCGGACTACTTTGTTTCTGATTCTTTTACTTATTATGGTTACGTCGAATCATCCGGACGCGATTATTGTCTTATTGTCGGACCTGTCTTCAGTACACCGGTAACAGAATCTGATACGCACAATTTTATGAAGGAATGGACCATTGATGCTTCCTTTCATTCCCGCGTCTCACATTTTTTACAAAGCATTCCACCGCAATCACTCTATTCTTTTTTGAATGTTCTTGCTTATTTACACTTCTGCATCAATGATGAAGTAATCTCTGTCAGTGAGCATTTCCAATTGGAAAGATTGAGCCAGACAGATAAGATATCCAGTGTTTACACAGAAAAAATCATGGAGCTCAAAGAAAATCAAAAATATCATAATACATATTTTTACGAAAAAGAAATGATGAAATATGTCCAGAACGGAGATATCAAACGATTGAAAGAACTTCTCAACAGCTCGCAGAATCTTGTGGAGGGGATTGTCGCGGGCAATGCGCTCAGACAAAAGAAAAACATTTTCATTACAATTGCAACACTCACTACACGTGCAGCCATTCAGGGTGGAATGAATCTGGAAGAAGCCTATCAGCTGGCCGATGTCTATATTCAGGATTGTGAGCATTCACAGAATCTCACTTATATTGAAAATCTCAATTATTCCATGCTGATTGATTTTACAGAGCGTGTTGCAAAAGGGAAAATTCCAGGTGGAATGTCCAAAGAAATTTTTGATTGTGTCCAGTTCATCTCCCGTCATGTAAATGAACCGATCCAGGTTGGTGATGTCACGGAACATATCGGGAAAAGCCGCTCCTATCTTACGAAAAAATTTAAAAAGGAACTCGGCTTTGATATCAGCAGTTTTATCATGCGCTGCAAGTTAGAAGAGTCCAAAAGTCTGCTTACCTTTACAGAAAAAAGCCTGAGTGAAATCAGCAGTTACCTCTGCTTCTCCTCTCAGGCTTATTTTCAGAATGTATTTAAAAAGAAGTACGGAATTACTCCTACCCAATACAGAAAACAGACACAGCAGATCACTTAGTCCGTTACTGTTTCCTGCTTTCTTTTCGCGACCTCTTCTCTCATCTGAGGCAGCTTTTTCTCAAGATCAAACTGACTCACAAGAACAAACATAACCACAAATTCAATTAACGGGATAATGAAGGAAAATCCATAGATTGCCATCTTCGTTGCTTCCGGCGCAACAGAAAGGGTAGCATCATATCCTACTGCTGCAAGCATCCATCCAATCAGCGATCCTCCAACTCCGCTTCCTACCTTTCCTCCAAAACTGGAAGCACTGTTGGAGCACGCAACCATTTTCACACCATATTTATATTCATTGAAATCAATTGCCATTGTCGTCATAACTCCAACCAGACACATCATAGGAATGGTTGCAAACGTTGTAAAGCATCCAAGAACCATATATGCAGTGAAATTATTATGTAAGAAAATCATCAGCACATTGGAAATAATACCGATTCCGAAACTAAACTTCAATGTTCCAACAACTCCAAGTTTCTTGATCATCACACCTACAAGGGCAAATCCAAGGAATGTAGGAATCAATCCAACTCCTCCAAGTAATCCTACCAGATTATCATTTCCAAAAATCCATTTGCAATAATAAGTTCCCGCAGCTGCTGTTGTTCCGTAGAGGATACAAGCCAGAAGATTTACAATAAGAACGATCACCCAATATTTATTATGAAATAATTTTGTAATCGCCTCTCTGAAAGGAATCGCTTCTTCCTCTTCTTCAACTTTTTCAGCCACTGTACCTGATTCCGTAGCCGTTTCTCTACTTGTCAGATAAGCAATACCAAAAGCTAAAATAATGAATAATCCAATAATCACGCCAAATTTAATCCATGCACTCTGTGTTCCTCCCAATGCATTTGTAATTGGAATGATCAGAATTGCCATAATAAATCCTGCCACATAGCCGGCTCCTGCTCTCCATGTACCCATAATTCCACGTTCTTCCTGACTGTTTGTACGGACAGCCATCAAAGAGCCATATGGAATAGCTACTGCTGTATAAAGCACTGCTGATAGTAAAATATTGGTTACGAGTGCATAAGCAATCTGAAGTGTTCCGGATGTCTTTGGTACAGTAAACATCAATACAAGCATAATACCGGCCGGTATACCAGCCTTTAAAAGCCATGGTCTGTATTTTTCCTTACCTGGTTTCGTATGATCTACAATATTTCCCATGATCAGATCTGTAAATGCATCAATAATCTTACTGATCAACAATACAGTTGCAATCGCCCCTGCTGCCAGACCAACTTTGTCTGTATAAAAATAAGTCAGCTGTCCAATAATTGTTGAGATTGCATTCAGTGAAAATTGTCCTAATGAATCTCCAAGATAATCCTTTGTCCTCATAACTTTCTGGACACCGAACTTATCTTTCCCCAACGGTTTCTTTGCCATTTTCTCTTCCTTCTTTCTACTTTTATTGTGCTTATAAAATATCACGTTCCACATTCTTTTTATTGTAAAATCATTCCATTTATTGTAATATCATACATTCATTCATCAAATTTGAGTTTAAAATGTGCTGTCTGCTTTTCACCAGTCCGCAGCCGGTATTTTTCATGTAATGAGAGCATTCCCGGAAGATCCCCTCCTACACCACACATTGCGCCGTCAACATTTAATGTTGTCACCCATTCTTTTTTCAACAAATGACTATGTGTGGCATCTTCCAGTGCTCTCTGAGAGTAATGCCATGCACTAAAAAGCATTCCACCAGGATTAAGATTAATGATTGAAAGTCTTTTTCTATCCTTAGAAATTAATTCTAATTTTTTCACATCACATCTCGTTCCATTTTCCTGCGGACGCATATACTTGTGCTCTAATTCTTTCACACTCATGGAATAATGATCGAACAATGCAGCTGTTTTTCTGTCCGGATAACATTCCCATGGACCTCTTCCATACCAACTGATCTCATCAAAACTATCTGGCATCGTAATTGTCATTCCGATCCGGACAAAATCAATCTTTTTTGAAATGCCTGCCATCCTGATTTCTACTTCTCCATCCAAACCAAACAGATACTCTATGACAAGGGCTTTACAGAGTGGATGTCTCCAATAGGTTCTGATCTTTGTCTTTTCTTCTGTCTGTTCAATTGTATGTTTTACATATCGAAGCTTTTCTTCTGCCATCTGCCACTTCTTTACAGGCATAGAATTCAACATCGCCGGAACAAAATGTGCCGTATCAATATCATTATCTGTCATAGCTCTTGAAAAATTGGGACGCATCGGTGCAAGAAACAGTTCTTCTCCGTTGATTTGCGCAGAACAGATCAGTCCATCCTTTATTTTATACAAGAAATGGTTCCCGCTGATTTTAATCTCCTGTTCAGTTTCTACTACAGATAAATTCCTTCTTTGAGTAATATTTTCTGTATTTTCACTCTTTTTTCTTACCTTCTCTTTTATTACATTTTTCAAAATTATCTGATCATATGCAACGACATCTCCTTTTCTGGCCCATTTTGTATCGTTTTTCAATTTCCACCAAAATGTAATTGTATCCGCACCTTCCATTTTATCTTGTATAGTCACCACTTTTGATGTCTTCGGACTGATCAGATCCAGCAATTCATGGGAGATTTCTCCCTGTGACAGAAGTGTTCCGTCTTCTTTTGCCTCCCAGTGTAATTCATAATTTTGTAAGCCGTTAAACATCTGCTTATTGTAGATTCGAAAAGACTTTTCCTGCATACTTTCAACAGCTATTGAAAGCATCTGATAACATTTTCTCACTTCATATGCTGCCGGATGGAGTGTCCGGTCTGCCGCCACAATTCCATTTGCACAGAATGCTCCATCATTTCCTTTTGCATTTTTCTTTCGGAATCCATACGGGCTATACGCTTCATCAAAATCACTTCCATACAGCCACTGATCTGTATCATCTTTTCTCTTGTGGATTGCCTGATCGACAAAATCCCAGATAAATCCTCCGCACATATGCGGATATTGCTCAAATGCATCTGTATATTCTTTGAAATTTCCGAGACTGTTTCCCATGCAATGGGCATATTCACACAAAATAACCGGCATCTTTTCATACATCTGACAATCGATATCTTTATCATCTGCTGCCAAACTGTTTGCTATAAATGCAGTCCAGTTTTTAATCTTCTGCTTTTTGCAAAGTTTTTCAAATTCTACCTCATCCGGATACATTCGGCTCAAAAGATCTGTACACCTTTTATCGTACATTCCTTCATAATGGAAAATCCTTGTATCATCCAGCTTTTCAGCACTTTGACGCATTCTCACAAAATTCTCGCCCTTGCCGGCTTCATTTCCAAGGCTCCAGAAGAGAATCGACGGATGATTCCGGTCACGCAGGATCATTCGCTCCACACGGTCAATACACGCCTTCGTCCACCGCTCATCACTTGTCGGGAGAATCCTCCTTACTCCATGAGATTCCAGATCTGTCTCATCCATCAGAAGGATTCCATATTCATCACACAGTTCGTAAAAATATGGATCATTCGGATAATGACTGGTGCGAACTGCATTGATATTTAATTGTTTTAAAATCTTTATATCCTGCAAATGTCGTTCTTTTGGAACGGCCCAACCATGATCCGGGTCAAAATCATGCCGGTTTACTCCATGTATGATAAGCCTTTTTCCATTTAATTTTAATATATTTCCAACAACTTCAACCTTACGGAATCCAAAACGGAAAGATTTATAATACGTTTTCCCATTTATCTTCCATTCAAGCAGAATGGTATAAAGATTGGGCTGCTCATGGTTCCATTTCAAGGGATTTTTTACGAGATGGTGAAACTGGATTTCTGTCGTCTTTCCCTCTTTCTGATTTAATGTATCAAATGAGAGTTCCTTCTCTCCAAGTACTTCGTTTCTTTCAGGAATACTTGCTTTCACATGGATTTTTTCCTGATAAGATTCCTGGTTTGTTATTCCTGTTCTATCCTCTGGCTCATCCCAGCATTTTAACTGCAGGAAAAGTACTGTTTGTGCATCACTGTATTTTTCATCCAGATCTGCCCGCATATAAAAATCGCGGATCGTCACTTTCGGTTCTGCATACAGATATACTTCTCTGTAAATTCCACCGAAGAACCACATATCCTGATCTTCCAGATAAGTCCCATCTGAATATCTCCAGACAACTGCTGTTACCTGATTTTCACCATTTTCTATATAATCTGTGATATCAAATTCATGCGGAGTCATGGATCCTTGTGAGTACCCAACATATTTTCCATTGACATACACTTCAAGAGCCGCCTTTACCGCTCCAAAATGAAGAAAGATTTCCTGTTCTTTAAAGTGTTCCGGCACTGTAAATGTACGCCGGTAAATTCCATATTCCTGTAATTCATGACTGATCTGCGGAATGTGCTTTTTCTTCGTATTGATTGCCTGTGGATAGGAAGAACTGTAGTAATACGGTTTCCCATATCCTTCTAACTGCCAGACACTCGGAACAGTGATTGTATTCCATTTTGTATCATCGAGTTGTTTCTCTGCGAAGTTTCCGGAAGTTCTGTCCCCATCTGGTAATAGAACTTCCATTCTCCGTTCAAAGAATATTTTGTTTTTGCTTCTTTCTTTTTGCAGGCATCCTCTTTATTATCATAAGTAAATGCAATTGCATGTCCTTTTTCTTTATTCTCACCTAAAACTGACAGATCTTCCCATTTGAATATTTTTTTATTCATTTTCTAAATCCACCTTCTTGATCAATCCGTTCTCATCGAATTCAATTGGCGCCATACATGCCCTCCTTAGATACTGTCCATTTGTACTCACATGGAAAAACACATACCACTGTCCATTCACTTCCTCAATACTGCCATGATTGTTCCAACTTTCCTCATTCAGCGATATGTTGTCAACAATCACACCCTGATATGTAAATGGTCCGAGCGGAGACTTTGATGTCGCATATCCAAGACTGCTCGGTCTTCCACTGGAGATATCTGCAAAAACATAATAATAGGTATCTCCACGCTTTCTCATAGAACTTCCTTCATGAAAATGATGCTCTTTCTCCGTTACAAGCCCTTCTACAATCGTACTTTCATCAATGCTCATCATATCCGGATTCAGTTTTGCCCCACAAGAAGAAAACTGTCCCCAATAATAGTACGCCTGTCCATCATCATCAACAAAAACTGCCGGGTCAATTCCTTTTACAGGAAGTTTCACTGCATTTTTAAATGGCCCTGTAGGAGAATCTGATACTGCAACTCCTTCCGTATCGTCAGAAAGACAAAAATACAGATAGTATTTTCCATCTTTATAGATACAATCCGGTGCAAACAGACTCTTGTTCTTTTGCTGTTCTATCAGTATATTCCTCAAAATCGGCAAAAACTGATCTATCGGCATCTCTCTGGTCTCTTCTGGGAGAAAAGTCAGAATTGCTTCCGGAAGTTCATTATAAGACTTAACATTATCCAGATAAGCAGGTTCCTGAATCTCATCTGCCATGGGACATCCTTGATGGAAAAGCTGATTTCACTCTCTACCCATTGTTCTAGATCTGCGGACGAAATTACTTTGTACTGATTGGAACACCAGGAATCCTCTTTTGTGTCAAGACTTCCATAGATATAGACTTTTCCATCCGGCATCACATGAGCTTCACCATCCGGGATGTTGGATTTGATATTTAGAAATGGTTTCATAGTTTATACACCGCCTCCTTGCTATTCGTTTGTTTCTTGTTTTTCTAAAGCGACTATAACATTTGAGGATGTATAATTATTGTAATTTTATATATTGTATTGTAATTTTATTCTTTTTAACTACTTTATTTGTAAATGGTTGGAAAGAGACGATTAGCGACACCAGCCTAAAGGTATAAGCCACCTTACATAACGGAATAGAAAAAGGGCGTGTGAAAAAACGAGAGTTTTTTCATAACTTACTTGACACTACCTTTCCGTCAGATGCATATTTCACCTCTATGACAATTCCAACATCCTCATCTTCGATACGAATCAAAATATCACTGAATCCATCTCCTGATTTCCTGTTTGACATGACAGACCAGTTTTCCTTGAAACCGAGAATTCCAAGAAGTAATCCGTGATAGAAGTTCTCTTTCGTTGGTTTTTTCACAAAAGTATCTCTGATACTGATTGTTTTCCTCATATAGTCTGTGAAAATACTTTCTTTTGCAACCCTGAGACATCCTGTTAAAATTGCAAATTTCAGGCTCTTATTCGTCTTCAAGCCATTCTCAAACAAGTTACAGATAAGTAATACCATCTCATCGTAGTAACCATTTTCATTTTCATTTGCTTTTGCCAATGGAACATCATATTCATCAAGAAGCACTATGACTTTCTTCTCATAATGCTTCTCCAATAATTCTGTAAGCTCTCTGATACTGTATACCAGTGAATCATTTGACATTTCTTTAGTTGATTTAATAGTTCCTGATCTGTCTCATCAAGTTTTCGGCTCTCGGAAAGAAATGACAATCTCCGCCCCTGATTAGTTTCTTAAAGTGTCGTCCTTATCCACTCATCTGCCAGCTCCGGCCAATCCTTTACTTCTTCATTCACTTGTTCTTTCTCACGCTTCGTCTGTCCGGTGAACATTTTCGCCATCTCATTCAAAGCCTGTTTCACTTCATCCGGCACTGGAAATGTCCCATCGTTCACAGCCTGACCTAATGCGAAAGTCTGCTCCAAAGTATACGGTTCTCCAAACTCTTCATTTGCCCATGCTTCATCAGCAAGCGACAATCCATGCTTTCCTTTTGAAAATGCATGGATTGCATACGGAATCTTCTTTTCCTGCAGAGCCTGTGCAAATAAAAAGGAATTCTGAACCGGAACCAGCTCATCCGTTACAGTCTGCCATAAGAAGCATGGCGGCATATCTTCTGTCACCTGTTTTTCCAACGACATATATTCTAACTCTTCCTCAGAAGCATCCGCTCCTAAAAGTGCTGTAAAAGAACCTCTATGTGCGTATTCACCGGAAGTAATTACCGGATAGGAAAGAATGACTGCATTTGGTTTTGCTGAGACAAATGCATACTCCCCTCTCTCAGCTTCTTCAAACTCCTGCCAGTGTACAGCAACACTTCCACATGCATGTGCACCTGCCGAGAATCCGCATAACATGATCTTATCTTTATCTACATGAAGTTCTTCGGCATGTTTTCTAATATAACGGATTGCGCGCATCAGATCCTGCATTGGCTGCATTTTTAATGGAATCATCTGCAACAGATTGGTTGTATAAGTTACAACTGCTGTCTGATATCCCATCTCATAAAATTTCTTTGCTACAATCTCGCCCTCTGATGGAGAAACCACAGTATATCCACCACCTGGAACGATCAGCATACATGGTCGTATTTCTTCGTCTTCATGGAAATATAATCGCATGTTCGGGATAAAACCGCATGCTGCTGCGTAATTGTATTCCGATTCATCCCATAATTGCACTTTATTCATAACTAGCTGCCTCCCTTACTACTGTCAGATTGCATTCTTATCCAACTGAAACTTCCCATTTTCATACTTCAGCGGCATGAATGACGGATGTTCTTTTCCAAATTTATTCGGATAATGTAAAACCAGATAATATTGATCCGAAAAACTTTTGAAAATCATTCCATGTCCACCATCGTGATCATATAATGGCTGACTGTCAATTTTCCAGTTTCCGTTAATTTCATTATTATCTGAATATGCCATAGCTTCTACATATCCTGTCTTTGCATTCGTTGACCAGAGCATATGTAATTTTTCATCCTCTGTTCGAATCAAAAATGGTCCATCTGTGACATAATTTCGGAAGAAATATCTCTTTACAAATGGCTTTGCTTCGGATGCTGAAAATAAAACAAATGGCTTGCCTACGCTTTCTTTTAAATCTTTACTCAATTCGATCGCACACATTGTCCCATCATGAATTTCTCTCCATTCATGGCAGAAAATCATGTATGGTGTTCCATTTTTTGCAATATATAACGTTCCATCCAGACATCTCCAGTTCTTTGGTGTCACATAACCATCTGACCAGAGTGTAAATGGTCCTTTTGGATTTTCTGCCACAAGTACAGCTGTCCCAAGCCCTTTTTGCTTATCTGCAAATGTCGCAAACATATAAAATTTTTCCTGATAATAATACACTTCCGGAGCCCAATAGCTCTTCTCACTCCAGAATCCATCCGGTCTGTGAAAGACCTCGAAAGGTCCTTCCCAGTTTTCCAGATCATCACTTACATATACATCGAAACCATACGCCTGCCCTACAAATGCAGTTTCACTTCTCGTTCCATAAAGATAATATTTCCCATCATAAGGCATAATATATGGATCTCTTATATTAATTTCATTACTCTTCATACTTAATCATTCCCTTTTTCATGCTCCTTCTTATTCAAAGCATTAACAACTGCTTCATACATCGGTCTTGCCTCCGGTGCAGCTCCAAGAAGCTCAGCCAGTGTCATTCCATATGCGAACTGAATCATAGGTCCTTCCAGCATTCCCGGTGCCATCTGATTAAACATTTCTACAGCAAGTGGTTCCGCAACGATTTCACCAAGTGTGCTGTCCATACTGAATCTCTCTACCGCAAGACTTGTCTCTGTATCATATTCATAATCATATACCCCGGAACCAACTTCGTGTACTTCCTCTTTTTCCGGAAGAACAATCACAGCTGTTGTGTTGGCCGGAACTTCTACATGGACATGAATTTTTCCATTCTTGCAGGATGTGTTTGCCACGATTTTTCCGTATACGGATTCAAACTCTGTACCCCAATCTTCAATGCCTTTTACAAACATCGGTTTTACCTGGAATTTCTTATATCCCGGCTCTAACTGGGATAATCCGGCAACTTTGCGGTACATCCAGTCACCTACAGAACCATACGCATAATGGTTCAGAGAGTTCATTCCTGACTCATCAAATGTTCCGTCCGGTTTGATTGAATTCCAACGCTCCCAGATTGTTGTTGCTCCCATGTTTACTGCATAGAGCCATGACGGATAATCTTCTTTCATAAAAAGTGTCGCTGCCATCTCATGCGCGCCATTTTCTGAAAGTGTATGGCAGATATACGGTGTTCCTACAAAACCTGTAGACAAATGGTTTTTATGATTTTCAATATTCGTAAGCAATGTATTTAAAATACGTTTTCTATCCTTTTCTCTTGCAAGATTGAAATACAGAGAAATGATTGCTCCTGTCTGTGTCTCGCTTACGATACGTCCTGTTTCCGTATAGTATTCTCTCTGGAATGCATCCAGGGTAGTTTCATACAGACTTGCGTATTTTTCAGCTTCTTCTTTCTTTTCCAGCACCTCTGCTGTTTTCTTGACAAGCTCTGTTACATACAGATAATACGCATTTGCGATCATATATTTGTCTGTTGCTCCGGTTCTGTCTGCACTCTCTTCTTTGTCCAGTGCAAGCCAGTCTCCGTACTGGAATCCACTCTGCCAGAGACCGTTCTCTTCACAGTTGTTCTTGATATAATCTACCCACTCATGCATACATTTCCAGTTTTCTTCCAAGATACCTTTATCGCCATACATCTGATAAACAACCCAAGGAACAATAACTGCTACATCACTCCATGCGGAGGAACTGTAAGATTCCAGAATATCCGGCACAACATGTGGCACACCTTTTTCTAAGGAAGATTCTGCTGCCACATCACGCATCCATTTCGTGTAGAACAGTGCTGTATTTCTGTTAAATGCCGCTGTCCAGGAGAATACCTGCGCATCTCCGGTCCATCCAAGACGCTCGTCTCTCTGCGGACAATCTGTCGGGATATCAAGGAAATTATCTCTCTGGCTCCATGTAATATTACTTTGCAGCTGATTTACTTTTTTGTTAGAACAATGGAAATCACCTGTCTTTTCCATATCAGAATGTGTCACACAGGCAATAAACTGATCTGCTGTAAATTCTTCCATTCCTTCTACGCTGATATAACGGAATCCATGGAATGTAAAATGTGGACGGAAGATCTGCTCTTCTCCGTTGCAGATAAATGTGTCGATTGATTTTGCCTGGCGAAGTGTTTCCGGATAGAAGTTACCATCCTTGTCCAGAACCTCTGCGTGGCGAATCACAATTTTCTGTCCTTTCTCGCCTTTCGCATGCACTTCTACAACACCTGTAACAATCTGTCCAAAATCAACAAGTTTTTCACCTTTTGGTGTCACAATCAACTCTTTACCCACAATTTTCTCTGTGATACGAACAGGTTCATTCTCCTGTGCGGTCAGAACAGCCTTATCAAACTCTTTGACAACGACTTTTCCCTCTTTTATCTCCGGTGCATCTGTGTCAATTGTCTCACCCATGTAAATTTCACTGTAACGAATCTCTCCTGTTTTTACAGCCCATGTTTCATCTGTAGCGATTACCTCTTTGCTTCCATCTTCATACTCAACATGAAGCTCTGCAAATGCTCCTGCTTGTGTACCATACTGATTCGGCTGGCAATAGAAACCAAGGATTCCTTTATACCATCCGTTTCCAACTGTAATTGCGATTTCATTTTCTTCTGCAAGCTGCTCTGTCACATCATAGATCTGATACTGCAGTCTGTTGTGATAGCTTGTCCATCCCGGTGCCATACGGTAATCACCTACTGTCTGTCCATTCAGTGTGACCTCATAAACTCCATGTGCAGTTGCATACAGACGGGCTTTCTTTACCTTTTTATCAATTGCAAATGTTTTTCCAAATACCGGGCATGCTGTCTCTTCTTCTGGGAAATCACTTGTGATCATCTTTGCGATAAACTCTGCATTGTCAAAAATTCCTGTCTCAAATGTTCCTCCGATGGATTCTACATTTCCATGGTTATCTGCCACAGACACCTCTACTTTGTAGAGCATTTCATCTGCCAGTGTTTCTCCTTCATAAGAAATCAAAACTGACTGGTCTGATGCTTTCTTCCCACTATTCCAGACAATGTTACCTTTTTCATCAGTCACCTTTATTTCATATGCAGTCTGTAAAGTATCCTTCTCCTGTGACTCTATTTTCCAAGAGAATCGTGGTGCTTTCTCTGTAAGTCCGATTGGATTTTCTCTGTATTCTGTTCTAAAATCATATAATCTCATTCTATTTCCTCCATTTTCAGTAAATCCACAAAAGGACAGAACCTCATTGGCAGTTCCGTCCCTTCATTTTATTCTATCATTTCTATTCTGTTTCTTTTCTCTTCTGCAGTTCTGCTACAATCTCAGGATATCTCTTCTCAAGATCATACTTCTTTAAGAGGATAAACATGATTACGAAAAGTGCAAGCGGAATGTAGATACCAAATACAAAGATTGCTGTATCTACCGATGCCGGCTGAACATCAAGTGCTGCTTTATAACCTGCTGCTGCGAGAAGCCATCCGATCAGGGATGCTCCGATACCGGATCCAATCTTACTTCCGAATGAGTTTGCACTGTTTGTCATACCTACAATACGTTTCCCGAACTTGTAATCATTATACTCAACACAGTTATTAACCATTGCTCCAAACAGACACATCAGAGGTATATTGGCAAATGTTGTAACAACACCACCTGCAATACATGTTGCAAGGCTATATGGAGTAAATACTCTGACTAAACAAGCTACAGCTCCCATAACACAGGAAATCATACAAGTTTTTGTCATACCTAATTTGGATGCCATCGGTCCTGTCAGGATAAATCCAAGGAATGTAGGGATCAGTCCGACTGCTCCAAGAAGTGCTACGATGTTATCATTTCCAAGAATATATTTTGCATAATATGTACCACCGGATGTGCTAAGTCCGTAAGAAATATTCATTATAAACTGAAGTACAAGCATGATCACCCAGTATTTGTTCTTGAAAAGAATCTTAAGGCCTTCTGCAAATGGCACATCCTCATCTTCACTTTTTTCCACAATCTGCACATTTTCCTTTGAAACCTTGTAAAGTAACAATAAAGAAAGTACTGAAATCAATCCAAAGATTACAGCAACTTTAATCCATGCACTCTGTGTTCCGCCAAGCATATTTGTAATCGGAATCAAAAGGATCGCAATGATCATTCCTGCAATATATCCGAATGCTGCACGGAAGATACCCATCTTACCACGCTCTTCAGAGCTCTCTGTACGCATAGCCATCAATGCTCCGTAAGGAATTGCAACTGCTGTGTAAACAACTGCTGTGATCAATATATTTGTGATCAATACATATGCTGCCTGTATTCCGCTGCCTGCATTCTTTGGCACTGTAAACAGTAACACGATCATTACAAATGCCGGAATCGCCATTCTAATGAACCAAGGACGACATTTTCCTTTTGGTGATTTTCCGGCATCCATGATTTTACCCATAAGAAGATCTGAAAATGCATCGATAATCTTTGCAACCAGAAGCATTGTCGCAACCATTCCTGCTGCCAATCCAACCTTCTCTGTATAGAAGTAAGTCAGCTGTCCCACCAGACCAGACATAATGTTCAGTGGCATTTGTCCAAGACCATCACCGAGATAATCTGTCATTCTCATTGATTTCTGAACTCCCATTGAGTCCAGACCAAGTTCTTTTTTTGTTTTAGCCATTTTTTGTCCCTCTCTTATTTTTTCCTTATCCCGTTATTCTCAGCTTACTGTGAATAACAACTCTTTATTACAATCTCATCCTATAATTGATTCAACGCATTTACCATCTGCTCAAGCATCTCTCTCTTAATTCCCGGAACGAAGCTTAGAAGCTGACGAAGCGGCATTCCTTCCATCATGGCTGCCATCATTTCCTGATTCACAACCCCTGACTGGTCATTTTCATTTGCTTCTGCCATATCCATTGCTGCATCATTCTGTTCCATTCCCTGCATGAATGGTGCCATCACAACCTGTGCTTTCGGATCACGCATCAGCTCACCAAGACAAGTATTTAAGGAATATACCTTTGGAATTTCCTTTGTCGGATGTACCAAAATTTCTCCGCTTAAGCACATTTGATCTGCATTTTCTCCAATCATTACCTGATAACTACCTTCTTCTGCATACCAATCATGGATCTGAGTGTTCCAGTAAGCAAAAGCTCTCTCATCTAAAGTAAATGTAACTGTCTTCTCTTCTCCTGCCTCTAAGGATACCTTTTCGAATCCTCTCAGCTCTCTGACCGGACGTACCACTTCTGTCTCCGGAGCTGCAACATAAAGCTGAACAACCGTCTTTCCGGCACGTTTTCCTGTATTTTTAACCTTTACACTTACTTCTACATGTTCTTTGTCGGACATTTCTTTCTTATCCAACTGAAGATCACTGTATGCAAATGTTGTATAAGATAATCCGTAGCCAAACGGGAATGCTGTTTCCATCTTTCTGGATGTGTAATAGCGATATCCGACAAACACACCTTCCTGATAAACTGCATTGTCAAATCCTTTTCCATAAGTCAGATAACATGGTGTATCTTCCAGACGAAGTGGAAATGTCTCTGCAAGACGTCCGCTAGGATTCTTTCTTCCTGAAAGTACTTCCGCAACCGCTTTTCCTACAGCCTCTCCTCCAAGATAAGCTTCCAGAATTCCTTCCACCTGATCTTTCCAAGGCATGATAACCGCAGAACCATTATGAAGAACTACTACTACATGTTTCTGTACTTCAAGCACTTTTTTCACAAGCTCATTCTGGCAATTTGGAAGTTCCATATGCTTTCTGTCATATCCTTCCGATTCGAAGTTATCCGGAAGTCCAAGGAAAAGAACCGCTACATCAGCCTCCTCTGCAATCTTCACTGCTTCGCTCTGAAGTGCTTCTACAACTTCGTCTTTCTCATCCTGATATCCTTCTGCAAAAGTCACGTTCGCAAGTTCCGGAATTTCTTTTGCCGCATCCAGTGCTGACTCTACTTTCCAGCTATTGATGTGAGAACTTCCTCCACCCTGATATCTAGGTGTCTTTGCATATTTTCCGATAAATGCAATCTTCTTATCAGAAGTCAGTGGAAGAATTTCATTTTCATTCTTTAATAATACCATACACTCCGCTTCGATTTCAGCCGCTGCTTTGTGATCTTTTTCATAATCGAATACAGCTTTCTCATCACGATTCTCTGTGTAACGGAAAATAATATTAAGAATTCTTTCACAAGCCTGATCAACTACGCTCTCATCAAGTTTTCCTTCCTGAACCGCTTTTACGATCAGTCGGTCATTTTCATAATCTCCAGGCGGCATCTCAAGGTCAAGCCCTGCTGCAAGTGAAGATACTCTGTCATTTACTGCACCCCAGTCTGAAACAACATATCCGTCAAATCCCCATTCTTCTCTTAAGATTTCTGTCAGATACTCCTTGCTGTCTCCTACAAATTCTCCATTAACGCGATTGTAGGAACTCATAACTGTCCAAGGTTTTGCTTTCTTTACTGCGCCCTCGAAGGATGCAAGATAGATCTCTCTCAGAGTTCTTTCATCCATATCAGATGAGTTTGTCATACGGCGTTTTTCCTGATTGTTTGCAACAAAATGCTTTGCACTTGTTCCAACCTTCTTGCTCTGTACTCCTTCAATCAGTGCTGCTGCCATCTCTGTGGATACATATGGATCCTCTGAATAATACTCAAAGTTTCTTCCACAAAGTGGTGAACGCTTAATATTCATGGCAGGTCCTAGAAGTGTACTTACGTTCATTGCCTGACATTCCTGTCCGAGCAATTCTCCCTGTCTGCGAATCAAGTCACGGTCGAAACTAGATGCTGTTGCACATCCGGCCGGAAAGCAAATTGCTTTTTCGCTCTCATTGATTCCAAGATGATCTGCTTCCTCTGCCTGCTTTCTGACTCCATGCGGTCCGTCTGTTACCATGACTTTCGGGATCCCTAATCGTTCTATACCCTTGAGATTCCAGAAATCAGCACCGGAACACATTCCAGCTTTCTCTTCCAGTGTCATCTTAGAAATCAAGTTCTGAATCTTTTCTCTTTCCATACTGTCGTTTCCTCCTTATTATGATGTATTGCTAGTTACATTGTTATCGGGTTTTCATCATGGCTATATCATAACGAGATTACGCGCCATTTTATTTCATTTTTAAACTTTTATTTATATATTTATACTTTTATTATGCTTTTTTCTATTGACTTGGGAAATATTTTCGATTAAGCTGATGACAGAAAGAATTCAAATCGAACGTCTATTTTATATAAAGAAAAGAAAGTGAAAACTTATGAAAAAGAATTATTCTCTGATTAATTTTATAAAAGCTTATTACCCAGATTCGAATATCCCCATGTATCTTTTTTCGGCTGAAAAATGTATTTTCTGCATGCCGGAACAGGACGAACTGACTTATCCTCCATTCCAATATCTTCAAGAACTTTTTTCAGGTTCCGAGCGTATCACTTACTGTATAACTGAATATGGCATTATTTTTTGCTCTCTTAGATTAAATCACTTGAAAAACGGTTACATTGTTTTTGGTCCAGTCACAACTGTGCCTTATTCTGAGTCCGATCTGCAGCGTTTATACAAAGACTACATGGTATCAAATGACATTCACTCTGACTTTAATTCTTTTCTCCGTCAGATTCCGTGTCTGTCTCTGAGTTCTCTGTTAAAGAAATGTATCTTCCTCAACTATTGTCTGCACGAAGAACTGCTTTCATTTGAAGAGCTTCCTTCTGTCGGACAGGCATTGTCTGATGGTGACGTTATGTCAGATACCTCTCTTCTTTTGGAAGAAACTTATCAGAAAAAGGAAAATGAACAGCACAACCAGACTTATATTCTTGAGGAACAGCTTCTAAGACTTGTCCGCACCGGTGACTACGAAGGCTTCAAAAGATTTGCTTATAGTGAAAGCAATTTTCATACCGGTGTCACAGGATCTACTGCTCTTCGTCAGTTAAAGAATAATATTATCATCACAACGACCTTATGTACCCGTGCCGCGATTGAAGGCGGACTGGATTATGACACTGCATATCAGCTCTCCGACTATTTCATTCAATCCTCCGAAAGACTAACAAACGCGGATCGGTTAACTGATCTTCTTGGAAAAGTCAGTTATACTTTTGCAGAAAAGGTAGCACAATCAAAAACGCCCGTCTCTACAGACGAGCGTATGCAAAAAGCAATTCGATATATTCAGCAGAATACAAACCAGCATCTTACAGTCGGAAATATTGCTGATTATGTTGGATTTAGTAAATCTTACTTCTCTGCTTATTTTAAGAAAACGCTTGGTTTTTCCGTCAGTACATTTATCCTTCGCTGTAAACTGGAAGAAGGAAGAGAACTTCTGCAATACACGGATAAGTCTATCAGTACGATCAGCGAATTCCTGTGCTTTTCCAGCCAGAGTCATTTTCATACCGCATTCAAAAAACAATTCGGAATGACACCTTCTGAATATAGGAAGAGTACCAACGGGTGACGGGAGTGCCAATCGGGGACGGAGTTTAGTGGCTTTTTTGCTTGCAAAAAGCC
>QUJA01000031.1 GCA_003480425.1 Firmicutes bacterium AM31-12AC
CCCAAATGGTCCCACTATCCCCGTCCCTAAATGGCTTGAAGCTGAAATTGTTTTGGTGAATGCTTGACGAAAATATTATCACCTATTAAAATTAAAAATAGTGACTAAAAAGCAGAAACCACAAAAGAGAGGTAGTACTTGAATGGATAATATGCGAACAATTATGGACTTCGAATTTGATACTAGCGAAGTACAGAATACACATTTTCATCAGAATCTGGAGATTGTGTATGTTCTGGAAGGCAGTGTGGAAGTACAGATTGAACCAGAAACTTATAATTTGAAAAAAGGTGATTTTTTACTTATTAATGCGAACAAGCGTCATTCTTGGAGGGCGACGGAAGAAAAAATCCTTCTTGCATCATTTCAAATCAATTTTACAATGTTGGCAGAATATATGGGAACAAATCAGTTGTTATTCTGGTGTAATACTACAGCTGATAAGAACGAGTCGTATGAGCAGTTAAAACGAGTGTTGGATCAGATGCTGAACCGTTTTTATGACAAAGAAAAAGAAGGGGCGATTTATCTCAACAGCATTTATTATGAAGCCATTTATTTGTTAGTAGCATATTTCATGATAAAAGCGGATGACGTAAGAATGAAAGAAAATTTTACCCCTGATAATTCGCGAATATTTGAGATTCAGAATTACGTACAGGCAAATTATCAAAAACAACTGAGTCTGAACGATCTGGCTCAGAAATTGTATTTATCGAATGCATATTTATCCAAATATATTAAGAAACATTTTGGACTTAGTTTTTTGGAATATGTCAATAATATTCGTCTGTTCCATGCAGTAGATGAGCTTCTCTATAGCGAAAAAAAGATTACAAGAATTGCACTGGACAATGGATTTCCTACAACAGCAGCATTCAATAAGGCTTTCAAAGAAATCTATAATATGACTCCGTCGGCATATCGTTCGACTGTTCATAAAGAAGAAAATCTGAATGAGAATAAAGAGGCAAAACAAGAACTGGATAAAAGGGTGAAAGAATATCTGGCAGGCAAAGAGCCGGTGGAGGATAATACAGCGACAAGAAATATGAATCTGTATGTCGTAGATGCAAAAAATACTACAGAGTGGAAAAAACCATGGGATAAAATCATCAATATGGGAAATATTGATTCGCTGCTCAATTACGATGTGCAGAGTCAGCTGCTTATGATGCAGAAAGAAATCGGATTTTCCTATGTCCGGATTTACAATATATTTATGAAGGATATGTATTATGAAAATATTTCCGGAGATAACAAATACAATTTCAGCAGAATAGACCGCGGGCTGGATTTCTTGGTAGAGCATAATTTGAAACCATATATAGAACTCTCATTCAAACCAATAGAGGTAAATTATACAATCAACTCTTCTGTAGGAGACCGATATAATGAAATTATATTTCATGACAGAGAAAGTTATGTTGAAGTTATGGAAGCACTTTCATCGCATATTGCAAACCGCTATGGGGTAAATGAAATCGAGAACTGGTATTTCGAACTTTGGAAAGACGACCGTCTCAATATGCTGGATGCGAAAGGGTGGTATTTTGACTGTTTTGAGATTGGGTATCATGCATTAAAGAAGATATCGTCAAAAATCAAGGTAGGAGGAGCTGGATTTGCACTTGGATACGATAGATATCAATACAGTATTTTGATTAAAAATTGGAAAACAAGAAATGTCAGACCAGATTTTATCAGTGTGTACTCGTATTCTTATTTATTGTTGCAGCAGGACGGGGTTTATTTTGGAAAGCGTTCGCTTGATAACAGCTTTGTGAAAAATCAACTGGAATTATTCAAAGATGTTTTGAAAGCAGAAGATTTTATGCCGGATGAACTACATATTACAGAGTGGAATTTTACAATATCAAATCGAAATTGCATCAATGATAGTTGTGCACAGGGAGCATACATTGTGAAAACGTGTATCGAATCGATTGGCGAAGCAGATATGATGGGGTACTGGCATGGTTCGGATTTGCACACAGAATATTATGATTCCGGTGCTGTTTTGTATGGAGATAATGGTCTTCTGACAAGAGATGGAATCAAAAAGCCATCCTTTTATGCATTTCATTTTCTGAAATTTTTAAAAAAGGGATTACTTGGTAAAACCGAAAATGCGTTGTTGACAACAGATGGACGAGGTGTATATACTATTGCGTGCCATAACTGTAAAAAATTTAATTATCGATATACAATGAAGGCTGAGAAAGATATTCGGGTAGATGATATTGACAGTTTGTATGAAGATACAGATTCGATACATTTGAAATTCCAGATTAATAATGTTAAAAATGGAACTATGTGATGCGTATATTCTATGTAAATGAAAGTAATGGAAGCATTCAGAATATCTGGAAGGATATGGATTATATCAGTAACCTTTCAAAAGGTGAAGTAGAGTATATGAAAAGAAGTGCCAATCCAAAAGTAGATATGAGGAAAATTACAGTGGAAGATAATGTTCTTCATATAGAAACAAAATTGAAAGCACATGAGATTAAGGTGTTGGATATACATTATCAATATTAAGAAATATTTAAAGCTAAAGGAAAAAGAGTGGATTGAGAGGAAAGAAAAGTGAATAAGTTAAAAAAATTATTCGCACCAGTGGATATGACGGCTGGAAGACCATGGGAAGATATTCTGATCTTTACGATACCGATGCTGATAGGAAATATTGCGCAACAGCTTTATAATACTGTTGACAGTATTGTGGTAGGAAGATTTGTAGGGGATAATGCACTGGCAGCAGTTGGAAGTGCCGGTCCGATTTTGAACCTTCTGATTGTATTGTTTGTTGGAATTTCAGTAGGAGCAAGTATTATGGTGTCTCAGTATCTGGGAGCCAGAAACAGAGAGGCGTTATCTGGAACAATTGGAACATGTATTATGTTAACTGCAATTGCATCGTTGATCATTATGGTAGTTGCGACGTTGGCGGCAAGACCGCTTTTGGAATTATTGAATACGCCCGATAGTATTCTGGATTGGTGTACTTCTTATTTGAAAATTCTGTTTTTGGGCGCAGCAGGACTTGCATATTATAACATTCTAAGCGGAGTACTTCGAGGCTTGGGAGATTCCATGTCAGCCCTTTTATACTTGCTGGTGGCAAGTGCGTTGAATATTGTGTTGGACTTACTTTTTGTAGTAAAGTTTGGAATGGGTGTAAACGGAGTTGCACTTGCTACTGCAATTGCACAGGGAATTTCAGCAGTGTTGTGCGTGCGAAGGCTTTCGAAATTAACAGAACTGTTTGATTTGAAGTGGAAATATATTAGATTAAACAAGCAGCATGCCAGAAATATTATCCGACTTGGAGTTCCGTCGGGTGTAACACAGGCAATGATTTCTATGGCAATGTTAATTGTACAATCATTGACAAACAGTTTTGGAGAACAGTTTATTGCAGCGAATGTAATTACAATGCGAGTAGATGGATTTGCAATGCTTCCTAATATGTCGTTTGGTAATGCGATGACTACTTATGCCGGACAGAACGTTGGAGCAAATAAATATGATCGTGTTGCAAAAGGTGCAAAACAGGGGCTTTTTATGGGAGTCGGAACATCGGTAGTGATTACATCGTTGATTTTAATCTTTGGTAAACCACTGATGGGAATTTTTACAAGTACATCAGAATTGGTTGATTTAAGTTATCATCTAATGCAAATCCTTGCAGTAGGATATCTGGTTATGTCAGTGACCCAGGTGTTGTCGGGTGTTATGCGAGGTGCCGGAGATACAATGACACCAATGTGGATTTCCATTGTACAGACAATCATGATTCGTGTACCACTTGCGTATCTGCTTGTCTATGCATCCAGAAGCACAGCGTTCCCACAGGGAAAACGAGAATATATTTATCTGTCACTGGTTATTTCATGGGTGATCGGAGCGTTAATTACTACTTTCTTCTATAAAAGAGGAAAATGGAAAACAAAAGCAATTAAATAAAAAAGGAAAAAAGCAGATGCAGGTTTCAAATTCGAAACCTGCATCTGCTTTTTTGAAACAAAGGTTTATGAAAGAAAAGAATGGAACAGAAATATGCACGCTGAAAAATGGCGAAAAAGATAATATGAGGATATCAAACATAATAAAGGAGGGTAGGAAGAATAAGTGAATAGCAACATTGCTAAAGATGGGAAAGTCGGACGAAATGAAAAGTTCTATTTTTGATAAAAGAATATAATCTGTCAGTCATATTTTATTTAAAAATAGACTCTTGAAAATTCGAACGAAGAAAGGAAGGGAAACAATGGAAAAACTGAAAGGAAAAGATTATTTCTCATTTGGAATTGGAAACGTGGCATCCCAATTATCATGGACAATGGTAAGTTCGTATCTGACATTATTTTACACCGATGTATTTGGATTGCAGGCAGGAGCTGTTGCAATATTGTTTTTGGTAGCAAGAATATGGGATGGAATTAATGACCCGATGATGGGTGCGATTATGGAGCATACACATACAAAATACGGAAGATTCCGTCCTTATATTGCAATCGGTGCTCCGTTGTTGGTTGTATTTACAATTTTAACATTTAGTGTACCAGGTTTTGGTAGTGTGGGAAATCTGATTTATGCTTACATTACATATATCGGACTGGGAATGGTTTATACAATGACGAATGTGCCATACCTTGCATTGCCAGCAGTTATGTCAAATGATCCGAAAGAAGTGAATAAGTTAAACACAGCACAAATGATGGGAATGGTAATTGGTATGATTGCTTTACAGTTATGTACATTACCATTAGTAAATTATTTTGAAGGTATCTGGCCGGGAAGAGGATATCAGATTACAGCAGGAGCATATGCAATTGTTGCATTACCACTTTTCTGGTTCTGTGCGAAAAACTGTAAAGAGAGAATTACAGTAAAGAAAGAAGAGCAGACTTCTACAAAAGAATCATTAAAATATGTGCTGAAAGATCGCAATGCTATGTCTGTTATTGCATACACAACATTGAATATGATTGGAATGATGGGAAGAATTGGATGTGCAACATACTTTTACATTTATGTTGTTCAAAACTTTGCTTTAATTACTGTGTTTATGATGATGCCAATGTTTGTAGGTGCAATCGTAATGCCTTTTGGACCAAAAGTGATTGATAAACTTGGAAGAAAGAAAACATTGTATGTAGCTCTGATTTTTCAAACAGTAGGATGCCTTATGATGTTCTTTGGACCTTATACAAATATTCCGTATTTGCTGCTGGCACATGTTGTATATGGAATCGGATATATTGGTGGAGCGTGTGGAAGTTCAATGTTAGTTGATGTAGTCACAGATATTCATGATAGAACAGGTGCAAGACCGGATGGTATATTATTTTCAATGAACAGTCTGGCAGGAAAGATTGGGCAAGCAATTGGTTCTGCACTTGGAATTGCTATTATTGGATGGTTTGGATATGTAGCTGGAAAAGACATTACAAATGAAGTCAGAAACGGAATTCAAATTGGTGTAAACTTAATGCCGGCAATTGTATATGTATTAGCACTGATACCGGTAGCTATGTACAAGCTGGAAGACTAAAGAAAGCGAACGAAAGAAAAAAGAAGACAAAAAAGATATATCTTTTTTTGTCCTCTTTTTTTGTACAAAAAGAAAGAGTCCAAATACTGTATGAAATTAGGTTAATTTTGCGAAAGCACGCCGGAAATATATTTTATATAATGAAATCAAGTTAAGAGAGAAAAATGAAAAGGAGCGAAACAGCATGAAATTAGGATTTGTAAGTGCAATTCTTGATACTTGGAGTTATGAAGAAATGATGGATTTTGCATCAGATCATGGGTTTGAATGCGTAGAAATTGCCTGCTGGCCACAAGGTAAAGCAGAGAGAAGATACGCAGGAGTAAGTCATATAGATGTAGATAAAGTTCTTGCAGACGATGAGTATGCAAAACATATTCTTGACTACAGTAAAGAGAAAAGCGTAGAAATTTCTTCTCTTGCATTTTATCCAAACACAATGGATGGAGATTTAGAAAAGAGAGCTTCTGTAGTAGAACATTTGAAAAATGTAATCCGTGCAAGCCATAAGCTTGGCATTGGTATGGTTACAACATTTATCGGAAGAGATCAGACAAAGAATATCGAAGAAAATCTGGAGCTTGTAAAAGAAGTTTGGCCACCGATTATCAAACTTGCAGAGGAAGAAAATGTAAAAATAGCAATCGAAAACTGCCCAATGTTGTTTGGACCAGACCAGTGGCCGGGCGGACAAAATTTAATGACAACACCGGCTATATGGAGAAAAGTATTTGCAATTCTTGATAGCGATAATCTGGGAATCAATTACGATCCATCACATTTTGTATGGCAGATGATCGATTATATTAAACCGATTTATGAATTCAAAGATAAAATTTTCCATGTTCATTACAAAGATATTAAGCTTTACAATGACCGTTTGAATGATTGCGGAATTATGGCATATCCACTTGATTTTATGTCACCAAAGCTTCCGGGACTGGGAGATGTGCGATGGGATAAATATGTATCAGCACTTACAGACATTGGATACGACGGATATACATGTATTGAAGTGGAAGATAAAGCTTTTGAAGGAAGTAAAGAAAAAGTAGAGCAGTCTCTTGTTTTAAGCCAGAGATACTAAAACAGTTTGTCATCTAGGAAGAAAAACAAGCGGCTGCGCAGCAGACATTTGTTTTTAACCTAGATGACAGCGAAAGAATCAAAGAGTGCGAAGCACGACAGATGCGTTAAGCATCTGGATTCTTGAGGCTGAATAAGTGAAACAAATTAAAATATATAAAAAGGAGACTAGAATGGAAAAATTAAGAATTGCAATCGTAGGTTGTGGAGGAATCGCAAATCAGAAACATATGCCATCTATCAAAGCAAATGCAGACAAAGCTGATATGGTAGCTTTCTGTGACATCATTCCTGAGCGTGCAGAAAAAGCTGCAAAGGAATATGGTGTAGAAGGTGCTAAAGTTTACACTGATTATAAAGAGATGCTTGCAGATACAAGCGTTGAATTTGATGTTGTACATGTATGTACACCAAATGTGGCTCACTGTCCGATTACAGTAGCTGCTTTTGAAGCTGGAAAACATGTAATGTGTGAGAAGCCAATGGCTCACAATACAGAAGATGCACGTAAAATGATTGATGCATGGAAAAAATCAGGAAAGAAATTCACAATCGGTTATCAGAACCGTCTGCGTGATGACACTCAGACATTGCATGCATCTTGCGAGGCTGGAGAACTTGGAGAAATCTATTTTGCAAAAGCACATGCACTTAGAAGAAGAGCTGTTCCTACTTGGGGCGTATTCCCTAATAAAGCCCTTCAGGGCGGCGGTCCTTTAATCGATATCGGAACACATGCACTTGATATTACACTGTGGATGATGAATAACTATGAGCCAGAATCAGTATCAGGACAGGTATTCTACAAGCTTGGACGTCAGGAAGATGGTCCTGAAGGAAATGTATTCGGACCATGGGATCCTAAGACATTTGAAGTAGAAGACTCTGCATTCGGTCTTGTGAAAATGAAAAATGGTGCAACAATTTATCTGGAAGCATCTTGGGCACTGAATGTACTGAAATCTATGGAAGCTTCTACAACACTTTGTGGAACAAAAGCAGGTGCTGAAATCCATCACGGCGGAAGCTACCCACAGGATGAACTGATCTACAACACAGTAGAGCATAATCAGTTAATGGAAAAAACAATCTCACCTGCAGGTGTTGTTGATTTCTTTGAAGGCGGAGCAGCAGCAGAGGCAGTTCGTGAGCAGGAGCAGTGGCTCAATGCAATCATCAATGATACAGATCCGCTTGTAAAACCAGAGCAGGCATTTGTTGTAACACAGATTCTCGAAGGAATTTACAAATCAGCAGAAACAGGAAAAGAAGTATTCTTTGACTAAGATGAATATTGAGAATACCGGTATCTTTCAAGAGATATTGGCATCTCAGCTATAAGTTAGGAAAGCGAGGAGTTAAAAATGGCTGGCAGACAGATTTATAATCCGGCTGGATTTAAAAATATAGAAGAAAACGGAAAGGTAACAGGTTACCAGTTCCAGTTTAAAGCACAGTATTATCGTGGAATTACATTGTCAATCGTTCGTGATATCCAGATCAATGTAGACGGAGAGGATGTTAAAAGAGAAGACATTCGTTTCACAGTAAACGGAGAAACATTTACATTGGAAGAAATGCGTACAGTTGTAGATTCAGATTATCGTTGGGAATTTGGCGACTATGCAACAGTATCTGTGATTAAAGAAGGTGGACTTGCAAAAGGAAATCATCACATTCATGCAAGACAGATTATTGCACCGTCATATATGCCATTTCAGATTGAAGCAGATTGTGACGCAGATTTCGTGATTGAGTAGGAGGAACTTGAAGATGAGTTATGATATTAAAAGAAGTGTTTCCCTGTATAGTTATCAGGATGAATATTATGATGGAAAATTGGATCTTGAGGGGTGCCTTAGAGAAACAGCAAAAACAGGAGCAACAGGTGTAGAGCTTCTTGCTGAACAGATGATCCGCAGATTCCCATTGCCGATTGAAACAGAAGAATTCAGAGCACAGTGGTTTGGCTGGCTTAAAAAATATGGTCTTGAGCCATCATGCTATGATGCATTTTTGGAAAACAAAATTTATGACAATCGTACATTAAGTCTTGGAGAGCAGATTAATATGATGAAGAGAGATATCCGTCTCGCTTCTATGATGGGATTTCCTACACTTCGTACATTGGTTTCTACACCGATGGATGTTATCGAAGGAAGTTTAGAGTATGCAGAAGAAAAAAATGTAAAAATCTGTCTTGAAGTACATGCACCATTTTCTTTGAACTCAGGATGGGCTGACGGATATATGGAAATGATTAAGCGTACAGGAACAAAATTCTTCGGATTTATGCCTGATATGGGAATCTTCTGCAAGAACATCCCAGATGTTGTAAGAGATAAAGCAAGAAGAATGGGTGCATCAGAAGAATGCATTAAGATTGTGGATGATGCTTATGCACAGCGTGTTGCAAAAGGATTTACAAAGATTAAATATGATCTGAACCTTGGAAAAGCAAATATGGAATATCGTATGGCAAACGGAATGAAAGAAATGATGGATGCTATCGAAGCAGCTGGTGGAAATGATGCAGACCGCTGGTATGGAAATGTATCGTTTACATATTCTTGGTCTGAGCCACAGGATATTATCGATAATATTGATTACATTTATCATACACATGCAAAATTCTATAATGTTCACGAAGATTATGTGGAAACAGCAGTTGCAATTCCTGAAGTAATCGAGGCATTTAAGAAAGCTGGATATAAAGGATATTTAAGTTCAGAGTACGAAGGTGGAGAGCATTTGAGAGATGTTGGTGTTGATAGTATCGAACAGGTACGTCGTCATCAGGAAGCTATGAGAAGAGTAATTGAAGGATAAAAAAAGGCTAGATTTAAGATTCAGAGGAGGGAAAACCCTTGTCTGAATCTTGGCCGTTAAGGATATTGATAATAAAAAGATAAAAATCGGAGGGATAAATGATGGAAACAGTTAAATTAGGTATTGTTGGATTTGGATTTATGGGACATTGCGATGCTGATATGATGAGTACATTTGATGATAGTGAGATTAAACTTGTAGCAGTAGCAGATACAAACCCAGAACAGCTGAAGGATGCACCAGAAGGCGTTGAAACATATAACAGTATTGAAGAAATGCTTGAAAAAGCAGATATTAATACAGTTATGGTATCTACTCCAAACCCAAGCCATCCAGAAATGGTGAAAAAAGCTGCGGCGGCTAAGAAAAATGTAATCTGTGAGAAACCGGCAGCAATGAGTGTTGCACTTTTTGATGAAATGGTAGCTGCATGCAAAGACAACGGTGTATTATTCACTGTTCATCAGCAGAGAAGATGGGATAAAGATTATCGTATCATGAAAGAAGTATATGACAAAAACATGGTAGGAGATATGTATGTGATTAAATCTCAGCTTTATGGTTTTAATGGAAATATGCATGACTGGCATGTATACCCAGAGATGGGTGGAGGAATGCTTTATGATTGGGGTGTTCATTTGATTGACCAGATGCTTGATATGGTAAAATCTGAAATCGTATCCCTTTATGCAGATGTAAGAAATGTTATCAATGAAAATGTAGATGATTACTTTAATATCATTATGAAATTTAAAAATGGTGTAACAGCAGAGATTGAACTGGGAACATATTATCTGACACCAAAGCGTGCATGGTTTATCGGTGGTAATAAAGGATCTGCTATCATCGATGGATTTAATGGGGAAGGTAAGATTGTCCGTACTGCACACTTGCTTGAAAATGTACCTGGTAAAATTACAATGACAGCAGCCGGTCCTACAAGAAGCTTTGGCCCGGCAGCACCTGGACTGCTTCAAGAAGAAGCATTGCCGGAGGTTGATGTAAATCACAGAAATTACTTTGAACATTTTGTGAAAGCATTTAATAAAGAGGAAGAAGTTATTATAAAACCAGAACAGGTTAGACGTGTGCTGTGCGTGATGGATGCAGTACGTGAGTCAGCAAAAACAGGAAAAGCAATCGCATTTGAAGCATAATACTATACAGAGAGCAAAAAAAGTATCTTCTTTTTTGCTCTCTGTAATTTTTTTGATAGAAGTAAAGACAAAAAATAATGTTTTTGGTATAAAAAGCAGTATATGATGATACGAAAACAAACTAAAATAAAAATAAATCAAAGAGAAATAAATCATAAAAGTGAGGAAAAAAACATGGCAGATTATGAAACACAAGTAGTAGTAATTGCAGGAGGTCCATCAGGATTATCAGCAGCTGTTCAGGCAGCAGAAGACGGAGCTGAAGTTATCGTTCTTGAGAAAGCAGCAGCAGTTGGTGGAGCAGCTAACATGGGAATGGGACCACTTGGTATCGGAACAAAATATCAGAAACAGCAGATGGAAGATGTAACAGTAGAAAAAGCATTTAACATGTTTATGGAATATACTCATTACAATGTAGATGCAAGACTTGTAAAACGTTACTTCGAACAGTCAGCAGAGACAATTGAATGGCTGGAAGATATGGGTGTTGAATTCGAAGGTGCTTATCGTTACTTCCCAAAATCAGAGCCAACATGGCATATCGTTAAAACAGATCAGGGAATCGGACCTAGAGCCGCATCATTCATGAACAAAGCTTTGTATGCAAGAGCTCAGGAATTAGGAGTAAAGGTACTTCTTGAGACACCTGCTAAAAAGATTATTATGAAAGATGGAAAAGTTGCAGGTGTTCTTGCAACAGACAAAGATGGTAAAGAAATTGAAGTTGCTTGTAAAGCCGCAATTATTTGTACAGGTGGAGCAGGATGCAACAAAGAATTTATTGAAAAAGAGACAGGTTACAAACATGGTGTAGATATGTTCAACTTTGCTATTCCTGGAATGATGGGAGACGGACTTCGCATGGCATGGGAAGCAGGGGCTGATCACCTTCCGGTAAGAATTGAGCAGGCAGCTGCAATCGAGGGTGTAGATGATCTTCCGGGAAGCGTTGGAAACATCATGGGACAGCCAAACTTGCTTGTTAACTTACAGGGTAAACGTGTTATGAACGAAGATCATATGCAGAATACGACATTCCTTTCAAATGTGTGTTCACATCAGAAAGGTAAAGTCTGCATCAGTATTGTAGATTCTTCAATTGCAAAATACTACATGAGAAATGGTGTAGATAACGTATCTATGGTTCGTCCTGATCCAGATGTATCAGATTTCGCAGATGCAATCAAGATGGCACAGGAGAACGGAAATGAAGGTCTGTTTATCGCAGATACAATCGAAGAACTTGCAGAAATGGCAGGAATCGATGTAGATAATCTTGTAGATACAGTAGAAGAATATAATGATTTCTGCGACAGCGTAGATGAAGAATTCTTCAAAGATAAGAGATATTTAAGACCAATCACAAAGGCTCCGTTCTATGGTGCAAGAATCCGTCCGGGCGGATATGGAACAGTTGGTGGAATCCGTATCAATGAGAATTGCGAAGCTTGTGATAAAGACTTCGAGCCAGTTCCAGGATTGTATGCAGCAGGAGCAGATGCTTGCAACATTTACGATGACAGTTATATGTTCTTACTTCCAGGAAACTCTATGGGATTTGCTGTTAATACAGGACGTATCGCTGGTATGAGTGCTGCAGAGTATGTTGAAGATGAAGACTAATTCCTAAGTAACCGCAAACAAATAATGACAGAATAGAAGATGAGCAGAAGCAGGTAATATAGCTTCTGCTCATCTGGGATAAAAGGATAATATTGGAGGAATTCAAATGAAAGAAACAGTAACAGACATTCTGAATCGTAGAAGTGTAAAAAATTATAAACCAGACCAGATTACAGATGAAGAACTGATGACTGTATTGAAGGCTGGAATGAATGCTCCTTCTGGTGGTAATAAACAGTCTCCGATTTTTATTGCAGTACAGAATAAAGAATGGATCAAGAAGCTTTGTAAATTAAATGCAGAGATTGCGGGAGCACCGGAAGGTGTCGATGTATTTTACGGAGCACCAACCATTATTCTTGTACTGGCAGAAAAAGGTGTCGGCAATCCGGTAGAAGATGGAAGCCTTTGCCTTGGAAATATGTTCAATGCGGCATATGCACTCGGCCTCGGATCCAGATGGATCAATCGTATCCGTGAGACATTTGAGACAGATCTTGGAAAAGAACTGTTAAAAGAAGCTGGTTACGAAGGTGAATATATTGGAGTGGGTTCTTGTATCCTTGGATATCCTGCTGATGGATTTCCGGGACCAATTGAAAGAAAACCAGATTACTTTAAGATTATAAAATAAGACATTAGAAAGTGCAGGAATAAAATCATGGAACAGAAAAATAAGGACGTGATTCAGAAATTTTATCAGGAATTTTTTAATGAGCATATTATCGAATCAGCAGATAAATATGTAAGAGAAGACTACATTCAGCACAATCCGGGAGTTGGTCAGGGCAGAGAAGCATTAAAAGAAGCCTTTGCAGAGAAATTTGTAGAACATCCGGAATTCTGCCTGAATATTAAAATGATGATTGCAGAAAAAGATATGGTTGCCGTATATTTAAAAAATGTTGATCAGCAAGGAAACACAAGATGCCGTGTTGTGGATATCTACCGTTTGGAAGACGGAAAGCTCGCTGAACATTGGGATGTATTACAGCCATGCTAGAAAAAACAAAACCAGTAAATAAGAAAAAAGTAGCAGTAAGCATATTTTTTACGGCATTTGCATTTGGATTAAACATAGTAGGTATCTCTCCGGTACTAGGAGTGATTAATGAAAAGTATCAACAATACGGCACAAGTGTAATCCAGCTTTTACAAACAATACAATATCTTCTTATTATGGTTGGTTCACTTATGATTGGCTGGCTGACAACAAAAATCAGCAAAAAGAAAATTGTGTTGAGTGGACTTCTTATTATAGGTATTTGTGGCATCATGCCATTTTTTTCAGAAAACTTTTGGATTCTTGTTTTGTCGAGAATACTAATTGGTTTTGGATTTGGAATTACGGGACCGATGAATACGGCAATCGCTGCTGAATTAATACCGGAAGAGGAACGAGCAGGTTATATGGGTCTTCATGTTGTTGGAATGGGAATCGGAACAATGGTAGGAGCATGCTGGGAGGAATGCTGGCAGGCTGGAGTTATCGTAATTATTATCTGGTGTATCTGATTCCATTCATTGCAATGGCTGGTGTGCAGATGCTTTTGGTAGAGACTCCACCAATAAAAACAGAAAAAGCATCGGATATGAAATTAAATAAAATAATTTATCTGATTTCATTTGCATCCTTTGTACATACATTATTTATCAATGCCTATAGTACAAATATAGGAATTTATATTGCAGAGAATATTTCAAACAATCCGGGGCTGGCAGGTATGGTGACATCTGTGAATGCGGCGTTTGCACTTGTGACAGGAATGTGTTTTTCAAAAATATCTGCAAAACTAAAGAATTTTACACTGCCATTTTCAATTCTGACTGCAGCAGTCGGATATGGAATAGTACTGACAGTACATGGAATGGTGGGAGTATTGATTGTAAGTGCTCTTTGCGGAGTGTCATTAAGTTGTTTTATGGCAATCGGAGCTATCTGCTTTCAATTTCTGTTGAGCAGGAAGCGGTAGCAAAGGCAGGCGGAGTATTTTCAATCTTCGGGGGAATCGGCGGATTGATAGCACCGATTTTTATGGGAAATACCGCAAAACTCACATTAGGTGAAAATACAGCAAACAATCAGTTTGTGATTGCATTTTTCGGAATGTTGATTTTCGGAGTAATCGCAGCAGTGGTTATGATGAAAAAAAAGGAGAATAAGTAAAGATGAAAAAATATGGATTTGGTGTTGATATCGGAGGAACAACATGTAAGATTGGTCTTTTTGATATGAACGGAACAATTTTAGAAAAATGGGAAATTAAGACAAATACAGAAAATCATGGCGCAGCAATTCTAGATGATGTTGCAGCAGCTGTGTTAGATAAGATGAAAGAAAAGGAAATCACAAAAGAGGATGTTCAGGGAATCGGACTTGGAGTTCCGGGACCGGTTGACAGTGAAGGAACAGTTCATAAATGTGTTAATCTTGGATGGGATGTCATCAATGTAGAAAAGGCTTTAAATGAGAAGACAGGTCTCCTTGTAAAAGCAGGAAATGATGCAAATGTAGCAGCCCTTGGTGAGATGTGGCAGGGCGGTGGAAAAGGCCATCAGAATGTCATTATGGTGACACTCGGAACCGGTGTCGGTGGCGGCATTATCGTAGATGGTAAGATTATCGCAGGTTCTCATGGAGCCGGCGGAGAACTTGGACATATTCATATGAATGATGATGAGACAGATACTTGCGGATGCGGAAATAAGGGATGTCTGGAGCAGTATGCATCTGCAACCGGAATTGTCCGTATGGCGAAGAAAAAACTTGCAACAGAGACACGTGCTACAAAATTAACAACATTTGATCCTTTGACAGCAAAAGATATTTTTGATGTCGCAAAAGAGAATGATGAAGTAGCATTGGAACTGGTTGACGTACTTTGCACAATGCTTGGAACAGCTCTGGCAAATGTCGCAGCAGTGGTAGATCCTGAAATCTTCGTTATCGGCGGTGGTGTATCAAGAGCAGGAGATATTCTGATTCAGGGAATCCAGAAGAAATTTGAAGAGAAAGCATTTCATGCATGTCGTGGAACAGGTATTTCGCTTGCAACACTTGGAAATGATGCCGGAATGTATGGTTGTGTAAGATTGTTATTCTAAAGCAATAGCTAAGATTCTGCCGGATTCAGATGAATTCGGCAGCATGAAATAAAGAGGAAAGAATAAGAGAAAATAAAGGAGGAAGTTATGGCAATTATTACAATTGATGGGAAAAAGATTGAAGTCCCAGAAGGTAAAAATGTGTTGGATTGTGCACTGGATGCAGGCATTTATATCCCACATCTGTGTCATCATAAAGATTTGAGCCCACTTGGTTCATGTCGTATGTGCGTAGTAGAAGTAGAAGGACAGGAAGGAGTAACAACTTCTTGTACATTGAAAGCAAAAGACGGAATGAATATCACAACAAAGAGTGATAAACTGGAGCAGCTTCGTATGCTGGCTTTGGAATTGCTCCTTGCAGGACATCCGGAAGATTGTACAACATGTCCAAAATATGGTAACTGTGAATTACAGATGTTAATTCAGTATATCGGACCAAAGACAGGTCGTTTGAAATTACGTACAAAAGGTTTCAAACAGAATGAAGAAAATCCATTGATCATTCATGATATGAATCGTTGTGTACTTTGTGGCCGTTGTGTACGTGCATGTAACGAATTGCGTGGAGTAAAAGTACTTCAGTATCAGAAAAAAGATATGGAAACATATGTAGGAACAGTACATAACAAACTGTTGAAAGATGCAGACTGTCGTTTCTGTCAGGCTTGTGTAGAGGTCTGTCCGACAGGTACAATCCGTGACAAACTGATGAATTCTGAGGTGAAGAAAGAGGATGCAGTCGTGCCATGTCGTCATGCATGTCCTGCACATACAGATATCCCTCGTTACATCAGACACGTGAAAAACGGAGAATATGATGAAGCTGCAGCAGTTATTCGTGAGAAAGTTCCATTCCCGAAAGCATTAGGTTATATCTGTAGCCACGTATGTGAATTACAGTGTAAGAGAAAAGAAGTAAGTGATCCAATGGCAATCCGTGACATCAAACGTTATGCAGCAGAGCATGATACAGGTGCTTACTGGAAAGGCAAAGGAAAACAGCTTGCAGATACAGGAAAGAAAGTATGTGTTGTAGGAGCAGGTCCTGCAGGTCTGACAGCAGCATATTACTTAAGAAAACAGGGACATGATGTAACATTGAAAGAAGCCCTTCCAACAGTTGGTGGTATGATGGCTTATGGAATTCCTGCATATCGTCTTCCAAGAGAAATCATTGCTGAGGAAGCAAAAGTAATCGAAGAGCAGGGCGTTAAGATTGAAGTAAATGCAAAAGTTGAGAAACCGGTAGATCTGTTGAATGAATATGATGCAGTATTAATGACAATCGGTGGACATAAAGGTGTTCGTCTTCCAATGGAAGGTAGTGAACTTGACGGAGTTATCCTGAATGCTGACTTCTTACGTAACTGCAGCATGGGTAAAGAAACAGGCATGGGCAAACGTGTTATCGTTCTCGGTGGTGGAAACGTTGCATTTGACTGTGCAAGATCTGCAAAACGTCTTGGAGCAGAGGAGATTCATCTGGCATGTCTGGAAGCAAGAGAAGTTATGACAGCCGATGATGAAGAAATCGAACAGGCAAAAGAAGAGGGAATCTTCGTACATCCTGCACAGACATTTGAGAGAATTACAGGAACAGATCATGTAACAGGTGTTGATTTCATGAATGTGAAATCATTTACATTTGATGAAAACCGCCGTGCAATCATTGAAAAAGAAGAAGGTTCAGAGCATCACATCGATGCAGATACAGTTATCTTTGCAGTGGGTCAGAGACCTGATATCACAGAAGAAGCAGGTCTTGAACTTGGAAGAGCAAACAGTATCGCAGTAAAAGATATTGAACATGATAAGACAACTTCTGTAGAAGGTATCTTCGCAGCAGGAGATGTTATTTACGGAACAAAATCAGTAATCATGGCTATCGAGTCAGGAAGAGAAGCAGCTTCTCAGATTGACAAGTATCTTGGCGGAGATGGAGACATTTCTGAAGTACTTGCTCCTGAGCAGAAAGCAGATCCATATATCGGACAGTGTCCTGGATTCGGATATGAAGAAAGAAAACATACACAGGTTGATCCGGCAGAGAGCAGAAGCGATAACTTTAAACTGTTTGATCACGGAATTTGTGACGCAGATATCTGTGCAGAAGCTGGAAGATGTCTTCAGTGTGACTTACGTCTGCAGATTTCCAGACCAAGTCTCTGGGGCGATTTCGTAGAAAATAAGGAGGCTGAATAAGATGAGTGCATTAGAGAACGCAAAAAATGGAAGCAGTCAGGATGTCCTGAATAAAATCCAGGAAGCAAATCTTTCTGAGTATGGTTTATGTGCACAGCCATTATTCGACCGTCTGATGGCAGCGAAAGAAGAAAGTGCAGAGGAACAGAAAGAATTAGGTATTGTAGCAGCACTGAATAATGCAGATACAGATCATGCATTACTGGCAGTTTTAAAAGAACAGCCGGAGCAGGTGATGGAAGGAATTTCCATTGCTGCTTATGCTCTGGGAACAGAGAAAAAATCATTACAGATTCCGGAAGAAGAAACAGACCTTTTCGAGAGCCTGAAAGAAACAGCAGAGAAATATGGCGTTGAGCTGGTAAGTGGTATTGTGAATGTCCGTGCAGCAAAAGGAAGCGCTGTACTTCATATCGTTACAGTGAAAAATCTTGCCGATCTGTTTGACGGAGCTTACGAAGATGGTGTTTATGTATCAGTAAACGGAGCAGATCTTCAGAAAGTTGCAAAAGATAAAAAAATTGCAGAACTGATTGATACAGATGATGTAAAAGCGTTATACTTTGGATATGAGTATCATACACCGGAAGCTGCTGAGACGACAGTCGGTGAAGCTGGAATCACAAACGGTGTTGTACGAGTTCTGACAAGCAAAGACTGTATCGTACAGGGAGCACAGAAAGAACTTCTTGCTTCCAGAAAGACAAGCTGTGGGAAATGTGTATTCTGCCGTGAAGGACTGATTCAGTTAGAGCATATGCAGAAAGAAATCACAGAAGGAAGAGGAAAGGTTGAATTTATCAATCTGACAAAAGAAATCGGTGAAGCAATGTGCTACTCTACACCATGTTCTATGGGACAGGTATCAGCAAAAGCTGCCTTAAGTGCAACAGAGCTGTTCACAAAAGAATATGAAGAACATATTAAGAAGAAAAACTGCCCGGCAGGAGCTTGTACTTCTTTCGTTAACATTTACATTGATCCATCACTGTGTAATGGTTGTGGAGAATGTATGGATGTATGTCCAAAAGACTGTATCGAAGGAAAAGCAAAATACATTCATATGATCGATGATTTCGATTGTACAAAATGTGGTAAATGTATGGAAGTTTGTGATGAAGATGCTATCGTACAGACAACAGGTAAGTTACCAAAACTTCCAAACAGATTAACAAAGGTTGGTAAATTTAAGAAGAGATAAAAAGATGTTAAAAGGGAACACTGCAAGTGAAAAATGGCAATATTTTAAAGATTATTATTTAAAGACAACAATTGTAATAGCTGCTGCAATTATTTTTGGAATTTATATATTGTATACAACTGTATTTGCATATAAAAGTCCAGTAGTGACGGTGCTTGTGATATCCTCAGAAGAACCGGATTGTGGTGGTCTTGAACAAGAACTTGAAGAGTTTTTGGATGTAGACTATGTTGCGGTAGAATGGATGAGTCAGGATGCATCAAACTTAGCAAGTGTTTTACCAACGCGTTTTGCAGCCGGGGATATTGATATATTGATCTCCCCGGATGCAATTTATAAAAAATATGCACAGGAGGGTGCGATGGAAGATGTGGATGGAGTTTCTGTGCAAACTTCAAAAGTAATAAAATCATATCTTTCGGATACGGACTCTCTGGTCATTGGAGTGGTAAAGAATTCCAATGATGTAGACGAAAAAAGGGTAACCTTCAATTACTTGATTCAACAATAGAGAAATGAGGTCAGATGCAAAAAATGCGTCTGACCTCATTTTCGTTGGTGCATTTCTTTTATTAATACTGATTTGTAATTTCCCACAGACATACATTATGTGGATAGATCGGAGAAGTAACCGTAAGTGTATGTTCAACTTGCATATAAAGTGCTCTTTCTTCCGGTACACATGCAGATAATAAATAGTTCATATCTTCTGGCAAGGGGGAAAGTTTTTCATAGAGAAAGGTCTCTTCATCAATATTTCCATTTATCAGTTCTCCAAGTCGGATATCCAGATAACTTCCATGAAAACGATCGAGCAGATATCGCTTGATTCGATAAGTTCCGGATGGAATGTTATTCAGATGAAATGTCATCTGAAGCGGTGGCATATGTTCATAGTGCTTATACATATTCCGAAGAGAATGTTCTTCTGCATTGCTTAAAAAAGCAGAGCTTGAAAATGGAACACAATGCCAGGAGATAATCTGGTAATTTTTTTCGTCGGTTTGTGTAATACAATAATTGTCGCCCTGCTCGATCAGACGAGTGCCAAGTTTACTTAGAAGCCGGAACGCATAGTATCCTGGTGTCCGAATCTGGTTTCCTGTAATCAGACCGATTCCGTTTATATGGTAGGATTCGGGACTTTCAATGTTGGATAGCGTGTCGGCAAGCATCCAGTAACCGGATAGTGGAGCCTGTTTATGGACTGCAAGTAAATTGTGACAGAGGAATGCAGCCTGATAACAGGAGTTGTTAATATAACTTCCCGGAATCAGGGAGGAATTATATTCCGTGATATACAATGGAATATCATGTCCGAAAATCTGCTTTATTTTTCGATTCATCCAGGATACCTGAATCGAGAATATATTAGAATCCAAAAGGCGGACGAGTTTTTGAGTCTGATCCTGTAGTAAATATTGTGCGGTAAACATATGAACGGAAATAAAATCCGGGGTAATCTGATTTTTTACAAATAATTCCAGATAATCGAGAAAGTCTGTCGAAGGCAGACCGGTATTATGTCCGGGACCACCAAATTTGGCAGAAGGAATATAAGTAAGAATCAGATTTTTCATAATTTTATACCTCGATATAAGTGTCAAGTGGTTCCGCAGGAGGATTCCACAGTTCGAAAATCCATTGATTGTACCATGTAGGTTCGTAATGGGTGGTCACATATTTTAGGAAAGCTTCTAAAAGCAGATGAAACTTTTTATTCGTACTGTATCCTCGAAAAATCCATTGATTGGAGTTATTTTGCAAATAGTTATAAGAGTTTTTACCAAGTTCGATAAAAGGAATCAGGTTCAAATGTTGTAACAGGTTTAAAGATTGCTCAATGGATGCAAAGTAAAAACCGTTCTGGTCAGCCAACCGGGGAATCATAGCATTGCTGATGAGTCCTTCTATGCGGACATATTTTACAGGAAGTTCCCGGACTGTTCGCGTCAATTGTTCCTGGAAAGAAACAGAGAGCAAAGTTTTGGCAAAACCAATATTTATCATAGAACACAAATTTTGCGAAAAAGCAGTTGTTGTTGAACAATCAACTGTAATATTACGTTCTTCCTTTTCTATATCCGTATTTAGGTAAACATTTCGCTCATTTATCTGTGGGGTTTCTTTATCTTGCAAAGAAATAAGCTGACTGTTTTTACGATATTCTTTTGGTGAACATCCATGTGTGGTCCGAAAATATTTATTGAATGTAGCTGCATTTGCAAATCCATGATTTAAGGCGATATCTGTCACAGATTCATCAGAGTAGCGCAGGTCATGTTCTGCGTGTTGAATACGCAGCAAATTTACATATTCACTAAATTTCATATGGAAACAGTCTTTGAACACCTTAGACAGATACTGGACGGACAAGTGTAAATGTTCGGCCAGTGTAGTGAGGGTGATCGGCTGGTTATAATTTTGACGGATATAGTCTGAATTTCAAGGGAACGTTCCTTTTGCTTTTCGTTTTTATATTCAATAGAAAGCGGAAGATTTAAAGTGTATTCCCGTTTTAATAAATCCAGCAGTTCAAACAAAAGACTGTAGAGAGAAAGATCATAAACCGGACCATCAGCATGATATCGCCAGGAAATATTACTGATCAGGCGACGCACTGCAAGGTAACTTCGATTTGGTTCTAAGGTTGAATCACAGAATATAATCGAATCGGTGCCTAAGTATTTTTCAATAAAAGATGGCAGCAGACACATATGAAGTATTTCATTCTCTTCATTTGAGGAAAATGAAGCGGATTGGTTCGGATGTATGATCAAAACATCGGAATGATGGTAGATGCGTTCGTCATGATGATCAAGAGCGATTTTTATGCTACCGGATAAAATGCAGAGAATGTCAAAAGTATCATGACAGAAGGTCTGCGGTGCATCGACAGTATATTGAGTTAAACTTGTAAGTGGAAAATCTTGTTTTGTATTCATAAAAAATCCCTTTCATTAATTTTCGATATAATCAATCAAGACAAGTTTGACTTCAGATGGTTCAAGATGAACAGAAAAATCAAGAATCCCATCATCAGTGACTGTTTTGGTGTGCAGGTTTATAGCAGGTTGTGCGAGCTGTTTAAATGTCTGGAAATCCTGTTCTGAAAGATGCGTGAGTGAACGACATTTTGCCCAGTATGGTAACAGATTCCCATGAAATGCATTCAATGTATAAGTTTTTAACAGGTAAGTGCCGGGAATTGCCTGCTCAATCTGGATATGTAATGGCTTTGTATTTGAAGATTCAAATAATTGTTCCGGGGTATCCAATAATTTTTCATTATGTTTGCTATAGGCAGCCTGTTCATTGATGTGAACATAATTCGTAAAAAGTGCCTGAAATCGATAATTGGAATCGGTAGTGATCAAATAATCAGAAGTATGTCCAATGATTCGCGTTCCGAGTTCTCTGAAAAAGGAATAAACATGATAAACCGGTTTCGGAAGTCCGATGTAATTAAAAAGGCCATTTCCACCAAAAAATAAATTTCCGGAATCGGCATAATAAACACTTAAGTCGGACATGGTAAAAAATCCCATCCCTTTTACCAACTGCATAGTTTCACTCAGAAAAGATGCAAGAAAACAGCTTGAAAATACCATATCATTTAAATAATTTCTGGAAGTATAGCAAAAGGTAAATTCTGTAATAAGTACCGGAAGTGCCGGAAAATAGTGATCGATCAACTTGGCGGATTTACGGATCTTATCCGGCATATAATCAGAGTCAGTTGCCAGATGTACGTGAGAATCGGTCATGACCCCGCCATAGGCATTGATACCGATAAAATCCATGCGAACCTGCAGAGCTTGATAAGACGAAACTTATCTTCCCAAAAATCAAAAGATAAAAAAATATTAAAATCAGCTCCGCCTACTTTTGTCTCAGGAAGTATATCTTTGATCATAAAACGTATTTTCTGATAATAGTCAAGGTATTGTCGAAACGTAAGCGTCGATAGATGTTCGTGTTCTTCGATAAAATCGTAGTAAACAGAAAATTTCCAGGATGTTACAGTTTCAATGCCATAACGATTACAACATGCACGAAGAAAATCGGGTAAAATTTGAATGATTTTATCATAGTAGGAAAAGACTTCTTCATCCATAGTCAGAATTTGTGTCTCACGGAATTGTAAGTGAACTTTTGCATGCTTGTATCCAAGTTCGATGAATGGTGTTAAGTCCAGTCGGAGCATCTCATCGAGTAGTTGAAAAATCTGTTCAAAACCATATCGGGTTGCATGATTTATGATATGGACTGTTGTCAGATCAAGTAGTCTGCAAATACGACCATATCGAAAATGAACGGTCTGCTGAATATCTTTTAATTGTGCCTGCATGCGGTTATCATTGAATTGATAAGCGTATCCCATATTCAGAAGATAACGCCAGGAGTCAGGCATATTTTTTGAAGATTTTGGAGAAATTCTAAAAATCGTATCTTCTTGCTTAAGAACAGCGAGTACGGTCGATTCTTGATGCATGTCGGCGGAGAGCAGTGCATCATAATAAGGGGAAAGAGGTAGTTTATTTCTTTCATCCGGCAATAATATGGAACCAGGTTGTTGAAATTGTTCACGGTACTGAGTTGGGGATATTCCATCTAGTTCCAGCATCACCTGGTATAAGGCATCTGCATTTTTGAAATGAAATAGTTCAGCCAGGACAGAATCACTTAATGCAGTATAGCGAAGCCAAAGCTTTATCGATTCCAGTTTTTTTCGTTGAATATAGGTTGAAAATGTACAGTCAAAATTTTTCTGAAACCAGGAAGCAAGATATTGCGGAGTAAGTTCGAGTGCCTGTGCAGTTTCGTTTAATTTGAAAGACTCCTGAATATGAGCGTCAATATAAGTAAGAATGGCTGTCTTTCTTTTCTCTGAATGTCGTAGATTTTTGTCTGAAATCGAAGTAGACGAAAGGGAAGGAAACAAGGAATCTAAAACAATGTATAAATTACTGATAATTTGAAATTCGAACTCTTTTTTGTCTGTGATATACAGGTGAGACAGTTTCAAAAAGGAGTAAAGTGCCCCGGATGAAAATCGTGATGCAAGGTGAACAACCGGGAGAGAAGAAAGTCGGTCTAAAGAAAAAAGGTTCAACAAAAAAGCCGGATTGAGCCGAACAAGCAGACAAACAGACACATCTTCTGGTATTAACTGTAAAGAAACACCTGTCTGAAAAACAAAAAAATCATGTGGATGAAGTTGAATGCACTGCGTATTTTCAGAATGATGAAAATCTATATAGCGAATTTCCAGATTGTTTTCCAGAGGGCAGAGAACACAAAAGTCCGGAAGACAAAGAAAAGTATCTGTGTAAAAGCGATATAGAGCCAGGTCAGTAATCATATAATCTAAGTGATTGTTTGAATGCATGATAGATTCCTCCTCAAAAAGTATTTATTGAGAACTAAAAGTTTAAAAATTAATCTTATTATAAAAAATGAAGAGAAAAACGTCAATAAACGAAAGAAAAAATATGAATAAAATGAGCAATAAATTAAGAAAAAAGAAAGATGTGAAAAATAGAGGAGAAAAAAGAGAAAAAACGATGAAAATAATAGCAAAAGAATGAAAAATAAAATAGAATTATTGAATGAGTGAGAGGTAAACTTTAATCTAGAGAAGTGGATAACGTGATAGGAGGAAAAATCTATGAGTGGTATTTTCAGTTATGACAATCCGATTATGTCTGCAATCAGTAAAATTGCAAATTGTATTTTATTGAATATGTTATTTTTGATCTGTTGTATCCCAATCGTAACAGCAGGTGCATCATTTACGGCAATGTATTATACGATAGAAAAAAACATTAAAAATAACAGAGGATATGTCTGTAGTTCCTTTTTTATATCATTTAAAGAAAACTTAAAAAAAGCCACTCCGGTATGGCTGCTTATACTTGGAATAGAAATTATCTTTTTGAGTGATTATTTTGTTGTAAATCACGTACGTCAGGCAGGAAATATGTTGGGAAATATTTATCCACTGTTTTTGGTTATGATGGTTCTGGTCGCTTTATATGCGGTGTGGTTTTTCGCGAATCTTGCGAGATTTGACAATTCGGTGAAGAATCTTATGAAAAACAGTTTGATCTTGATGATCCGTTTTCCGGGAACAACAGTTTTGATATTTTTTGCTTTGATATTTGCGTGTGTGATCACATATCTGATCCCGATTGCAGGTTTTTTAATGCCAGTCATTGCAGCATGGCTGTTCAGTGCACCGATCGAACATGTATTTTCAAAATGTATGAAATAATATAAGCAAACCTATGTGGAACGATAGATGAAAACTCTCGGCAGTGATGAAATCTTAAATCACTGCCGGGAATTTTTTATATAAAAAAGAACCCTGTGGCTTAAGGGTAAAGCCTGCAAGGTTCTTAAAAAATATCTGTTATTCTCCAATCAATCGTGTCAACATCTCATGATGTCTTCGAACCTGTTCTACTTCATTTGGAAGGTATTCGATTCCACGATCCTGCTGATCTCGTTGTCCTTCATATTCGGAATCAATGTATCCGTCAAATCCGTGCTCTTTGAGGATACGGATCGGAGTTTCGTAATCAATAGCAAGATCTTCATAGCATCCCGGTTTTCCAGGAATCTCAGTCATGTTATAGAATTTTCCGTGGATACTCATGATATATGGAAGAATTTCTACAAGGTCATTCGGGTCAGCGGAAGATTCGTGAAGAGCCATACGTTCCAAGTTAGAACCATCGATTCCATGATTTGGATATTTCTCGTTCACAACTTTGATCATATCATTCAGGTCATATTCTTTACTGTGTGCAAGAATAAAATCAACAGCTTCCGGAATCTCAGCATGACGTTTTACATAATCAATAGCGACCTGAGAAGGAGAGTGCTGGAAGATTCCAAAATCAGGAACCAGTCCTACATGCTTACTTCCTGTACGCTGTGCAAGATCAATAATCTGTTCTGACATACGGAAATCAAGTGCAGCAGCCATACCGCTAGTTGGTTGTTTTCTTGCTCCTGGTCGGATCGGAAGTGGAGCGTGGATCTCTTTTCCAATTCTGACATTGTATTTTTCAGCTGTATCCAGTGCCATCTCGATTACATCAATCGGAACAAGACAAAGTGGGCGCACATTCTGGAAACCAAGGCGCGCAGCAAGCTTGATATCATTTTTCAGACGTTCTGCAGCCTCTCGATGATTCATGATATGATCACGGAACTGGTGTACATCCAGATAAATGTCCATCGTTACCGGTTTCATTTCATAGCGTGCGATATAATTATTCCAATCAAAAATAAATTGTTCAGATGGAAATGGATAATCACGAATAGTCGCTTCGTCAATGATCTCTACTCCGTCAGTGTGTAGATTATCATGAATTTCCCGGACCATATCTTTCCAATCCATTTGTTTAAAGAATTGTGTCTGTTGATAACTGTATAAAGATACACCACGTTTGATACCCATAATTATTTATCTCCTTCCTGTAATTCTAATGTGAAAGAACAGATTGATGCAGTCTTTCCAGAACCGGCACCACTTCCAGGAACTGGTGGGTTTTTAAGCCATTCCTCATCCCATGGCATGTATCCGTATTGAGAGAGGATGGACTGTTGTAATTTGATGACGTGTTTACCAGGTTCAAGTCCACCTTCTTTTGCAACATAGACATAACCTTCGTCGTCATAATTCCAATGTTCCCATACGCAGGTTTTTAGTTCCTCGAAATCTCTTGGCTCTTTTTCATTAATTTCAAATTTCTGTAATTCTCTCGGATACACAACACCATCACATTCAATATAGTATCCATTGTGAAGGGAGAGGAAGCAGCCACGGTAATCAGCAATACGTACTGCAAATTTGAAACCGGTAACTTTTCCATCTTCGACAGTATTTTCCAGACTGTCTTCTCGAATTAAATAAGAATCAAACATATTAAAGACCTCCTGTGTTTTTGTTAGCTTTATTTTAATAGAAAAAAAAGAAGAAAACTAATATAAAAAGACGTATTTTTGAGTGAAATACTGCAAATTTGATGAGAAATAGAAAAGGAAGAGAAAAAATTGAATTAAAAAATTAATTTTTTTATAAAAATCTTAAGAAATATCAAAACACACTATGGCCTGGAATGTCGTGTTTCAAAAAAACAAAGAAAATGGAAAAAAAGAATAAAAATAGATGAATTCTAAGAGGAGATTCTCACTTATAATAGAGCCAACAACAAACGAACCGAATAAAGGAGGAAAAAGTTATGAAGTTCAAAAAGTTAGCAGCATTGTTTCTTGTAGCAGCAATGGGTACAACGATGTTGGCCGGTTGTGGTTCAAGTGAGGAAGAATCCGGGGGAACAGAGGCAGCCGCAGATTCAGGAGAGACAGACGAGATCACAATTGCATTGATGTGTTTAAGTCCAATGGATGAAAGTGCAACAGATCATGTGGAAGAAGCAATCAATGAGCAGCTGGAAGAAAAAGTGAACGTACATGCTGATATTAAGTGGTTTGATCCAAACACTTATGCAACACAGGTTCCGATGATGATCCAGGCAGGCGAAGACTTGGATCTGATGATGTTTACACCGGTTCCGGCAGCAGGATACCAGTCATTCATGAGTCAGAATCAGTTGATGGATATTACAGATTACATTGATGAGTATGGAAAAGATATCAAAGATGTAATGGGAGATTATCTGGATGCAACATCAAAAGATGGTAAGATTTACGGTGTAGGTAATATGACATCTTTATATGCAGCCGAAGCAATCTGTATGAATAAGGACACATTGGATGAGCTTGGACTTACAGATAAAGCTGAAAAGATGACAACATGGAGTGAATATCAGGATATCTTAAAAGAAGTAACAGCAAAAACAGAGTTAAATGGTGTTGTAAACAGTGACCAGGAAGGATCTTGTGTAAGCCCACAGCCATATATCAATGGAGGAGATTCCTTTGATGATGCTGAATGGTAGATGTATTGGGAGACAGTTATCAGTATGTATATGCTGATCCAGATACAGACGAAGTAAAATGCTATTTCGCATCTGATGAGTGGTATAACAATGTGAAGATGGCAAAAGAGATGTATGATGAAGGCCTTATCTACAAAGATGCATCTACTTCACAGGAATGGGGCGAAAGCTTAATTAAGAATGGTGTTGGATTCTCAGATATCAAACAGATTGAAAATGGAAGTCTTGGAAGTTTTGAAGGAAGTTCAGGACACAAAGGATTGTTCAAGGAAGTAACAACAGCAAAAGTAGCAACAGGTGCATTCCAGAAATTTGGATTTGCAGTTCCTGTAACAGCAAAGAGCCCTGAAGCAGCAATTAAAGTATTAAATCTTCTCTATGGAGATCAGGAATTTATCGATACACTGACATGGGGAGTTGAAGATGTTGACTGGGTTAAAAATGACGATGGAACATCGACATATCCAGAAGGTGTAACAGCAGATACAGTTCAGTATCATACAGCTGACTTCTTATATGGAGACAGATTACTTGTAACTCCATGGGAAGGTGATGGAGCAGACATCAGAGATCAGCAGAAAGCAGAGAATGAAAAAGTTGAAAAATCAAAATACTTTGGATTCTGTGTAGATCCTTCTGAAGTAACAAGTGAGATTACAGCTTGTAAAAATGTTGTAGACCAGTATAAACCACAGCTGGCAGCAGGTATTGTAAGTGATGTAGACGCAACATATAAAGAATTCATTTCTGCACTTTCCGCAGCAGGAATGGATAAATCCTTGAGACTTATCAGTCACAGCTGGATGCATGGCTTGCAGAACAATAAAAGCAGTGTAGTAAATAGAATCGGTACCGGCGGAGTCTTCAGCGGTACCGATTTGTAGATTAGAGGTAACTGTTTTCATGCAAAATCAATGAGTGTAATGAACAGTTACAAATAGAGGAAGTTCAGGAGGGCAAGAAATGGAACAGAAAAAAACAAAGCTTGCATCGTTGGCTCTGCCAGAAAAAGAACATCGGATTATGTTTGAAATCTTGATTGCAGGTATTGTACTGCTTGCATCTGCAGTATTTCCATTTTTGAAATATTCGTATCAAGGGAAAGTATATGGATTATCAGGAATCAGCCTTCTTACTGGAAAAACAGTATGTGGAGGTAAGATTGTTCTGACAACCAGCATTCCAATGGTATTGATCATAATTGCGGGAATTGTTTTTGTAATATCAGCAGTAGCAACAGTAAAAGCAGGACAGAAAAAGACGATGCTGTCAGCCTGTATCGCATCGGTTGTCAGCTTTATTGCAAATCTGTATCTTGCAAGTTCAGCAGTAGATACATTATCCAGAGCAAAGAATGTACATGTAGGAGCAGGCAGTATTATCTGTATGCTGTGCTCCATCATCGTAGTGATCTGGACAATGTATATGTTATGGAAGTTAAAAGTAGCATCCGCACTGGATTTCATGGCAATTCCTGGAATGTTGTATTTTGTAGTTAACAACTATATCCCAATGCTTGGTATCGTGATTGCATTTAAAAAAGTAGATTATAGTGTTGGTATTATGAAGAGTCCATGGGCTGGATTATCGAACTTTAAACAGTTATTTTCCAGCACATCAGGTAGTTTTCTGAACAGCGATGCATTTCTGATTACAAAAAATACATTGTTATATAATATTGTATTTATTTTACTTGGAACATTGATGGGGATTATAGTTGGTATTTGTCTGGCTGATATTTTCAGTAAGGCATGGCAGAAATTTTTCCAGACAAGTATCCTGCTTCCGCAGTTAATCTCATACGTTATCGTTGCATATATCGTATATGCAATGTTTAGTAATGATGCCGGACTTGTAAATCATATGCTTGGAGAAGGAAACGAGATCAACTTCTATGCAGCACCGAAATACTGGCCGTTCATATTGATATTTATTTATGTATGGAAAATGGTCGGATATAACGCGATTATCTTCCTGTCATCTATCGTTGGAATTGACAGAAGTATTTATGAAGCAGCGAGAGTAGATGGTGCAGGAAAATTTAAACAGATTTTCTACATTACATTACCAATGTTAAAACCGACAGTGATCACACTTGTGATGTTAAATGTAGGACGAATCATGTACTCTGATTTCGGCTTGTTCTATCAGGTTCCGATGGATTCCGGAGCACTGTATTCGGTAACAAATACAATTGATACTTATGTATATCGTTGCCTGATGACTTTAAATAATATTTCAACATCGTCTGCGGCATGTACATATCAGGCAATTGTAGGATTTATCTTAGTTCTTGTTGTGAATACAATCGTACGTAGAAAAGACAAAGAGAACGCATTATTCTAGGAGGTAAGAGTATGGAAGATTCCAGTGTAAAATCAACAGGGGATAAAGCCTATCAGGTTTTGATCTTCGCGATACTGACAATTTTGGCATTATGTGCGCTGCTTCCGTTTCTGCTTCTGGTGTCATCATCATTGACAGAAAATGCAACGCTTTTAAAAGAAGGATATTCATTCCTTCCAAGAGACTTTACATTATATGCATATACATATTTGTTCAAATCAAATGCAACAAAAGTTTTCCGGGCATATGGAATTACATTTTTCATTACCATTGTCGGAACTGCAATCAGCCTTTTGATCGGTCCGATGCTCGGATGGGTATTATCAAGAAAAGATTACAAACGTGCAAAACCATTGACGTTCATGGTATTCTTTACAATGTTATTCAATGGTGGAGTTGTTCCTTCTTATATCATGTACACACAGGTATTTCATATGAAGAACTCCATTCTGGCATTGTTAATACCGACATTGTTATTTAATGGATTCTATATTATTTTGTACAAGAACAATTTTGCATCCAACATTCATCCGGCGTTGGTAGAAGCAGCAAAGATCGATGGAGCTGGAGAGCTTTACATTTATTTCAAGATTGTATTACCACTTTCCTTACCAATTCTGGCAACGATCGGATTGATGGTAGGACTTGGTTATTGGAATGACTGGACAAATGGATTGTATTATATCAGTGATACAAAATTGTATTCATTACAACAGTTTTTGAAGAGTATCATTGATAATATCAATACACTTGCAACGATGGCAACCAGTGCAGATGCAGCAGCCGCTGTAGCAAAGATGCCGGGAACCAGTATTCGTATGGCAATGGCAGTAATTGGTGTTATTCCGATCATGGTATTGTATCCATTCTTCCAGAAAGCATTTATCGCAGGAATTTCTCTGGGTGGTGTAAAAGAATAAATATGGTTTTAGCTATAAATGAGCAAATATCGAATTTTGCACAAACTTATCCCACAAACTTAAAAGCTTCTTCGAATGAGGCGCTGCTTTTTATGAGGCGGTACAGGTTTGCAAACTGTTC
>QUJA01000032.1 GCA_003480425.1 Firmicutes bacterium AM31-12AC
TTCCAAACCCATCCCACTTCACAACCATAACATATTTCAATTTTTCGCATATTTCTCAGTAACAAAATTTCACCTTACTTTTTTCTCTTCTTTTCCGAATCGTGTTATTTATCATAACATTTTCATTCTTTCCCCATCCCCTCTTGCGCCTTCTCACATCTTATGTTACTATAAATACGTTAAAACCAATAATTAGCAAACACAATTTTGTTATTTAAAGCAACATTGTATTGTATAACTATTAAAATACACACATTAAAGAAAGGATTTCACTATGAAGAAATTATCTCAATCTCTTTTAGCCAATTTAGTCGCTACCAAGAGAAAAGAACAAAACATGACACAGCAGGCACTTGCCGATGCAACAGGAATCAATCGCGCATTAATTTCCCGCCTGGAGAAAGAAGATTTTCTTCCATCTATTCCACAGTTGGAAGCATTGTGCGAAGCTCTTGGATTTGAACCAGATGAAGTTTTCGTAGATAACACAAATACTAAGCTTGCTTCACCGGCACCACTTAATATTGCCGTTGCAGGTACAGGTTATGTAGGACTTTCTATCGCAACTTTGCTTGCGCAGCACAATCACGTTACTGCAGTAGATATCATTCCTGAAAAAGTTGATTTAATCAACAATAAGAAATCTCCTATCCAAGATGATTATATTGAGAAATATCTTGCTGAGAAGGAGCTTGATCTGACAGCTACTTTAGATGGTGAGGAAGCTTATAAGAATGCTGATTTTGTTGTCATTGCAGCACCTACAAACTATGACAGCAAGAAGAACTATTTTGATACTTCCGCTGTAGAAGCTGTTATCGAACTTGTTTTGAAAGTAAATCCAGATGCAATCATGGTGATTAAATCTACAATCCCTGTTGGATATACTGACTCTGTCCGCAAGAAATATAACACTAACAATATTATTTTCAGCCCGGAATTTTTGAGAGAATCAAAAGCGCTCTATGATAACCTCTATCCAAGCCGTATCATTGTTTCTACTGATAAAAATGATGAACGCCTTGTAAAAGCATCAAGAGATTTTGCTGCACTTCTTCAGGAAGGTGCACTCAAACAAGATATTGACACATTATTTATGGGATTCACTGAAGCTGAAGCTGTAAAATTATTTGCAAATACATATCTTGCACTTCGTGTTTCTTATTTTAATGAGTTAGATACTTACGCAGAAATGAAAGAACTGAATACACAGGATATTATCAATGGTGTGTGTTTAGATCCACGAATCGGAACACATTACAACAACCCTTCTTTCGGATATGGCGGATATTGCTTACCGAAGGATACAAAACAGCTGCTTGCTAACTACAATGATGTTCCTCAAAATATGATGAGCGCAATCGTGGAAAGTAACCGAACAAGAAAAGACTTTATTGCTGACCGTGTACTTGAACTGGCAGGTGCTTATGAAGCGAATAGTGCATGGGATGCAACAAAAGAAAAAGAAGTTGTTGTCGGTGTTTATAGACTGACTATGAAGAGTAATTCTGATAACTTCCGTCAGAGCAGTATCCAGGGCGTAATGAAACGAATCAAAGCGAAAGGTGCAACTGTTGTAATCTATGAACCAACACTTGAAAATGGAACAACATTTTTTGGAAGTAAAGTTGTAAATGATCTTGCTGAATTCAAAAAGCTCAGCCACAGTATCATTGCAAACCGTTATGATTCTTGTCTGGATGATGTCCGCGATAAAGTATATACAAGAGACTTATTCCAGCGCGACTAATTATCTTTCAATAATAATTAATACAGATTCAAGTTTTGAAACGAGGAAAGTGCTATGAAAAATCAAAATGTAACTTTAAAAAATGCAACGATTCTTGTAACAGGTGCAGCCGGTTTTATCGGCTCTAACCTCGTTCTTGAATTGCTTCGTACTACAGAGCCTGTTCATATCATCGGTATTGATAATATGAATGATTATTATGATGTTTCAATCAAGGAATATCGTTTAAGAAAAATTGAAGAAGAAGTCCAGAAACATACTGCATCATCTTGGAATTTTATAAAAGGATCTATCGCTGACAAAACTTTGATTGATCAGATTTTTACAGATTATAAACCAACTGTTGTTGTAAATCTGGCTGCCCAGGCAGGTGTGCGCTACTCTATCACAAACCCTGATGTTTATATCGAATCAAATCTGATTGGATTTTACAACATTTTAGAGGCATGTCGCCATTCTTACGATGCTGCTGCCTGCGATGATTCTTATCACGGAGTAGAGCATTTGGTATATGCTTCTTCCTCATCTGTATACGGAAGCAACAAAAAAATTCCTTACTCTACAGATGATAAAGTAGATAATCCGGTTTCACTGTATGCTGCCACTAAAAAGTCAAATGAACTAATGGCTCATGCTTACAGTAAGCTTTATAATATTCCATCCACAGGACTCCGCTTCTTCACCGTATACGGACCTGCCGGAAGACCTGATATGGCATACTTTGGATTTACAAACAAGTTACGTGCCGGAGAAACAATTCAGATCTTTAATTATGGAAACTGCAAACGAGACTTTACCTTTGTCGATGATATTGTAGAAGGAGTCAAACGTGTAATGCAGGCTGCTCCTGAAAAGAAAAACGGCGAAGACGGACTTCCAATTCCGCCATACGCCGTATATAACATCGGTAACAATCAGCCTGAAAATCTGCTTGACTTTGTAGATATTCTTCAACAAGAGCTGACTCGTGCCGAAGTTCTGCCTGCTGATTACGATTTCGAAGCACATAAAAAACTGGTTCCTATGCAGCCAGGTGATGTTCCGATCACTTATGCAGATACTACTGCATTGGAAGAAGATTTCGGATTCAAACCTAGTACAAGTTTGAGAGATGGCCTTCGAAAATTTGCTGAATGGTATAAAGAATTTTATAAAAATTAATCTATTCTTGAAAAACCTTCTTTGTAAGATTACAGAGAAGGTTTTTTTAAGTAGTTTTCTGGAAAATTGACGGCGCCTGACACCAATGGTAGGTAGTTTCTATTAAGTTAAGGGACTCCCTGCCGTTGTTGTCATGTACCTTATACCTCTTTTGTAAAGCTACTGCTCCAGCTCCGCAATAACTTTTTCAATTACAGCAACCTCTTCTTCCAACTCTTCTGCAATCACATCGATATCCTTTCCCTTCAGCAATTTCTTCTGAACTTGCTGTTTGAGAAGATCTTTTTTTCCCAATTCAAGACCGGTCTTTCTTCCTTCTTCAATTCCCGCTTTCCTGCCAGCCTCCATTGCTCTTTCTTCAATTCCCTCACTCAGATTACACATTGTCTTCACTTCCTCCTCTATTGATTCTTCCATTGGTATATCATGTTCATTTTCAAGTATATCCAATTTTTCATCTACTTTTAATTTCTCTGACAGTAATGTTCCTAACAATCGATGTAATTCATTGTTTTCATCTTTATCTGATAATTTTCCAGCTACTCCTACCATAATGATATTCAGCAGTTCAAGTTTTCCTTTCCACTTATAATCGCCCATGATTACATCATTTGTCAGATGAATATGATTCATACAATCTTCCTTCATATTCATACATATCCAAATCGAATATACCTTCTTAATGTCGTTGTAATTGCTTCCTTTAAACTCGCGATTCTTCTGCGACGAAATCATCCGACTGATATAAAAGATTGCACGATTTAAAATATCATAATCTGTAGGGTCTGTCTTTTGTGCTTCGATATTTATGATAATCTGCGAAACTCCATCTTTGGTTCGTACGTAAAAGATAATATCGAATCGCACAAATCCTGCATAAACTTCCAAATTCTCTGTATTCAATCCTACAATTTCATTTCCTTTTTCATCTACTCCGACAATCTTATTTGTAAGTCCCAACTCGACCGGAACTTTACTTATAAGTGGCTCTCCTTCGATCAAATACACCACTTCTTCCGGGCGCATTCCACGAAATTCATCTACTGATTTTGCTAAAATGTGAGCAAGTATAATCTTGTGTCCCAGTAATTTCTTGACACACTCGTCATACTGTGCCTTAATGTCAGTCGATAATACAACATTTTTCAACTCAGTATTCATTTGTTTCCTCCTTCTTGCAGAAGGAACTTACTCTTGTCTAATGTCTTTCAGTCCTCTCCTGCTTTTTACATTTGTTTTGGTATTAAAGCATAGATTTCTGAAATGTGATTAGAATATAGATGGCGCATCGCACCTTAGAATTCATTAAGAAATATGCTTTTCTCTACTCTAGCATATATGGAATGTTGATGCAATACTGTAAATGCAAAAGGATAGTACTTTTAAGTTATGTGCTGTAAAAATTTGATGGCGCCTGACACCTGGTAGTGTGACACATAGCGGCGGATAAGCCAACATTACGGACGAAGCCCTATAACAAGAGTCTTAAACTCCTGTTCCGTATCCACAAAATGCTCGAAATCCTAAAATATCATTGAATACTTTTCGCGTCTGATTGTCTGGGTAATAACGTTCATACTTTAAAAGTATAGAATCCAAACTTTTCACTCTATAATCCAACGCAATTCCTGAAATGATTTCCTATTCATCCAGCCACTCCGCCATTGCAACCAGTTCTTCAATCAATAATTCCTTATCAAAATAATGCTAATTTTTCTTCAATGGAATTCCCAGATGCGACTCAAACGACAATGCATTCAAAATTCACAGTGGTAAAGCATTAGATAGAATTTAAAACCGGCTATTCTGCCAGTTCTAAATTTTATCTATCTTATAAATACGTTAAAGTAAATTTATATGTTTATAGAAATTTACTTTTTATTTTTTGTCGGCATCGGAACAAATTCTAGTTTTAATTGCATCCCTAAGCCCTGTGCAAGTTTTTTCACCATACTCAAGCTGGGATTTCTTGTTCCATTCTCAATCCTGCTTATATCTGCCTGCGTAATTCCGGTTTTAGCTGATAAATCTTTCTGTGTCATATTCTGCTGCACTCTTGCATCAATCATTGCCTGGATAATATCATATTCCGGTTGCAGTGCATCATATTCTGCTTTTACCTCTAGATTCTGCAATGCTCTTTTTTTATAATCTTTATAGCTACTCATTGCCATACCTCCGTTCATAATCTGCTTTATATTGCTTTGCCAGTTCCTTTTCTGCTTTTGGTGTCTTTTGCGACTTTTTTATAAATCCATTTGTAAGCACTACTTTCTTGCCTACAATAAAGAAATACAGTACTCTTGTAATATCTGATCCCTGCTTGGTACGAAGCTCAAAGATTCCATTTTCCAAGGGTTTTGAATATGGCTCACGAAGCAATGGGCCATTCATTTCCAGCAAGTCAATTGTCCGCAATGTTTTTGCCAGTAGCTTAGCTTTCAAGGAATCCAATAGTTCCTGCACAGGACATCTTCCATCTTCTGTATCATATAAAATGATTTCGTACATTAGTATGCTCCTTCCTCTTTATAATTATAGTATGTCGTATTCAACATATTGTCAAGACAGTTCTGGATACTTTTCTATATAATATTACGCATGATTTTTACACTAAAAATTTAATTCCGTCACCTGGTGACTCTTACCGCTCCCTTTCTTTCCTTCCTACATTTTCATCTCTTATTTCATTATTTGTTCGTTTATACGTATTTTGTAGATAAATTTTTTATGTAAGCTCTCTTAGTGCTTCCAAATATCCCATCACTCTTTTCTGTGCATCTGTATTTAACTTTTGATATGTCTCTACCAACATTCCAATCTCTGTGTCTTTGCTAATTACATACGTATTATTATCTCTGCTTCTGTTTCCTGTATGCTCTGCTCCTGATAACAGCTCATATGGTGTTACATCCAATACTTCACAAATTATCAAAATCTTATCACTTACCGGGTTGGTTCTTTTTTTCTTCCAGTCACTTATCGAACTTTCTGCAATTCCCGTTCTCTGGGCAAATTCTTTCTGACTCATTCCCTTTTCTTTCAATAATTCAAAAATCTTATCACTGATTGTCTTCATTTCCTTTTTCGCCTCTTTTCTCTTCTTTTTATTCTGCCAGCCCCTACACATAACGTAAGGGTTGGACACTTATTCTAGTTTTGTTGTTTTCATAAGTCTATCACTTTATGTTCTGTTTGTAAATACGAATTTGTATGTTTATGGAAATTTAATAGTGCCTGACACCAATGTGGTCTCAGGTTTTTGGCTTATTTTCAATTTTGTTACAATTGATATGCAACGAATTTTTGTTTAGTTGTACCTATAATTGGAAGTTAACACCAATGTGTAGCTACTTCTTTTGTTTCTCCTTCATCATGCTTTTTTTCAGTTCTTCACCGATCCTGTTTGCTCGGTATTCTATGTTCTTGTCCGTCAATACAAATGCATTTAAGATATTTTTTTGCGTCTTTGTTACCGCATGGTCAAGGTGATATACATTCTCAGCCTGTCTTGTGAGTTCAATCTTTTCCAGTCTTACAATTACCCACAAAAAGGACTTGCAAAAAACACAACATTTATGAATAAAGGTAAAACTCAAGTTCTGCTAATCATATAAAAAGAAGTTAAAATAATATAGAAATTGATAATATTTTATTCTTCTATTAAGTAAGGAACACTAGATGAACTTTTTAAGTTAAATCCATTCACAACATAATTATCATAACCAAATTCAAATTCTTGCTCTTTTTAAGTTAAATCCATTCACAACATAATTATCATAACCAAATTCAAATTCTTGCTCATATAAATTTCCTATTAAATCTCTAAATCTTATTTTAAATTTAATAAAATTAGCAATTTTCCCATCATTATCTTTAGGAATTTCTTTTACTATGCTGAATGTTACATTTTCTTTAAATAAAGCAAAATTTTGGCTAAGATAATCATGTATAAAATAACTGTTCTCTTTTTCGTATAATGTTTCAAGGTAATTCTCTAATCCTTCTCCCATAGGAAATAGCATTATATTTGTTGCTGATTCTTTTCCGATATTTATCAACCCTATTACTAGTTTTATTTGCCTAGAACCATTATGAATTATTTTTTCAATCTTAGAATCATCTAAAATCAAGTGAAAATAAGGAATTAAATTAGAACGGCTATTTAATTGCATAAACATTTCGTCTATTTTTCTTTCTCTTTGGTGTATTTTTTCTTTTTCAAATTCAACTTCTTGCATTTTTTCTCTATATTCACAATTTTGTTTACTATTTTTCTTATTTGTTATTATGCTCATTATTAAAGACAGCGCTGCAATAATTATGGTTAACCAATCATGTAAGAATTTTATCATGTTTTCCTTTTACTCCTTTTCTTCAACACTAACATTAAAAAATTTTATTGGTGCGGTCTTGCAACATTCAATTGTCTGAAAAGAACAGCATTTAATTATAATCCGGAACGTCTGGCAGACGATTCATAATCCATTCTAATAAATAACACCAAAATCTGACGCAATACTGTAGATTATCCCATGTACCTATAGTTCTCTCTTCAAAAGAGTGTATTCCATTTCTATTTGACTGAATTGATTTCAAATAAAATATCTCATCATCATCCATAAGTTTTTGAAAAGAATAATATTGAATAATTTCATCTAACATAACTCTTTGAACCGGATGTTCGTTTGTATGCTCTTTTATTTTTTCTTTAATAGCTTCTTTAAGTGATTTACCCTGTTTGGAAGTAAGAACTCCCTGTTGCACTAATCCATTTATCGAATCAATAATAGGAGTCTTTACTTCATCCACAACAATATTTTCCCATTGTTTCCATTTTGAATTTTTATAATCATCCATATAGAAAGCTAAAAATATTTGCAACGCGGATTCTGTGAGTGATCCAAGCAAAATCCAGCTATTTAGCTTAAATGCGTTATCATTAACGTTCTCCATATCCTCATATTGGCAATAATATCCATTCTGTATTTCTTCAGCCAGTTTTTTAGCAAGATTTTGAAATCTCCCCAAACTCTCCTCTGTTATTAATTTTATTGCTTCTTCGTTATAAGAAAATGGCATTAGATCCAACAAATTATCAACAAATTTGCTACTTATATCCACCACTTTTTCACCTAAGTCTTCCCAGCCGCAGTCCATTTCTCCATCCCATAAATATTCGACCATTTCTTGTCCTTTCTTCAATTCGTATTAATATATACTCCTAGCCCTTTTGTACCCTCTTATTTTTTGAATATTTTTCAATTTTATCTGTGATAGCCTTCTCTCGCTTAATATCTTGTTCGATAAATTCTGCAATATTCTCTAACGTATTTAATATGTTTTCGTAATAATATTCTACATCATCCTCAATACCATCACCAGCGCCACCATCTTCATCAAAATCCATATATCCCACCGTAAGTGTCACATGTCCTTTCGATATTATATTTCCGTTCCCATCTTCTATTGATAACGGAATATCCTCCTGATCACCGGCTTCTACTACTCCTGAAAATTTACCAATATTAAATTGGTAGGTTTCCATTCTGTTATGTATCTCTATCGTATCTCCATATTCAAAATTATCTGGTAATCCTTGTTGTTCACTAAGTTTATACAATCTTTCATACGATTTATCTGCCCACAAGTCTATTTCTTCTTTTTCATCAGAAGTCATATTATTTATATCAGTTGGAACTGGGAACCCTTCAATATCTTTCATCCCTAATACCAATTGTTTTATACTGTTACTTTTTTCTGTATCTCTAATAACTGACAAGAACTCGTCATATATACACGCTATATCTTCGTATTCTTGATACAAATCATTAATTTTCTCAAATTTTGCTACTATATCATTCATAAAAGAAGAATCTATTAATTCTTCATTCAAATAGTCCTCATACTTATCCAACGAGCACAGTCCATACAGGTCTCTCTCTTGATTTATTATATCCATTTCATCATACTCTTCTTCATCTATTTCGAAACGGTCACGAATGGTATCACCATTTAAAATCACTTTAAATGGAACGATTTTCAAATTATTTTCTTTACGATCTAATTCAATTCTTATTCCAAATCTTGCCAAATGTTTTTCAAGATTTTTTCTGGTTTCCAAACAATAATATGATCTAGTTTCTGAATCCCACACAGCATTGTCATAATCCTCATAGGAGCACACAACATCTATACTTGCTTTACATAATAATGTAGCCCACGCCGTTTCATCTGTGATCTCGTCAATGCTTCTCACACGACTACTAATATCTCTAATTGAAACAACCTCCGCATCACTATAATCATATCCACTTTCTATTCCATCACTATCACACGATAACCCATGTACTTCAACACAATCCTCATTCTTTATTTCTTCCTCTATCTCAGAAATATACCTGCCTATAAGCGAATTAGTTATTCGGACAATTTCTTTATATTCTCGCTCTTGACGATTTATTGCATTATATAATTCACCTAACGATTGGTAAAATATATGATTTTCAGAATAGCCACAAGCCTTTTTAAACCCTTTATCATCACTTATAATGGCAATTACTTCATCCTCACCAAATCTTTTTCTAATTTGATTTGCAATAAATGCGTCTGGAAATTCTTTTCTTTTTTTCTCACTAGATTCAAATGGTGGATTTATAGCAAAATAATCAGAAACTATCCCGTCCAAATCCACTAATGACAAATTCAATATCTCTGGATTTAATTTCTCCAAAAATTTTTTCCACATCTTCAGGCTCTTTGTCCTGTATTCTTCTTTATTCAGCATTAATAAATCAGTTTCTATCCCAATTTCTTCCAAGAATTTATCCGACACTACATTTATTAGTTCTTTTCGCAGTCCACGAAATGAAGAACAAACTCCATCGCTCGCTTTTATGATATGTTTTTCTACTTCTTTTAAAACAATGTTACTTAATACAATCTTTATTTTTCCAGCTTTGGCATGATTAACAAGTAAACCTAATGTACTATCTTGGCTAAAGTCCAATTTATTAGCATCAAAAATGTTCGTATCTAACGTAACGTATAGTGGATATTTAATCATACTTCGTCTCCTTATATACATAATGATCCATAGGTGGCTTTAATTCTTTCTTCATATTAACATAAAAACAGCAGTACTGTATATTTTTATACATAATACTGCTATTTTTACTAAAATCTATTTTTCATTATATCTTGGACAATTTTTTAAAACTCATTTTCAAACATTGACATCCTTGTCATCATCATGTCTTCATCCATATCTAAAACTGCTACCATTGGTGCTTTCTCGCCAGATATGAATAACACAGTACTCTCTAACCCATCTTATCAAAAATTGCAGAATTTATTATCTGACTGCACCACGCAGGAATTAGAATGGATACTGAAATCTACTCAGCTAACCAAAGAATGTGTCCGTGATATAAAATAATAAAACAAGATAACAAAATCGCAGACGATCTGATCTGCGGTCCTTGTTATCTTGTTTTATTATGATTTTATCAAAACTTTTTCAGTACAATCTCATTAAATCTTGAAAATTCCGACTCTGTTTCAAAACCTATAGAATTAATATCTAATGACAACGTTTCTCCTTCAACATCTGCTGTTTCTATGACCTCACTTATAAAACCAGTTCGTTGTAAACGTTTAAAAACAAAATATACATTTCTATTTGGAAATTTATTTTCAAATACCCTACAAAATTCTTTCCAATTCTGGTATATCAGTCTTCCATGATATCTTTGTGCACACTCTTGAAAAAATGCTAAATATTCCAGTTCTCTAAAGGAAAGCGAATTTATCAGTTCCAAATATTCTTCAAATTCATCTGTTGCTATCTTCTCTCTTTCCATTAAATACCCATTTACCAGTAAATTCCCATAATATTTTACTTTATCACCATTTAGCACCTTATTAACTGCATCCCTTGTTTTAGCAAAACTCATAATAAATTCTACATCATTCACCATATCAGGGGTAACTATCCCAGCAGGTACATTGCTAATAACCTCTAATAGTTGCTGTTGTTTCTTACTCTGAAAATCTTTCAAAGTGCATTCCAAAGAATCATCTATTAAATCTCCAATAATCGGAACTTTTTTAATTGATGAAATAAATGCTGAAATAACCGGATTGTGTTTTATATCAATCACTGTATCCACGTTATAAAGTTCTTGTTTTGCATTTTCAAATGTTTCTTTTGAATCCATATTATCATCCTCACATCGTCAATTTGAATATTCTTGTGCGATGAAATCGCACTTCCGGAAATTTGGGAATCACCTATGTAATTATGCGAGTTTACTCGCGTAGTTCTTTATCCAAACCATATACCTCGCACATTGATCTATCATGTTCAGCATCAATGCCAAACTTTGACTACATCCGCAAAGAACTTCTGCGGAACAGCGTAAACAAAAAGCTTCTCTAGGTAGAATACTGTGAGGAGTGTCGTATGAGCAGCGAAGAGCCTCTAATGTATTCTCAGTTCTGCTACTACATCCAGAAGGATGAAGAAAAACGTAGGGCTACCATGCATATCCCTAGAAAACCAGGTGCACAGATTGAAGTTAACTGGGCCGGTGATCCTGCCCACATCATTGATCCGGACACCGGAGAAATAACAGATGCATGGATATTTGTAGGTGTATTAACTTACAGTCAGTATGCTTTTGTAAAAGCATATATGAATGAGAAAACCGACAACTGGATCAAAGCTCATGTCCAGATGTTTGATTTCTTTGGCGGTGTCACACCTATGCTCGTTTCTGATAACTGTACAGCTGCAGTGAATTATAAAAAGAGTGACTGGTACAACACTGCCTTAAACACAACTTATCATGAGATGGCAGAACATTACAATCTTGCCATTCTTCCGGCCAGAGTCCGGAAACCCAAAGATAAACCGAATGTAGAGGGATCAGTAGGAAAGATATCCACATGGATAACAGCAGCCCTTCGCAATGAGCAGTTTTTCTCTCTTGCGGAATTGAATGCTTCAATCAGTGAAAAACTGGATGCCTACAACGCTCGTAAACTCCAGAAAAAGGAATGTAGCAGACTCAGTTTATTTCTTGAGGAAGAAATGCCATTACTGGCTCCGTTGCCTGCTACACCTTTTGAACTGGCTGAGTGGAAACAAGCCACCGTCCAGTTTAACTATCACATCGCAGTAGACAGAATGTTCTACTCTGTGCCTTATCAGTATATCAAAAATAAGGTGGATGTGCGTATAACAGATACACCGGTTGAAATATTTTATAATCACAATCGTATTGCCTCTCACAGACTACTCTACGGAAGAAGCGGTCAGTATTCTACTGTGGCAGAACATATGCCGCAGAAACACCAGAAATATCTGGAATGGAACGGTGACCGGTTCCGTAAGTGGGCTGATTCGATTGGAATTAACACAAGCAAGGTTGTCGATGCAATACTTACCTCCGGCAGGATTGAACAGCAATCCTACAGAAGCTGCATGGGATTACTGAAACTGGCAGAAAAATATTCGCCAGGAAAACTGGAGCAGGGCTGTGCTAAGGCACTTTCTTATTCCGGTAAACCTAGCTATAAAAGTATCAAAAATCTATTGGCTGTTGAGAAGAATGTACCTGATACTGAACCCGAAGTATCTCAAGCAGAAAAACTACACGGCATAACCAGAGGAGCCAGATACTATGGAGCTAAACAATCATGACAAATCAAAGTACAATCGATAAACTTATTGAAATGCGTCTGACTGCTATGGCGGATGCATTCCGCATCCAGATGGATGATCCTACAATGAAGGAAGTGCCGTTCGAGGATCGGTTCGGTATGCTTGTTGATGTCGAATACAGCAACCGTAAAAACAATCGTCTGAAAAGGCTGAACTTGAGCAGCCAGATGCGAGCATTGCAGCAATTGATTATCATTCTGGGCGAAAACTGAACAAAGCATTGATTAATCGCCTGGCAACCTGTGAATACATTACAGAATACCGGAACATCTTTATTACTGGAGCAACTGGAAGTGGTAAAACCTACATGGCCTGTGCCTTTGGCATGGAAGCATGCAAGCGCTATTACTCAGTATGGTATGTACGACTTCCTGATCTATTATTGGACTTACAGGCTGCCAGGGACAATGGAACTTTCTCGACTGCCCTGAAGAAATACACCAAGCCAATAGTACGGATTATTGATGAGTGGCTGCTTCTTAAACTGACAGAAGTTGAAGCCAGAAATCTTTTTGAACTGATACATAAAAGACGAAAAAAATCTTCAACGATCTTTTGTTCTCAGTTCCGTGAAAGTGAATGGTACCAGCCAATCTGTGATGGTGAAAGTACTCTTGCTGATGCCATCATGGATCGTATATCGTATGTTAGTCCGGACAGGTGGCTCTCGCCACACCGGACTGGCGGCTCTGCCGCACCGTAATATTCAGCAAATTCGAACAAAACCTCGAACACCTAGCTTAATGGCATTGCCCAATGCTTTCCCAGAGGTTCAAATTCAAGTGGTTAGGTTTAAAATTTCTGGAAGTTCACAGTCTAACACCAATGGTAGATTGTAACAATTCCTGGGAAGTTAGCATTTATATTCTGTTGCTCTTTCTAATAGCCGTTCAAAACGTTGCAGCTTTTGCTGAACCTCATTCTTATTCATTGTAATTCTTTCTTCCACACTATCATTTTTGCTAAATTTATGTGTTCTCCCCGCAATATCAACAAGCAATTCGTTATCCTGAATCAGAAAATCCTCTTGCATCCATTGTGGATTAAAATATTCAGAATCTTTATCAATATAAAAAACCTGTATTCCACAATTCACCTGTTCCTTCATGTGCTGTTCTTTTTTCTTCCAATCTTTTTTTTCAAAAATAAAAATCCGCTGGATCGTAACATGCTTCTGATCAATCAGTTCGCTTTGCACCTTCAAATATTCTTTCGTAAAATCATCTTCCCAATAGTCCGGTATAGAACTTACCGCTTTAATACTTCCAAATTCTTTTGTATAACTTATTCCTTCTATTCCAAACGTATCATCCGCATGAGGATTTGTAACATGAATACCCGATAAAAGTTCTTGATTATCAGACAGGAACTTTTTCATTTTTTCGTCGATCACTCTTTTAAAATACGGATGTTTCACAGTAGTAATCTGATTTGTATAACTGATCTGATTGCTTATCTCCTCTAATCTGTGTTCCAATTTTAAAAATTCATTATTATAAAATGTTTTATCTTTTTCATATTTTATATACCATTCCACTAATGCTGCAAGCAGGGTAGCTAAAATGGTCAGTATAATACCCATTCCCAGATTATCTCTACAAATTATACTAAAAACAATACCAACAACACAAAAAATTAATGTCCATGGTATTTTTTTCAAACGTTTCATATTTAGGTTCATATTTTGGTTCATATTTAGGTGCTCCTTTCTGTACCATCAAGTTCTTCATGCTGTCATGATTACTAATGTTGTTTTCATTACTTGTACCTCATTTGTAAATACGAATTTATATGTTTATAGAAACTCAATAGTGCCTGACACCAATGTTGATTCAAAAAGCATGATTTGTCATCAGATGCATATTCCTGTAAATCTCTATTAAAATGCGTCTTCTTTTCAAATCTATCTTCCTCTTTTCTCAATTTCGCACCGTTAGTCATTAACCTGAGCAGGCACTTGTCTTAAGTTGACATTAGGTTGACCACATTGGCGCCTAACACACAATGTTTAATCAATACAACATTGTGCAAATTCAACCCCAAAGTCTGTAACATATAATAACTTCTTTTCACATGTATACTTTTCCCCATCTTCCAATGCTACTGTTTTCAATTGCTGTATTCTCAATGCATTTTCAATCACCGAATAAATTTTATCATCCAGAATATGTAAATCTTCCGGAATTTCTATAATTTTTAATCTACATAAATTTTCTAAATAACTACTCATATTATCTGGAGCATCGCAGATATCATAATATTCTTCATCCACTATATTACGCGCAATCATTCGGGCCCCATTACCGTTGCCCATATCCACTTTTAAATTCATCACAGCAATATACTCCTTTGAACTTCTCGGTAAAATTTTTAATAATTTTGCCTCATCTGGTGTTATTTGTTTTATTATATCAACAAAACTAGGATGAACTCTCCATTTTTTATCTATATTCATCGAAGCTGCCAAAAGATTGGCATACATATCTCTTAGCACTTCACTGTCAAAACAATATGCAATTTGTTGTATTGCTGGAACAGCAACATAAGGCTCCGGCTCGCACTGTTTTTCTTCCGGTATCTTTTCTACTTTTTCTTGTAGTGCTTCTGCTGTTAATTGTAAACTTTCCTCTCCATTAATAATCCATTTTTCCCATTTACTTAGTCCTAACCGTATTGTTCTTGGCAAAAAACTAAGCATTATTCCTACTGGTTTTGCTGATGGTTCTACCACATCTGTATATGCTTTTTTCAAAACGCCGCCAGATTCTTCCGCTAATTTCCCAATTATTTCGTTCATATATTACACGTTCTCCTTAAAACATTTTTTATCTTCTATTGATTTTTATACTCCCTTTGACTGATGCCTTCTGCTTTTCGGAATATTCAACTAAAATTGCTGCATAACAACCACTTGTAAATTTTCATTTCAACTCAAAACTGCTGCTCCACAGATTCCATAATCTATTTCACAGCAGCTTATCTTTCTTTTTCATTTCCCTATATCTATTCCATTAGACACAACCTCTTATATTTTTTCATGAAAGACCTCATACTTTCATATATACTCATCCTGCATCCCTACTTTTTAACAATTCTTCATACTTCTTCTGTGCGTTCTCTGTATATTCCTCTTGAATCATCCCTGAGCTGATGAAATATCATGATATCGTTCTGCCATATACTTATAGATCATATCTTGCGTCTCCTCATCCATTTCATACTCCAACGATTTCATACAATAATAAATACTGTATGTATAATAATACAAAATTGCAGTTTGATTTGTTGTTTGTTTCTGATACTCAATTGCGTAATATTGGGCGTCATTTGCCATGCGCCACCAATTTTCATAGCAACCTTCCTCTTTTTCCATTTTCTCAATTAAATTCATACGCTGCTCCATTCGATCATCTAATGCTATCGAATTTGGAGCCATCACGTTCCATTCATCCAAATATTCCATGGAAGCAGTTGCATTTACTTTATCTTGAAATGTCTCCTGCATTCTTGAAAGTTTTGCCATAGTATCACTATCTTCTTTTTTTATCTTTTTGTCTTTAATACAATCACTTTTTTTTGCACAATATTGCTTTACCCACTTCTTATCCATCTTGGTCTGAAAAACAGCTTTTTCAATACTTTCTTCCACTTCCGATTTTCTTCCCGGCTCTGCAAGAACAAACGAATACCCCTCCGGTTTCTTCTCTCGACTGCTATCCACTTTCTCATCCATTTGCAAGTTTTCGGATTCATCAATTTCTGACTCTTGCATCGTCATCTTACGCTGCATTGAGTCATATTCTTTATCCGATGAAGTATCTACTATCTCTTCTGTATCTTTTTCTTCTGAATTCTCTGCTTTTCCGCCTTCATCCAGCTTCAAAAAGTTGGTTCCTATCACATTTGACACATACCGACACCCAAGAATTGCTCCCCGAGTCGGATGACAATATGCAACTCCTGGAGATATCAGCACAAATACAACACTAATAAACGTAATCCACCATCTTGTACATAATGGTTTTATAAAAGAAAACAGGCTATATACTGCACGATAAAGTACAACCCAATAAAGTGGTAATTCTTGTTCTTCATATCTTCGCTTATATTCTATTTTCCTACATGCTTTTTCTAAAGCTGTGTAAATTTTTTTGTGATTACGCACTGCCGATACAACCACCGAAGTGTCTACAGGCAATACTATTATTGGAGAAAATATGATTTTTATTTTACTAATAATTTGGTCTAATGGGAGTAAATTAAACAGTATTTCTTCCAAAACTAAAATTGCAATAGCTGTAATTATATAGTCTCGGACCCTCCCACATTTCACATCATCACCTTCTGTCTGTCTGTAACCTATTATTTTGATCTTTTTCTTTATGTATCTCTACACAATCTGTTCCAAAGAGCAATGTTCTACCTCCTTTTTTTCGCAAATTGTACTTGACAAACAAAATAAATTTAATTATAATAAGTTAAGTTGTTTAGAAAATAACAATTTTACTATTATAATGTTTTATCTTCAAACTTAAGCATTCCACTTGAGTTATGATTAGCTGTAAAATACAATGTATTTTAAGTGCCAATTAAAATACGGTATTTTATCACATTATAATTTCAAATCATTATGTTACAATTTGTTGATAATGATTTTACAATTTTTTACAGAGAATCTCGCAAGGCAATTTCTCTGCTACAGATTATAACATTACTATGCATACTTGTCAATATGCATAGTTTTTATGTTTATTTTACTATTTTTATTCACTTCAAATAAAATAATATTTTCTTGTTATACCTTTCACCAATATTCTGGTTGACCATCTTTTTCAAATTTGATACTATTTATATAGATGTTACTTACTATTTACGAAATATTAATAATTCTAAGGGAGGGGGAATTTCCATATGACAAACAAAGAAATCCTACAAGCCATTATCGACAAGATTAAACAAGAAATGAAACGACAAAATTTATCTCAAGAAGACCTTGCAAATCTTTGCACAAAAAAAATCAAAGAAAAAGATCCCCATGCTAAAGGAATCTCGCAGAGTTCTATTTCAAATATTTTAAAGAAACCCTCTTCTGCCACACTGTCAAATCTTCTAAAGATTTGTGATGGTCTTGATTTGAGTTTATTTGCAATTTTCCGTTCAATCAATAATTCTCTTGCTTCAAATAACAATGCTCTAATATATGATATATCCAATCCGGCATTCAAAGGATATTCTTCTGAATCGGAAATGTATATTTATTTTCTTTCTACAGAAAGCAACCATGCAGATGAATTAATCTGTGCTGAATTAGAAATGGGAGACTTTTATCACACCAACGAATGTATCGTTCGCTTACAAATCGACACAAATCAGCACAATAAAAATGAACATACTCCTAACTACAAAAAATATCAAGGAAATATGATTATTTATCATAACGCATCCATCTTTATCCATCTGCTTTCCTGTGATTCCGGGGATGTTTGGTCTTTGATATTCAATCATGGTGACCTAAACACCAATCCTTTAACTTGTTCTCTCGGTTGCGCTGTTACATTATCAAGCGGAAAGGGACATCGCTACCCTACAATTCATTTTGCGTATTTAAGTACAAAAAAATTATCACTTGAAGCGAGAGCACTTACTAAAGATTTACTCCGCCTTCATAGTGAACATATCATCATTTCAGCAAAAAATCTGGATCTTTTTTTTAAATCAGAAGATGTGGACGATGCCTTCAAAAACAAACTCCGCTCCACCATTGCAGAAAAGACTTCTACTTACTCTAAATGGCATGATTCAGATTCGTACTTATTACCTATAAAAGCTTTAGAATCTTCTTCACCGATTAATTCACAAAAAACATATGAGGCAATTGCCAGATTACTACATTATTCATCTAATCCTAGCTCTTATACTATCAGTCCTGAGGAAGATAATAAACTACATCACTTATTGAATGAATAGAAATTCAACGTCCTTACGAATAAAATCGAATTTTGCACGATGCAAAATTCGATTTTATTCGTAAAAGGCAATATTCTTCCAGTCTATTTAGTAAGTGCTTCAAAAAATAGCATAATACAAAATAGCAAACTTTTTGCTATTTAATTTACCACTCTTTTATACCACCTCAAAAAACGTATCTGGATGACTTGGATCAAACACCTCATTACATGTCATCACCGTCACCAAATCCTCTGTCTCTGATAAATTGATAATATTATGTGTCCATCCCGGAATCATATAAATCGCCTCAATCTTGTCTCCAGAAACTTCAAACTCTACCATTTCTCCTGTGTTGATATTACGTTCCTGAATCAATCCGTGTCCGTGTACTACAATAAACTGTTCCCATTTGGAGTTATGCCAGTGCTGGCCTTTTGTGATTCCCGGTTTGCTGATGTTGATAGACACCTGTCCGCAATCAACTGTATGTACCAGCTCTGTAAAACTTCCTCTATCATCACAATTCATCTTCATTGCATATTTAAATTTATCAATTGGTAAATACGTTAAGTAAAGGCTGAAAAGTTTCTTTGCAAATGATCCGTCCGGACATTTTGGCATCATTAATGAAATCGGCTGTGACTTAAATTCTTCTAATAAATCAACGATTTCACCTAAGGTTGCTTTATGTGTAACTGGTACGCAGCAATAACGACCATTCTCATCTAATACAGTTTCAACGCCATCAAATTCACAATGCTGTTCTTTTCCTTCAAGAAGATCAAACATTCCTTCTACAAGGTCATCGATATAAAGTACTTCCAGTTCTGTGCTTCTATCATTTACAGTAAACTCTTCATCGTTTGCAACTGCCCAGCAAAATGTTGAGATTGCGGAATTGTATTTTGGGCGGCTGTGTCCCATCAGGTTTACAAAACGGTATACATATACCGATGCGCCTGTTTCTTTTCCATAGTCAAAGAATAACTCTTCTCCAGCTTTTTTGCTTCTTCCGTATTCACTGTTACCAAAACGTCCTGCTAATGTAGCCTGAACAGAAGAAGAAAGCATGATGCCTGCTTTATTATTGTGTTTCTTTAATGTATCAAGAAGCTGCGACGCAAATCCGAAATTGCCTTTCATAAAATCTTCCGGATTCTCCGGACGATTTACGCCTGCAAGATTAAATACAAAATCAGCTTTTGCACAATATTCATCGAGCTCAGCTTCTGTACTGTCTAAGTCATATTCATAGATTTCATTAATCTCAATGTTTCTGGTTCTGTTTTTTCCATCTCTGATGTTTTTTAAGTTATTTACAAGTGCGGTTCCTACCATTCCTTTTGCACCGGTAACAAGTATATTCATAATAGTACTACCTCCAACGATAAAAATGACGAGCCCGGTGCAGTTTCAACATGAGCACCTGCCCGTCATTAAGTTTATATTTTACTGATCTTTTCTCCAAACCATCTTGTTGACTACATTCACATATCCCTGAATAATACGAACTACTTTCATTGATACTGTTTCGTCTACATAATCCGGACAAGGTTTACCAAGCACACCATTCTGCTTCATCGCAATTGCCATATCTGTAGCATTTAAGAGTTCTTTTGTTGTAATACCAGCTAAGATAAAATCTCCTGCTTCCAATGCTTCCGGTCTCTCAGTTGATGTACGGATACATACAGCAGCGATTGGATGACCAATTGATAAATAAAATGAACTTTCTTCCGGTAATGTACCTGAATCTGATACGATTGCTAATGCGTTCATCTGAAGCTTGTTATAATCATTGAAACCAAGTGGTTCATTGACTCTTACTCTTGGATCAAGCTTAAATCCGCTCTTTTCTAATCTGTTCTTACTTCTCGGATGGCAAGAATACAGAATCGGCATATCGTACTTTTCAGCTAATGCATTGATTGCTGTAAAAAGACTTAAGAAGTTCTTCTCGGAATCAATGTTCTCTTCACGGTGCGCTGAAAGAAGGATGTACTTATCTTTCTCAAGTCCAAGTCTTTCTAACACATCACTCTTCTGAATCTTCTCAAGGTTCATGCGAAGAACCTCTGCCATAGGAGAACCTGTCTGATATGTTCTCTCCTTTGGAAGTCCCGTGTCTGCTAAATATTTACGTGCAAACTCAGAGTAACATAAGTTACATCCGAAATAACATCTACGATACGTCTGTTTGTTTCTTCCGGAAGGCACTCGTCTTTACATCTGTTTCCAGCTTCCATATGGAAAAGCGGAATATGTAATCTCTTTGCTGAAATTGCTGAAAGACATGAGTTTGTATCTCCTAATACAAGATATCCGTCTGGCTGTAATTCAGAAAGAAGCTCAAAAGATCTTCCTAAGATATTTCCACAAGTCACTCCAAGATTCTCTCCGACAACCGGTACAAGAATATCCGGTCCAAATTCTCCAAAAGTATTTGTCAGTTCAAAATCCTCCCAGAAAACAGTAGAAAGATTCTTGTCCCAGTTCTGATTGTAGTATACAACACAACAATCAAAATATTCTCTACATCTTTTGATTACCGCAGCAAGACGGATAATCTCCGGACGTGTTCCGCATCCAATCATCACCTTTGTGCGGCCATCATTTTTCCATTTAAAATTATGTTCTACCATCTTTTTCTCCTGTATCAGAATTTATTCTTCTGCTAATCTTTCTTGAATATATGTCAGTTCCATCATTTTAGCCTTAATTTCTTCTTTATTAAGAAGTTTCGTGTTGTTTGAATTAAACTCTGTTAATTTGTTTCGCTCAACGTCACCTTCTTTAAAATACTTATCATAATTCAGGCCACGATTGTCAGCCGGGACACGATAGAAGCCACCAAGGTCAATTGCCTTTGCACACTCTTCGTTTGTAAGCAATGTTTCGTACATCTTCTCTCCATGACGAATACCGATTACTTTAATATCTTCTTTCTTTCCACCAAACATCTCGCACACTGCTTCTGCCTGAAGACCAATAGAACAAGCCGGTGCTTTCATAATAAGAAGGTCTCCATTCTCGCCATGCTCAAATGCATAAAGAACAAGATCAACTGCTTCTTCCAAAGACATGATAAATCTTGTCATGTTTGGTTCTGTTACTGTAATCGGATTGCCTGCTTTAATCTGGTCAATCCAAAGTGGAATTACTGATCCACGAGAGCACATTACATTACCATAACGTGTACAGCAGATTTTAGTCTTTCCACTGTATCTAGATTTTGCAATTGCTACTGATTCTTCAAGGGCTTTTGTTTTTCCCATTGCGTTAATTGGATATGCTGCCTTGTCTGTAGAAAGACAGATAACTGCCTCTACTCCTGCTTCAATGGCTGCTGTAAGCACATTGTCTGTTCCTATTACATTCGTCTGAACAGCTTCCATTGGGAAGAACTCACATGATGGAACCTGTTTAAGAGCTGCAGCATGGAAAATATAATCCACTCCATGCATAGCATTTCTGCATGACTGAAGATTTCTTACATCTCCAATGTAAAATTTAATTTTGTCAGCAACCTCCGGCATTCTTACTTGAAAATCATGACGCATATCATCCTGCTTCTTCTCATCACGAGAAAAAACTCGTATTTCACCAATATCTGTTTGCAGGAATCTGTTGAGTACTACATTTCCAAAACTACCAGTTCCTCCTGTAATCATAAGTGTTTTTCCCTTAAATAAAGACATTTTAATTTCCTCCATTCTATCTTTTCATATTGCTTTACCCTAAGACAATGTTTCGTTAATAGTGCTCCCATCATCTTAACAATTATTTTTGTACACTATTGCTATATTCAATGCACTTTTCTTTTGCCTTTGTATATTGATATACTCTATTATACATTCTTTCTACAACTAATAATAATTTTACAAATTCTATCTACATCTTCCATAGATAAATCAGCATATAAAGGCAATGTTAAAACTCTCTTACTAATATGTACTGCAACTGGTGTATCATTTACATCGTAAAGATTATTATAACAATCAAAACTATTAATTAAAGGATAAAAATACTTACGAGCTCCTATCCCGTTCTCAGAAAGTTTCTTCATAACTTCGTTTCTACTTGCACCAAACACTTTTTCATCAAAAATAATTGGAAAATATGCATAATTTGATTCTACATCTGGCTGAATGCAATTCAGTTTTATTCCCCTAATACCATTAAGATGCTCAAAATATCTTTCAACAACCTTTTTTCTCTTTGCAATTTCTTCATCAATATGCCTAAGATTACAAATTCCCATTGCGGCAGAAAACTCTGTCATTTTTGCATTTGGTCCAACACTATTAACGCTTTCTGCATCATGAATACCAAAATCCTTTAATTCAAAAAGGCGTCGCCCAAACTCTGAATCTCTATAGCATACTGCCCCTCCCTCGATAGTATGAAATACCTTAGTCGCATGAAAACTAAAACATGAAACATCACCGAAAGTAGCAATTCCTTTGCCCTTGTATTTCACACCAAAAGTATGTGCAGCATCGTAAATTACTTTCAAATCATATTTTTGTGCAATTCTTTCAATTTCTTCAATATTACAAACATTTCCATACACATGAACTGGCATAATTGCACATGTGCGATCTGTAATCAATGCCTCTATTTTTGAAACATCGATTGTATATGTTTCTGGTTCTATATCGCAAAATACCGGTTTTAATCCACTTCGAACAATAGCATGTGTTGTTGATGCAAAAGTAAATGGTGTAGTTATAACTTCTCCATGTAAATTAAGTGCTAGTAAACTTAGCTCTAAAGCCATGTGTCCATTTGTTAATAAATCTACATTTTCAACTGAAAGATATTCTTTTAGTTTAGAACAAAGAGTCTGATGCTTTGCCCCCATATTAGTCAACCATCGTGTATCCCATAAATCTTTTATCTCTTCACAATATTCTTCATATGATGGCATAGAAGACCTTGTAACATTAATCTTTACCATATTTCTTTAATCCTTTCAAAATGTATAAAATAAATTTCTTCAAAATATTGTACAAAATACCATACAGTATTGCTCCCAAATACAGAAGTATTATTATTTTACATAACTCATATATTGCCAACTGTGGATTTAATGTTCCACTTAAATCTTTCCAAACATACTCTCTAAATAATTCATTCTCTTGAATAAGATAAACAAATAACGACACCTGAGCCAAAATGAAAATTATTTTTTTTATAAATATTACTCTGCTCACCTATTCTTTCTTTCCTTTGTATTAATAAACCAAATAGTGATACTGACATTAAAAATGGTAATATTGAACTGTTACTCTCAAAATCAAAAGAATACATACTAAGAATAATATCTACTTTATAAAATTTTATTATAGCTAAAGCAAATAAAGCTGCCAAAAAAGCTGCCACTAATTTTTCTTTTTTTACGTTGATTCCATACTTGCTAATACATCCGCCAATAAAATAGCAAAACAACGCCCACAATAAACTATGATCCCCCCCTATCATTGTATTGCCTATAATAAACGGATTCAATGTAATATATAAGGTTAAAATCCCCCCTCCTACTAATATTCCTTTTCTTATTCTTACATATTCTTCTTTTTCAATAAGTAGATTAATTGCTGGCGAAAATATTACTACTATTATATAGACAGAAATAAACCAGTAATGATTTGTTAACAATGGCATTATCGTTTTTAATAGATCCAAATAATCCACTTCTTTGATATTTAATAAAACACATATCACAAAAGACAAAATAGACGCAAATAACATTTGACTATATACTTTTATAATACGATTAAGTGAAAAATCTTTTTTACACAAAAAGAAACCGCTTATTATAAAAAATATATTTACAGAACATCTGCTCAAAGAAAAAAGTATCGAAAAGCCGACTCTAAAACTATTATTCAAATTTGAATTCAAAATATCAGAATACGAAAAGAAATGAATAATAGTAATCAAACACATACATGCAATTCTCAATGCTTCTAACGTATAATTTCTATTTTTACTCATATAACCCCCCCTTATAATACTTAAATAGCTTATTGTCATGTTTTCTTTATAATACTCCAATTTAAAGCATTAATTAATATAGACTATTAAAAAAACTATCGCTCAATTACTCCGACATATCTATCGTATCTTCTATTAAATTTTCAAGAGATTTCATATAGTGTTCAAAATCAAACTTGTCTTCTGCATATTTTCTACACGATAACATAATTTCCTTATCTTTCTTCTTTATATTATTTATTAAATAGCAAAGCGCATCGACATCGCAAGCTGTAACAAATTGGCAGTGCTTCTCCTTGACTGAATATGGTAATCCAGCACATGAAAAGCCAATTACTGGAGTCCCGCATGCTAATGCTTCTAGACAAGTGTCTGCAACAGTCTCTGCTAAGCTTGTACACACAAAACAGTCCGCTAATGAATAATATTCCGCTAACTCTTCTTGATTACTAACGTATGAAATTGGAATAAAATTTGATGGACATATTATCGGATCAACATCAAACCCAACATTTATAAAAACAAATCTTTCGTCTTGCTCATACTGGCGTGCCACCTCTAAAAAATAACGAGCACCTTTTCTCTCAAATGAAAACGGAGCAACTAACAAAATAACTATCTTCGTATCCTCAATGCCTAGTCTCTTACGCAACTGCTCTGTATTTCTAGGATAATAAATATTTTTTAAATCGATTCCCTCTTCTAATTCCACAAAAGAATGATTTTTTAGTAAAGCTGATTCTTTTGCCCTTTGAACAATATATGGAATGCTGACAAATGTAATGTCACTAATCTTAGAATACAATCTCTTTTTCAGTTTAAATATATGTTTTGATCTATCAAAAAATATACTCTTTGGATAATCACTAATTAATGGACAATTATTACATTCATATTTATACTTATCACATTCTAAAGCGAAGCAACATTTTCCCATATAAGCGTATTCATCCAACATTGTATAAATTACCTTAATTTTATGCTTTGCAATATAGTGAAACAGTATTGGATAATTAAATAATATCCATGTATATTAAAAAGGTATAAATATTCAATATTTCTCTTTCGTATTTCCTTTATCAATTTAAATGTTTCTTTATATGAATATTCTCCTTGATTCCCAAAAAGGACAGATTCAAAAACATGTAATTTTTTTTCAAATTTTGTATTTAAGCAAATTACATTATCATCTGTTAGTACCTCTTCTTCTGGCTCTCCATAAAATAATGTACAATTATTTTTTTCCTCAACTGTTTATAAAGTCCATATGCGATTTTCCCTGTACTTTTAGTATGAGAAAAAGTATTGATAATACCTATATTTTTCATTTATTCCTCTCAATCATTTAATACCTTTAAATACTATTGCTTCTAACATTAACTTAGCGTTTTCCCGAGTTTCTCTAAATACTAATGGGAAAATTAAACTTGTTGCAACTTGGGTAATTAATGAGGCTATTGCAGCTCCTGTCGCCCCAAAAATTGGAATCAAGCAATAATTTAACACAACATTAATTATTGCAGCCCCTATATATAAATATTTTAAATATTTTTGTGCATTCTTACACACTAACCAAGAATTTCTAGCAACTCCCAGGTATGAAAATGCTGTATACCAAGTAAGCACTAATAATGGTCCGATTGCTCCTGAATAAGATTTCCCATAAAGAATTAGTACTACATATTTTCCCAATATTAAAAATCCCATAGAAACAATACACGACAAATAAAACACAATACAATACATCCTTTTATTGGTTTTAGTAAATAAATTATATTCTTTATTTTCATACAATCTAAAGATTGTAGGGTTCATCGAATCAATTATCGCTGCCAAAACAAAAACCCACATATTGCATATGTTGTTCGCTATTGAATAATATCCAACTTCTGCTTCTGTTAACATTTGTTTCAACATTAATTTATCTGTTTGCATATATACTGCAATCATCGCAGAAGATAAGATAAAATGATAACTTTTAGACAATAACATTTTCCCTTTTGACAAACAAATCTTCAATTTAGGTCCTTTATATTTTTTATAATAACAGACAATTATAGCTCCGTATACTATATAATCTAATGTATTTGCAAAAGCAAACCACTTTACATCCATCTTTAATATAAGAAGTATAATTTTATAAATCGATGTTATTGAATACGATATCAAGCTTGTTATAGCTGTTATTTTGGATTGATAATGTGCCTGAAACCAGTAATTAAATACTTCTGGGATTTGGAATATTAATGAAATCGAACAAATAATAACTACAATTATTGTCTGGCTCTCCCCATAGTCAATAAACCATACGCTTATCCCAATAAGTACTGAGCATAATACACTTGACAAAAAACGTAAAAAGCATGTTGTACCTAGAATTGTTCCACTTTCTTCTGGCGAATCAACAATTTCTTTTACTAGAATAGAATTAATTCCTAGATTACAAAATGCTACAAAAAATGTAACAAATGCTAATCCGTAATTAATTAATCCATAATTACTTGGTCCCAAAAATCTTGCCGTAAAAATCCCAACTACAAAAGAAAGTATCATCTGCACAACGCGACCAATTATCAACCAGCTTGCATTAATCACTTCTTTTTTTTCGAAAAATAATTAAGAACCGCTCTAATTCTTGTCATTTAATTACCCCTAATCTAATTAATAAGTTTTTCAAAAAGACTTTTACAAAGACTTCTGTTGAAAAACCATATTGTTTTCTACAAGCTTTTTCTATGCTTTTCTCTAAATAAGGTTCTTCAAATTCAAAAAATTTTTTATCTCCGTTATCTATTACTGTAGAAAATGCATCTGTGTTAGATTTATGCTCTCCTGACCCATCCGCACCTTTGTTTTCAATTAAGGATTTAACTGGATATACCGAATATTTATTTTGTTTACTCTGTTCATAAACCCATCTTATAGCCCAAGAGTTAATATTCGCATTAACCTGTTGATCCAACATTATTGGTAAGTCTCTTCCCCATTTAGCAAATTTTACTCTCTTAATAATATTATATTTAAAATGGTTGTAATCTTTTACTTCCCAATCTATTGTTTTCCATCTATTCTCCCAAGTTGCCCATCCCCAACTGGATGCCCTTCCCATAAATAAAACATCTTTTTCTATCGTCTTGACCAAATTTGTTCTAAATATATAACCACTTATAGACCATATCTGTTCATTATCGCAATAATATTCTAATGCTTGATTCATAAAAAGCAAAAAATTAGGTGAACAAATCAAATCATCTTCTAATACAATAACTCTTCCATATTCTTCAATAATTGATGTAACTCCTTCGATAACTGAACTAGCAAGTCCCTTATTCACCTCTGAAATATAACTTTTCGTCATATTAAACCTTGATTTAATTTCAAACTCTTTCACCACTTTTTGCACCTCAATCATTTCAGGTGTAACTATTGTTTTCGGTCCATCACAAAAAATATATATATTTGATTCCTCTGCGTTATAACATTTATTTAACGCCTCCAATGTATCTCTTAAATGATTTGGTCTATTATATGCAAAAACAACTACCGGCGCATATTGTTTAATATTTTGATTTTTCATCAATTATCTCCCCTTTCGCATCAGTATATTATCCCATATTAGACAAATAATAATTAGTAACATCATATCACCTGATGAAAAAACCCATTTTATAGGCATTGCAAATACACCAAAGGCTACATTACACAATATGACTAAATTTGGAATTGATCTTCTCTTATAATATCTTGTTAAAAAATATTTGAATGCAACACCAAGTAATACTGAATATATTAATATTCCTATAATCCCAGCATCAAAATAGAAATTAAAAATTCCTGTATACAATGCATTCGTATCAACATTTTTTCCAATCATGATAGATTTTTGAGTAATTGTTCCATATGTACTATTCATTGACGATATTGAAATCCCTAAAAATAATAAAACATTTACAATCACTTCGTCAATTCCACTAAAAGTCATTCTAAAAAAATGTCTTCCTAAGAGATCATTATAGTTCACAATTGCATAGTCCAATGCTCTTTGTGCTCCACAAATATAAACATAACTCTGTTTTACTGTTGTTTGAACTGTTTCTAACATAATGTCTAGTGTTATATGTGCAACTCCTAGGCGTTTTACAGTAATATATAGCATACTAAAGCCTGCTGCAGCCATAGCAGCTATTATTAATAGTATTTTTTTACCACCAAATCTTCTATGACTTTTTTTTATATTCCGTTCTTTCTTTTCACATATAGCCACAACAATAAAAATAAATAAAATTTGTAGAAATACAATTCTTCCATATCCAATTATTAAATAACATAATATGTCTATTCCACATAAAAATACTAGCGGAATTTTAATCTTCTTTGTCCACAAGCCATAAATAAGAACACACATTTGAATTATTACAAATGGTGAGATAACATAATTGTAAAACATAATTTCTGTTAAAGATCTAAAAACTATTCCTGTCTGAAATCTTGACATTCTAAGTGCATAATAATCATATGACGGAATACTTAAAAATCTTTGTAAAAATATAATCAAGATAATGCCTGCAAAAGCACTTAACATATAAAATATTTTACTTGAATAAACAGATTCTGTATAAGTTATATTCGTTTTCTTCACATGAACGATATATTTTGGCATAAACCCTATCGACAGCATCACAATACTGATTGTTAATAAAACTATTGTATAATTTGAAACATTATACAAATCATATAAATTGAATGATGAAAAGCAATAGACTACTGCATACCATATTAGAATCAATCTATATATTCTTTCTTCATCTTTATTACTAATTTTGAAATGGCGAATAATAACAATATTATAATAACCATTAAAAAATCCATATTCTCTCTCCCTGCATATTACTACTAAAACTTATTTATCTGCCAAAATACCCTTCTTTTTTATTTTCCATATATCATTGTTCCAATAAAATTAAGTATAAGTTCATTAAACGTACTGTTGTTACTACTAAAACTTATTTATCTGCCAAAATACCCTTCTTTTTTATTTTCCATATATCATTGTTCCAATAAAATTAAGTATAAGTTCATTAAACGTACTGTTGTTCTAGCATTTTAATAATTTTATTACACTGTACAACTGCTGTTTTTTTAGTCACAATAAATTCTTGAGCTTGAAGCCCCATTTCATTTCTTTCCCTTGATGATAATTTCATGGCCATTTTTAACGTATCATATAAACCATTTTCTGTATTATTCACACAATAAAAATATTCCTTATATTCTTCTGGCATACCTGATAATTTATAGCCAATCATTGGTGTACCAGATCCCATGTATTCAATTACCTTAGATGGAAAACTATATTTTGTAAAACTTTGAGTATCATTTCTAGGATTAACCAAAAGTTCTACTTCTTTTTGCTCTCGAAGTACCTGTGCATTAGGTGCCAAACCGCGCAAATGAATTCTGGAATCATCTTTCGATAACTCTCTAATCTTATTTACACTAGACCCATTACCAAATAACTCCAAACTCCATTCATCATTATCAATCTGCATAAATGCTTTTACCAAATCTACAACTCCATACTTTTCTTCAATCATACCCGCATATAGTATTGATTTTCTTTTTTCTTTAATCTGATCTGGTTTTTCCAAATCTTCTTTCGTTTTAGAAGATATCCCCTCAACTACTGTATATTTTACATCCCACTCAAACCATTCTTTCATATATTTTGTTAGTAAAACATAGCAATCAACTTTTTTCAGATTTCTCTTAAAATGGTTGATTTGTAATTTTTTAGCTTTTTTATATAAGCTCTTTTCCATTGAAGAAGCATTCATAAATTCTGGCAAATCAGGTACTACCAAACAACAAATAATATGCGGATATTTTCTTTTTACATAATTTAATATTTCTACAAATGGGGACGTCATAGCATAAGCAAGAAGAACTTTCTGATCTTCGTTTTTTTCTTTAGCCCACTCATCCACCTGTTTTTTTATCCCCTTGTATCTGCTAAAATTCTTTAAAATAGTTAAATTAGTAAAGCCAACATTAATATCTTTCGCATTATCTGAATGTGAAAACTTAAAACTAGGAATTTTTAATTCCTTATATCTTTTAGGATATGAACCAATATAAAGGGAGTTAACTATCTTGAATTGAACATTTTCTATTCCGTCTAAGCCATTCACTATTCCCCATTGAAATTTATTAGCAGCATTTTGAACACCGCCTTTTGAATTCTTCAATATTGTAGATTCATATTCTTTTGGAAATAATCCCATTAAACATAAGATATCCATAATAATAACCTTTCATTGCATCTATAGTTCTACATATCATTCTATATTTTTTAATTTTTATCTTCTCATAAATTT
>QUJA01000033.1 GCA_003480425.1 Firmicutes bacterium AM31-12AC
GTTAATGAATTTGAACGAACGTGTTTGAAGCTGCGTAGCAGCAAGTTTGAGTTCAAATTCATTTGCTTTTAGCAAAAATTTACGCTCTTATGTGTCACCCGCTCACGGAATCTGAGTAAGAATTCTTATATCAATTTTTTGTAAGAAACGTATAGCTATCCATTAAACCAATTTAAACCTTCCCACATCTTCATGTGGATTTACTTTAGAGATACCTATCTCATTATATTGTGCCGTAAATGGTACAAAGCTTTCCTGCATTGTTTGAAACGCCTTTTCCATTTGTACTTTATCCAATGTTTTTCCTAAAGTTATATGTGGCAACCATGAAAAAGGCTTATAATATTCACTCATTGTTGTCTCTGGAATATCACAAAATGCATTATATACTTCCTCGGATAAATTAAACAGCTTTTGATCTAACACAGGTGTTGCATACATCACATATGGAAATAACTGTCCAATAGAGACAATCTTCATACTCCCTGTATACAATTTCCCATTCAAATCACCAAACGCTGGTTTTAGAACATTGACATTTCTTGCCTCAATCGCAGCTATTGTCATATGTGGCGGCACACGATTCTCAATCATAAAATGATTACCTGTTTTCTCAGCAATTTTGTCTATATACCACTGCAGGATTTTATTTGTTTTCTTGTCAAAATAAATTGAAATAAGATACATAGTTTCATCTCCTCAGGTGAAATTGTAGCTAACTCTATTCTAATTCCTGTGACATCTTCTCACTGATAGTATGATATATTTCTTCTGTCGCCGAATCATTTTCACCATTTACAACTAATGTTTTTCCATCTACACTCATAACTACATATGAATGACAGGACGAATGTGTATAACGGATATAATTTCCATAAACATCATTTCTAAAATTTCCCATAGCATATTTAAAATTTCCTAAACCATTGGTTCTATAATCATTCGAGTTCTGTAATGAATTCTCTTCGTATGAGATACTGTCAATCTGCGTATAGTCTACTGTATAATCGCTCCATCCCTGCGCCTCGATAGTAAAATTGTTATCTTGGAACTGAATATCAATACTTCCCCAAAACAAAGTCACTATAATAAATACAATCATTAAAATTGTTACGATTCCGTACACCACCATTACTTTTTTGTTATACTGAATTTTTAATTTTTCTCCGGTTCCTATCTTTTTCTTATAAAAGAGATAGGAATAAAGAATACTGATGATTGCGGCTGCCATAATACTTACAATATACATAACGAGTGCTGCTATACTTTCTGCAAAAAGACCGCAAAGCATGCACAGAATACTTGATGCCACCCATATCTTTCCACTGAATCTATGCGTTGCATTCCAGTTTTCTTCATCCTGCAGTGTCCATACGACCCTGATTCCTATCGTATTGTTCTGTTTCACCTTTGGCAGATAATTTCCTATAACCATAAACATTAAACCTGTTCCATAATAAATCAATGCCATAAATAAATTCTCTGTATCTGCTCCCATGTTGACCAATCTGGCAATACCGTTATAAATCAATGTAATAACAGGTATGATCCATATAGTCATCCCTATAACCTTGCGACTTTGTTGTCTGTTCCTGTTATCATAAAATATGATTGTCACAAGCGCACATTGCATTACTATAAAAAATACATTTAACCACTTACCCTGTATACTCGTAAAACCTACCAGAATCCCTGCAAGAATTACCAGTGCAGAGCTAATTAATGTCCCTCTATAATTTTTTATCATTTCCTTCATCGTCCGATGCTCCTTTCAAGTCCGTTATCCATAACATGACATCTTCCAACACGGAAGTGTTTAATTCATAATAAATAAACTTTCCTTCTCTTTGGTTTCGAATCAAATCAGCCTCCTTTAATACTGCCAGATGTCTTGATATAGATGCTCCCGTTACTGAAAAATGTTCGCATATCTCTCCGGCTGAAAGCCGACCATTTTTCAACAAATTCAAAATCTCTCGTCGTATTGGATCAGCCAATGCTTTTAATGTATCTTGTATACCCAAAAATTCATCCCTCCCTCTTATTTAACATTTAACCTAATTGTTAAATATATTGTAATTCCAGGTACATTATATGTCAAGAAATAAAATAGAGATGAAGAAAAATTTTCTCCATCTCCATCTATTTTATATAAAAATATAATAGCCTTTTCCTTTTTCGGCTTAAATCCTCTTATATCGTCACGAATCCTTATTTTTCAAGGCTTCCGAGGTGTTCCGAAAAAGGAAAGGCTTTATAAATCGGCTTAAATCTTCTTAAAAAATACTCTTTCAAAGTAGTAAATTGAGTAGTAAAACTCACGCGACTATACTCAACATTTCTGTCATTGCAGATTCACAAGAAGCATGTGTGTAATATCCTAACGTCATAGTGATATTCTTATGCCCCATGATGTACTGTAAATTATTTGGAGTAATAGTTACTGTTCACACGATGTGCGACCAGCAACGCTTGTACAAAAGTCTTTTATATATTATCAGCAAAAACTTGCCCACAAGTATTGATAATCCTGTAAAAAAGTGCTATGTTTTGTATATAATTTCACAATCTAAATCATGGAGGTACTTTTATTATGATGGGAAGACTTAGAGCAATGCGTGAACCACTGAAATATGTACAGGGAAGAGATGCACTTTTGAAATTTCAGGAAGAAATGGGCTATATGGGAAAGAGATGGCTGTTTGTCTGTTCAAGAAGTGGTTATAAAGCATGCCATGATAAAATAGAGAAAAGTTTTGGTGATAAGAACGATTATAGACGTTATGAGATTTTTGGTGGAATCTCAAGTAAAGGCGAGATTGCCAAGATGGAAAAAATTGTAAAAGAAGATGAAATTGATACGGTAGTCGCAGTAGGTGGTGGTAGTGCTGTCGATACAGCAAAAGCAACTGCATATTATACAGGAAAACATATTGTTATTATTCCAACAGTAGCAGCAACGGATGCGCCATGTACAGGACTTTCTGTTATTTATAACGATGATCACAGCTTTGATAAATATTTATTTTATCCAACAAACCCAGATGCAGTTATGGTAGATTCAACAGTTATCGCTAATGCACCGGTAAAATTTCTGATTGCCGGAATGGGTGATGCGCTTGGTACTTATTTTGAGGGACGTGCTTCAATTCGAACAGAATCCGCAAGTCTGGAGGGAACAGGAATCACAAGAGCAGGTCAGGCACTTGCAAGATTATGTTATGATACACTGGTTACTTATGGAAAACAAGCTGTGGAAGCATGTAAAGTACATGCAGTAACTCCAGCTCTGGAGGCTATTATTGAAGCTAATGTCTATCTTTCAGGTGTAGGAGCAGATAATGTAAACTGCGCTGCAGCACATTCTTTCTATAATGGCGTTACTTCTCTTGGAATTGCACATGCGGATCATGGTTGCTGTGTAGCTCTTGGTACTTTAGTGCAGTTGGTTTTAGAGGGTGCTTCAAAAGAAGAGTTTAAAGAAGTTCAGGACTTCTGTCTTGAAGTAGGACTTCCTGTAACATTGGAAGAAATAGGCGTTACAACACAGGAGCAGGTTAAGACAATTGCTGAAAATGCATGTGTTCCTGGTGAAACGATTCATAATCTTGCCGGAGATGTGCAGCCGATAGAGCTTTATGATGCAATTTTACAGACAGATGCAATGGGAAAGATTGCACTTGGTAAAACAGAATAAAAATAAATCACATATTATACAAACGTGGCCCGGTGCTATGCACCGGGCCATAATCTATATAAACTATTCGTTATTTTTGGTCGAAGTCCGGCAATCATAAAAGATCTATCACTAATACAATCACCGTCTTCTTTTATTTATGATACGGGAATGCGCAATGTACAAATCTTATGTACCAGGCAGCATCCATGTTTGCTTTTGCAATTCATCTGTATCAACTTGATGATGTTATTATACGGAAAAATTGTGAACTCCTCGTGTCACAAAAGCTAAACAAAAGTAAAATTTATAATAAATTATAACACAACTTGTCAGATAAATTTCATCTTTCATTTTAAAACTCTTTCTTTTTCATAACTCTCATACTGTACTTATATGAAGCAAACCATACCAACAGGCTAAAACAATAAGCAAAATCGCGATTTCAAAATCTCCTATTTCTCCTATCATATATGAAATGCTTTCTTTTAATTCCAATTTAGTCTCAAGAAAATGTCCAATTGTATAACAAACTGCAAAAATGATTAAAATTGCAATTGGTAGTACAAATCGTCCTTTCTCTCCTTCAAACCTTAACCGAATTGCAATCACAATCCCCGCAATTGCCTGTAACACAAAGATTGTGATCAGCTCCATTGCCAACATTTCCAAATCAAAAAATTCTCCCGGCTTTATGAGTACGGCAATTCCTGCACAGATTATTCCGATTCCCCATCCACATACTGTCATAATAAAGGAAAAAATGTATTTTTCTCTAACATATATTTTTTTATTTACGGGTAAAGAAAATAAATATGTGTAGCCATGTTCGTTTTCATCGTAACTAATCGTATTACCTGAATATACTGCCATAACAGATGGGATATATATGGCAATGAAAGTAACTCCTGTTTTTCCCGTTAGTATAAAAAATAGTGCTACAAACGCTAATGCCAGAAAAAGACTGCTACCTTGCCGAAAAAACAACCGAAAATCCTTTTCCAAAAGTCCTCTGATTCCTTTCATTATCTATCGCCTCCTGTCAACATAAGAATCACCTGATCAAGCGAGCTGCTCTCCACTACGATTTCAGGATAATTTTCTATATAATACTGCTTCTCGTTCGTCAGACAGGAAATTCCAAAGCTCTCTTTTTTCTCTTTCAAAATGTAACTTTTATCCACTGCCTGATATTGTTCCTCACTGACTTTCAACACCGCATATTTTTCAAGAATCGTATCCATCTCTTCATGAAGTACAATTTTCCCTTTATGAATCACATAAATGTCATCACACAGATGTTCTAAATCTGAAGAAATATGTGAACTAATCAGGATGCTTCTCTCCGGCTCTTCTTCCATATATTCTCTTAAAATATCCAGCATCGTTTCCCTTGCTCCGACATCAAGTCCTGCTGTCGGCTCATCCAGCATTAAAAATTCTGCCTGATGTGTCAATGCAATGATCAGATTCAATTTTGCTTTCATCCCTGTTGAATACTCTTTTATAAATTTATTCAACGGAATCTGATATCTTTCACACATCTGATGGAATTTTTCTGCTTCAAACCTTGGATATAATCTGGCAAGGACTGCCTCGACATCTTTCCCTTTCAAATATCCGCTAAAGCCAGCTTCTGCCAGAACGACTCCAAGCTCTTCTTTCTCTTTTTCATTTAACTCTTCGGGTATTTTTCCCATGATCTTTATCTCGCCGCCATCATAAGAAATAAGTCCGAGCATTGCCTTGAACAAAGTACTCTTCCCGGCCCCATTCTCTCCGACCAAACCAGTAATCCTTCCTTTTTCCACATTTAGCGAACAGTCTAACTGAAATTCGCCGTAGCTTTTCTTTACCCCTTTAATTTCTAACATAATTTTTCATCCTCCATGATGAGTTCAAACAAGGAACGAATCTCCTCTTCTTTCATTCCACAGCGCCTTCCCTTTTGAATCGCTGCTTCCAGATCCGCCTCAACTTCTTTTCTGCGTTCTTCTTCCATCAGCTGTGTGTTGGATGCCGCAACATAAGTTCCTTTTCCATGAACCGTGACTGTCATGCCTTCCGCTTCCAGATTGTCATATGCTTTCTTCACGGTAAGTGCACTGATCTCAGTCCTTTGCCATCGTTCTCACAGATGGCAATATATCATTTTCTTTTAATTCTCCGGAAATGATCTGTGCCTTAATCTGCTCCATGATTTGTTCATAAATTGGTACCATTGATGTATTATTGATTATAATCTTCATATGTTCCCTCCTGTTGTAAACAGTATATAACAGTACAACACTGTTGTCAACTGTTATATACTGTTTATCTTTTAAAAAAATAAAAAGCAGCTAATCTATTTTTCATAGACTAACTGCTCGTGTTTTAGTTTCATATTCAGTTTTATTCTACACATCTGACAGGTCAATAACCGGGAAAACATGAACTCTCTGTACGCAGAGAATCTGATTGCAACTGAGCATGGAAAAATAGTAATTTATGAATCGCATTATCAGAAAATTAAAGAGGAGGTGCTTACGTTTGTGTGAAGATGAATTCTCCTACTGCAGATCTCAGATTATGCCAGGCACCAATGTGTTCTATATATTCAATGTAGTAAATCCCATTGACAATTCACAGAAAATTCTAGTATCATTATGTATATAAACAGTTTTTAATTGTTCAAATCAACATTTTATTATTAAAAGATAGGTGATTCCATTGGAAGTCATGAAAAATCAAATCAAATTTTTTATTGAAAGGAGAATTTATATGAAAAAGGTTATATGTTTATTTTCCGCATTTTTATTACTTTTATCATCTTCCATGACAACATATGCACACGAAACAAACTCTCAAGATAACCTATCAATCCCAAATTATAACAAAACATACTCCGCACAACCAACAGATAATGATTTTTTGTCACTACAAGAATATAATACAGTATACTCCAATGGAGAAAATCCTCTAAAAACAGATTCTCCTTTAACCACTCAAAATCCCCCTGATATATATGCTATTTTCCCTATCCGGAAACAAACAAAACCCATTATTTTAACAAATCAACAGGTACAAGTTGGAACTATCACATTGCAATATCTAACAGATATTCCGGGTGGTAGACTCCAATGTGGTCAACTTAAGTAATTTTGATTTGATAGTTGATGGAATAATTCTCATAAATGTTCTCCTTGTAGTTGAAATAGATATAGTTCTAACTACAAGGGCCGCCTTATTGATATTTCATCAATAAGCGGCCGCATACTTTAGAGATTCTGTCAAGTATTAATTTAAAATAATGTTGATTTTTTCTTAACTAAATGTTATTGAATCTAACCACAATGGCGATTTTAATACGGAAGCAAATAATTTTCCAAGGTAGTTGATACCGATACATGCAGGAATCAATACAATTTCTCTTTCTTCCTTGCTTCCAGTATAAAATTCATTTTCTTTGCGTTTAATACTACGCATTTATCATTCATACTATAAATTTCTCCACAACTTTCTACTTCATATATCAATCATCTTCCTCAAGTTTCTGTACTCTTCTTTTATATATTTTAGAAAATATCATTAATACTAATAAACATAAGATTTCCACCTGCACAAACATAATAATTCCAGTTGCAATTGAGCCAATAAGTTTATGGTAATTCCGATAGGAAACACTAAACCATATAATCCCTGTCAACACTGCCGCAATACTACTGGCTATGATATTTGTCTTGAGATTCGGTTTCAATTTTCTATCCCAAATTCCATTGCGCACACAATCAATTGAAAGATATAATGCAAGACTCATAAATACAACCCATTCTCCGGCAAGATTCTTGATACTGTCATTCCCAACTATCATTTGTATTAACATTACAATCAGCAAGCCCCAAAAAGCAATCCAACATCCATTATGTTCAATTTTAAGAAGTTTTAGTTCCTGGCGTTCATCTAAATTACTTTTCATTTTCCTAATTTTCATCCTCTTCATCCTCCCAGAACAAATCATCCAAACGTTTATCTAATACACGACAAATTTTACGACACAGTTTTATTGTAGGATTATATTCTCCCTTTTCAATAGCATTTATGGTTTGCCTTGAAACACCAACAGCTTCTGCTAAGACCTTTTGTGTCATATCCTTTTCAGCCCTTGCCACTTTTATCGCAATATTTTTTGCCACTTTATGTTCACCTCCATTTATAAAGTAACACTTCTTTTTCATAATGTCAATTATGTTTTACTTTTTGTCTTATATATCAAGACAACTACCAATAATCCAATGAATTTAGAAACTCACGTTTTGTGTCCCTCATGGCAAGAGCTTAATCCATCGTCAAAAGATACTCTATGTTACCATCCTGCATTCATTGCGTAAAAAATCACCACTACTTGCATTACCATTATTAATGGAACACCAACAGTGAAATAATCTTTCCTTGTTTTATGACGTAATAAATACATTGCCAATAAACTGCCAATCGAACCACCAACAAATGCTAAACCTAGTAATGTTACAATTTTAATTCTTGAACGATGCTTGGCTGCATTAACTTTATCCACCGCATAAGCTGCGAAAGCAATAAAATTGATAACTGCTAAGTATATCAGTAATATTTTATATTTTGCAAAAAACTCCCAAAATGCCAGTGTTATGTGATCTGCATGATGTCCTTTTACCATCAATAATATTATAACTTGTATCACAAATACACATGCGATAAACACTCTTGACATCATATTGTCTTTGACAGCTTTACGATCAAATAGCAGTATCGCCAACAATATTCCTGCAGAACCACCAATTAATGAGCAGATAGTTAAAATAGTATCAACTTGTACATTTTCGGTATGCAAATATAAAAATATCCAAAAGCAATTTAACTTCATCATCAGGAACACTGCCATCAAGTGCAACTGTTATCCAACTTGTTTTATTCATATGATATGCTGGAAAATATCCCTCCACATTATAATTTTCGTATAACAAGAAGTCAATTTCTATTCTTCGTCCTTCCACAATTTTCTGATTGGAACAGGCGAAACAGAATTTTTACCCGTGTAGGATTGCCTAAAACTTTAAAAAAGTCTGTCAGACGATTCAATTCCGGTTCACCTGGAATATCAAGAACAAGTATCCTATACAAATGCACTTTCCTCTTTTACTTTCCACAAATCTTTTAACACTGTTCCTATATCTCCCAAAATAGCAATCCCCTTATCTTCAATGAATTCCGGCAAAAACTGATATTTTGAATTTACGGAGATATAATATGCATCTTTCAAACTGTTTGTCAGTTCCCAAAATGGTTCCTGTATAAACATCGGTGTCATGCGTCCTACTCCAAGTTCTATTAAGAGAATTTTTCTATCTTTGTTCTTTTGAATGTATTTTGAGATTTTCTCATATTCTTCTTCGTATTTTTTCCCTTGCAGAAAATTCCCATATCCTCTTACCCACGGAAACATTTCCGCACCACAATGAGGGCAGCGAGGAATCAGTTCATCCGGCACCATTGTCCCCTCTCCCATAGCCGCAATCATATCTGCCACAGGTTGTACGGCATCCCATGTTTCATCCTGACAACACTGAGAACACTGGAAGAAACGATGATCTCCCTGAATCTCACTGACCTTTTCTTCCGGATAAATCTTTACAAACTGTGTATCCTGATTAGTCGTTAAGATATGAAAATTCTTTCCCTGCAAGATTCTATCCAAATCCAGATATGGTTCTCTGATAGGGGCATTTTGTGTAGTATTTAAAAAGGTTGCCACATATCCCCAGTGTTCATTTCTTGTAGAAAACCGATGCATCATGCCGCTAAAAGCACCTTTGAATCCATACTTATCTGCAAATTTTCCAAAATGCTCACGAAAAGAAGAGGTATCACTATAATAAAAGTCACCACCTCCAGCCGCTGATAAACCGGATGCTCCGCCTACTATGATACACTCTGCCTCCTGCACTCTGCGAACAAATTCCTGAATCTGTTCCTCATAAGGAAGTGGTTTTTGTTTGCTCAACACTACAGCAGTACCACCGGATGCATAGGTACTATAGTGTCTGGAATAGTTCATTTGTGTTTTCATTACCAAATTTTCATAACAGCTCATTTTTTTCATTCTCCTATCTCACAACTGTAATATCTTTAACCACTTTACTTAGTCTATCCTTCCCTCTCTGATTTCCTTTAACGCTTCCGTAAGATTACCATCCACACCGATGGATTTTTCTTTGATTTCCTCTGGAATGTAAATTTCGCCTTTGTTAAATGTGATATATCTTGCCTGTGGTTCTACTGCTGCAAGCTGCATCAAAGGAGCTTTAATCATCTGATTTCTCCAGCCAATGCCAAATTCCAGAATTACCAGCTTCTTTCCATGTAAATTCTGAATAAATTCTTGATAGCGGGCAGCCTTTTCCTTCCAATTTTTCGTTTCTGTAAATGAGGACATCTCACCCCAATTTACTTCCATATCTCCACCGCATTTTGGACATTTCGGCAGTAACTCTTTGGGTACTCTTCCGTTTACTTCCTCTTCTGTCATGGCGAGAACTGCTTTTTGATTAGGATAGACCTCGTCATGACATCTGTTCTTGCACCGCATCTGGGTTAATTTCCCTTCCATTTCAAAAACACGGTCTGCCTCAAAACCTGCCGGCACAAAATGATCTTCCGCATTGGAAGTTACTACGAAATATTCTTTATCCTTTACTAGTGCATAGATGTTTTTCATAATCTCACTCGGCTCATCCTGCATAGCTTTTGCCTTAACAAGTCTGCTTACAAACGCCCACTTTTCTTCTACCTTCATTGGCACTGAAAATCCGTGTAAAACACAACGCAGTCCGTATTTTTCTCTGAAATCTCCCATATTTTCCTGAAACCATGCGTCATCTGCAAAAATATTATATCCCTCTGCGATAGACAAACCATTACTGGCTCCAATCAAAATACCATCTGCTTCTTTGATGATTTGACTTATCTCTTGATATACATTCATATTCATCACTTTTCCTTTCCCACTATGTTTTCTTTTAAATCCCGCAGGGTTTCTGCCAAATCTCCTGCTATATAAATGCCTTTGTCTTTTATATGTTCTGGAGTTGAGGATTTCTTCTGATTCAGACAGGCATAAAACACTTTTTCATTTTTGTATGTCATTTCCCAAAAAGGGAGTTTAATAATACTGGGTGTCATCTCACCAACCCCCAGCTCCAGCAGTACAACATTCTTATCTGTTCCATTCATGAGATATTTTTTTAGGAAATTCTCATATCGCCTTACACCTTCCTTCCAGTCTTTCCCCTCCAAAAATGTATCATCCCTTACCCAGGGAACCATGATTCTCCCGCACTCATTACATCTTGGCAGAAGCTCGGAAGTAACACGCAGCTCCCGGATATTTTCGTTCATCCTGCGAATCATTTCTACATTGGAATAAATTTGGTCATGGCAAGGCTGACTGCATTGAAGATAGCCGCTGCTACCTTGATAATCGCAAATCCTTTCTTTCTGAAAAATCCGTTCAAACTGCATATCTATATTGGTTGTTAAAACAAAGACTTCTTTTTCCGCCACAATATCACGCAGGTCATAGTATGGCTGTCCTGTAGGTGCATCCCACATACTTTGTATGTAACGTGCATAATATGCCCACTGTTGTTCCGGCGATGAATAACAGTAGTAAAAACCGTCAAAAGGAGATTTCAGTCCATACCACTCCTTGAAATCTTGTAAACATTCCTCCATATAGGGTAGCCAATGATAATGGTTATATCCCGCCGCACTGGAAAGACCAGAACCACCGCCTATCAAAACGGCATCTGCCTGACGGATTTTTTCTGCCAGAAAACTGACTTGTTCCTCCTTTTGCATACACCACTTTATCTCCTTTTTTATATCAGATTCCACACTTTTTATTTCGCTTGACTTTTATTTTTTTACTTGTTAAAATTAAATTTACATCAAGCATTAAAATCATATTATCATGTAATTTTAAAAATTGCAAGAAGAAAGTTCGAGGTGACAAATGAAATATTCCACAAAGCTTAGTGACACTATTCATATTCTTATATTTATTGCTCTTGGAGATGAAGAACAACTCTCCAGCACAAAAATTGCAGAAAGTATCAAGACAAACCCGGCTTATGTCAGACAGCTTATGGCAACCCTGAAAAATGCAGGCATTGTTGTCAACACACAAGGTCATGCGAATGCCGCTCTTGCAAAATCGGCAGATAAAATCAATATGTATGACATCTACCGAGCCGTAGAGGGCGATAAGCCGCTGCTTCACCTGGACACAGATACCAATCCTGATTGTGGAATCGGTATCAACATTCAATTCGCTATTGGGGACTTCTATCATGAAATTCAAAATATGGTAGATGATAAAATGAAATCCATTACATTGCAGGATATTATTGATCGGTATTATTTTAAAATCAGGGAAGTTAAAAACCTTTAACAAATGTCAATAGTTTTTTAATCACTTTTTTCAAAAAGGCAAAAATAGAACGTATAGATTATTCCATACGCTCTATCTCACATTTCATATTAAATTTTTGAATTCTACAAACTTGAAGTTAGCGATTTCTTTTTCCGGTATTCTCTGTTCCACGGATTTCCTCATGATAGAAATAATCTACGATCACCGGATGCCCCTGCGGGACTCTGCCATAAGGCATTTCATTATCCACAAAGGCACAATCATACTTCTTAGCCATTTTCTCAGCTTTTACTTCAAGTGCTTCAAAGTAGCTGCGGTTATGCTTGTTATAGATCTCGTCGTAAAGTGGTACAAGATCAGGATATTTTTCGGCGATATAATCCATAATTGTCTTTTTGAAACCGCCTCGAAGATTGAGATTTTCGAGCCAGAACAGATCGCACTGATCCTTTACCCGCTCAAAGATTGCTTCAAAATCCGTGATACCGGGGAATACCGGGGATACGAAACAGACTGTACGGATACCTGCCTCATATACCTGCTTCATAGCAGCGATACGGTGCTCAATGCTCGAAGCAGAATCCATATCGTTCTTGAAATTTTCATCTAGTGTGTTGATCGACCATGAAACGGTTACACGTCCAAGCTTCTTCAGCAAATCAATATCCCGTACCACAAGATCCGACTTTGTGCAGATCAGAATATCTGCGTCACTGCCGATCAGCTGCTCCAGAAGTTTTCTGGTATTCCCGAATTGCTCCTCCTGTGGATTGTAGCCATCTGTCACAGAACCGATGACCACCCGCTGTCCGGCATATTTCTTCGGATTTTTAATTTCCGGCCAATGCTTCACATCAAGGAAAGTGCCCCATTCCTCCTTGTGCCCGGTAAAGCGCTTCATAAAAGAAGCATAGCAATACTTGCAGGCATGTGTACAGCCACATAGGGATTGACCGAGTAACCGCCTACCGGCAGACTAGACTTAGTCATGATGTTCTTTGTTTCCACCTCACGAATGAGGATTCCATTTATTACTTCTTCCATGATTTCTGTACCTCTAACACTTTATTAAATTCTTCCGGCATTTCCTGAATCATATTTTCATCCCCTATGATAGGGACAAGGTCTTCCTTCATAAACACCGGAACGCCGAGCTTATGTGCCTGGTCCGTCAGAGACCATGCCCATTCCGGCTCCGTATGAATCTTCCTGCTCTGAGCTCCGGTCATGGTGCCCACAACGATCCAATTGATTCCGGAAAGGTCAACTGTGCCGGGATCGTCGAATAACGGCTCAAAGGTAACATGGTAATGTTTTGCTCTGACGTTTTTCCGAAGGGCGTCGATACGCCACAGTTCTGCTTTCCTCGTCACCGTAACGCCAAACCATGCGTTTTCCAGATCGGTATCAAAATCCAGCAAATCAGGTCGCTTGGTAAGGAACAGGAACTGATGCTGTGGATTTTCACGGATCTTTGCAAATACCTCGTCTATCCATTCCGACTTCCATCCGGAGAGATCGCTCATGCCGGTAAGAAGGAAGTTCTGCGGACGTTTCTTTTCCATCATCTTGAGCTTACCCGGAAAGAATTCAGGGTCAGCGAAATCATCTATCATATGCCAGCGTTTCACGTTGTTGCGGGCATAGCAATATGCACACCCCACTGTGCAGCCAATGACGATATTCATGTTCTGAATCTGATCTTTGATACAAATACTCATGACTTCTGCCACTCCTCAAGATTCTTTCTGATGCGGTCGAGGCATTCCTCAAACCGGGTAATTTCTTCCTCTGAAAAACCTTTGTAGTAAATACTGCCCATCTCATCAGATACAGAATCGTACTCGCCCTTTAAGGCATGTGCTTTCTCAGTCAGAAACAGGAGTGTTTTCCTTTTGTCCGTTTCAGACTGAACACGGCTTATCAACCCTTGATTTTCCATTCTTTCCAGCATCGTAGTAAGAGATGTTATCGCTAATCCGCATTTAGTCGAGAGTGACCTGATTGAGATACCATCCTCCTGCCAAAGCACATAAAGAATACGCCCCTGGGCTCCATTAAACGCATCAATATTCTTTTCACTGAGAATCTTCTCGAAAATCCGGTCTCCAAGCTGTTTTATTTTGGTGACAAGAAATCCTCCATTCATTTCCATACAAAAGCTCCTATATAGTAGTTTATTAAAAATATACTATATAGGAGCTTTATTGTCAACAGTTTATATGTCTTAATAGGTAAATTCCATTTTTTTCAATTCAAGTTTGTATTTCTGTTTGTTTTAAAAATGGGCAACTCCGATTGGAATTGCCCACTCTTTATACTAATTATGCGATTTTTTCTTGCTTGCATCGATTTCTGCATCAATTGATGTAAGTTTGATGTAAATCGCTGTTTTTTTAGTTTTTCATCAAATGAAGTACGTCCCGTCTATTCGGTAAAACGGTACATCTTTACGTGCATATCCCATACACGGCACCTCCTTTTTTTGCACGAAAAAAGCAGCTAACCTATTTTTCATAGACTAACTGCTCGTGTTTTTGTTCCATATTCAGTTTTATTCTACAAATCCGACAGTGAAATTCGGTCGTATGCGCCATTTTTCTTATCTTCCGGATGTGGTTCCAGTCCGATAATTGTAATATCTTTCTGGTCTGGTCCATAAACCCAGTACATTCTCATTGCGCCACTGGTTTTATTTTCCAGATATGATTGCCACACTTTCATTCCATAACGTCTGGATAATGGCTCTATTTCATGGGTTTGAAGACTCGGATAACCAGGATCAGCCGACAACAGCTTTAAAGCCTTTCTCCATTTTTTATACAACTGTTCTTCCTTCTTTTTTATATTACCGGAACGATATTTCTCCTGCAGATCTAACCAAAGTTCCTACATTTCAGGAATTCCCATTCGTATATTAAAATTCATCTCTTATTCCTTTTAAAAATCTGACAGGTCAATAGCCGGGGAAACATCGCCTCTCTTAAAGTTACTTACTGCACGATCCATATCTGCCAGAGTTCTGGCTGAAATGCTCTCTGGCACTGCCAGTTCCCGAGGTTCCAGAATAATGCAGCCATTTCCGTATTCTTTGACATTATAATACTGATAAGCAGCTCCTCTGAGAGTAATTCTTTTTTTGTTATCCAGATGGGCAACATAATCTTTCATTGCTTCCATTATCAACACCTCCTACGCAAGCATTTGTGTGGGAAATCCCACCTCTTATTGTTATAATACGCTTTTCTATATTATCTGTCAATCTACTTTTACTTACTCCTATACTTGAAAGTATTCAGTTACTGTGCACTCCGTTCACAGTAACTTAGTCAAACTGCATTCCAAATCACCTTCGGTGATGGCATTTTGCCCTGTATGTCTACGAAAAAAGCACCTCTCAGATTAACTGATCAGTGCTTCTGCTGCGTTTCTACTAAATAAATTTTCTTAATTAGTGCCATTTTTTTACATAGGCTTTTCCCATATTTCCTAAAAAACAAAATTCCTGTAACTGTTACTGCAATCATATCCGCAAACGGTTCTGCCCAAAAAACAGCTTTCACCTGTCAGGGTAAGACGTGAGGCAAAATAAAAATAAGCGGTAACGGCAATATCACCTTTCTTAATAAAGCAAGAAAAATTGAAACTGTCGCATTTCCTAATGCAAGAAATGTATTCTGACAGGCATATTGCAATCCCATCATCCCTGCTACCGCAAAATATATACGAATCATTTTGATACTATTCATAGTAATCGGATTCACTGGCAAACAAGATATATTTACCATCTACCAATCCCATGTAACCATCACCCGTGTTAAAACCTTTCATTGCCAATTGCTTTTAACAATACGCTTGTTGTTTCTTGATGCTTCAAGTATAATAAAATCCATAGAGGAAATACACGCACAGCATGTGGACTTAACACCTGATAATCCTCATGTTCGGCGATATACTGGGAGGTTATTCTCATGGGGAAACAATCTACAAGAGAAAATAAAACAATTTATCAGATTTGCCGGGAAGAAGCCGGTCTTACCAGATCAGAAGCCAGCGAAAAAATGACTGCTGTTTCTGATTCTAAAATCGAAAAATTTGAATATGAAATGCAGGAACCTACACCTTACGATATCATTCAAATGGCTGATGCTTATAAGAGACCAGACCTCTGCAATTATTATTGCTCACATAAATGTGAAATAGGTCACCGCTATGTTCCAGAGGTAGAAGTAACTGATTTGTCAAATATCATCCTGGAAACCATTGCCGGTCTAAATGAAATCACCCCTCTTACCGGTCGGCTGATTCAAATAGCCCGTGATGGTAAGATCAGCGACGATGAGATGAGGGATTTTGCTTTTATCAGCAAAAAACTAGATGAAATTTCTTTAGCTATAGACTCTTTGAATCTTTGGATAGATAAGACAGCCAGTGAACAGGGCCTCAATTTTGAACTTCTAAATGCAGAAAAAGAAAAATTAAAATAATCCATAGCGCACAACGGGCAATGAACCATTTCTGATTCATTGCCCTTCTCTTTACATACGCTGTAATTGATTGACGATACTTTCCGTTCTTCGAATAGCTTCTTCTACCTGCCTTTTTGCAGTATTGATTCGATCCTGGACCATCCAGTCCACAACAAATCCATCAAAAAAATAATCCGCAAATGAAAGGAAATCTCCTGTATCGATATGTAAATCACATGCCATATTTACATCATTTAATTCCCTGCTGAAATTACGAAGATCATACTTTGCCTGTTCCATATTCTGCTTTGCGTGATCCATTTTAGAATGTTTTAGCATCGTACTGAAAAATCCTCCGCCAAACATATCTACCAGACCCCAGTTTTTGCACTGTTCAGATTTTCTTTTGCTGTACTAAGACTATTTAAGGCTCTACGTCCAGCTTCAATTGCTTCTCTTTTTTCTTTTTCAATATCATATCCCATAAAAAACACCTCTCTGACTCTTTATGAATGTGAAGTTACAAGTCCGATAATTCCACCAATGATCAATAACGGAAAAGCTATATACATTAATCCGCCTACCACCATTCCAATTAATATCACTGGAAAGAAAATAACCGTACAAAGTAATTTCATGATTCCCCAGGATGCTTTTAAGCCAAATATAAAAAATTTTCCAATAAACCAAATCATACAAATAGTAAATAATAATGATAACATCTTTTTTCTCCTTCTAACACTCATCCAGTTGCGAATGATTCATTTTTTTCTGTTTATCTGATATAAAATCAAATGTATTTTTCACTCCAAGCTTGTTACTGAATTCCGGATTTTTTTCAATCTTTTCTATTATCCGAATTAATCGTATTCTCTGTGCTGCATTCATCTGATCACCTCTCGAATATCCACCTTTTCTGTTGATATTGTCAGTATAGCAAAATAATTTTTTACAATACACATCCATAGTAAAGAATTAAATCTTTATAATTCCCATTTTTTGAGAAATAACACAAAATAAGGCCCAAAAGGTCACTTTCCCTTTTGAGCCTATACACTTTATCAGCTAACGTAATTTGCTAACACCTCCGCACATTTTAACTCAATTTATTTCTTTTTAACTCAGTCAATATTAAAAGCAAAGTTTTTAAGTTATTTCTGTTTTCTTATTTTCTCTGTCCTGCTGCTGAAGATTGTCTACACACTGTGTCGACAATTTTAAGCAAAATCTTATAAATTACATCTTAAATTTATATTTTCCTTTTCCGTGACCGGATACCGGTTCAATAATATCTGCCTTTACCAAATTGGAAAGAAGTTTTGAGGCACCTGAAGCTTTCAGCTCAAGAAGCTCCATAACTGCACTTCTTCCAAACACCTCATCGAAACCAAACTTTTCAAAAAGTCTATGGATATGAATCGTCGTTTTTACCGAGAAATCTCTACCTTTTTCGGAAAGTACACTTTCAATATCCACTTTTCTGTTTCGAATGTCCACTTTTGCACTCTCAATATCCACTTTTGCATCCCCAATGTCCACTTTTCTTCGTTCAAAAATCCACTTATATGAAGATTTCGATTATGAAGCTCATTTTTCTCGTTCAAAAGCAGATTTCTGAGAAATGCTTCCAGATACTCTGTTGTTTCGTGAATACCTTTTTGCAGGTTCGTATAGTTTGCACAGACAAGTGCATTTCGGAAATACCACGCATTTTCCGCAAATATATCATTGGTTGCAGAAAAGCCCAGTGTACTTAAATATTTGATAAAGAACACTACCGTAATGGTCCAATTTCCAATCTTACACAAGGACGTAAATACTCTGCCTCAAATATCTGCGGATAATAAAAATTAACCACCATCTCATCTTCTGTATCAACCGAAATCCATTCTCCATCCCCCAGCTTTTCTTTCATTTCTATATTCAACTGGGGATCAATTCCTCTTTATAAAATTTTGCTGCTTTCGAATTAATCTGCTTATTGAACAAATCCTGCTTGGTTTTTGATCTTTCTTCCCAAGGATTCACCTCGTCATTAATTATTTTTCGCCAGTCCAAAATCAAATCTATATCCTCGGAAAATCTTTCGATAACATGATACGATTTAGATAAACTTGTCCCACCTTTGAAAACAAATGCATCCTTATACTTACAATCATGAAACAGATGGTCCAGCATAAAACATACCCAAAAGTCTTTCTCTATTACATTAGGCTGCATTCCCATAGAAATTGCAGTGGCTTGAAATAATTCAGTTCCGTCTTTTGTCTGTAATTTAGCAACTTCTTTCATTATTCAGCACACACCTTTCTGATTACTATATATATCCATTCGCTTACACCTGTTGCATCCTCTAACATCTTTTTCTTCTCTTCTTTAGGCAATCTATTTCTCAAACTTAAAATAATACCATCATCAACACAATCCTTCCCCAATGTCTTTAATGCCTCAACAACCAAAGTGGTTGTCTCAGACATAAATGAGATTTCACGATTTGCACGATGTTTAAAAGACAGCGTGATATTATCCCATGAAAACTTTCTATATGGCCCGTCATTGATATAGGACCAGACAACAGGAACCTGCGTGGATAGTCCTAATTTATTTAATGCTACGTCTCCGCATGGTGCAATGGTCCAGCGAAAACTTCTGGCAATAGCATACGCTACTTTTTCAGGATTAGCCGGAACATATTCCTTTAGTAAATTACTATATACAGGCTTTTCATAAACTCCGTCAATGATTCTGCGGATGTTTTTCTCTTCAACCAAGCAAAATGCTTATGGGAAGTCACTAAGGAACAGACTGCTTATCTGTATCATAGGATTCTAACCTCTGCCGGGTACTCCGCCAGCTCCGTAGAGAAGTATCATTATCATTCTGACTGTCATCGCCATATCAGGGGCAACCCGATACTCATAGCCGGAGTTCTCGCTATTCTGAAATACAGAAATCACGGCGTACCTGCTAAAGTGGCTATCATCAGAAATAAAGGCTTAGTGAATGACTTATTCGATTTTCAAGTGAAAAGGCTTCCGGTTTTGCTATCCGGAATGAACCCCTTCACTCATTTGGACAAAGGTGTATGAAATGCACACCCAAAATCGCTACTTTTGAAAAAATTTCTTGAAAAAATTTTTTCTGAACGAAAAAAAGCCGCCTATTTTCCTCAAAATTGAGGTCAATAGACGGCGGGTAGAAATATTCACAATTTTGGTGTATAATATGAAATCCAGAGAAAAACAAATCGAAATTTGTGGAGAGATTTCCTGAACTTTCCTTATTTTACAGGCTTTTCAGCCCATTAAATAGTGAAATGATATGTATTTTCCCTTATTTTTGCCCTTATGCGGAATCCGCAAGGGAAATAAGGGAAATTTTTAGTTAAGCATTGCTCGCTACTTTATCAAGAAGTCTTGCGGAATCCCGTTTTGCTTTTCTTGTTGAGTGAGCGTAAATATTCATTGTGGTACTGACATCAGAGTGTCCTAACAGTTCCTGTACATCTTTCGGTGCAGCTCCATTGGAAAGCAGATTGCTGGTATAAGTGTGACGCAACTGGTGAAAATGGAAATCTTCAAATCCTTCCAGCTTCTTTGCCACTGATCTGCATACAATGCTGAGTGTACTCGGCAGTTCCAAAGAGCCATCTGGTCGCAGGCAGACAAAGGAGATTTCTTTGTAATCTGTCGGGACTTCCTGTGTTCCGTCAAGATGATAGTATTCATAATATACCCTGTTTTTCACATGCACTTCTTTGTAGTAATTGCGGTGATATAATTCGCCATACTGCATCCGGTTTTTGAGCTGTTCTTTTCTGGCAGCTTTCAGTATTTCAGTCAGCGTATCTCCAAAATCAACAATCCTTACTTTTTTCCGTTTCGTTGGTCCGATAATATTTTTGTGTTTCATGCCGTCGTAGCGGATACTGCGTTTTATGGTCAGGCATTGTTCCTCAAGGTTAATGTCCTGCCATGTAAGACCACAGGTTTCCCCGATACGGAGCCCGGCATAATACGCAATTTGAATCGGAAGAATAGCAGGTGGATTTTTCTTTTCCAGATATTGGATAAGCCGTTCATAATCCTCATGTGAAATCGGCTGTGTACCTTCTTCCACTTCATCATCGGAAAAGAGGTCAACTTCCTCTGCCTGCTTTTTCAGCTTAATATACTGCATCGGATTGAAACTGATTAACTGTTTTGGAAATACTGCAAAACGGAATGACTGCTGTAACACTGCGGAAAAAGAATGGATATAATCTTTGCTGTATCCCTTTTTTACTTTCCCGTCTGGAAACTCACCACCGAATGTAAGCAGATCAAGAAATGCCTGTAAATGTTCGGCAGTAACTGTTTTCAGTTTGCGGTCTGCAATCGGGTGTTTTTTGGTACATCGGATTGCACCAAGATAATTTTCCACTGTACCGTTGCTGAGTGTCCCAGTTTTCAGTTCTTCTTCTGCCCACATATCCAGAAGTTCCCCTACGGTAAGATTATCTGCCTTTGCAACAAACTTCTTATCTTCGTAGTCTTCCAGTGCCTTGCGGAGAAGCTTTTCCGTCTCACTTTTACTTTCGGTTCCGGCGTATTCTTTCTGAACCATTTTACCGCTTGCATCTTCTACATAGAAACGATAGTACCATTTTTTTCCTTTTTTTCTAACAGATCCTTTTGCCATAATCGTATGTCTCCTTTCGATATCAGACAATCGGAACTGCTGAAATGCTTCTTGCGTGTAGGCATCTTATGGACAAGTCCATAAGCCAATTCGCCGCTCGTCAAATCTGTAAACAGCTTGACTCGCTTGCGCTCATTGTATCATAACTCCGATTATCTTACTATACCGATTCAGAATCGTCATACATAACTTCGGATAAAAGATTTGCAAGCCTTTGTTCTGCCGCTTCCGGTTTCTTTGAATAGAGCCTTACAACATCTGCCATATCATTAAATGCGTTGACAGTATGTGTGATCTCCCTGAGAAACATAATCTCATTATATTCATCTTTCGATTCAAATCCCATTACTTTGGCAATGTCCGCATCTTTGGTACTGCCTTTGTAATTTTTACAGGCGAACTGAAACGAATCCAGAAACAGTTCATATTGCTTTAACATTAACAGCAGTAAGTCTTTAGAAAAAGCGTCTTCTGTTTTATTGAGGTCAAGAGGAAACTGTTTGAGAATGTCGCCCATCGCATCACGAATCTGCAATTCTTTCTTATCCGTAATATCAGTTTCATATTCATCGGTTTCCCCTTTGAGCCATTCAATCGATACATGAAGTGCTTCCGAAAGACCTTCCAGTACCATCTTTTTGGTATTGTCAATCGAACCATTCTCATAACGCAGGATTGTGGAAGCGGTAACTCCCATCTTCTCTGCGACATAAGGCTGTGTCAGATTTAATTCCAGACGGCGCTGTTTTGCCCTGCTGCCGATCAGCTTGCGTAGTTCTTTATCTTTCATGCTGATGTGCCTCCTTTTTCGGTATGTCATTACTATACCACGCAACAAAATATATTGCAATATGCAATTTTAAGAAAAGCAGCAAAATTTCATAATGCTTGACAAAGCAATATAAACACGCTATACTGACAGCACAAATGAAATTGCATAATGCAATTCGAAAGGAGGTGGTCATATGACGCAAAGAAAGATTGCCTTATCTATTGAGGAAGCTGCTGATTATACGGGAATTGGCAGGAACACCCTGCGAAAGTTGGTAGAGTGGAAGAAACTTCCGGTATTGAAGGTTGGGAGAAAAGTCCTGATCAAAACGGATATGCTGGAACTTTTTATGGAAGCCAACGAGGGCAGGGACTTGAGGGATAAGGGAAATGTGAAAGCAGTCACAAGAAACGGTTCAACTTAAAAAAGCGGTTCCCGAAGAAACCGCCAAAGGTTCTATCAGACCGGAGTCATGATATACCTACACGCAAGCAGATTATACCATGTACTTCGTCTGACAGACAACAGGAAACTTATGTTTGGAAAAAAAGAAAGGACGATGATATTTATGGCAAGATCAACAAAGAGTTATGAGGAGCGTATGCTCCAGTTGGAAAAGAAAGAACAGGAAAGCCTTGAGAAAGCAAAACAGTATGCAGCACAGAAACGGGAACTGAAGAAACGTCAGAAAGATGTGGAAACCAAAAAACGGACACACAGGCTCTGCCAGATTGGCGGTGCAGTGGAATCGGTACTGGGTTCTGCGATTGAGGAAGATGATATCCCAAAGCTGATCGGCTTCTTAAAAAGGCAGGAAGCAAATGGGAAATTCTTCTCAAAGGCAATGCAGAAAGAGCCAGTTGCAAATACGGAGGAAGTGTAATGCCGGAGGGAGTGGAGTTTCCATTCCCTTCATTGCTTTTTTATGAAGGGCGCACTTATGGACAACCAGAGGTCGTCCGTATAAGTTTGCCACAGGTGGCAACCGGTCTGCGCTTACGCTTGCCGGGCTCGTTCCGTCGGCGGGGCTTTCAGCCAGACCTGCTCATGCCGCAGGAGGCACTCTTCGCCAGAGGGGCACATTCCATGCAGGCTGTTATGCACAGGGCACTCTTACGCAGAGGGTGCTCCGGCAGATACCATTTTCTTTTAGGAAAAACGTTACCTGCCGGAAATCAAAGCCGGATACGGCAGAATGGGGGAAACGGAGCATGGCGATTTTTCATTATACAGTAAAGATTGTTGGACGCAGCAAAGGAAAATCCATCATATCGGCGTCTGCTTATCTCAATGGCGATGTGATGAAAAATGAAGAAACAGGCAGGATCAGCTACTATACTTCAAAAAAAGAAGTCGTTTATACCAGCCTGCTGATGTGTGAAAATGCACCACAGGAATGGCAGAATGTACCTGCTGAAAATATCAGACGGTTCCAGAAATCTGTCCGATATAAAAGGGCAGATAACCAAAATGCTGCACTGGAAAAATTCAAACTTACTTTTCAGAAGCAGCGTTTATGGAATGAAGTCTTGAGGATAGAAAAAAGTTCAGATGCACAACTCGGCAGGTCATTTGAGTTCTCACTTCCGAAAGAATGGAGCCGACAGGAACAGATTGATTATACAACTGAATATATTCAAAAGACCTTTGTAGATAAGGGAATGTGTGCGGATTGGAGTATCCACGATAAAGGAGATGGTAATCCCCATGTGCATTTACTGGTGACGATGCGACCATTCAATTCAGACCACTCATGGGGTAACAAAGAAATCAAGGATTGGGAGTTTGTCAGAGATGAAAATGGAAATATTGTGGTGGATGAATCCCATCCGGACTGGTGGCAGGATAAAAAGAACCCTGACCGTCATGGAATCCGAATCCCCGTACTTGATGAAAATGGAGTCCAGAAAGTCGGGACAAGGAACCGCAAACAGTGGAAACGTGTATTAACCGATGCTACCGGGTGGAACAATCCGAAAAATTGTGAGCTATGGCGGAGCGAATGGGCAAACGTCTGTAATGCACATTTGAAAACGGAAAATCACATTGACCACCGTTCTTATGCAAGGCAGGGAAAATTAGAGATACCGACGATCCATGAGGGCGCAGATGCCAGAAAAATTGACGAGAAATTTCAAAACGGACAGACATCCTCTACTTCATGGAAAGTAGAGGAAAACCAGATCATAAAAAGACAAAATGCACTGCTGGATAAAATACAGATTTCTTTTGGAAAAGTATCCAGTGCATTAACACAATGGAAGGAGCGATTGCGTGACATTAGAAGAAAGCCGGGAAGTCATTCCCATGATGGAGACAATGATAAACCAGATCGAGGAACAGCAGAATCTTATGGCAGAGATGGTACAGGAATTGCAGGAACGGGACAGGCAGCTCCTGTCTTTTCAGGAGCAGAACCAGAGTTTAAAAAGCTTAAACAGCGAATTATCCAGGCTGCTAAATCTTTTGCCAGATACAGAAGAACTGCTCTCACAGATCGAGCAACAGAAAACCAGAATCGAACAGTTGGAAAACGAGAATCAGCAATGGCAGGAATTAACGCAGAAGCTGAACAACGAGAACAGCTTATTGCAGAAACAGAACAGCGAATTGCTGACCTTAAACAGCAGATAGAGAAAGCGAGGGAGATCGATGAGCGAATGCAGAAACTTAGAGAACGTCGGGCAGGTGGAAGAACTTCTGCTGATGACCGAACAGATGCAGGACGAACTGGATCAGAAAGACCAGACAATCCAGGAACTAAACAGGCAGCTAAGCGAATCGCTGACCTTGAACGAGAAATTGAACAGCGAAAACAGAGCCGAGAATATCGAAGCATTGCGGACAAGATTAAGGCAAACAGAGGAACGATTGACCAGCGAGACAGACAGCAGGAAAAGAGCCGACGCAGAAGCCGTGGCATGGAAATTTAAGTATGAAAAAGCAGAGCAGGAAAAACTTTATGCACAGACACACCAAAAGACGGTAGAGGTAGCTGTTGAGAAAAAAGTGCCTTATGAGAAATGTGAAAAATGTGACCGTACTGCTTACCGGAAAGCAAAAGAAAAATGCGATAGCCGTAAAAGCCAGTTAGAAAAGAAATATAAAAATATGACGATTGGTTATGAAAGTATCTTGTTTCTACTGGCATGGTACAGCATAACAACAACACTGTTTACTGCGATTCTTTCGCCGGTTTTCCTTAACGACTGTATCGTCTTTTTCGGTGCGTTAGGAAAAGGAATGGGAAGTTTATTTCGGGAGTTTGTGACAGGTGCAGACTCTTTCGGACAGTTAAGCAGTGGAATACCTAACAGTATTCTTTCCGGGATTGTGTACTGGCTGATTGCCGGTACTGTCATGGCAATTTTATTCGTAATAACCGGGTGGCTGATAATCGGGATTGGTTATCAGGTAGGAAAAATCTACCGGAAATATTGTTGGGATATCATCAGTATCGTGGTAGCGATAACGAGTACAGCTGTTGTAATTTACTTTGGAGAATGGATTAAAAACGCTAATCCGATAAATCTTATTGTATTGCTATTACTGTCGCATATTATTTATATTGGAATCAGATGTTATGTGAAAGACTGGATGGAAGAACGAGGATATTATTAAAAGAGGACAGGGAAATTTCATAATCTTCCTGTCCTTAGTAAGGGACTATTGATTGTTTATATAAAGAAAAAGTATATAAATAAATCTTGACAATTAGTACGAACTCGGACTATAATACAAAAGTCCGGATTCGTACTAATTTAAGGAGGAAAAAGATGAGAAAAGATAATAATATGATAATACAGTTGCAACGATATTATGCTTTATGGAAAGAATGTACAGCAATGTATGAGGAATGGTCAAAGGATCAGGGACTGTCTTCAAATGGAGTTTTTGCTTTGTATTCATTTTATGAAAGTAATGGAAGATGCACGCAGAAAATGATAAGTGAAAAATGGAATATACCTAAGCAAACGGTAAATACGATACTAAAAGATTTTCAGAAAAAAGGATACATCAATATGGTATCTGATGATTCAGACAAGAGAAATAAGCTGATATGCCTCACAGAATCAGGAATGGAATATACGAAAGATATCATAGAAAAACTGCACTCAAAAGAAATATATGTAATCGAAAAAATGGGATTAGAGAATATAGAAAGTCTTAATGATAATACAGAGCTGTTTATCAGACTTTTCAAGGAAGGAGATTGTAAGAAAAATGAATCATAAATCATTATTTTTTAAATATGTTATTCCATCTATTATAGCATTTGCATTATCAGGAATATATGCGATAGTGGATGGATATTTTGTAGGCAATACCATAGGAGATGCTGGACTTTCGGCTATTAATATTGCATATCCGATTGTGGCTTTGATTCAGGCTCTTGGAACAGGAATTGGTATGGGAGGAGCTGTTTATTACTCAATTAATGCAGCAGAAAAGAAAGGAAAACGGGCAGAAGAATTTATTGCTACAAGCTGGTGGCTTCTTGTAATAGTAAGTGTTATCAGTACCATAATTATTTACTCCTTTTCGTCTAAAATTTTAGGATTGCTTGGAGCAGATGGAATTATATTAACAAATGCGACAGATTATATCAAAATTATAGCACTTGGAGCAATATTGCAGATTCTTGGAACTGGAATGATGCCATTCATTAGAAATTATGGAAACTCTTTCTGGTCAATGTTTGCGATGGTTGGTGGATTCATAACCAATATTGTTCTGGATTTTATCTTTGTATGGATATATGAAATGGGCATGAAAGGTGCAGCCACAGCTACAATAGCCGGACAGGGTGTGACTGCAGCAATTGCAATCATATACGCATTATATAATAAAAAGTTTTATGTGTATGTATCCTTAAAAAATGTAAAAGAAATGTGTGGCGCTATATTCAGAGTAGGTCTTGCACCATTTGGGCTAGCATTGACTCCTAATATTTCATTGGTGTTTATAAACCGATTCTCCGCTTCTTATGGGGGAGAAAAAGCTATTGCAACTTATGCATGTGTATCCTATATTATCTGTATCATATATCTCATATTGCAGGGCGTAGGTGATGGAAGTCAACCTTTAATGAGCCGTTTTTATGGTGAGAAGGATCAAGAAAGCCTGAGAGGAGTTCAGAGAATGGCATACATTTTTGCAATAATTCTTGCTGTTTGTGGTGGAATTATCATGTATGTAAACAGAGCAAATATTGGAGGGGTTTTCGGAGCTTCTTATGAAGTAAGTATTGAGATTTCTAAAATTGTACCTATATTTTTAGTGTCATTACCATTTGTTGCGATTACCAGAATAGCGACAGCTGGATTTTATGCTACTGAAAAAAGTGGATTGTCATACATTCTTACATTCATTGAACCAGTATTGATGCTGATATTTATGCTTGTTTTACCACCTTTATTTGGTGGACAGATTATGATATGGTGGAGTACGGTATTGGCACGTGTTTTTTCAGCGATTCTGGCATTCATACTAATAAAATATTGCGAAAAGGGAGATTTGCAATATGGAATACAGAAAATTTAACAATCAGATAGTAGCAAGAATAATCTAGGTTTATCTATTGTATTTTTAAGGACAGCCTCATAGCAATAGGGCTGTCCTTTTAAATTATGAAGCTAATTTTTAATAAATTCTAGTAGATTTTGATTGGAATAATCATAACTCTAATGAATCTTCAGCATCTACCCACATCTGTAAATTCCCATCAAGATATAACCTTGCATATTCTAATGGCTCATCGATTGCAAGCGATGTCAAAGCACAATCAGATCCAGGTGTGGTTCTTAAATTTTTTTCTGCTTCCCAACAATCAATACGGAGTATATAGCCCGTATTAGTATATACATCAATGCTGTTGCACTGTGGATTGTATTCTGCAAATATTGTTCTCATCGTATCCCATCTCCTTATCATTTAATCAATCAGTAGTAGCAAAAATTAAGAAGCATTTCAATCAGTTCACCATGTCACTTTTATTTTGTGTTATACTGTCTTATAGATTTTTCTTGCCCTTGTATTTGCCCTTATCAGAGTGCATAAACACTGATGGGACGATATAACACAAGGGAAATAATAAGGGAAAGCTCACCTGCGACAAATCCAGTGTTTTCAAGGGGTTGCGAAGAATTTAATAATAAAATATAACAGTTATTAAATTTCTTAAAACAGGTGAAATCTCAATCGGAATTTATAAAGGAGAATATTGATGAAGCTATTTTTATGTTCGCACTTTTCAAGTGTGGGAAGTCTGATAAAGGAAGAAATTGAAAATAAGAAAGTCGCATTTATTCCAACAGCTTCACTGCGTGAAGGCTACACCG
>QUJA01000034.1 GCA_003480425.1 Firmicutes bacterium AM31-12AC
CCCTGTGCATCTATCAGCTGCAATTTATCTCAGCCTCTCGGACTTGTGTACCATGGTATTCCACCGGAAGTTCTACACGAATCACCGCCAGATCCTTTTCTGCCTCTACTGTCGCAAGGCGGACTCCCTGTGGTGCCAGATGCAGCGGTTCTGAAACCATAATATTTACATCTCTGTAGATTCCACCGCCGGTATACCAGCGTCCACTCGGTACTGCATTTTTTACAACAACTTTAATCGTATTCTTCTGTCCGGCATGCACATATTTGGTAGCATCCACATAAAAATTTCCATATCCATATGGATTTTTTCCTGCGAATGAGTTATTGATATATACAAATGCATTTTGATAGATTCCTTCAAATTCCAGCCATACACATTTTCCTGCATCCTCTGCCGGAAGCTGGAATTCTTTTATATAGTGATAGTTTTCTTCCCGAAAGAAACCGTTTCCACTTCCACCTGCTTCTTTTGAATCGCGCGGGCGAAGAATAGACGCATCATGCGGAAGCGTAACTGCTGTTTCTTCTGGATTTCCATCTTCCATCGTCTGCAGCGCACTTCCACTTCCCATATAAAAATTCCAACCCGTATTAAATTTAATTTTCTTCATCTCTTTCTCCTTTCTCAAGATGGTTTATTTCTCTCCCTGTCAATTCAAATATAGTTGGGAGAAAAGTCCCACCCCATACTATACTGAGGGATCTAATAAAACTTTAAAATTACTTTCATCATACGATACACACTCTTCTCCAGACGTTTTCGGTCAATTCGTCCGTTCTGTATACCTTCTACAAGCTGCATCGTCTGTGTGTCATCCATTCCGCCCGGTGTGATCCAGCCATTTCCGGCTGCCATTGCGTTGACGATATCGCAGGTATCACTGGATGTCCAGTCTGTCATGACAAATCCGTCAAATCCAAGTTCTTCCACAAAGATTCCCTGTAACATATCTTCGCTTTCTGCACAATAGACACTGTTCACCGCATTGTAGGCCGTCATAACAGTAGATGGGATCTGTACCTGGAATGCCTCTTCAAACGTTTTCAGATACAATTCTCTGAGCGTTCTCTCATCCATAATACTGTTGTTACGTAGTCTTGAAGATTCGCAGTTATTTGCAAGCAGATGCTTCATACAACTTACAACTCCATGCTCTTCCAGACCTCTGCTCTGCTGTCCTCCCATTCTTCCTGCCAGCAGTGGATCCTCACTGAAATACTCCGCTGCTCTTCCACACAATGGGTTGCGATGAAGGTTGATTGCCGGGGCAAGGATTTCATTGATCTCATGCTCTTTTGCTTCCTCTGCAATCGTTGCTCCCGTCTTGTAAGCCAGCTCTTCATTAAAGGTTGCACATACTGTAACTGAAGTCGGAAAACCGATATTTTCTATTCTCAGATTTACACCATTATTTCCATCTGCGACAACGAATTCCGGTGTATTATATTTTTCAGATACATAGAGCATTCCGGCTTCTCCTTTTGCTTCCATGCCCCATCCATTTTTCGCGCAGACGGAAATACGTGCCAGTTCGTAATCTGTAAATTGTCCGACAAAATCTTCCAGAAGCTTTGGATTCTCTACAACTTCCTTCCACTGGATCAACCGCTCTGATTTTTCCGGATGAATCGGATTCTTCTCCTTGCCATATACCTTTTCTACGACCGGTGTGATGTAATCTTCTCCGGTCATTTTCGTATATCTGCCCTTTGGATAAGTCTCCTGCTCTGCTTTCTTTGATAAAGTTACCAGTGGAATTTCTTTCGGAGTCGGCATATAGTGCTTGCTCTGTTTCAAGAGCTTTTCTTCTTTTATTTCTACTTTTGCGATACTACTGCTTTGTTCCAGTGAATTTCCTGCTTCCAGTTCATAAGTTCCTGCCTCGCAGATCCATGCCGCACGCTCTGCATCAAAGGATGCCAGTTCTCTTCCTTTTCATATTTCCAGTCTCCTTTCGTCTCACCATAATTTTGAGTCTTAGAACTATCTCGCTTACCTCGATTATAACGTGTATTTTTTTATAAATATGTAACCATTACCTTGATAAAATCGGCTTTTTCCGATATCTTGAATATAACAAATCAATTTCAGGAGGTATTTATGAATAATTCCAATTCTGATACACAAAAACAACACTTTACGCCCATCACGATTGATGCGTTGGAAGACGCACTTCACTGGTATTCTCCTTTTGAAAATATGCTTCGTTCCTATTATCTGGAACATCATCGATTCATGCCAATCGCAGAGTTTCCGGAGGAACTTCTGCAGCCTTTTTCAATTCCGCCAATCGACTTAAGAAGTCTTACCGGCGCAAGTGATGTGACGCTATCCCCTACAAACACATTTCAAACAGCAGAAACATTTTTAGAGCCACAGTATTTTTCTCCCGGCTATGATATTTACATCCAGAAGCAGCCTCGTTATTCTTGCTCTCCCACTCAGGATCATCAGTATTATGAGATTTGTTATCAGTATTCCGGCACAAGCATACAGACTTTATCTGTCGATGACACCTGCGAGACCATCCGATTAAAGCCTGGAGATTTTATTTTTATCCCGGTGGCACAAAAACATTCAATCACCATTGATTCTGATAGCATTCTGCTGAATATCGGAGTCCGGGCAAGTACTTTTACACAGGCTTTCTCACACAATATTCCTGATGGTTCTATACTTGGCGATTTTTTCTCCTCTCTACTCACCCCGGATGGCGATTCTATCCGGTATCTTGTCTTCCACACAAATGGGAATGCCATGATTCTGCAGCAGATTCAGCAGCTTTCGCTGACCTACTGTACCAATACGCTCTACTCACAGCAGATTCTAAATCTTCAGTTAAGCATCCTTTTCATGAATCTGCTTCAGGACTATAGCTATAACACAAAAATAGCTAATACCGGTGGAAGTATCACAGAAAAGCTTCCTGCCATCATGCAATATATCGAACAAAACTATACAACTTCCTCTGCGCAAAGAATTGCACAGCATTTTGGATACTCGCCCGATTATCTCAATCAGCTTTTTAAAAAGACGACTTCTCACACGATAGGCGAAACTTTATTAAACCTGAAAATGCAAAAAGCTGCTTCCCTACTGACCTCCACGAATCTTTCTGTCAGTTCGATCGCGGAATATCTTGGCTATCAGGATACAACGAATTTGATTCGTAGTTTTAAAAAATATTATGGGAGCACACCTGCTCAGTATAGGAAGGCACTACACTAAAAAAATGGATTGTAGTAACGATCACAACCCATTTTCTCTGCTTACTAATTAAGTAAACATATGCTACGCTTTCACAATATCGGAAGACCTATGTTTCTTCCTGTTGGAATTCCTGCTAAAAAGATCGGGGTTTATGCCATCACCAGCATAAACTCCGATCTTTTTTCTCTTAATTTCAAAAATTACTCTTCTACTGTCATTTTCTTCTTCATCTCTTCAATCTCATCTCTGTACTTATCAATTGGATTAAATTTCAAGCAGATTAGAAGAATTATTCCTGTCAGTGCCGGTGCACCGAAACGAAGGAAATTCAATGCGATCAGTGTACTCTCCGGCTGCTGTCCGATTGCTCCTGCAATGTATCCAGATGCAGCAAGGACTGCAAGAATACCTGAGTTTGTAACTGTTCCACCACATTTCTGTGCAAATCCTTTAATAGAAGAAATTACCCCATTTGCTGAAAATCCTTCTTTCAATTGAATATAATCAATCGCGTCATTTACAAGTACGTTAACCAGACCATTCTGCATAGAAGCAACTGCTGTTGCGATAAATGTCACTACATAAAGAAGCATCAGGCTACTCTTTCCGAAGAAAAGAAGAATTACATAGCAGATAATCGTTGCCGTCTGTGATACAACAAGTGCTTTTTCTCCTGTCTTAAATATTTTCAGGAAGATTGGCATCAGAACTGTCATGGAAACCAGTGCTCCGATAGACACGATTCCCATATAAACTGGAATCAGATCCGGACGTGCAAGGTAATACATTACGTAATAAACAGAGCTTGCAAACATCAGACCATATCCCATAGAGGCCATAATCCATACGATAATATATGGTGCAAGTTCTTTATGTTTCAAAATTGCTTTCAGATCCTGCATTGCATTTCTGTCTGTACTCTTCTCGATGTATTTCTCTTTTGATGTCGCAAAAAGTCCCCAGAAGGAGAAGCATGCAAGACCGCCACAGATAAGCATCATCGGAATATAGCCGTTGCTCACTCCAAGTGCACTCTCAAGGAATGCTTTGATCTGCAATGTAAATGTGTTTGCGATTGTAAATGCAACCGCTGTCACGCCTGCCCCCATAGCAATGATCGTATTTCTCTCTTCTGTTCCTTTTACACATGCCGGAAGCAGAGACATCTGTGGCATTGTGTACATTGTAACAGTCATTCCAACACCAATGTTACAGATTAATACCCACGCAATTTTTCCTGCCATCGGGAAATTCGGATTTACCCACAACAATGTTGAAAACAGTGTAAGTAGGATTGGAGCCGGAATCAAATATGGACGATAACGTCCCCATTTCGTATTCGTTCTGTCAGCAATTACCCCCATCATCGGATCATTAATAGCATCCCAAAAAGAACAGATAAACATGATTACAGATGCAAATGCAGCTGGAATCATCATTGTATCTGTCATATAAGGTGAAAAATAACTTGATATGACAGCAGATATCATCATAGCTCCACCACTGACCGAAGTGGCATGAAACCATTTAAATGCTTTACTGCTCTCCTGTTTTTTTCCGTATTGATTTTTCATTCTTCTCATCCTTTCATCTTGTTTATATTCCAACTTTATTCTTCATCCGGATAATCTTCCAGGCGCCATGAGTCCTTCCAGTCTATATAAGCCATCTCTCCATCAAACCTTATCGGAAGCCATACATATTCTGAAATGGATGTGTTTTCCACTATTGGCTCATCCCCTTCAAATTCTTCCATTCCTTTTCCATTTTGTAAAAAGATACATTCAAAGATTCTCTTATATCTGGAATACTGCTTATCCATCATTTCAGGCAGCCAACGATCTGCACATGCGATATAAAGATCTTTCTTTCCTTCAACTTTAAACACAGATGAAATCTGTGAGTGAAAAGAAGTTTCGCTCTTATCATCCACATGCGGATTACCCAGAACTGTATATGGTCCATGCCATGTATCTGCAACTGCCACTTCCGAAGGATTCGGCAAATAAGCCGTTGTTCCTGATGTAAACAAATAATGTTTACCATTTCTCATAAAATGTGCCGGCGCTTCTCTCACATAAGGCGGAGCGATTCGTGGGAAATGTGTGCTATAATATCCTGTTACATCCGTATAATCCTCTGTCAAATCAGCACAAATCAACTCACTATGTATACGTTCAAAATAGTAATAAGCTTTTCCATCTTCCGCTACTGCCAGATCAAAATCCCCCGCATTCATTCCTAATGGTTTAAATCCAACTTTTACCTTTTCATATGGTCCAAGAATCGAATCTGCTGTCAGAATCGTCTCAGACTGTATATTTGCTGAATTCATAATCTTCAACCAGCATACATACTTCTTTGTTTTTTTGTTGTATATAATGTGCGGTCTGTCCATACAGTTGTTCGGATATAATGGTGACTGTGGATCTTCTGGCTCTGGCGGAATAATCAGACCAAGATCTTCCCAGTTATACAGATCCGTTGATTTGTAACAACGAACCCCCCAGTGCCAGATTCCATTTTGTCCATCTGTTTTTTCTTTATTTTCTCCATACCAGTAATAGACTCCGTCAATCTGAATCACTGATCCCCCATGAGCCTGTATTCTTTTTCCCTCTGTGTCAAGCCATAGCTTCCAGGATGAAATGCATCATATCTTACTCTTTCTTCACTCATTACTTCCCCCTTCCTCAAAATACCTTTGTACTTTTATCATATGATAATGTTTGTTACCTTCTCATGAATTCTTTCTCATATTAGCACATACTCTTTTTCTTCTCCATGTAAAAATTATCCTCATTTCCGACATTTTTTAATATTCCATTTTTACATTTTCCCCACTATTGATTACCGATATTATTTTTCCTACATTTATTCTTTATTTTCACTTTATAAAATGTTACAATTCTAATAACGTTTAATTTATCAATCAAAACACTTTGCCATATTTTTTACGGAGGGTATTATGTAATTTTATATAACAATCAAAGAAATCAAAGACGAAATCACCCATTTTATTAACGAGTATCACTATAGTCCTGATTTCGATTCACTCCTGAAAAGAATGTATGAACAACATCATTTTTCTGAAAGTGCGCCTGACATTCCCGATCTTGCAACTTTAAAGCAATTAAATGATACGAGTTTTTTACACGAAATAGATAAGCTTTATTATCCTTTTTCTTCTGAACAATTTGAAAGCGAATATGATTTCATACTTCCATTTGAAGATATAGCAACTATAACAGAGTTTTGGGGAATTAAGTGTTTCACACAAATGATTCTTTTGAAATACGAACTCTGGTAAAGAATCTCTTTTTAGAGCGCTTCCGATATGATAAATATGTAAATCGTTGTGATGTATATTGGCTAAACCTCCTTTTCGTCAATGCACTTCGGGATTCCTATGAATACAGTCAGTTTTCAAGTTCTGAATCCGGTCCCGACTATGCGCCACTTCTTCGGTATATACAGTCGCATTATCAGACAATTACTTTAGAACAACTATCGAATAAATTTAATTATTCTGTTCCTTATCTGTCAAAGATTATCAAAGAGATGACCGGAGAAAATTTCACAAAAATGATTCGAAAACAAAAAATGGAAAAAGCAAGACATTTACTTCTGAAAACAAAAAATTCAATTGAGAAGATTTCTGAAGAAACCGGGTATAATAGCGCAGATCATTTTTCCAGAGTTTTTCGTCAATATTACGGAATATCACCACAAAAATACAGAAAAGATTCCAGTCATTTTTCATCTTTAGAATAAACAGACTAATCAAGACCAGCAACTTCCTTCAAACGCAAAACAAGGGCTGCACTTTCACAAGATTCCCATGAAAGCACAGCCCTGTTTTTTACCTTTATTCAATTCCTGCAATCTTCAGCAACTCTTCAAATTTCTGAATCTTATAATCCGCTTTATTATATCCCGATGCATCACCGATTCCAACAGCTTCCATTTCTGCTGCCTTAGCCGCATCGATTCCCGCATAAGCATCTTCTACAACAACACAATCTTCCGGTTTCTCTCCGAGGAATTCCCCTGCTTTTAAGAATACTTCCGGATCTGGTTTTGAATGTGTAATATTATTTCCGTCTGAAATTGCATCAAATGCATCCAACAATTCAACCTTTTCCAGAATAAATTTTGCATTCTTGCTGGAAGAACCAATTGCCAGTTTGAATCCAGCTTCATGAAGTTTCTTGAGTGTAGCACGAACCTGATCTGTTACATCTGCCGCTGTCATCGTTTTCAGAAGCTCTCTATAGGTATTGTTCTTTTCCTCCATCAGTTCCGCTTTCTTCTCTGCACTCAGAGGTTCTCCTTCATACTTCTCCAGAATGATTTCCAGACTCTCTGCACGGCTTACACCACGAAGTCTGTTATTGATTGTTTCATCAAAATAAATTCCCATTCTGTCTGCCATTTTCTTCCATGCCTGATAATGAAATTTATCTGTAAATACAATCACTCCGTCAAGATCAAAAATAAATGCCTTCATCTTCTCTATTTCCTCCATTCAACACTACATTCTTTCATTGCTTATAATTCTATTTTAATGTGCAGTGTTTAACTTCTCCATGTAGGTTCTTTAGAAAAATCCGGCATATTTTTATATGTTTTTGTTTTGTCAAAACCGTAATCTGTTTCTGATTATAATTATCTGCCTCTGCGATATCTAACATTGCCATTGCAAGATCTTCGTAAGTCACTCTGCTCTCGCCGGCTTCATTAAAGATTACCTGTTCCTCTGTTCCAATCTCATAGTTTCCAGTCAGCGCACCCTCTGAATCAAAAAATGAAGAAGGGCAGACAACTGTCCAGTTTACATTGCTTGTCTTTTTAAGTTCATCAATTCCAAGTTTGATGTTCTTTGAGATTTCTCTCAGGAAATCTGGATGCTCCGGTGTCTCATAACAGTATGTTGTATGTGTACTGTCTGTAAATAAACTTCCTGCGCCACCAATTGCAATCAAATGACGTTTTGTTCCTTCGTTCAGCTCAATGTATTTAAGGAACGCTTTATGATTTAATGTTGGATCTGCATCAAATCCACTTCCGTATGCACTGATCATAACATCACAATCTGCAATGTCTTCTTTTGTAACATCAAATAAACTTTTATTTACAACCTCTACTCTTTCATCTTCCACATTTCCTGCATAAACAAACCCTTTTACTGTCATTCCTCTTTCCAGATCCTGTCTTGTGACTCTTGAACCAAGATTTCCATTTGCTCCGATTACTGCAATTTTCATACTCATCTTCTCCTTCTTACTTTACGCTTTTGTTTTATGGTTGCTTACCTGAATCCATACAAATGACACGCAGGCCAATATTCCTGTCACAATTCCTGCAAATGCAAAGCGGGATGCAGCTGTCTGGGCATGCATAACAATTCTTGATATCGTTGTAATTCCCGGTGCAAGAAAGGTTCCGAGATTCTCTCCCCTAATACCGTACATCACATTGAGATGGACAAAGACGGATTTGGTTTAACGATTAACATTCGAAAAAGTACGTTTCAGGATACCTTTCAAACACTCCTGAATGAGCATAATCTTTTATCCGACTTTTTCGCACATACATTTTATGATGCAGAGACTTCAAACTACATTACTTTCAACATCGAAAACACACCTGAATTTAATTATTTGATTCAACAGATTTTCGATGAATCGAACTGTACAGAAAATCATAGCAATATGATCTGCGTCAGCCTTTTAAATTTATTTTTCGGAAAATTATTACAAGATTTTGGTAGAACGATTCATCTATACAGTGATGTCAATAATACGACATATAATCGTTCCTTCCCGTTGATGTTAAAATATGTGCAATCTAATTACCAGACAATTACTTTGCCGATGATGTCGCAGATTTTTCATTATAATGAATCTTATATCTCTTTATTATTTAAGAAGTATCTCAATGAAAATTTTTCGAATGTTGTTCAGAACCTTCGGCTTGAACAGTCAAAGAATTTATTAGAAAATACGGATTATAATTTAGATAAAATTTCAGAAATGATAGGATATAATTCCGTCGATCATTTTTCCCGGATATTTAAACGGAAATATGGGATGGCACCATCAAAACATCGTAAGGAATGCAAAACAGCCGGCAGATAATTCCGCCGGCTGTCTTGCTATAACCATGTTTTCTCAATTTCTTCTTTTAATGCACAAAACATATCATAAAATTCATTTTTAGTTTTATTTACAATTTCCAGTGCAATCTTATGATTATACGAATGTGTTACATTATTCCTCTCCTGCAACGCCTGAAGCCATACTCTTTCATCCTTAATCATTCCTGCCTGATAAGCTGTCTTCAAAATTATTTTAGGCGAACCCGTTGCCCCTTCTTCATAACCATGTTCTTCCAAAAGTTCCTTCATCATTTTCCATGATTGTTCAAATGTAATTTCATACAAACCTACCAATCCAGTTAAAACTACATTGTCATATGGTTCATCATATTTATATATATCTTTCATGTTTTGCAGTGCTGCGCAAAAATTTTCATATTTTTTCATAAATTATCTTACCTTCTTTTTCTATGGATTCCCTCAGTTCTTCTTGAATTGCTCTCCCAAGATCAACAATATCAAATTTTAAAAGTGTCGTAGTCTCTTCCTCCACATCTAGCGAAAAAGAAGCCACGTCTCCGCCTTCTACCGCAAGGTCTATATCACTTGTTCTCTTATAATCTCCTCGCGCTCTTGAACCAAACAAAATAACTTTATCTATATCGTATTTTTTTGCCAGGTTTATGATTTCTTCTAATACTTCTCTTCGAATTGACATTGCTTCCTCGTTACCTTTTTTTTCCTCCTGCAAGCTCTTGATAAATAGCGTAAAAACTTCTTTATTTGGAATTTTTACTGTTTTACTATCATAATCATAGGACACATATCCCAGATGTATCAAAAGTGTCAAAACATCATCTTCTGTATGAAATGTAGCCATATCATTTGCAAAACTTCCAATATTTACCGGTACTGATTTTCCTGCGATCATACTTAAAACATCATCTTTCAACCCCTCAAAATTCATATCTATATAAATCCTCAAAGCCTCAAAAGTTTCCGTTTGGTTCCAGTAATTTCCTATCTTTCCAAATCTCATACAACTTACAACCGAACGCGGACTGTAAATAGATATTTCATTTTCAAATAAATATCCATCATACCAGTTTTTCATTTCTGTCATGTCCATGTGATACTGTTCACATAACATCCGAACCTCATCTTCCGTAAAGCCAACATAACGTGCTAACGGACCTGGATTGATCATTGAAAATTCATCAAACATATTTAAAGCAGAATGCGTTCCATATTTTTTTATCGGGAGAATTCCAGTCATGTATGCAAGATGAATGTAAGATTTATCTTTTAATAAGTCTCTCAAAAAATCAAGATATTTTTCCTGTGCTTCTTTGTCTTCCTTATACTCTCTGAAAATACAATCCCACTCATCGATAATCACTATAAATGACTGCTTTTTCTGTGCATATACATCCTGCATGCACTCAATAAGATCTTTCTCGTCAAAATAATCTACATCTGGATATTCTCCTTTAAGTTCACGAATAATCAGCCTCTTAAATCGGTCAATCAGTTCGCAGATATCATTGCTTCTGCTTAAAATTTCCTGCATATTAACAGAAATCGTATTATATTGATTCAAATGCTTTTCAAATTCATCGCTTTTTGCAATTTCAAATTTTGAAAATAATTGTCTTGCATCACATCCCCGGCTATAATATGCCGTAATCATATTCGCTGCGATCGACTTACCAAAACGTCTTGGACGGCTAATGCAAATATACTTCTGCATCGTATGCAATACAGAATTGGTGTATGTCAATAATCCTGTTTTATCGATGTAAATAGCAGAATTTACCGCTTCTTCAAATTTACTACTATCTGGATTTAAATATATTTCCATTTACACGCCCCCCACATTATTTTCATATTTCACAGCCACATGTTTCCCGAAATATACATTCTTATAAATCTTATATTACACGATTTCGAGAAATATAACAAGAAATCGCGAAATTACCATTCTCTATTTCCCGAAAAGAGAGGTTATTTCGCGATTTTCCATCTATATTTCCCAAAATTTAATTTTTTCAGGAAATACTATTATCTATTGTATTTTTATTTCTTCTAAATCTGTTCCTGAATATACTCAGCCACAGATTCTCCTGCCATTCTTCCTGAATTCACTGCAAATCCCATTGTATTTCCCGGAAGTGTAAAGTTATAACTGTCGCCATAAATTGTATTTGCATCAGAACCTGCGGAATACAATCCTTCGATTGGTATAAAGTTATCATCCAGTACTTCACAATATTTGTTAATGCGGATACCACCAATTGTTCCGTATGCTCCAAGATAGAACTTACCAACCAGATATTTTCCTTTTCCTGTAATCTTGTGCAGGAATTTTGGATTCTTATTGAACTGTGTATCACAATGAAGGTCGCACATTTCATTGTATTCGTCTACTGTATTTTTCAAAACCTCTGGATCCATCTGAAGTTTTTCTGCAAGCTCATCCAGTGTTTCAGCTTCGAAATATGCCTCATATCCCTGTTCTACAGCCAATGCTGCCTGCTGTTCGAATCCAAAGAATGCTTCCTGTGGATGTACAATGTCTTCGATATCCGGTCCGTTTTTCTTGTAATGTTTCAGGATATTTCCATCCATAATGCAGTATGCGTAATTTCCCGGCTGTAATGCAATTGCATTTCCTGTAAATGTTGTATTACCCATACGGTCCTCGTTCATGAAACGTTCTCCAAGCTGGTTGATAAGAAGGTTTGGCTGACGAAGAACTGCATCCAGCAAGAACCAGTTCAGGTTATCCGGAAGTTGATAAATTGCCTCGATACCGGCACCATACTTCATAGCTCCTGCTTTCCACATCATGTTCAGACCATCTCCGACGATTCCCGGAACCATAAATGGATAGAAGTCTTCTTGAAGGTGAAGATTGAATTCTTTTGCAAGCATTTCTTTATTATTTCCGAATCCACCTGTTGCAACGATAACCGATTTTGCCATTGCTTTAATCTGCTGTCCGTCTTTATCTACTGCAATCACTCCGCAGACTTTATCGCCTTCTTTGATTAGCTCCACAACACTTGTTTCCATTTCAAATTGTGCACCAAGTTCTTTTGCTCGATTTGTCAAAGCTTTGATCATACCGCCGGCTGCACGAGGCCCAATCACTCCGTTTTCCGGTTTTACGATATGCCATGTTGCCTCGGACTCTGCGAAATATTTGAACGCTCCGGCAAACTCTACACCCATACTTTCCAACCATTCAATCGTGTCTGCTGATTTATGGAAATATGTAGAAACCAAGTCTGCATCGACTCTCCAATGAGTATAATCCATATGAAGATCCAGTGCTTTTTCTACTGTAATCTGATTGAATCCACGTCTCTGAACCTTTGTATCAATACCAAGTGGTCCCATTCCCATATTGGCTGCTCCGCCTGTTGTATTTGATTTTTCAAATACGATAGATGATAAATTATGCTCTCCAACTGTAACTGCTGCTGCAAGTCCTGCCGGTCCGGCCGCTACGATAATAACGTCTGCATTCATTTCTCTCATAGGTAAATTTCCTTTCACTTTAACTGTCTGACTATTGGAATCTTCTGTAAAACCGGATACTTTTTTCTTATATAACAGTGCTTTTGGTTTTACTCGTTTTCTTGTTTTTCTTTCCTGCGTTTCAGATGTGTCTTTCGATTTCTTCAATGCGATTGGTTCATCCGGTAATTTCGGTAATCTTCCGGTTACACACTTAATTGCGCCATTCACACAAATGTCCATACACTTACCACACTTGTCACATTCGAATTCATCAATAACACCAACAAAATCTTTTCCACCGTCGATTGCTTTTTTAGGACAGTTATCCACACAATGCCCATCACCTTTACACATTTTCGGGTCAATATAATAGTGAACCAATGCTTTACAGGTCAATGTATGGCATCGTCCTGCCAGATGTTCTTTGATATCACCCGCAAAATGTTCCTGCAATCCTAGTATCATTCCAGGGGCTGTCTGTCCCAGACTGCAATTACTTTGCTGCTGCATGATCTCTGCTAATTCTTTCATCAGCTCGATATCTGTCAGTTTTGCTTTTCCTGCTGTCAAATCTTTTAACCATTCATGAATCTGAACAAGACCTTCTCGGCAGAAAACACATTTTCCACAACATGTTGCTCGCAGTTTTCCAATAAATTCTTCGACCTTTTTCACTACACATTCTGTTTCCGAATATGTTTCAATCACACCATTTTCAATTGGAAATGTTTCGTCTAATATCTGTGTTCTTACTTCTTCTCCCCAGATTCGGTTTCCGATTCTAACTGCCTTTGCTTCCGGAATAATCTGCGCAAATGTTGTACCATACTCCACTTCCTGCGGTGCTTGTCCGTTCACGGAAAGAATGGTTTTATGAACATTTTCTCCCTTTAATGCTTCAAAACATTTCGCACAAATGATTGGATGTACAAGCAAATCCGTTGTGTAAGACATACGCGAACACATTCCGTATAAAATTTCTGTCGGACATTCACTTGAGCTAAAATTCTTTTCTACTTCCTGTTCTTTTAAAGATTCCGGGAGAATTAACACGATTTTTTCTGCTCCGAGAATCTTGGCAAGTGCTTCTGCTCCGTACAGAATTCCCTGTGCATTGTCCTGATACAGACAGGCAAGCATCTGATCGATATCACCATTTGCTAAAGAAACAACGACATTCATCTTTTCATTCCGAGCAGTAGCTTTTAAGTTTGAAATCATTTCTCCGACTGTCATATTTATAACCGGATCTTTTATTTCTACAATCTTATCCAGAATCTGTTCTGCATTCATCTCTGCAATTTTTTCTTCTGCTTCTTTATTTTCTACGTACTTTAACATGTTTTCTCTCCCTCCTCTCCGTCATAGTCACTCCAGATTTTTGATCTTGTAATATCCATTCTCAGATCGCACTGCAGACATCTTGATGCTTCTTGGCAAATATCTGCATCACAGATTCCATGGTCAACCATATCGAAATTATCTTTTCTCTCTTTTGCACTTAATATCTGTGGATTTCTTCTCGGTTCATAACCAAATCCTTCCACCTGTCCAATTGCTGTCGGATGTTCTTCCACCGGTGCCAGCACCTCCGAAATATCTCCGTCTCCACCTAAGTATTTATCAATAGATTCTGCCACTTTTCTACCATCTGCGATTGCAAGAATTACTGACTTCGTTCCATAAGTCACGTCACCACACGCAAACACTCCTTGAATATCTGTCTCAAGTGTTTTCTCATCCGCCTTGATTGAGTTTGCTCTGTCTCGTTCCATTCCTGCTTCCGGACTCAATCCACATCTCTGTCCTACCGCAAATATAACCGTATCCGCCTCGATTTCATGATAAGAGTCTTCTGCCTTTTCAATAATTGCTCTGTGATTTTCATCAAATGTAAATGACAGGATATCACTGAATGCAACTCCGGTTACTTTGTTATCGTTACCTTTCAAAATCTTCTCAAAGCTCTGTGCCGGATGTACCTGGATACCTTCTTCCTGCGCCTGTTCGATTTCTTCCTCGTCTGCAGTCATCTTATCCCGGGCCTCCAGACAGGCTACATGAATTTCTTCTGCACCGAGTCTCTTTGCCGTTCTTGCACAGTCAAATGCTACATTACCGCCACCAAGCACAATTACTCTTTTACCTAGTCCGGTTTCTTTTTCCATGGATGCATTTCTCAGAAAATCAATATTAAGTAAGATGCCTTCCGCATCGTTTCCTTCCATTGGAAGCAATGTTCCCTGATGATTTCCGATTGCAACCAATACCGCATCATACTGTTCTTTTAACTCTGCTATATTCTGGACTTTAACTCCTGTCTCTAACTCAATTCCTCTATCCAGAATATATTGGATTTCCTGATCTAACACTTCTCTTGGCATACGATAAGAAGGAATTCCGTACTGTAACATTCCACCTGCTTTTGGAAGTGCTTCTTTTACAGTCACATGATGTCCCTGTTTTCTCAAGTAATAAGCTGCTGTCAGTCCGGCCGGGCCGGCTCCGACTACACAAATATTTTTTCCTGTATCCGGCAGTTGTTTGCCTTTATTTCTCCAATATTTCCCCGTATCTTTTTCTGCCGCATATCGTTTGATATTACGAATCGAAATTGGCTCATTTACCGCACAACGTCTGCACTCTGTCTCACAAACATGGGAACAGACATAGCCAAGTGCCAGCGGAAATGGTACCTTTTCCCTGATTACAGCTGCCGCCTCATCATACTTTCCTTCTTTTACAAATCGGATATAACGCGGGACATCCGTATTAGCCGGGCAAGTACTTCTGCACGGAACCAGCTTTTCTTTTCGCTCCGCTGCCGGATAGTTTATCTTATCCCGGATTGTTCCGGTTGGACAGACTTCCGCACATGCCCCACAGAATCTGCAGTTCGCATCTTTTAACAATTTTTCATGCAATGTTCCGACATATGTCTCCATCCCCTTTTTCTGATACTGCAATACCTTTACTTCTCTCAAGTCATTACATGCTCTTACACAGCGTCCGCATAAAATACAACGGTTCATGTCATGGTCATATAGAGGATTTTCCGTTTCACACGCAAACCCTTTTACTCGTGTACGCATTCTCGCCGCAGATACTCCCATGTACTGAATCAGATTTTGCAGTTCACAGTTTCCATATTTCGGACAAGTAGAACAATCTTCCGGATGTGCTGCCAGAATCAATTCCATCGCAACATTTCGCAAATGCTGAATTTCTTCATTTGTCGTAACGATATTCATTCCGTCTTCCGCTTTTAACATGCAGGATGTCACTGGCTTATCCTGTCCCTCAACCTGCACATAACACAATTTACAAGCGGAAATATCTTTCAAATCCGGATGATGGCAAATGTGTGGAATATAGATATTATTTTGAAGTGCAGCTTCTAAGACACTCGTTCCCTGCTCTGTCTGAATCTGCTTTCCATCAATTGTTATTGTAATCATTTCGTCTCCTTACAATCTTTTCAGAACGTTTCCTGTTTCAATTAAATTGTCTTGAACTGAAGATTTTTATATTTTGCAATTTTCTTCTGGACAATCTGTCTGTTTTCTGGATTTGCATAGAATCCACCTTGTGTTGCTCCGATCTCTTCGAGATGTTTTGCTCTTCCTTCTACAGTTGTACGATCTTTGATCAGACCATCTTTCTGGATCACGAATTTCCATTTTCCATCTTCTGTCTGCTCCAGATTACCGCCGGCTCCGCATACCTGACATTCTACTGGATAATACAGACCATCCCACTGTTTTTCTCCCAATACTAAAGCATTGCTGTGACAGTTCGGGCACCATCCCATGTCTTCATCACCAAGCCATGTACGCTCCTCGGCAGGTGTCTCTACTGCTTTCATAATATTCTCACCCATCTTATGAGCTCTTTCGATTAACTCGTCATCCAAAAGACACTGTGCTGCTCCAGGAACTCTTGTAGCAAGAAGCATATCAACAACTTTCATATCTGTTGTAAACATTGTTGCCTGAAGTCCTTCCAGTGCCATAGACTGCCATGCTCTTGTAGAGCCTCCGACAGAAATCAATCCTGCTACTCGGTCTTTATGTTCGATTGCTCCGATTGTCTCAAGGAAAGCAGTCTCGTAGCTTAAACTTCTCTGTGCAAATGTAAGGTACTGTGCACTTGGCATTAAGTCATATGTCGGAACAGAAATAATAACAGCATCCTGATCTAACATTACGTCCATAATTTTCTTCTTATCGTCTTTATCATCCAGGACACATCCCACATTTTTGCCCTGTGACATTCCTGCAGTACATGATGTACATCCTGTACAATCTTCAATATGATAATCTTTCAGATTGATCATTGTTACGTCGGCTCCTGCCTCCTGACAGGCTAAAAGTGCCTCTTTCAGCAGAATCTCACTGTTGCTGTTCTTTCTTCCTGCAGTAATCCCCATTACTTTATAGCTCATAATTTTCCTCCTATGTAGCTTGAATCTTATTTGAACTTTGTGACCTTTTTAATTTTCCATTGAAGGCGCACGAAATTCTTGTTATATTGTTATTATGTTAACTATATCAGTTATTTTTTTAACAGGCACGCTACAGTAATCGAAACTTTTTATCAATACGAGATTGATTTTCAGACATTTGTCTGATGGAGGAAACCATGGCATATTTAGAAAACATTATCAACCGATTGGAGTCTACTTTGAAGATCCATGTTCATGGAACTTATCACGCCCGCGCCGAGATTGACTCCGTCTTATTTTGGAATTCAAAACAAAGTCATGCACCACATCCGGGCGGAAACATTTTATATTTATGTGATGCTGCTCATTTTCAGGGAGCCCCTATTGATGAATACATACTCATTGTAAATTATCCGGATTGTGAGCTTCCTGCCAGCTGTCTCTGTATTCCGCAAAAAATCGCTCTGGATGAAGTTTTTAACCAGATTCAGACGGTCATACTAGAACATCATTTGCTAAAACAAAAAGAAGAAGAACTTTTCCAGACACTGCAGCATAACAGCGGACTTCAAGGAATCACAAATATCGCATATATGCATCTGCATAATCCAATTACGGTCTGTGATACAAGTTTTTCGATCTTAGCAGCCAGCCCACAAGTCACCAATGATAATAACCTTGAAGAAAAAGAGGGGCGCTTTTTTGTAAGAGATTCCAAACTGCAAAATATGCTTGATACAAAATTAGTAAAAAAGATTTATTCCACAACAGTACCTTTTATCACTTACATTGAAGACTATCCATTCAAATGGGTCTTTCAAAGCATTCGTATTCAACACTCTGTTGTCGGATATGTTTGCATTCGTGAAACACAAAAAGATTTTGTAGAAGAAGATTTAGACTATATCAATATGTTCTGTCATGTAATTGCGATTGAAATGCAACGTGAAATGAGTTTCCAGACGAATACACGATTAAATTACGAATATTTTTTAACAGAACTTTTAGAAGGACATTTCAGTCAGAAAGAATATATTGTAAACAACATGGTGCAACTGGGACACCAACCGGGGAAATATTACTTTCTTCTCATCATCGATGAAGCACCAACAAACCATAATTCCGGGATTCAGTTAAAGAACTTATATCAACAGATTTTAACAATCCTGCCAAACAGTATGGCGGTGTTCTTTTACGGAAAACTGACCGTCTTTTTGCCGTGCGATTCCTACCGGCCATTCAGCGAAAAGACATTGACCAAATTCTATGCATTCCTTCAATTTCATCAGTTGTATGCATATGTAAGCTTTCCTTATGAGAATATTACAGAAAGTCATATTTATTACAAACAGGCTGCTTTTCTGTCCTCTTTTTATTCAGAGCACACTTTGATTCCAGAGGATTATATCGTCTATTACCGGAATCATTTTCTGCAGCATACGTTTTCGCTGTGTAAAGACTTTACGACTTTGAAATCAACCATTCATCCGGATATCTATAAAATCATCCGCCATGACCAGAAGCAGAACACGGATTATGCCAATACACTCCGGACTTATCTGATGAACGGAAGAAATGCTGTACGCACCGCGAATGAACTACATATTCATAAAAGTACCTTTTTTTATCGGTTAAATAAAATGGAAGAACTTTTTGATCTGGATATGATACGGGAAGAAACGATGGTTGCTTACGAGTATTCTTTTATTTTGATGGATTATCTGGAGAAGAGCAAACTTTGAGAATCCATTATAAAAAAATCGCCAGTCAACAGCATCTCACTGTCGGCTGGCGATTTTCCATTTGAACTACTATAAATTTTTCTACAAAAAGCTCACCCTATAAATCGGAAGTGCATTGATCACAGGTTCTTCGTATGGATGCACCTCCTTGATTGCACGAATTGTCTCCTCAACCTTCTCCGTATATACTGTTACTTCCACTTTCACTTCCCGCTCACAACTGATTTCTCCTGCTTTTCCTATATACGGATCTGTTCCATCTAACGGTCTCCAATAACTGATAAGCTGCGAACATGACATACACGAATCATACTTTCCTATATGACCGGCATCTACCGATTGTAGAGCTTTCTGTAGTTGTGTAATATGAGTTTCCGGAATAAAAATTTCCAGTTTACAATATTTAAAATCCATTTTCGTCACCTCTCTTATATAATACCATTTAGGGACGGAGTTTAGTGGCTTTTTGCAAAGCCACTAAACTCCGTCCCTGTCTGGTCTTGTCAACTGACGATTACTCAATTCTAATTCATTTCTCTATCTTATTTCTGATTCAGCTCATCCAGCTTCTTCTGTAATTCTTCTTTTGTACATAATCCAAAGCCGACTGCATTTCGAACTGGTATGGAGAAAGCGATTGCATCCCCCATTTCATCGGAAACAGCGTCCGTTGAATCTTCTGATGAACCCAGTCCGAATAATGCATTCATTTTAAGTTTCAACTCAATTCCAAAGTCTCTGGATCTTTCATCTGCCTGCAGCTCACCTAACGTAGAATTCATATGCAGATGAAGTGGCAGTACCTGTGTACTCTTCCACTGGATTGTTTTTGTCAGACGTACATCCTGGGAGGATGCTGCGATCAGGAGTTCATACGCTCCACTTGCTGCATACCAATCCTGAATCTCCGTGTTATACCATGCAAGGCTTCTCTTATCTATCGTAAATGTTACTCTCTTTGTTTCTCCTGGATTCAATGCAACCTTTTCAAAACCTTTCAGTTCTTTTTCTGGTCTTCTGATTGCTTCAGTCTTATCTGCCACATACAACTGAACGATTTCTTTTCCAAATTTGTCCCCGGTATTTGTCACATCTACTGATACTTGTAAAGTTTCACCTTCTGTCAGTGTATCTTTATCCGTCTTGACATTACTGTACTCGAATGTCGTATAAGACAGTCCATATCCAAACGGAAATGCTACTTCCATTTTCTTTTTATCATAATAGCGGTATCCTACAAAAATGCCTTCGCTATATTCCACCTTGTCGCCATCTCCAAAATTCAAATATGACGGATTATCTTCCAACTTGATTGGCAATGTTTCTGCCAGCTTTCCGGACGGATTTACATTTCCATACAAAATATTTGCCTCTGCCTGTCCGACAGCCTGCCCGCCAAGGTAAGCCTCTACCAGACCTTTGACATCTTTTAACCACGGCATCTCCACCGCTGCACCATTATGAAGTACAACGATTGTATTTGGCTGTGCTTTTACGATTTCTGCAATCAGTTTATTCTGACACTCCGGCAAATGCATATGTTTGCGGTCATATCCTTCTGACTCGAAGGATTCTGGAAGTCCTGCAAAAACAACTGCTTTATCTACCTGTTTTGCTGCCTCGATTGCTTCTGCTGCCAGCTTCTCATCATATACATCTGTCTCTGATGAAAATCCTTCCGCATAAATGACATTTTCTTTTTCTGTCAGTGCATCCCAGACGCTTGTTACTTTGAAAGAATTTACATGAGAGCTTCCGCCACCCTGATAACGTGGATTCTTCACGAATCCGCCGATAAATGCAACCTTTTCATTTTTCTCAAGCGGTAATACTTTTTCTTCATTTTTTAGAAGTACAATGGATTCTTCTGCTACATGCTGTGCAAATTCATGATCTTCTTCTAAAGTCAATGGTTGTTCTTTTCGGTTATCCACATACTCAAATACAATATTTAAGATACGCTCTACCGCACGATCCAGAATAGCTTCATCCAATGTTCCTTCCTGAACAGCCTTCACAATCTCTGCATCATTGATTCCATTTGAAGAAGGCATCTCCAGCTCCAGTCCTGCTTTCAAGCCTTCTACACGATCATTTACAGCACCCCAGTCAGACATTACATATCCTTTAAATCCCCACTCATCGCGAAGTACTTTCGTTAAAAGCCATGGATTTTCGGATGCATAAGTTCCGTTGATTTTGTTATAGGAACACATCACGGTATATGGCTGTGATTTCTTTACAGCAGTCTCAAAAGCTGGCAAATAAATCTCACGCATTGTTCTTTCGTCTACTTCCGATGACGCACTCATACGATTAAATTCCTGATTATTTGCCGCAAAATGTTTGATAGATGTTCCAACATGTCTGGACTGTACACCTTTGATAAATGCTGCCGCGGATTCTCCTGCAAGATAGGGATCTTCGGAATAATATTCAAAGTTTCTTCCGCAAAGTGGCGAGCGCTTGATATTTACCGCTGGTCCTAATACAACTGACAAATCTGTTGCCTGCGCTTCATCTCCAACTGTCTCTCCTAAAGTTTCCAGCAAGTCTCTATCGAAAGAACATGCACTCAAAACAGCTGGTGGAAAGCAGACTGCCTTGATACTGTCATTGATTCCAAGATGATCTGACTTGTCATCCTGCTTACGCAGTCCGTGAGGACCATCACTTACCGTGGTACTCGGGATTCCGAGTCTCTCCACACCTTTCAGATGCCAGAAGTCAAGTCCGGAACACATCCCCGCCTTTTCTTCCAGTGTCATCTGACTAATCAGTTCTTTCAAATTTCTTTCCATTTTGTTACTCCTTGTTTCTTCTATATGCAAGAAAGAAAACCGAATATCACTCCTGTTTTCTTTCCGTTACCCACATAACAGTGGGAGTTACACAAAATTTATTCCACGACAATATTGGAAATTTCTCCAATCGCTGTCTCAAGCGCAGCCGGATCAAATGGCAAGAATCCGATATGTGACAAATCTTCCAATGAATTAGCCCCCATTTCCGGATCTCCCGATGCTGCGATTCCTGCTAATGCAGGTGTATATTTCCCAAGAATTCCCATTGCCTGTCCGTCTTTTGCGATTCTCGACAAGGTGGTATTTCTTCCGTATGGTTTTCTCAAATCTTCTTTTGGTTCATATGAAAAGTCATAACTTCCTGCTGACAATGTCATCTGCTCCTTCTCATAGCCCGGAAGTTCCACTACTGCTTCACAATTAAACGGAACTTCAACATGAACTGTAAATGTTCCATCTTTTTCAATTTTCCAGTTACATACATAACGACCGCTGACAGAATCATAACTGCATGCGATTTCCGGAATACGCACATCCGGATGCGGTGCGATTGCAACTTTTCCAAATCCTGCCTCTAACGGACGGATTCCTGCTGCGTATGCATAAACAAATTCCATGACTGAACCATATGCGTAATGATTCAATGAATTCATTCCTGTATCACTGATTGTTCCATCCGGCATAACAGAATTCCATCGCTCCCAAATGGTTGTTGCTCCAAGATTTACACTGTAAAGCCAACTTGGAAATCCTTCTTTTAACAGAAAATCATATGCCAATTCATATTCTCCTGCTTCTGCAAGTACTGTACACAGAAGCGGTGCTCCTACGAAGCCACATTTAATCTGATACATGTCCTGCTTCAATCTTGCCTTGAACTGTTCTACAATTCGCTCACGATCCAGATAAACTTTAAATTTCAATGCAATCACATACGCTGCCTGTGTATCAATCGCAAGTCTTCCTGTCGGTGTAAAAAATTCATCCAATACTGCCTTCTTAATTTTCTCTTCCAGCTCACAATAATGTACCGCATCTTCTGCTTTATTTAAAACTTCTGCCATCTGGCGCACAATCTGTACGGAACGATAATAATATACTGAAGAAATAAATGTATCATTTGTACTTCCTTTAAAACTGGTCGGTGTCGGTCCATCCAATGCAAGCCAATCACCAAAGGTATCCATAAAATCAAAAAGATATTTGCGTTCTCCCCTCGCTGCATCGCCTCTATCAATAAAGTCTACCCAATCCTTCATTAGCGGGTAACAGTATTCCATTTCTTCTGCATTTCCAAAATAAGTATAAAGTGTATTTGGTAAAAATGTTGCGATATCTCCCCATACACTACCTGCCTTCTCTGTATGTCCAATGTTTGGAAGAAAGTTCGGCATACCACCATCCAGAACTTTCTGCTCATCTCTTAAATCTTTGATGAACTTATGGAAAAACGCTCTTGTGTCCATATGATAGCTTGCCGTTGGTGCAAATACCTGTGCATCTCCGGTCCAACCAAGCCTCTCACTTCTCTGCGGACAGTCTGTCGGCATATCAATAAAATTCGATTTCTGACCCCAGACCGTATTCTGGTAAAGACGATTAATCTTTGCATCAGATGTTTCAAGAGAACCTGTTCTGCGAAGATCTGAATAAATCACTTTTCCCACAAAATCTTCTTTATCCAACTCGCCCGGCCATCCTGTTACACGTACATAACGGAATCCGAAAAATGTAAAATGCGGACGTACCACTTCTTCTCTTCCATCAGAAATATATACGAACTGTGATTTTGCATCTCGATAATTTTTGTTGTAGAAATTACCCTGCTGAAGAATTTCCCCAAAATCTAATACAACCTTTGTTCCCTTTGGAAAGTTTGCTTTAAACTCTATAAATCCTGCAAAATTCTGCCCCATATCCAGCACGATTTCCTCGGCAGGTGTATAGATAATATCCTGTACAGAAATGGTTTCTTTCTCAACTACCGGAAGGCTCAGACGATCCTGCAATTTTTCTACTGAAAGGTTCTTTGTCTCTTCTTGTTCTTCCGGATGCTCTAAAACTTCAACCTGTTTCTTCTCATTTTCTTTGCCATCCCACAACTGACGATTCAGGATTTCACCAAAATAGATTCCAGAATCTTCAATATCTGAACCATAGTAATTCCAACTTTCATCCGTCACAATAAGCTCTTCTGTTCCATCCTCGTATTCCAGATGTAATTCTCCGATTGCTGCCATTCTACTTCCGTAATTTTTCTCTGACATCCCAAGCCCAAACGTACCCATGTACCAGCCTTTTCCAAGCATTACAGACAAAGTATATTCTTTTGCTTCTTTTAAAATACCTTCCATTGGAAATGTGAGCACCTGGATTTCTGACTCATAATCATTAATATATGGTGCCAGATACTCTTCTCCAATTTTTGTTCCGTCCAAATATGTCTCAAACAGTCCAACTCCTGTCATATATAATCTGGCACGTTTCACCTCTTTTTCTATCGCAAATGTTTTCTCTAATACTGGATGAATCGTGTCTTCTTTTGCCGGAGCAATCCATTTTCCAGTCCATACTTCATCCATTTTACCTGTTTCAAATGTTGCGATATCACTAGTTACACATTCTCCTGCGTCAGTTGTCACTGTCACGCGATAATAATATGTTGTACGAGGCTTTAATTTGACATCCAGTTTTTCACCGTTCTGTTTTAAATCCGCTGCTTCTTTTTTATATAAAATTTCTTCAAAATCTTCTGACTCGCTAACTTCAATGACTACATTTGTCTGTTTCTTGCCTTGTGCTTCTTCCACGTTCCATGAACAAAGTAGATAATCATAAGCAAACCCAACTGGATTTTCTATTCCATTGATTCTTACATTTGTGATCGTCAAATTTATTTCCTCCTATTACTTCTCGATAATAGACTTCTTACAATACTTATTGTATCGAAATCAAAGGATTTCTGCTATGTAGTTTTTTATTATCTATCCGACTTTTTTTCAGATAAAGAAAACCAGCGGGGACGGGTACAGTGGCTCTGTACCCGTCCCCCTGGCTTTTACCTTCTGGATTTTGATTTTGTTCTCAATGCTTAGAATTTCAAATCCATCTTACCGCAGAACGGATCGATTGGTGATGTTCCTTTGAATTCACTTCTTCCCATCATTTTATCCACAACAGCATCCATTACATATTCAGAATTGCAATATCCGTTGATGTATGTTTTTACCATTGGTGCATCCAGCAAATGATATGGGTTTCCAACGCTGACAAATGCAACAGGAAGCTCATGCACCATCCAAGGCATGTTGTTTCCAAGACCGAACATTGTATGCCAGTTCAGACGAGATACTGTTTTGTTTGAAGCTGTCTCAATATTTGCCAGATACAACACGAGATCATAACGACTCTTGAAGCTTTCTACGGTATCTTCCATAACTTCAAATCCTTCTTTTTCATATACCGTAACTTCAAATCCTTCTGCTTCTAATTTTCCTTTAAAATATGCTGTCACTCGCTCATTGGATGGAAAATCTCCCATGATTTCCAATAACACACGTTTCTGTTTTTCAGGATTTAACGGAAGCAGATTCTGTGTATCTTTTACAAGCGTTACGCCCTGATCTGCACATTCTTTTGCCCATGTATCATGCTTCTCACATTTTAAGATATCCAGAGCTTCCGGTCCCGGAACTAGAGTTCCTTCGGCTTTTTTCTGTGGCAGCTTCATTGCCGCTTTCGTAGCAAGAATACGTTTTACTGCTTCTTCCAATCGCGCTTCTGAAAGAAGTCCATTTTTATAGCCATCAAACATGTACTGCATATCTTCGTCCATGTTGCGGTTGAAAAGAATCACATCGCATCCATTTTCAATACAAAGTGGTACTGCCTTAGCACGTTCTTCTGCACTACAAAATCCGACCATAGGTGTTGCATCTGTTGTAATCAGTCCATTGAAACCTAACTTTTCACGAAGCAGACGCTTCATCAGATTCTTAGACAATGTCGCAGGAATAATTTTTTTACATGGTTTCTTATCAAAATATTCTTCATATGCCGGCATCGCAATATGTGCCGCCATCACTGTCAAAGTTCCGGCCTCAATCATTTCTTCATAAATTTTACCATATGTCTTGTCCCACTCTTCACAGCTTAAGTAATTCACACTGGTTAAAAGGTGCTGGTCACGCTCGTCCACTCCATCTCCTGGGAAATGTTTTACAGAAGTTGCAACACCTTCTTCCTGTGCAGCTTTAATATAGGCTTTACCCATATTAATGACTGTCTGCAGATCATCCCCAAATGTACGAACATTTGTAATCGGATTGCGATAGTTCTGATCCAAATCCACTACCGGAGCAAAAGACCAGTTTACACCAACCGCAGCACCCTCGCTGCAACTTACTTTACCAAGCTGATAAGCTTTTTCTGCATCCTGAGTTGCAGCGACAAGCATCTCACGTCCAAAATAAGTTCCTTCTATAGCAGAACCATTTCCACCATATTCAAGATTGGAGGCTGTAAGAAGCGGAATCTTCGCTGCATCTTGCAATACCTTATGAGCCTGACGAAGTTCTTCGCCTGGACCTTCTCGATATAACATCCCACCAATATGTTTTGTCTGAACCAATTCTCTTAACTCATTTTCATCTTTTGTAAATACAATCGGACAAAATAATTGTCCTATTTTTTCTTCCAGACTCATTCCCTCATATGTATCTTCCACCCATTTTGCTTCTTCATCTGTCAAATGAAATGGCTTTGCTTTGTAATCAAACATCTCTCAAACCTCCGTTTTTATTCTACTTATTTTATGCTTTTTGTTTCTCATCTTATTTCAATCTTTGTGTACTGCTATATCCATGAACAGTACTGTTTTACACTATCATTTTATCCAAACAATACCATTTCTTCCATGTAGAATTTTCTTATTAATCCGACTTATTTTCATTTTTAGAGAGCCGAGCAGGTGCCATTTAGGGACGGGGTTTAGCGGCTTTTTTGAAAAAAGCCG
>QUJA01000035.1 GCA_003480425.1 Firmicutes bacterium AM31-12AC
AGTAAAAAAGCCACTAACTCCGTCCCCAACTGGCACTCCTCCCTAACTGGCACCCTATTCAGTTCAAAATACCTTTTTATTTCTCAGCAAGTGCCTCAATTTCGCAAAGAACTCCCTTTGGAAGATCTTTTACTGCAACACAGCTACGAGCTGGTTTAGATACGAAATATTTTGCATAAACTTCGTTGAATTTAGCAAAATCAGCCATATCAGCTAAGAAACATGTTGTTTTAACAACGTGAGAAAAATCTGTTCCTGCTGCTTCTAATAATGCTCCTACGTTCTTGCAGCTCTGCTCTGCCTGAGCTTCGATTCCTTCTCCTACGCTTCCGTCTGCTGGATTTACCGGAATCTGTCCTGATAAATAAACCATACCATTCACTTCAAATCCCTGTGAATATGGTCCGATTGCTGCTGGTGCTTTGTCTGTGAAAATTTCTTTCATTTTTAATCTCTCCTTTACTTTTCTTAATGTATTACAACCTGCAAATCCATTGCAAACTGTAATACACGTTCTTATGCATATCTTAATTATCTCACATATCTGCAAAAAATCAACCGATTTCTTGAATTTTTCAAAATATTTTTTAGGTGTATCAAAATATTTTTTAGACCGTATCTTTTCTACCTGCTTTTGTCTTCTGCTTATTCTCATACATGTAGTAATCTGCTTTATCAAACAGAGTACGTAATGTACATTCTTTATAATCTGTCGAAATCCCCCAGCCTTGAGCAAAGCTGATCGGAATACTCTTTCTGTTTACATTAAACTGATCTACTTCTTCCTGAAGTTGATTCAATATTTCCTGAACATGTTCTTTATCTGTATCATAAAACACAGCAATAAATTCATCCCCACCGTATCGTCCCACAAAATCTTTCGCCGGAACCACCTTGCGTAAAATTCTTGCAAAGTTAGCAATCAGCTGATCTCCTGCTGAATGTCCCATTGTATCATTCGCCTTTTTCAGATTATTAAGATCAAACATCACACATGCAACCGGCTCTGTAATAAGCCGCATATCATGAAGTAATTCTTCGCATCTGCTCTTATTCGGAAGTCCTGTATGCACGTCCAGATAAGCCCTCTGTTCCAATATTTTATTCTTCTTTACAATACGCATCCCCGATATCATCTGTTCCAGAACAAGACAGAACAGAATAAACATATCAATTGCTGACACAATCTCCAATACCCGAATCTCTTTTGCAATCTTTTCCGAATAGTTCTCTGCTGCAGAAACGGTCTCGTCTGCCAGATGAAAATATTTCTCACTCATGTCGACAATATTGGTCATTCGATATCCAACATCTCTCACCTTCTGGATTTCTTCTTTCAGATCTTCCCAATAATGAATCTGCTCATCCAACTTCTTCTGATACTCTTTATCATCCAGACTGATCAGATCATAATTACCGTCTTCATATTTCAATCCACTTAAAATATCATCCAGATATTGAATCAACTCATCATTCTGACGTCCTGACACTTCAAGTTTCATCTCTCTTTGCGTCGCACCACGCACCAATCCCGCATAGTTAATCACTCGTGCAGTTCCCTGTAAATGTTCGATTTCAAACATCATCATTCCAACCAGCGCAATCAGAATAACAATCAGACAACTTTGTATGATCGTCGATACTATTCTCCATTTTTTATGTTGCTTTGACTCTGCATCTCGTTTCATGATACATTTTCCTTCCTAACCACAAATAATTACTACTCACAATACACTGTGAACAGTAACCAGTAATATCTTTAAACATTCTTTCGAATCTATATGTTCTCTGCTACACATTTCTGATTATTGTATCATTATTTCAACAGTATTAAAAGTTTTACTGTAAAATTCGAATCAAAATTCGAATCAAAAAGCTCGCTGAAATCAGTACTAACGCTCCCATGCTTCACTATATCAGACTTCTCTGAAATGAAAAGTTTTAGAAAATAAAAAAAAACTTAAAAAGTAAAAAAAATAGAATTTTGCGCTTTTATCTTATATAATGAAGTTAACGTCACAAGGAGGAAACTGTTATGCGCAAACCCAAGTATCCGATATCGAAAGGAGTACCATTAACATGAATTTACCAGGCTATTACTCTTCCGGTCAATTCGCCCGTATGGCAAATGTATCGGTTCGAACAATTCGCTTTTATGATAAACAAAATATTCTTCATCCATCCTATGTCACCCCATCGGGCTCCAGGTTTTATACAGACCAGGATTTTGCCCGTCTCCAACAAATCCTGCTTTTAAAATACCTTGGATTTTCGCTGGAAGACATACGAGAAATGACGATCAACGACAGTGACTATCATTTTATGCTGAATGCACTCCAACTGCAAAAACGATTCATTCAGGATAAAATCGAACAGATGCAGTTAGTAGAAAACGCTTTAAATAACACCGTGGATGCAATCCAAAAAGAGCATCAGATCGACTGGAGCCAGATGTTGGATCTTATCCACCTTACAAATATGGAAAAAAGTTTTAAATCCCAATATCAAAATGCGACCAACATTTCCGCCAGAATCCGACTCCATCGTGATTACTCAATCAACAAACAAGGATGGTTTCCATGGGTTTTTGAACAGTATGAACTTGATAGCATAAACAATACTGCAAATTCTAATTTAAAAGTTCTTGAGATTGGATGTGGAAATGGCGCTCTTTGGGTGGAAAATATGGATAAAATTCCTACAAAAATCCAAATCACACTTTCTGACATTTCCGAAGGAATGCTTCGCGATGCCAAACGTAATCTGCCCGCTGCCGACAACAGATTTCAATTTCAGGCATTCGACTGTCAACAGATTCCATATCCGGATCAAAGCTTTGATCTAGTAGTTGCAAACCATGTCCTCTTTTATTGTGAAGACATTGCATCTGCCTGCAAAGAAATTGTACGTGTATTAACTCCCGGCGGACGCTTCATCTGCAGCACATACGGAATCAATCACATGAAAGAAATCAGCGATCTCGTGCAAAAATTCGACAATCGGATTGTACTTTCCGCCGAAAAATTATACGAACAATTCGGACTGGAAAATGGTGAAGAAATACTAAAGCCTTATTTCAGCCAGATTGAATGCAAAAGATATATCGATGCTATTGAATTAGACCGACCTGAACCGCTGATTGAATACATCCTTTCCTGTCACGGAAATCAAAATCAAATGTTGCTCGATCACTATAATGAATTCCGCGGATTTGTTGAAAAAAATATGACAGATGGATTTCACATTACTAAAGATGCCGGATTATTTATCTGCCAGAAATAATCCGAAAATATTGTTGCTGCGAATCATATAGCAACTGATATAACCGAAGAATCTTGCAATAAAAAAGAATCTCGGTTATACTAGTCAAAAAATCTATTGAACACTTTTACTAGTATCGTTAAGTATTTCTGATACTTCACTCATAGTCAAATTTGTAGCCATTGCAATCTGTTCAACTGAAAAATCATCCTTCATATTCCAGACAATTTTTTGTGTTGTCTGTCGTTCTCCTTCTTCTTTTCCTTCATTCATTAATATTTTTCCGATTTTCCACATTTTCAAATCCTCCTTTATCTCTTCCAAATCTATCTCACTTAAAAACTTTTCTGCCATTGCATAAATCACCGCCTCAATCTTGGATTTATCAAATGTTGAAGATTCTTGAATAGTTTGTAAAATAGCAAAACTTCTATGAAATCGCTCTTTTTGTGAACATTCTCCATTCATCAGAGAACACATTGCAAGAGACACCATCTCATCTTTCGATAATACAACATTATTTTTCATTTTTGATTCCAGATTATTTAATAATTCGTCTGCATTTGTATTCTGTAAAATTATTGGACATATACGATAAATGTTAATTCCCTCTGTATATTCTGTAATCGGATTTTTAATTTTTCCTGAAAATAACACATACGTTGTAACAGCTACTCCATGTTGATAACTTGCAAACGCTTCATAAGTACGAAATCTCTTTAATCCTTTAACCCCTTCATTAGTACTCTGAAATTCAAAGTGTATCCAAGAATCATCTTCCATTTCGAAATTAAAATCCTGATACAATTTTTTCAATTCCAAATGAATAATTTCCGTTGGAGCAATCCGCTTCACCTTTCCCGGAATATGAAATAGTGGGAAAAGTTCTTCCGCAAAAAATAATGCCAATGTTTTCATTGCTGCGTCTTCATGTTGTGAATTTCGAATCTCAACATCTGTAATCTCTTGTTTTTCTTTTTTATCCACCATATAGTATCCTTTCTCGGAAAATACTATACAGAGAAACTCGCTAAGTACTGTAAAAAACAATACTCTTTTACTTCATAATAACAAATAGTTTTATAACAGACAATGGTTTCCGTTTTTGTAATTATAATAGTTATGAGAATTTCCCCTGATTCAGGGTAGATTTATCATGAAATTTAGATTTTTAAATATGAATAATTTGATTGAAGTATATGAATAGTCTCTCTGATAGACCATTTTCTGTACAAGTATACTATCACGATAAATGCACTACGTCAATATAAATTTTGCGAGGGAGCACCCTCGCAAAATTCACCTTAAAAATGGAATGTATCTTTCAGTCCAACCCACTTCTGGTCCTTATCGCTCAAATTCAAAGCTGTTCCATCCTCCAGCTGATATCCTTCAGCAGAAGCATTTCCCTGATACTCTCCAACCAACTGTGGCCACTCAATTCCAATCTCAGGATCATTCCATGCAAGACCGCCCTCATCTCCCGGATGATAAAAGTCTGTACATTTGTAGCAGAACTCTGCAAGATCACTAAGTACCAGGAATCCATGCGCAAATCCTTCCGGAATATAGAACTGTTTTTTGTTCTCTTCTGTCAGTTCAACACCAAACCATTTTCCATAAGTCTCACTGTCACTTCTCAAGTCTACAGCTACATCAAATACAGAACCTTTCACTACACGGACAAGTTTACCCTGTGGAAATTCTTTCTGGAAATGAAGTCCTCTTAAAACTCCCTTTGTAGAGCTAGACTGATTATCCTGTACAAAGTTCATTGTAAGCCCTTCTGCTTCCATATCTTTCTGATTATAAGTCTCCATGAAATATCCTCTTGCATCACCATGAACAGTAGGTTCAATTACGCAAAGACCTTCAATTCCACCTGCATTTTTTTCAACTTTAATCTGTCCCATTTTACTTCACACCTCTTATATTTCAATCTCTTTCAAATATCTGCCAAGAGCATCCTGCCATGTCGGTAATGGCGCGAATCCATTTTCCACAAGCTTGCTCTTATCCAGTCTGCTGTTAAATGGTCTTGCTGCTTTAGACACACCATACTCTGCAGTTGTAACCGGTTTTACTTCCACTTTATCTTCACTGTATTCTGTATGTCCCAACTCTACAGCCTGACGGAAAATCTCTTTTGTAAAATCATACCAGCTGATGAAGCCGCCCTCATTTGTTGCATGATAATAACCATATTTCTCTGTCTCTATCATATCAACCAGCAATCTTGCAAGATCATATGTGTATGTCGGAGTTCCGATCTGGTCGCTGACCACAGTCAACTTATCGTGAGTTTTTCCCACCTTAAGCATTGTTTTTATAAAGTTATTCCCATTTTTTCCAAATACCCATGCAATACGGACGATAAAATATTTAGACAATGTATTGACAACTGCCAGCTCTCCGCCTAATTTTGTCTCACCGTATACACTGAGCGGTTTGTAGTCTTTACAGTCCGGCTGCCAAGGATCTGTCCCCTGTCCGTCAAACACATAATCTGTACTTGTATACACCATCTTGCAGTCAAGCTTCTTGCACACGTCCGCGATATTCTGTGTTCCTTTTACATTTACCGCATAGACAATATCTTTTTTATCCTCATCCTCAGCAGCATCTACAGCTGTCCACGCTGCACAGTGCACAACTGCATCCGGCGCAACCTCCGTCAAAACCTTCTCTACAGAAGCAGCATCCGTAATATCCATCGGAACATATGGCATACTTACAACCGGTGTTCCATCCAAAACACCGCTGTAAGTTTCCTTAATATCAGAACCAACGCCTTCATAACCGCGTTTTGCAAGCTCATTCATCACATCATGCCCAAGCTGTCCGCCTACACCTGTTACTAATACTTTCATAGATTAAATTTCCTCTCGGTTTGCATACATTTTCTCATAGTAGTTCTGGTACTCACCTGAAATGATTGTCTCCCACCATTCTTTGTTATCCAGATACCACTGAATTGTCTTCTTGATTCCATCTTCAAATTTTGTCTCCGGAAGCCATCCAAGTTCATTGTGAATCTTAGTTGGGTCGATTGCATAACGCATATCATGACCTTTTCTATCCTCAACATGTGTGATCAGGCTTTCTGGTTTTCCTAATTCTTTACAAATAATCTTAACGATTTCAATATTTGTTTTTTCATTATGTCCACCAACATTGTAAACCTCTCCAACTCTTCCATTGTGGATAATGAGGTCGATTGCTTTACAGTGGTCCTCAACATACAGCCAGTCACGGACATTCAATCCCTCGCCATATACCGGAAGTGGCTTATCATTCAAAGCATTTGCAATCATAAGTGGAATCAATTTCTCTGGGAAATGATATGGTCCATAGTTGTTAGAGCATCTGCTGATTGTTACAGGGAGTCCGTAAGTTCTGTGGTATGCAAGAACTAACAAGTCTGCACCGGCCTTTGATGAGCTGTATGGGCTGCTTGTGTGGATCGGTGTTTCCTCTGTAAAGAATAAGTCAGGTCTGTCAAGAGGAAGATCTCCATAAACCTCATCTGTAGATACCTGGTGATATCTCTTAATACCATATTTACGGCATGCGTCCATCAAAACTGCTGTTCCTTTGATATTTGTATCCAAAAATACTTCCGGATTCTCGATAGAACGGTCAACATGACTTTCTGCTGCAAAGTTTACAACCATATCCGGGTGCTCTTCTTCAAACAATTTATAAACAGCCTCACGGTCTGTGATGCTTTCTTTTACAAAACGGAAATTCGGGTTGTCCATCACTGGCTCCAATGTAGATAAATTTCCTGCATATGTCAGACAATCCAGACATACGATACGATAATCCGGGTATTTATTTAACATATGAAATACAAAGTTACTTCCAATAAATCCTGCTCCACCTGTTACGATAATATTCATAATTAAAAACTCCTTTTAGTATAAATTTTCCTGATATTTTCCATCTAATACATCTTTGAGATACTGTCCGTACTGATTCTTCTTCAATATTTCATAAACTTCCAGAATCTCCTCTTTGCTGATCCAGCCATTGAGATATGCAATCTCTTCCAGGCAAGCAATCTTACGATGCTGATGTGTCTCAACTGTTTTCACAAAATTTGTCGCATCAACAAGACTCTCATGAGTACCTGTATCAAGCCATGTAAATCCCTGTCCGAGAAGCTCCACATTCAAGTTACCTTTCTCAAGATATACTCTGTTCAAATCTGTGATTTCCAACTCTCCACGGGCACTTGGTTTCAGATTCTTCGCATACTCTACAACCTTGTTGTCATAGAAATACAAACCTGTTACACAGTAATTGCTCTTTGGTTTCTCCGGTTTTTCTTCGATAGAAATTGCTTTTCCTGTCTTGTCAAATTCAACGATACCAAAACGCTCCGGATCATCTACATAATATCCAAATACAGTAGCACCCTTACCTGTCTCTGCATTTTCCACAGCAGCTTTCAGACGCTTGTTCAGACCATGTCCTGCGAAAATGTTATCGCCAAGAACCATTGCCACTGTATCATCACCGATAAATTCTTCACCGATGATAAATGCCTGAGCCAGTCCGTCCGGGCTTGGCTGCACTGCATATGACAAATGTACTCCAAACTGATGTCCGTCACCAAGCAGCTCCTTAAATCTTGGTGTGTCCTGTGGTGTAGAAATGATCAGAATATCGCGGATACCTGCATTCATTAATACAGACATCGGATAATAAATCATCGGTTTGTCATAAATTGGCAATAACTGTTTTGATGTTACCATTGTCAAAGGATACAGACGAGTGCCTGAACCTCCTGCTAAAATAATTCCCTTCATGAGAACCTCCTTATACGTTATATATTCAATATTTTTCACGTCTCGTTTACTAGTTGTTCCCATTATAAAAGGTGACCTAAGGTCACCTTCAAGTACTTTTTTTAATTTTTATAAAATTTTTATTCTACTGTAACACTTTTCGCAAGGTTTCTCGGCTTATCTACATCCAATCCCTTTGCAACAGATACATAATATCCAAGCAACTGAAGAGGGATAACTGCCAATGAAGTAGCAAAATGTTCATCTGTCTTCGGAACATAGACTGCAAAATCTGCTGTATCTTCTATATTATAATTGCCATAATGTGTCAGGCCCATCAGATATGCGCCACGACTCTTCACCTCAACCAGATTTGAAACTGTTTTTTCATATAAATGATCCTGTGTCAGAACACCGATCACCAACGTTCCATCCTCAATCAAACTGATTGTTCCATGCTTCAATTCACCTGCTGCATATGCCTCTGAATGAATATAACTGATCTCTTTCATCTTAAGGCTGCCTTCCAGACAGATTGCATAATCGATTCCTCTTCCAATAAAGAATACATCCTTTGAGTTTGCATATTTCGCTGCAAACCACTGAATACGCTCCTTATCTTCCAGAATCTTGCCAATCTTTCGAGGAATTGTAGTAAGTTCCTGAATCATTTCACAATATTTTTCCTCAGAAATCGTTTCACGTACCTTTGCCAACTGCAGCGCCAGTGCATACGATGCAATCAGCTGTGTGCTGTACGCTTTTGTCGTTGCAACCGAAATTTCCGGTCCTGCAAGTGTATAAAATACATTATCAGCCTCACGTGCAATTGAAGAACCTACAACATTCACAATCGCAAGTGTCTTAACACCAAGCTCCTTTGACTCACGAAGTGCAGCCAAAGTATCTGCTGTCTCTCCCGACTGGCTGACCAAAATAACGAGACCATTTTTATCCAAAATCGGTTTACGATAACGGAACTCTGATGCAAGCTCGACACGTACCGGAATTCTTGCCAGATCCTCGATCACATACTGTGCTGCAACACCAACATGATATGCCGAACCACATGCCACAATATAAATCTGGCTGATTTCCTTCATCTCTTCCTCTGTCAGGCCAACTTCTGTCAGATCAATCTTGCCATCCTTCAAAACAGAATTCAAAGTATCCTCTACCACCTTCGGCTGCTCATGGATCTCTTTCATCATAAAATGCTCAAATCCACCCTTTTCAGCTGCCTCAGTATCCCATTTGATCTCAACAAGCTCTTTCTCGATCTCATCTCCATCCAGGTTATAAAATGTAATATTCCCCTTCTGCAGACGGGCAATCTCCATATTACCGATATAATATACATTTCTAGTATATTTCAAAATAGCCGGAACATCAGAAGCAATGTAAGACTCACCATTCTCCACACCTAAGATCATCGGGCTGTCTTTTCTTGCCACATAAATCTCTTCCGGATACTCCTTAAACATCACTGCCAATGCGTAAGACCCACGAATACGGACCATTGCATGATTGATTGCATCAATTGGCGTACCAAGATACTTCTTATAATAATAATCGATCAATTTGATCGCAACCTCAGTATCTGTCTCAGAATAAAAGACATAACCCTTTTTCACAAGCTTATCCTTTAATTCCTGATAGTTCTCGATAATCCCGTTATGTACACCTACTACATTACCATCATCACTGCAATGTGGATGTGCATTTGTCTCGGATGGTTCTCCATGTGTTGCCCATCTTGTATGTCCTATACCACAATTTCCGGCTACCGCACGTCCATCATCTGTCTTCTCACAAAGAACACTCAGACGTCCCTTTGCTTTTACCACTCTGACCGGTGCCTCACCGTCACGAACCGCAATTCCCGAAGAATCATATCCACGATACTCCAGCTTTGACAATCCATCCAGCAAAACCGGAGCTGCATTTTTGTGTCCGTTAAATCCTACTATTCCACACATATAACTTCTCCCATATTTTAAAACATCTCTTTTGTTACCAAATATATGCGAATCTTCTTTTATGAGCCGCAAAATATATTCGGTTGTAAGTATAACTTATTTTTCATAATTATGCAATTGCAAGACGAAACAATCTATTGTAAAATAAAATTAATTTTTTACATTATTTGCTCAAAAATGGGCAGAAAAGAGGCTCTGATATGAAATATAAAAATATTGTTTTCGACTACGGAAATGTCATTGCAAAATTCGATGGTCTTGCCATTTTAAGATCCTTTTGCGAATCCCAAGAAGATGCCGACCTGCTGCGTGACATCGTCTACCGCCAATGGCCGGACCTCGACCGGGGCACACTCGAGTACGATGATTACCTGCAAAGTACACTGGAATTAACACCGCCGCGACTTCAAGATACCGTCCGCACATTCTTTCACGACTGGCCAAAAGAAGTCACACACCTTTCAAACACCCTTGCATTTATCAAAGAATTAAATGAGCGTCAAATCCCGATCTATCTCTTATCCAACGCTCCTACTTACTTTGCTGATTATATGGCAGATTCAGAATTATTAAAAAGCTTCAACGGCGTCATTTTCTCAGGTCCTATCAAAATGGCAAAACCAGACCTAGATATTTATGAGTACTTCTTTAAGCATTTTAATCTCAATCCAGAAGAATGCTTCTTCATCGATGACCTTCCACAAAATATCGAAGGTGCCAAAAATGCCGGAATGGATGGTATTGTCTTTACCGGAAATATTGATGAGGTAAAAAAACAGATTGAATTTTAGTTCATAAAATTTTTGCAATTTTTAAAACTCCGAAGATGTCGCATACATGGAAACAAAAAAATCGTTAAGGCACATATCAAAGCCTTAACGATTTTTATCTTTATATGATATATTATCAACTTCTGAAATACAAACAACAAAAGCGTTTACTTTAATCTTACAACAAATGTTTTCTCAATTCAGCTCCGCTCTTCGCACTCAAATATGCAGGTGCAATATCAAACACTGTCTTACATCCAGACTGACCTTCCTGCGCCAGTTTGTAAGCTGCTCTTGCATAGGCAACGAGCACAGACGCTGTAAACTCCGGATTAGAATCCAGCTTCAAGCTATACTCGATAAGATGCTTATTCTCTCCATCCCATCCTGTCTTTCCACTGCGAAGCACGAATCCACCATGTGGGATTCCACTGTGATTTGCTTTCAACTCTTCCTCACTGATAAAATGTACGGTTGTATCATAATCTGAGAAATAGTTTGGCATTGTCTTAATCTCTTCTTCAACCTTCGCTGCATCTGCACCCTCTTCAAGCACTACAAAGCACTCTCTTGTATGCTTCTGTCTTGTTGTCAGCTCCGGATTCTCCCCGTTACGAACTGCTTCCAGTGCAGCCTCTACCGGAATTGTATACTGCTTTCCATCTTTGACACCTTCCACGCGGCGGATTGCATCCGAATGTCCCTGACTAACACCCTTGCCCCAGAAAGTATAGTCCTTACCTTCCGGCAAGATTGCATTTGCATAAAGTCTGTTCAAAGAGAACATACCAGGATCCCAGCCTACAGAAATAATGCCGACATTACCACCTTTTTTAGCTGCCGCATCAACATCCTCAAAATGTTCCGGAATTCTTGCATGTGTATCAAAGCTGTCAATGACATTGAACATCTCTGCATACACTGGTGTCTGCTTTGGAAGATCTGTTGCACTTCCTCCACAAAGAATCATTACATCAATCTTATCTTTCCAATCCTGCACATCCGCAATACGGCATACAGGAACATCCTCTGTTAAAATCTGAACTGTTGCAGGATCTCTACGTGTAAATACTGCCGCCAGTTCCATATCTGCATTCTGTTTAATTGCACACTCTACACCTCTTCCAAGGTTACCATATCCTAAAATACCAATTCTAATGCTCATATTGATTCCTCCTGTGTTTCTTAACCGAGTCTTATTATAAACCCATTAAGAGTTTGTGCGCAATAATTTTTTTCTATCCTTTTGGGATGGTTTCATTCCACGCTGTAAATAATTCCAGCAGAAATGTTCTATAAAGTGTTTCTATTTTTTCACGTTCTGCCTCGCTATTATTACTTTTTGTCCTACATAGATAATTTATTACTTTTCTGTCCAATTCTCTATTTTTAATCGTTTCCACACATTTTTCGGGATTCCACGCATTCATGTTACATTCATCCATAAATTCTCTTATGCCTTTTTGGTAATCCCATGCCGGAACAGTTGCATAAAGACATGGTACCTCCAACAACTCATTATAGCCTGTATTAAAATCTGCTATTTCTCTATATTCATCAAATGCCGGTATAATAACTTCAATTTCATCTGTCTGTTGATAAAATCTAGAATTATCAATTTTTTCCCAAAATCTTCTATATATCTCCCACTTTTCTTGTTGTGTAGCACTGATTCCATGACTTCCTTTTTGTGTTGGCTCAAGTTTAAGCCCCCAGCCTTTCTTTAACTCCTCTATTCCAATTATTTCAAATCTTTGCAACATGGGAATACAATCATAAACTAATTGTTTTTTTTCTCTTGCAACAACTACTGATTTCTCATCTATAATCTGTTCTACAGAAGCCGGACTTATCATATCGTATCCAAATCCACCATAAATACTGCCTTTCATATACAAAATCCATACATCTCTTTCCAGACTGCTGACCTCACGGTCTTTTGGAATATCTAAAAGCAAATACAGATATGGCTGATCTAATTCCAACGACATCAACAGATTATCACGATATGTTCCTCGAAAACGCCACTCTCTAAAGGCAATCGCCGAAGCAGGAAATAACAAGTCATTTATAGCCGAAATTTCAAAATGATTTACCTCTCCTATTCCCCTATAATATCTAAGCATCGTCATTATATTTTCTGGAATATATTTCGTCTTTTTCCACCGATGCATATTAGGAAATCTTTTATTAAATTCTGTTTTTATTAACTGCTTCCATTTTTCTTCTTGCCCATCTATCCTCTGCAATTTCATCGCATACTGAATAATCATATGTCCCCAGATATAGCAATAATGCTTTAAAATATTAATCAACTGATTATTAAAATATGGTTGCAAAAAATATAAATCTTTCACTCGCCAGTCTGATTTCCATTTTCTCAGCAAATAATCCAGAAATTCAAATGCTTTTATTTCCATTTTCTGAAGCATGTCCACAGCATCCACCCTGTATTCATTAGCTGCCAATGCCTGTATATCTAACTTAAGAACTGCATCTACGAAATTTAAACACATTAGATAAGTCACAATCCTGACTTCCAATGTTCTTACTTTTCTTGTGCTTTCTGCCGGAAAAATCAATTTTTTCTTCTTGCATATCATTTTCCATACATCAGTCTCCGATATTTCCTTTGCATAATACTTTGTTGCTAGATCTCTTATTCCTTCCCTGTATGCACTTACAACCATATCCTGACGTTGTTCTATCATCAAGTTCATATAACATTCTTTTGCAAAAGAAAGAATCTCGTTTAATGACAATCGTATCTGTTTTTTTGCCTCATAAGTAAGTTTCATTCGTGCCGCATCTATTACATCATTGCCTTCTCCTGCCAAAATATCCATATAATCAATTACAAATAAAGCATCTCTTATACTAATATTATCTTCTACATGCATTCCCATAAAAGCCAAGACGTTCTGCTGCTCATTTATGTTATATAGTATCCCTATATTGTTATATTCTGAATATGATAAAATTTTAGCATTTATTACATACCTTTTTTCCTTATCATATACGATGAAATATTGATAATTATATCCAAAACAATATTCATATCTACTATTGCCATCAATATCTCCCTTGCATGATTCACCAATACAACTAGTCAATTCATTAACCCATGTTGACATCGTCAATGCCGGTAATATATATTCATCCTCATTAAAGTAAACTGGTACAATTGGCGTTTTACAAAATTTTTCTATATGATTGATAATTAATTTCTCATATTCATTTTCATATTCTTTTAAATAAGATCCCTCCATCTCTCCAAAAAACTGTGACTTCTGAGCCTTATTCAAATGAAATTTAAATGATATTTTTGTTCCTTGCGCACGTGGGGTTTCTGCTTGCTGACAAAATGCATAGCCACTTTTTTTACCGGAATACAGCAACATTTCGTTTGTTTGCTCTTCACAATCTGACTTTGTATATATCTTCATCTCATCTGTAACAGTAAACACAGTATGTAAACCTATACCGAATGCTCCTGTCGGTTTTAACCATTCCGGCATACTTTCAAATTCTTTTTTATAATTTTGACGATTTTTCCAACTGCTTCCTGTCTTTAGAATATGTTCCTGAAATTCTTTCACACTGATTCCTATACCAGAGTCTTCAATCGAAAAATCTACAGTATCTGTCTCTTCATGATATTTTGCTGAAATATTAATTGCATATCTCTCAAATATTCCCGGAAACATTCTCTCTACCTGGAACGGAGAAATTTCATATTTATACTTTGGTATTTTTCCTTTGATTTGCCTCCAAATCTGAATCTTGGATGCATCAATCGCATTTTGTATCAATTCGCGTATAAAAATAAAACCTTCATTCTGATAAATACTGATATTCTCAATCAAAGAATACGCTTTTTCCTGTGAAAAAGAAAATCTCAGATTCTGATTCCCAGATGATATTTCTTTCCCATTCAACAGAATTTTATATTCTATCTCCGGAATCTTACGATTCCAATGCTTTGGGAATATCTTGTTCACATTTAATTTTGCTGAATTAACCTCTCCCTCCATCCAATTTTTCCAATTGACATGCTCTCGAATTGTCTGCTGATATACTTTCATACATCTACTTTCAAATTTTTCTTTATCATTACAAGCATCTTCCTTCATCCAGTCTATCGCACACTCTTGCTCAATACACTTTCTATCAACATTCGCAACTACTTGTATCTTATCAGTAGAAATATGCAACGTTTCTACTGATAAATGCTTAAAATAATGTGCCAGATTATCATCTTGTAATGTGCCAAATGTTGCAATTCCAATTTTATTAAACCTGTCATTATCCAAATCGCACAAATCTCCCATGCGAAGTAACCATGCAATTAGTCTGGGATGAAATTCTTCCCCTGCAAAAGTATCTACAATCACTAAATCGTTCAACATGTTTTCGAAATTGCCCGTATGTGCCATAGATATCTTATTAATTATTTTAATGATGCGTACCGGAAGAATGAATCCTCTACACGCAACAGCTCTCCTATACGATTTTCTTTATCCGATAAATTTTGAATACGTCGACCATGCTGTGGACGGAAATATTCCATCAATACAATCGTAATTGCCTGCTTTATATCTAAAGGCCACACTGCTGCTTCCACTTTTTCCTTTTCTACATCCAATAATATTCTAACAGCTTTTCCAATTGTAGAAGTATCCGATTGATATTCCTTTAAAAACTGCTGGAATTCATTTGACACCCATATTTCTCGAACTTCCTGCTCCGTATATAACATCCCAACATCATGCATATACGCACACATTAATATAAGGAATGTATCTATTCCTGTCAGTTTCTTTATTCTATCTTTCCCCAGTATGTTTTCAATTGCTGATACAATATTTGCAGAATGCCACGTATCGTGTGTACTGTATGTCGGATAAGTCGTAACTATTGAAGATAAATATCTAATTAACTTTCTTTTCTGCAAATCATATACACTTTGCAGACTATGATTTGTATCATGATGTTTACTTACTTGATGCAAATGCTCCTCTAATGTATATTTCTTTTTCATCCTTTTCCTCCTGTTTTCTCCATTAATCCCAGTATATAAGTCCTCATTGAATTTTTATTTCATATTAATTACTTCTTCCATTCTCTCATTAAGTTTATCAAGCTTCTTACTGGGTAAATTAAAAATAATAACTAAAATTAAATATAAAATAATAATTGTTCTTACTTTCAACATATTCTTTCTCCATTGTATTTTTATTAACATCTATACGTTTTTCATCTTAATTCACTTGGTATTTGTACAATATATATTATATTAACACATTTTTCGAGATATTAATTCTATATATTGATTAGTTCAAAATAAATCATTCGACAAATTTCGACATTTTTTGACTCTTGAACATTCTTCTGATATCTTCCATTTATTCCACAGTTGAATCATTGTACGAAGCTCTTAACAAGGACCTGCAATTACTGCAAGATGTTCTCCGCCTCCACAGTTGAATCATTGTACGAAGCTCTTAACAGCAAATGTTTTCCCCTGGAAGTTGCTCAGATACAGAAAGGGGCGGTTGAATATTTGCCTGCCCTGCAAGCAATTCAATCCGCCTCCAAAAATCTGTAATCTTTTACTTTAATCAAATAATCCAGTGCCAACCTGCCACCAATTTCTCTGCTCCATCACATTCATTTACCATTAGATATCTTCAGACTGTCATGTTGAATTTTAATAGTACTTAACACAAATGTGCTAACATAAACTTCTATGTTTCATCATTAAATGTTTTCGTGAATCTAATACTGATGGCACTTTTTATCCAATTATTTATCTGGCTCGAACTGGTCTGGATATCTCGTGCTTCCTTCATAACCACATACTCCCATTCTCGGAGAATTACATACTGGAAGCATATATTCTATCCCACAGATATCCTCCATGCCAGCTTCTTCTTTCAAGCACTCCTCACACCAAAATGGTTTTTCATCATAATAGGCTTCCGGATTTACCCACTTTGCTTTATTCTTACCGCACCGGCTACAAATAATTTCAATTGGATTATTTCGTGACAAAATAACAACTTCATCCGCTGTTCTTACTCCCTCGCGATAGCTGTGTACATTTAGTATCAATTCCGTTGTCGAGCCGAAATCATATTCATAAGATATGTTATCCCCCACTTTAACCACATCTCTCAGTCTATAATTCATATGTCTGGCAGGTGTTCCCCAAAATATATCTTTATCAGGATAAAGTTCATATGATATTCCATTTATCTCATACGCACTTAGATGTCCACAACATTCTACCCAAATATCGCGAATAAATTTATCTAATTCTTTTAATGTAATATTTTCACTAACTTCAATAATCAACCAATATTTCTTACTGTACTTTGCCATAATCACAATCTGAAAATAGCTACATTTTCTTTTTCCTTTTTCACTCTCCAATTTTTCTTTTCGCTTTTTACAAGCTGGCAAATGCCGAAGCATACCACCTTTGGTATACTCTTTACCACAATATTTACATAATCCTTTTGTTTGTTCTGCCATTTATATAATTTCCCTTTCATTTTAATACTACTGACACCAATGTGGTTTCTGTGGATTTTTTCATTCTCTTATTTTTCTGTTTGAATTTCATCCACAATTGCCTGTATAACCTCAACATCTTCTACCAGATCCTCTGCTATAACTTCTATACTCTGTCCTTTGGCAAGCTTCTTTTGAACTTGCTGTTTAAGAAGTTCTGTCCGACCTTCCTCACGTCCTTTTATTATTCCACGCTCTTCTATTCCTTCACTTAAATTACACATTACTTTCACATCCTCCTTTATTGACTTTTCCATCGGTATATGATATTCATTTTTGAGTATATCTAATTTTTCTTCTTCATTTACTGTATTCATTCCTATGATTTCTTTGCCATCTTCATCCACTCCAACAACTACATTGGTAAGACCTGGGTCAATAGGGATTTTTCCAATATGTACATCATCTTCAATCAATAGTTTCACTTCGTCCGGTGACATCCTTCGAAATTCTTCTACTGCCTCTATCAAGATTCGCGCCAGTATGTCTTTGTAGCCAAGCAGTTTTTTTGCACAAGCATCATACTGTGCTTTAAGGTCTGTCGCTAATACAGCATTTTTCAACTCAGTATTCATTTTTCCTCCTTTTTGCAGAAGAAACTCTCTTTATCTCTAATTCCCCCAGTCCTCTTCTGCTTTTTATATATTGTTTGGTATTAAAGCATAGATTTCTGAAATGTTATTAGAATATAGATGGTGATTGGTCACCTTAGAATTCGTAAGAATATGCTTTTGGATAGTTTAACATATCTTTTTAACGGATTGCAATATAGAAACAATTTTTTTGCAATCAATTGGCATCATACGAAAAGAGCCAGAAAACCCCGTCCCTAATGGCTTTCCGATAGACAATCACATAAGAATACTTTATACTCAAATTATTAGATTAGAATCCTACACCGGTTCAATCACACAGAAAGAGAGGTCCTATACATTGAACCATTTGGCTATGATATTAATTCTCACAGTAATCGCTCATCTTCTTTGGTTTGCCGTGATGACTGAACGAAAATATTCTCTCAAAAAAACTTTACTGCTCTATGGATTTTATGCTGTATTTTTTACCCTTTGGTCCTTATTGGCATTTTCTTTGCTAGGCAAAGATTCACCATATGTAATACCTTTTTCGTTTATCGGAACTATATTACCTGCTTTTTTGCTGTTTCTGTATACTTCTTCTGATACCTTCTGCAAAAAATTATTTTTGATCATCACTTATGCAAACTTATTTTGTATTTTTATTTGCATTTCTGTTTTAATCTGTGATGGATTGTTTTTAAATTTATCGACTGTCCAGCAGATGTATGCCAGAGGCATTGTAAGAATATTGCTAAATCTCCCTGCGTTATTGGTGTACTTCTATTTTGTCCGGCCTTATATGCACACTGTACCTGGAAACAAGAAGCAAACATGGTACTCGATCACTCTTGTGTCTATCCTGTTTCTGATAGTATTTGCAACGCTTGTCGATTTTCTTATGTATACTGGGCATCCCGTCGAGTACCTTCTCCTATTTATCACAACCTTGATGATTTATTGTGCTGTACTGTGGATAGTATTTGGCACGATTCAGCATCTGAACGAGGAAGTTAAGATGGAGCTGATCAGACAAAACGTACAATACTTACAAAGGCAACTTGCACTAACCAGAGATAATGAATCAAGAGCTAAAGCTATGCGCCATGATTTCCGACATCATATGCAAAATATCAATCTTCTTATAAAGCAGGAGAAACCGCAGGAAGCAATCCATTATATTGAAAATTTCATTCAAGGTCTAGATACTGCAAATCAGACTGATTTTTGCCAACAGGTTACAGTTAATGCGATTTTAAACAACTTTTACAACAGGGCTCAGAAAGAAAATCTCACCCTTTCTGTTGTAGCTGACATACCTGGAAATATAGCAGTCGCAGATATGGACTTTGTAGCAATTCTCTCAAATCTTTTAGAAAATGCGATAAACGGTTGCCTGGCATGTAACTCTCACGATAAGATTACAGTAAATCTTCGCACAAAAAAAGGAAAGCTGATTATTGTATGCAGTAACCCGTGCAGATCTGACCTTGTGATTGAAAATGATTTGATCATGCCAAAGGGAACAGGTATCGAAAGTATCCTGATGGCTATTGATAAATATGATGGAAATATCTGTTATCAACGAGAAGACAATTCTGTGACAGCATGCATTATCCTGAATTGCTGAAATATTGTGATTTTATTCTTTCTATGATATCATTTAGTATCATAACAAGACGAGAGGTGAAACATATGCTGCGCATAGGAATATGCGATGACAATCAAAACGATATAAAACAGATTTGTGAACTGGCTATTCGTTTTTCAGAAGAACACCCGGAAAACCCTCTGCAGATACAGGCTTACGACTCACCTTTTGATCTGCTTGATGATATTGAAAAAAACGGTGGTTTTGATCTGTACTTGTTAGACGTTGTTATGCCACATATGACAGGCGTAACTCTGGCAAAACGAATCCGTGAGCGAAAAGAAAAGACTGAAATTCTATTCCTGACATTTTCCAAAGAATATGCTGTGGATGCTTTCAGCGTAAAAGCTTCTGGCTATCTAATAAAACCTGTAGATAAACCTGATTTTGACGATGCAGTACTGGACTGTATTCATCGACTATTACCCACAAAAAATCCATCCATTATACTAAAATCAAAAACCGGTTTACACCGTATACCTGTTTACGAACTGGTCTGCATTGAAAGCTTTAATCATAACCAGATTGTTACATTGTCTGATGGTTCTTCCCTTGAAACATCGGCAACATTAGTAGAACTGATGGAAGTATTAAAAGATCACCCCTCTTTTGTTCGGCCACATAGAGCCTATATTGTCAATATGGATTTTATCCGAAAGCTAAGCACTCGTGAATTGTTACTGACAAACGGAAAAAGTATTCCGATTTCCCAGAACAGATACAAGGAGCTAAAAAACAGCTATTTTTCTTATATGATCCACTCATGAAATTTCATATGATTTATTCACGCAGAAAAAGCCTTATTTCACGAAAATGAACCGCTTCTTCTGCGTTTTTCTTTTATACTAAAAATAAGAAGATTGAAAAAGCGAGAAAAGAAAGGATCTGATTCAAATGATGAAATCTAATGTAAATATATCCTCAAAATCTGCCTGTGACACACCTCTTCAGGCCGCTATGCCAAAATTTGCCGGGGTGTCCCATGTATGTATTTTTGTAGATGATATGATGGAAGCTGTTGACTATTATCAGAAACTCCTAGGTGTAGTACCTGATCACTATCTGTCTCATTGGAAAAATGAAGGTTTCTTCAAGGCCGGTGGCTTTGTTAAGGAAGCGGCAGATGGAGACGTTTCCATTGCCTTCGTAAATATCCCTGGCACCAAGCTGACACTGGAACTCATGCAGTACCACTCACCGGAAGGACGAAAGGAGCCCATCTTTTTTGCCGCTAATGATGTCAGCGGTGCCCGTCATGTAGCACTAAAAATCACAAATATTGATGAGGCATTTTTGCATATAAAATCTATGCCAGACACAAAACTAATCAATGAAACGGAAGACTATCAAGTATTTCAGATTAGTAAAACCTCACCGGACGAGGTTCATTTCTTTGATCAAAAGACACAGGAAACGGATGAAAGGAATCAACAGACAGCAAGAATTCTCAGCGAAGTTCGTTATTTTTATTTTATCGACAAATACGGTCTACAGTGGGAATTTGAGCAGGGGCATACTGATATAGGCGATTAGGTGAATAGTCGAAAAAGGAGTTTGTTTGCATTATACTTTATTGTGCACAACAGACTCCTTTTTTAGTTTATCTAAGAGATTTCTTTTTCAGACTATAACTTTCACTTTTTTAGAAACAGTCTATAAGTCAATCTCGAAATCCAAAAACTTAATAGTGCCTGACACCAAGAGGTAACCCTTACTTTATCTTTCCCCCAATATCAAATTCTGTCACCTGATTCCATTTTCTCCGTATTGCAATCTTTGCGGTTTTCTCTGTATTATTATACACAATTGACCACTGTGTATTGCTGGTAACATCGTTTGGATTCGGATCTTGTGAAGAGGCCCTCAGAGCGTCCCATACCGTCTGTTCTGTCTGATCATTTCCCGCTTCGTCCAATACTTTTACAATGCTGTCATAGCGTTCTCTTCCATGTCCGTAGATTCCGTTTTTCTGATTCGGTTCTACCCGATCTATATATGCACCATAAAAGTTAGTAATTGCATCAATCTTTGTAACCTTCATCTCGCGGTTTTCGTCTTCGCAATCATATGCAAGTGTTGTGCCAATTACTTCTTTGCCCCTGCTCTGAAATACAGGTTCACTGTCAAGTGTGAGCACTGCAATCGATACTCCTTTTTCATTCAGTCCATCAAGACAAATAAACGGAGCTGTGATGCATGCCAGTTTTTTCTTCATACTTTCCCCCGGCTGATTAGCCTGAAGATTATCCAGTGCAGTAAATCCTATGGATTCATATCCATCTTTGGGTTTGCAGTGAACCATCATTGCCGAAGTATCATTTTTAAAATCATAGTTTCTTCCCATTCTGACCGTTCCATCTGATTCCTGTGCTGTAAATGCGCTACAACCAAAATTCGGAGCTTTAATATGTACTGGCAAATATGGCAATGACTCTGCAATAATCGCATCAATAAATGACTGATTGTCTTTGATTCCATAATCAATTACATCCTGGAGACTATAATCATACTTTATTTCTATTTTATACAGATCATAGCCATCCTCATATTCTGTAATCTTCTCAATACTCTGAGCTGTTGCCCATCTCTTATAATAAATACTCCATGCTGCCATCAGCAAAACAATAATCAGACCAATCAGTATCCCTGCTATCCATTTTATGCTTTTCTTTTTCATATGCCCTTCTCCTCTCTGGTGTTTTCTTTTTTCTTTTATTTTATCAGTAATTTTCTTCCTCCCACATCGTCCATTTCACAAAAAAATGGACGTTTTTCTTTTCGGAAACGCCCATTTTCATCACCTTATTTGCAATTTTGCAATCACTTTATCACCTCACACAGTCTTTCCATTATTCTATCCTTCTATACAATTGCTCAGTTATCTCATCGTAACATATAGTCTTTCAGCTGTTTGCGGTTATCGATATTTAATTTATTGTAGATTGTAGTCAGATACTGCTTAACTGTTCGGGGCATTATACCCATGTACTCTGCAATCTCTACATTCGTCCATCCCCGGTTTGCCAGCATCGCAATTGGATAGATTTCTTTTGAAAGCATCATACAGGTCTGCACAATTCCCAACGATCTTTCATATTTCTTATTTAAATATGCTTTATGGGCAAGCACGTAACATCCCCAAAGCTGCATACCTTGTGGAAGATAGGTAAGATACTGTGTCAATGGCGGCGTGTCTCCCAACGGCAGATGCAATAATGTCTGCGCCGCAGTTGATGCAAAAATCAGCATTGCTGTTTCCTTCTTATCTTCGCTTTCCGCAAATGCATCTTGCAGACTATTTTTCAGTTGCTCCAAGCCAAACCTTGCCGATACAATATGATTCAGCGACAGATTTGCAAAAGTATAGATCAGGCACGCCGACAGCTTCAGCATCGCGTCCTGATGTTCCAGATATAATTCTGTTAATTCCACCGCTTTTTCATGTTGCCCACTAAAGTAATAATATTCCGCATATGCCATCTTTCTGGTGTCTTCATCCTGCAAAGATTCAATAAATTCCAGACACCCTCCAAGTGGAAATGCCGTGCTCATCAGAAGCATTGGAACGTGTGCTGCTTCTTTTCGATCCTCCTGCAATCCAAGAAGATAATCGGAAGAAACACCAAATTCTCGCACAATCTTTCCAATCATCTCATGACTGATCGTCTGCGTTTTTCCATTTAGAAAGCGACTAATCTAGGACGTAGACACATTGAGACGCTCCGCCAAGTCTTTGTATGACAAGTTGTAGATTTTACATAGATATTTAATTTTTTCTTCGATAGATTGGTTTTGGTTCATAACTTTGGTTCCAGACTTTCCATGATTGCATTACGATTATTTTTCAGACTATAGCTTTCACTTTTTTAGAAACATTTAATCTCGTAATCCATAATTACGCAATTCCCTCTTTCATAAATGTATAAGACCAGCCTAATGGTTCTCTCTTACTTAATCCGGATTTCATCAGCATATCAAATTTTTAATTCCAGAACAGAAGCATACAATGCTGTGTTTGCTCTGTTTTAGGAACAAATCTACAATTTTGTAATACTAACTCTTCATATTTCGACCAATCTTGTACTAAGAAACGCACACGCATATAATTGAGAATCGATTTATCGGATTGAAATGCTGCTATCCAGCAGTACTCATAGATTTCAGGTTTGTCAATATCACAGGCATATTTGGCCGTAAGTAAAGCAATCTTGCTTCGCACTTCCGTATGTCCTTTTATTTTTTCAAGTGCTTCCAGACCTACCTTTATCATCTGTTCTTCTTTATCAGAATTTACATTTTTCTCTAATATCTGTTCATATAATTCCGGATGTGTCTCTGCATATTGCCGTGTGATTTCCAATTCCTGATGTTCATCTCCCATGTAGGCCGGATAAAGACATTCTCTGGTGGTATTATCCAGCAATCTCATGTATAAATACTTCCATCTGTTCTTTCGATAAATTCTCTGCTACTTTGTCGACTTCTCGTAAAAAGACTGGTAAATTCATGGGTTATGTTTCCTTTCATTTTTCTCAGCAATTATATTAAACTTGAATATTCATGGCTGTACCCATTTATAAATTCATCTAAGTCTTCAAGGAACTGATGGATAATGTTTCTTTTACCTTCTGTCATTTGTACTCGATATACTGGTTTCTTTTGTCTTGCCATAATAAAAGGCTCTCCTAATGATATTTATTTTATCATAGAAGAATCTTCTAAACATTATTTTACAGAAAAAGTTTCATACCCTCGTTTACTCTTTTTATAACCTATCTATTAATTCTACTCCAGCTTCGCAATGATTTTGGCAATCGCTGCGACTTCTTCCTTAACTTCTATAAAATCTGCTAACGCCTTTGTTTTTACCTTCGCCCCTTAACCCTAACATTATTCAGCTATAACTTAGTTCCAACCCTGCTCTCAAATATCACTCCACCGATATTCTTCTTTTCATGCTTTTTGAACATATCATATAGTAAATATGACAATTCCTTCCAATTAAACACCCCTGAATGGCAACATTTATTTCTTCTGATTGTACACTCACTAAGTCTCTCATCAAATAGTCTCCACCATACTTGATCATAATCTGTATTTCCTATAGTCTGCATATGTTGACCAAGAGTTTCACAATTACTTCGAATAATCGTGACAAAAGTACCTAAGGTTAATTCTTTATTTTCTGCATCTTTCAGTGTCACTTTTGTGCGTCCTTTTCCGAATCCTTTTATTTCAAATTCCGGCAATACCTTTTTTAGTCCTTTTATAAAGCAATCTTTCATTTGCAATTCCATTGCTTTACAGAATAGTATCGCACAACAAGAAGCATCCATATCATGATTGATTTTATAAACCGGCTCAAGAAGATAAAATAATTTCATTCCCAACACAACATTAGCTCTTACGCTCTGAGATAACATTTCCAAATCTTTCATTGATTTGAATCCAAATTTTTCGAGCTGTTCTTTTGATAAATCATTTTTTATAAATTCTTTGGTCAATCCTTGGATTAAATTAGTCGTATCGAACCTATAATCTAAAATTCTTTCCTTTCCCTCTGTTTTGATTGTCATAAACTGAGTAACGGATGGTAAAGCATTAGAAGCATTTAATAAGGCTTTCTTTTTTTCCTCTTCCGGCAATCCCTTTTCAATTATATTTTTAATCTCTTTAATTGCATAGATATCCATTATTCTTTTTGCTTCACTTACACATGGAGATTTATTCCAAGCAGCTTCATCTCCTATAACATATAACCTGAACTTAGCTCTCGTTGCAGCAACATTCACGATATTTTTGTTTACCCATTTTATGGCACCTTCTGCTTCCCGGGAATTGTCACAGCCTAATAAGAAAATAACCTCGTTTGCTTCCTTTCCCTGGAAGGTATGGACAGTTCCTATCCTCTTTTGATCATAGTCTAGCATATACTCCTCATTTATCTTTGTATTAGGATTATACTTACAGTACGATTTAATGTAGGACTTTATTCCAGAAATCACTGTAGTAAACGGACTAATTATGTAGAGACTGGGTTCTGGATCTTTTTCAAAAGCAACTTCTAGCATTTCACATACTTTCTTTGCTTGTTCTTCTACATAATGATTTTTATTTCCTTTTTCTTTTCCCTCAATGTTTATCCATTGTGATTTATCATATATAAATTTTTTAGCTACTTCCTTCTTTGGTGGACGTGTTTGTTGCTTCATTATACCATTATACGACAATTGATTAGAAATCTCATACATTGGTGATATACATCTTCTATGTACAAGCAATGGACACCCAATCCATTCTGGATAATCTGATCCATTATCTAAATATGTTCCAAATAAATTAAGCCTATCTGCAAAACTCTGTACCGAAATTGTCTTGCTTTTATACGGCTTGATGAGCATATTATTATAGGCATGCTTCAATAGCAGCAAATCATCCGTTACTACCGGCTCTACTTGTTTTGGATCTCCAACAATAATAGCTTTTCGACTTCTATACAATGCTCCTATTGCCATCTGTGGTTGTGCCTGTCCTGCTTCATCTACTATCAGTAAACCAATTTTACCTGGTTTTTTTACATCCTTTAATAAAGTTCCTATAGAAGCAAATGTAGAAGACATGACTGGAATAAGTAAAAAAAGAGTTTGAAACAAAGATGCAACCATATTCTCTCTATCTTCTTTATGAAATATTATTTTTTCCTTTTCATCACCTTCTTTGAATCCCCAATACTGTGATAACGTATTAAACTATAAATGAGCAAATATCGAATTTTGCACAAACTTATCCCACAAACTTAAAAGCTTCTTCGAATGAGGCGCTGCTTTTTATGAGGCGGTACAGGTTTGCAAACTG
>QUJA01000036.1 GCA_003480425.1 Firmicutes bacterium AM31-12AC
ACAGTTTGCAAACCTGTACCGCCTCATAAAAAGCAGCGCCTCATTCGAAGAAGCTTTTAAGTTTGTGGGATAAGTTTGTGCAAAATTCGATATTTGCTCATTTATAGTTCTGATTTTATTTTACCATACAAATCTTGCAATTTATCCACATCCTGTGCTAAAGTAAAAAAAAGCATATTTCTTATGAATTCTAAGGTGACCAATCACCATCTATATTCTAATAACATTTCGGAAATCTATGCTTTAATACCAAACAATATATAAAAAACAGAAGAGGACTGAAAGTAATTAGAGATAAAGAGAGTTCCTTCTGCAAAGAGAAGGAAAAATGAATACTGAGTTGAAAAATGCTGTATTAGCAACAGACCTTAAAGCACAGTATGATGCTTGTGCAAAAAAACTGCTTGGCTATAAAGACATACTGGCGCAAATCTTGATAGGGGCGGTCGAAGAATTTCAAAGGATGTCCCCGGAAGAAGTGAAACTATTGATTGAAGACGATATACATATTGGAAAGGTCCCTATTGACCCAGGTCTTACCAATGCAGTTGTCAGAGTGGACGAAGATGGCAAAGAAATCATAGGAATGAATACAGTAAATGAAGAGGTGAACGCCGGATACATTTTATTTGATATTATTTTTTATGTGCGCTTGAAAGCGGGACGCTCGAAGATTATTATAAATGTAGAAGCTCAGAGAAAAGAACCGGCAGAATATGATATTCTTAACCGAGCTGTCTTTTACGCCAGTCGAGAAATTTCGTCCCAAAAGAACCGGGAGTTTGTAAATAGCAATTATAACGATATTAAAAAAGTTTATTCAATTTGGATATGTATGAACATGTCAGAGAACAGCATGAACCATATTCATCTGACAAATGATACAATTATAGGAAATCAGGTCTGGAAAGGAAACGAGGATTTGGTGAATATCGTTATGATAGGGCTGACAAAAGAAATCTCACCTAAAGAAGAAAAACATGAACTACACCGACTTCTGGGAGCGTTGTTGTCAGAAACATTAAACGAAGAAGAAAAATTAGATATACTCAAAAATGAATATCATATACCGATGGAAAAATCAATAAAGGAGGATGTGAAAGTAATGTGTAATTTAAGTGAAGGAATAGAAGAGCGTGGAATAATAAAAGGACGGACAGAACTTCTTAAACAGCAAGTCCGAAAGAAGCTCGCCAAAGGGCAGTGCGTGGAAGTTATAGCAGAGGATCTGGTGGAAGAAGTTGAGGTTATTCAGACAATTGTGGATGAGATCCAAACAAAGGAATAGATCTCGAAAAAAGGGAGCTATCGCAATGCGACAGCTCCCCTCTTCTTATCCTCTATAATAATTAATCAAACATCCCTTCAAGATGATCTCGCGCTCTGCATCTGTCATCTCTCCAAGCTTCAATTCAATCTCTTTCAATTCATCTCCTACAACTACATATGCCTTCACTACCGATTGCTTCTCTTCTACCACTTTTCTTACATCCGGCACGAAAATATAATCTCCGTTCTTGAACGGAAGTGCTTCGTGGTCTGCATCTGTTAAGAATGGAAGCATACCCCAGTTAATCAAGTTCGAGCGATAACGTTTTGTTGCATATTCATTTGCAATATTCGCCCATCCGCCAAGTACCTTCTGGCATGATGCTGCCTGCTCACGTGCAGAACCATCTCCTGGTTTCACTGCGAAAATTGTACTTCCTACACCTACATTGCCTTTGCCAACTTCTGGGTAATCCTTCTGGATAGCTGCCATAACAGGCTTTAATTCTTCTAAAGCTTCTAATGGGCATTCGCCTGCTTCGATTGCTTTCTGTGCTGCCTGTACTTCTTTAGCACGTCCTACATATGCAGGATCTTTTCTTGATAATGCAAATTCTGCAAGTCCAAGTGGATTTGAACGATATGATGAAGTCTCTCCTGAAGGAATCAATTCATCTGTTGTTGTAACCGGATCATGAATCTCAGAAACAACCTTCAATACAAGATTCTCCGGTAATGCTGACATTGCCGGCCAGTCTTTGATGTTTGGTCCAAACTGAATCTCTACAGATGGATCTGCTACTCCCTTGCTGTCAAATACTCGATTTGCATAAATGCTTGAATCGAAATGATACTTCTGTCCCTTATATTCTACATCCATTGCTGTTGCAGGTGTTAAGAATCCTTTGTTCGCTGCTGTTGCTGCAATAGAACGTGCATCCATCAATGCAACTGATGAAATCTGTCCGCTCTGCAGTTTAGAACCTTCACGGTTCGGGAAGTTTCTTGTTGAATGACGGATAGAGAATGCATTATTAGCTGGTGTATCTCCGGCACCAAAACATGGTCCACAGAACGCTGTCTTCACAATTGTTCCGGCTTCCATAAGATCTGCTATCGCTCCATTTTTCACAAGTTCCATATAAATTGGAGTACTTGCCGGATATACGCTAAATGTAAATGCATCTGCACCAATATTCTTACCTTTGATAATATCTGCCGCAGCGCAAATATTTTCAAATCCACCACCGGCACATCCTGCAATAATTCCCTGTTCTACATAGAATTTACCATCTCTGATCTTATCCTGCAGTGAGTAATCTACTGCTCCGTCTAAACTTACCAGTGCTTTCTGCTCTACATCATGAAGAATATCTTTTAAGTTCGCATTGACTTCATCAATTGTATATACATTACTTGGATGGAATGGCATTGCGATCATTGGTTTAATCTCGCTTAAGTTTATATAAACCATGCCATCATAGTAAGTACATGCCCCTGGGTTCAGTTCTTTATAATCACCGCTTCTTCCATGAATATCATAGAATTCTTTAATCTTCTCATCTGTTTTCCAGATTGAAGACAAGCATGTTGTCTCTGTTGTCATAACATCGATACCGATACGGAAATCAGCACTTAATTTGCCAACGCCCGGTCCGACGAATTCCATAACTTTATTATTAACATAACCATTTTTAAATGTTGCACCGATAATCGCCAATGCCACATCCTGTGGACCGACACCTTTCATCGGCTCTCCGTCCAGATAAATTCCGATCACGCCCGGCATCTTAATATCATAAGTTTTATTTAATAACTGTTTTACAAGCTCAGGTCCGCCTTCTCCCATTGCCATCGTTCCGAGAGCACCATAACGAGTATGGCTGTCAGAACCCAAAATCATCTTTCCGCCGCCTGCAAGCATCTCTCTTGCAAACTGATGGATAACAGCCTGATGAGGTGGAACATAAACTCCGCCGTACTTCTTCGCACATGTAAGTCCAAACATATGATCATCTTCATTGATTGTTCCGCCGACTGCACATAATGAATTGTGGCAGTTTGTCAATACATAAGGAATCGGAAATTTCTCAAGTCCTGAAGCTCGTGCTGTCTGGATGATTCCTACAAATGTGATATCATGCGATGTCAGTTTATCAAACTTAATCTGCAGGTTTTCCATATTTCCTGATGTGTTATGTGCATTCAAAATACCATAAGCCATCGTATTCTTCGCTGCCTCTTCCTTTGAGATTGGAAGTTGTGCGTTGCCATTATCTTCTACAATTTCAGTTCCATTTAATAAATAGACACCATTTTCATATAACTTAATCATGTACGACCTCCTGATTTTATCATTTTTGTCTTATTGCTTTGCGTTACATTTTAGCATGGTAAAGCGCTGTTGTAAAGGAATAACTTTATATGTGTATTCCTTGATTTTACAACAACGCTTTTTATTTTTCCTTATTCTGTTAGTCGCGTTCACGCAAAATCTTTTTCACTTCAATCTTCGTCTTTCCAAGACCGATCACATCTTCCTTCTGGATTGCAACAGGCTCGTCCAGACTCTGTCCATTCAAGTATGTACCATTACGTGAATCCATATCTTTCAGATATAATCTGTCTCCTTCGTGAATAATTGCACAATGCAATTTTGAAATTCGCGGATCATCTGTGATAGTGATGTATTTTTCGAATTCCGGAGTCTTCTGTCCTCTTCCGATTCCAATATTATCGTAGAAAATGAAAGTATACTTCTCCCAAGTCTCCTGATTCTCCAAAATAATCTTCCACTGTTTCTTTGTTTTCTTTGTTTGCTCTTGCACATCAAGCGGTATTGTTGCATCACTGTGTCTTACCTGACGTCTGCGACGGGATCTTGTATCTTCTTCCTCATCGTTCCCGGTATTGTAATCATCGTCATCATACTCGTCATCATATTCATCAGCAGGTTTCACTTTACGACTTTTCACAATAACCGTAATAATAATTCCAAGCAAAAGTACAGCTACCACGATCAATGCAATCAGTATTGTTGTTACACTCATTATTTTCAACTCCTTTGAGATTTAATCATACTATAGATTTCATCTTCTAGCAAGTCTTGGATTAATGATTCACAGATGATTCACAAGTAAAGTTACTGTTCACAGTACCTGTGAACAGTAACACAATCGGTATTCTTATGAGGCAAGTTGATCTATGCCTGTTTTGTGCAATATAACTGCTGTAGGTTTTTTCACCGTCTTATTCTTCTGCTTGAATCTCATCCACAATTGTCCGGATAATCTCAACCTCTTCTACCAGATCTTCTGCTATAACTTCTACACTCTGTCCTTTGGCGAGCTTCTTTTGCACTTGTTGTTTGAGGAGTTCTATTCTTCCTTCCGCTTTTCCCTCTGCTCTTCCTTTTATTATTCCACGCTCTTCTATTCCATCACTCAAATTGCACATTACTTTCACATCCTCCTCTATTGATTTTTCCATCGGTATATGATATTCGTTTTTGAGTATATCTAATTTTTCCTCTTCTCTTAATGTTTCTGACAATAACGCTCCTAGCAACCGGTGAAGTTCATGTTTTTCTTCTTTTGGAGAAATTTCCTTTGCCGGTCCTATCATAACGATATTCACCAAATCCTCTCTTCCTTTCCAGATTTGATTACCTATAATCGTATCATTTATCAGATGTATATGGTTCATACTGTCTTCTGGCATATTCATACATATCCAAATGGAGTAGACTTTCTTGATATCGTTATAATTGCTATTCACAAACTCCCGGTTCTTCTGGGATGAGATTTCCCGACTGACGTAAAATATGGTCCGGTTAAGAATATCATATTCTGTCGGTTCTTTTCTCTGCGCTTCTACATTTATGATAATTTTAGAACGTCCCTCTTTCAAGCGCACATAAAAAATAATATCAAATAAAATGTATCCGGCATTCACCTCTTCATTTACCGTATTCATTCCTATGATTTCTTTGCCAGCTTCGTCCACTCCGACAACTGCATTGGTAAGCCCAGGGTCAACCGGAACCTTTCCGATCTGTATGTCGTCTTCAATCAATGGCTTCACTTCTTCCGGCGACATTCCCCGGAATTCTTCGACTGCCTCTATCAGTATTCGTGCCAGTATGTCTTTGTAGCCAAGCAGTTTTTTTGCACACGCATCATACTGTGCCTTGAGGTCGGTCGCTAATACAGCATTTTTCAACTCAGTATTCATTTTTCCTCCTTTCGCAGAAGGAACCTCCTCTATCTCTAATCTCTTCCAGTCCTCTTCTGCTTTTTTACGTATTGTTTGATATTAAAGCATAGATTTCTGAAATGTCATTAGAATATAGATGGTGCGACGCACCTTAGAATTCATAAGAAATATGCTTTTAGACAGTTTAACACAGGTAGATCTGGGATTTCAAGATGGATTTTCCCAGCATTGATTTTTCTTTCTTTAATCGTTACTGTTCACTCCCGTGTCAATCACTACACTGATTGGCACGGAGGATGCACGTTTTATCTTGAACGACATCTCGCCCATCGCCAAAGGCGATTTTAAATGGCGAGATGCGTTGCTGGTCACAGGTACTGTGAACAGTAACCAAGTAAATTTCCCGCTTTAAGAATATTTTTAGAAAATAAATGGTTTATGCCAGAAATTCTTCTAAAATCTGGCGAATTGTCTCTTCTTTTAAATTTGCCTCCGCATCCGCTTCTTTTTGTTTTTCAGACGACTTTCGAAGCAGTTGTCCTGCCTCTTCTTTTAATGGCACTCTCGGTTTTCCTTCGATATGGATAGACAAATTTTCCTCGGTACTGCTATTAGCACCCTGTTCGCCCTTTATATTTTCTGTATATGTTTCCTCCGATATTGCCTCATTCATCTTTGCCCTATCGGCCGCACTTTCTTTTTGTGCACGAAGCATTTCTGTCTGCTCTCGTTCACTTTGTTGACGCCGATATCTGCCCGCACATACATTTTCCAGATATTCAATCATGTAATTCTTCACCGCATTTAATTTGTAATCCTCGTCTGAAAGCTGTCCGACAACAAACAGTAAAATCATCTCGGCTGCTCCCAGCATAACGTATTGGTACATCTTTTCACACACACCTGCGGTCTGGTACCAGGAAATGGCTCCGACTACTGCCAGCACTCCTGCTGCCCAGACGCTTTGTTTTTCTAACTGTCTCCAGGTATGTACTTTCAAAAAATTCCCACGATATTCATAAATATATTTTTCCACAAATGCTTCTGTATTTTCTACACTGTCACGCAGCATGCATGCCTGTTCATATTTGGAGCGTACCAATTTTATCAGTCTGTGTGTACTCTTTGACATATTTGCCGCTGCTCCCAGCATCCGGCGAATTGTAAACAGATTCATCATTTTCGCAATGATTCCAATCACACCCACTGCAACCATCAAATGAAAAAGGATATCTGTACTTGTTACCACGTCATAGAACATATCTTAGCCCTCCTGCTTTCACTGCCCGCTATTCACATAGTTTGTGAATCGTCTTATATTTTTACCCACAATAATCCGGATTGTGTTGAGGCTATTATAGACCATGTCGTGCATCTTTGCGCCATAAATCGTTCTACAAAATTCTACATTTCATCTTGTAATTTTTGTGTCCTGACCAGTCCTCTTTTCCTTTGAAAATGTATAAACGTTTATGATAACTCGCTCAACTAAAGCTGTTTTTCAGCTCTTATAGATCACTTTGCTATTCCATTTCGTTCCCCTTGTGCCCTGTCGATTTTGCATGAATTTAAGCAAGTTCTGGCATACGATTTTTTGTGTATAATGAAATGTTGAATATTGAAATGTGGCCGCTTATCCATTTACTTTTCTTTACTATTTTGCTATAATCGGTCTTGCTTAGAGAAGTTTGTTATATTCTTACACTTTTTAAAAGAATGAACATTACAATTCTCTGATTCACATATTTAGGAGGAATATATCATGGAATATAAAACAAAAGGCGTCTGTTCTCAGATGATTCAGTTTGACATTGAAGATAATAAAGTAAGAAATGTTGCATTTACAGGTGGATGCAATGGAAACTTGCAGGGAATTTCTCACCTCGTTGAAGGAATGGACGTAAACGAAGCAATCTCCCGTCTGGAAGGAATCCGCTGCGGATTCAAATCAACTTCCTGTCCGGATCAGCTTGCTCACGCATTGAAAGAAGCAATTGCTAAATAAGCAAACCTTTCATATTAGATTCTTATAATTGAAAAGCTATACATAACTTCGCTGTCATGTATAGCTTTCTTTTTTCTTTATTAAATTTTTACTCTCGAGCAATCACACCAGTCGCCGTCTGCTTATATGGTTTAGGTTTGCGGTTTGATGGAATCAAGAGGATTTTTCCTTAATATTTTTTATTTTTTTAAGTTATTATTTTCTCAATTCCAAGCAGACAGCGACCGGTGTGATTGCTCGAGGAGGGTAGGCTGGTTAGTCAATCATGATACCGTCTGTGAAACAGAATGTTTCTTCTAACTTATCACCTTTGAATACAAAATGCTCACTTTCCAAACGATAGTATGTACCTCGTTCTACATTTATTCTCTTTCCTAATGATACATAATAATTATCTTTACTTTCTTTAGAAATCACATCTAATCTATCCCATTTATCGGTTTTTTCATTATATTTTTCAATATAAACTACCACTACTACTTTATCTACCGTTTCATGCGCAGTAGTCTGTCCATAAACATAAATCTTACCAATCCCTGCCTTGCTGATAGTACAAGAACCATCCATCAGGTATTCACCACGTGTCAAATCATTCTTTGTCGTCCCCTCGGACATCTCTTGATTTGTGAGATATGATCCATCTACTTGTTTTAAAGATACTTCTTCTGCATTTATTGTTCCACAAAACAGAAAACAGACTGAGAATACCAAACTTAAAATTGACATGATTTTCTTTTTCATTTGTCTCCCCTCCACAACATTAAATAATTTGCTTTATAATATATAGACAAATGAACTATAAAATCCTTACGCGTTTTTTAATAAAATTTTAAATTTTCTAATATTTTATTAAACTCCTCTTTTTTCAACTTTCCTCTGAGTTGATACAATACCCCTTTATATTCAAATTCTGCAGTCATTACATTTGTATCTGTTTCCTCCGTTTTTCTCTGTTCTACTTTAATTTTATTTCCTTGCACTTCCAATTCATAGATGTTCTCTGCGTCATCTTCTTTAGTTACTCCTTTAGAAGAATCTTTACGATTCAAATAAATTTCATATCGTATAGTTTTGCCTTCATATTCGTAATATAAATCAGCTTGTTGAATATTTTTGTCTATGGTATATGACACAAAATACATTTCCTCTGGCATAGCCCATATTCGAACACAATTTACTTTTATCATTTCATCAACTTCTTGATATGCCTTTCTTTCAGCCCATTCTTGCTTTTCTTTACTATCCATATCCTTCACATTCGTCACATCCACCTGTGATTTCCCTGTAAACTTCTCTATCAACTCCTTCATATACGACTTACTTCCCACACTGGATACACTCATTCCCATAACCAGCACGAGTATCGCTACCAATGCGACGAGTAGCTTGGCTCTTTTCTTTTTCTTATATGTCCGAAGCGGGAATTCTTTGATTTTATCTTCTTCCTGTTCTTTTTCATACCGCTGAATCTCTGCGTAAATTGCATCATCCAGTTCTTTACTGACTTCTAGATTATCCAACTCCGGATCTTCTGCAAGTTCTTTTTCTATTTCGGCAGCTTCTTTTTCAAGCTCCTCTTTCAGTGAGAGTTTTCTCAATTTTTTCATCTTATTGCCTCTTACTTATAGGTTTTGTTTGTTGCTGTTGCTCGTTTATAGGTTGTCTATAAACGACATTATATATTGATAAACATCAACTTCCGTTTATCTTGACTTTTTTCTAAATACGTTTATTATGAATTTATGATGATTTTATTGCTGATTATATATTCTATGATAAGCAGCTTTTGATTATAACTTCTATGGAGGTCTTTTTTATGAAACGAATTATCCTTACCGGCGGTGGAACTGCCGGACATGTTACTCCAAATATTGCCTTGCTCCCTAAATTAAAGGAACTTGGCTATGATATTCACTACATCGGTTCTTATAATGGAATTGAAAAGGAACTGATCGAACCTTTCGGGATTCCATATTACGGCATTTCATCCGGTAAACTCCGCCGTTATTTCAGTTGGCAGAATTTCACTGATCCATTCCGTGTATTGAAAGGACTTAGTGAAGCCAACAAGCTTGTCCGCCAGTTGAAACCGGATGTCATTTTCTCCAAAGGTGGATTTGTATCTGTTCCTGTCGTTATGGCTGGTAAACGCAACAAAGTTCCGGTTATCATTCATGAATCTGATATGACTCCGGGGCTTGCGAATAAACTTGCTTTTCCTTCTGCAACAAAGGTTTGCTGTAACTTCGTTGAGACTTTAAAGCAGCTTCCTGAAGGTAAAGCTGTTTTAACCGGTTCTCCTATCCGTCAGGAGCTTCTTTCCGGTAATAAAATCGCAGCTCTTGACTTCTGTGGATTTACAGCCGGCAAACCTGTTATTCTTGTCATCGGAGGAAGCCTTGGTTCAGTTGCTGTCAACAACGCTGTCCGCGGTGCTCTTCCTGAATTACTTAAAACATTTCAGGTTATCCACCTTTGCGGGAAAGGTAAATTAGATCAATCCTTAGTAGGCACAGAAGGATATGTACAGTTTGAATATATCAAAGATGAATTATGTGATATATTTGCACTTGCCGATATCGTAATTTCCCGTGCCGGTGCTAATGCGATCTGTGAATTACTTGCTCTTTGCAAACCAAACCTGCTTATCCCGCTTTCTAAAAATGCAAGTCGTGGTGATCAGATTCTAAACGCTCGCTCATTTGAACGTCAGGGATTCAGTATGGTTCTGGAAGAAGAGGAAACAACAAAAGATTCTCTTCTTGAAGCAGTTCACAAACTTTACGACAATCGTGCCACCTATATGGATGCCATGCGTAATTCCGGACAACATGATGCAATCAATACCATCACCGGATTAATCGAAGAGGTTCGTTTAAACAAGTAATATATTTCTTATACTTATTTAAAAACGTAATAATTAAGTTCAAGGCTCAATCACGAGTCTTGAACTTTTATATTTCATCCAACTCTTCGTATTCTATTCCATACTTCTTACGAATCCATACCTTTGCTCTATGCAACATCGTATAAAATGCCTGAGTACTCATCCCCATGATCTCTGCCGCTTCTATCTGAGTTATTTCTGTATCATATGTAAGCATGATTGCCTGATACCATCTTTCATTTTTCTTTAGCACGCCTGCCAGTACATTATCGTACACTGACTTATGCTTTTTATGTCTCAACTCATTTAAGCATCGGCTCTCCGCACTCGCTTCCTGTGCTTTTTCATCTATATACATTTCCAGTGTTTTTTCAGATTCCTCACTAATGTATATTTCATGCTTCATTTTCACCAGATAGTTATATGCTGTATTTCTTGTTGTTACTGTCAACCATGCTTTAATGTTTGTATACTCCTCAATAGACTTTCTCTGTTTCGCATCCTGCATAAATAATACAAAAACATCGTGTGCTATATCATTTGCAACTTCTGAATTCCGTGAATATTTATATGCTACCTTGAAAACCACCTGCTTATATTCATCATAAATCTTTTTGATTTCATGACCTTCAATCAATGTTCTTCTCCAGTGCTATTTTAATTTATTCAGAATCTCTTCTTTATCTTCATCTGTTAATGTTCCAAGTTTCCATCCAAGTCCTACATTATCGTCTTTGTATCTTGGAATCATATGCATATGGAAATGGAAAACTGACTGACCGGCCACTTCTTCATTGTTCTGTACTATATTGTATCCGTCACATCCCAATACATCTTTTAATTTGTTAACTTCTTTTTTCGCAAGTACCAAAACTTTTGCCGCAAGCTCATCATCCAAATCATACAGATTTCTATAATGTTCTTTTGGTAAAATCAGTGCATGTCCTTTTGATGCTGGGTTCAAATCCAGAATCACACGAAAATCATCATCTTCATATAGTGTTGCTGATGGAATCTCCCCCGCTGCTATTTTGCAAAAAATACAATTATCATCTCTCATGACAGTTCCTTCTTTCTAAAAAATTTTATACTGTTTCCAGTATATCCCATTTTTCCGGAAAATAGAAGAATAATAATTTTTCTTTTGCATTTTCGACAGTTTGTCTGTTTTGTTCACTTTCGTATCACATAGAATCTGAATCCTCGTCTCCTTCAAGTATAAAATCATTCCAGCTTCCCCAGCGGTTTCTCTTTAACCTCTTTGCAGCCTTTCTCCATGACTTCCAGGTACCGCCTTCTTCTCTGATTGCCTGCATCCCTTCCTCTACTTCATAATACCCTTTTGTATCTTCCGGGTCATACTGTTCTTCCTCTTCCGTAAGACGAAATACATTTCCATAATCTTCTGCAATTCGCATCTGGACACCTTCTGCCTTTTCTCCAAACATCAGGCGGTTTCTATTCTGCCTCTGTTCTTCTCTCCACTCTTCCATTGTACGTTTTCTCTCTTCCTCATGAGCTTCGTACTGTTTCATAATTTCTCCCAGATTATAGTTTTCCTGCAGCGTTGCTTTATGCAGTTCATATGCCAGAACAATCCCATTTGTATCTCCATAATCCAACGTTCTCACAAAATATTCTGTCAACTGATGAAAGGACTGAGTGAGTTTTCCGTCCCATCCTGGAAGATAACAAAAATACCACTGTTTTTCATTTAAGAAAATATATTCCGGATCTAATATCAGGCAATTGGGATTTAACATATAATTTTCCAGCTTTTCTATTATCTGAAGAAGTTCCATCGCCAATAACTGAATTTCTTGTTGTTGGATTGGTTTCTTTTCATAAATAACAGCCATCGTTTGAAACCCTTTTGTTTGATACGTGTATTTACTTCTTCCGTCTAATGCCGCACCTCTTACCGGCAGGATTCCAACAATCGGATTTTTTTGAAGCATCGGAATCTGATAATCTTCTTCATATGATTTGTCCAAATAAATATGTAAATTGCTTTGATTTAATTTTGATTCGAATTGCGTCTGAAACATATTTTTCCTCACTCGCTTTCGCTATTCTTTATTGCCTTTTCTAGAATTGCTTTTCTTCTAATCTTCTTTTCCGGATTGACAACCGGTGCTCTTTGCCTGACATGAAGTTTCATTTTCTTCTTTCTTGCATAAATATCTACGTCTACCCATTCTTTCGTCACTGATGTTGTAACCTCAGTTTCTGCAAATAAAATTAACTTTCCACCGATTCTCTCACGGCAAAATTGTTCTGCAGCCACACTCTCTTCCGGCCATCTCTTCTGCTGTGCCCCAACAGTTGCTGTTTCTGTCGCCGCACCAATCAAGATTTGTTTATCATGATAATAAATGAGGTGTAAACAACGAGCACAAACACCATAAAAATAATTGGCATCAAATATGCCATTTCAACTGTTATAACACCCTGTACTTCTTGATATTTTTTTATTCTTCCCATACTTGCACTATCCCATCAATATCACCGCAACATAACCTATACACAAAAACGGAATGAAAGGCATGCTTTGTTTTTTAGCTCCTTTATTCCACACTAATAGTAATATTGCTATAAGTGATGCACCAAGAAATGAAATCATCAACACGATTAGCAAATCCCATAAGCCCAAACAAATTCCCAGAATTAGGATAACAATTCCATCTCCATAACCGAATGCCTCTCTCGTAATTTTACTAATTCCTAGAAATACAATTCCCACAGCTGCACCCGACACAATAAGGATTGGAGAAATCGACGCTCCTTTTAAACTTTTCCATATCTGCATAACAATTGCCGTTATCCCGCCTGCACCTAACAGCCATATTGGAATTTTACGTGTTCGAATATCAATCACCGATAAACAGGTCAAATATACAATCCATACGCCCTGATTTAATTCGCACATTTGCTGCATGCTCTCCTTCCTCCTGCTTGTGATTTTTTGACAGAACGGATAGATCTCTTTAAACTGCTGCAATTCAATGAATTATGATATTTTGTTCCATAATCAGCAATATAAACTCCCGACATTGTGCTGCCATGTACACAATGTTCACAGGCATAATATCGTCCTCCCGACTCATTTCGATATCCTGACAGTGCTGACTGGGGTACAAACCGAATCTGTACATGTAATGCTGAACACTGATAATTCGTATGATAAACACTCCCTGTATCTGCTATATATACAATACTGTCATCCTCGTCATCCAATCCATTGTGTGGATATCCGGTCCACGCCTTAATTTCAATCTCCTGTCGGATTTTTTGTCCCACATGCATATGCTGTGGAAACGGCAATTTCACTCGATAGTTGACATAAATATGTACCACTTCATCTCCCGTATCGTAATAAGAAGTAAAGCAATGAATTCCTGCACTTCCACCATCGACAATACTTCGATCCAATCTCTCTGCCCCAACCACATTGACAATATCCGCTTTTAATTTAATCGGATTTAACACTGACACAATCGGGATCTGCTCTGCTGCCAGTTTTCCTGCATGCTGCGCCGCAGCTGAAACGCTAAAACGAATACTTTGTATTTCTAAAATATATACGATACACAATATTGCAAATAAAAATATCGGTATTGCCATCGCTGCCTCTACAGTCACACTGCCATTCGTATAATCCTTGCCTTTATTTTTTCTATTCCTCCGCTGTTTTTGTACAGTACTGATTTTAGGATCTGATACAGGTACCTTTTCCTGCAATTTTTTAGATGAGTAATTATAATTTTGCATCATGCGGATTTTCCTTTCTAAAGATTTTCACATTTTATTTTTTTGAGGGATTTATAAATGCCGAAAAGGCACCCGTATCAAACCCCAAAACCAGCCTGTTTTTGTACTATATTTATAAGAACTATTCATCACTTTTATTGTGATTCATACCCAAATTTACATGGAAACTGATATGTTTTCCCATTCCAGATTTCTGCCTTGTTTTGTAGCTTCATCCTTGTAACACATGAATCTGCACGAAAATATCCCAGATTATTTTCATATATCAGATTTTCTTCTACCCTGTCTAACGTCCTCATCGTAATCTCTGAGTTTTGTTTCAGAAGTAAAAGTATTTGCAAATATTGGGTATATTTCATACCATTTTCATCATCTCTTCCCTCTTGCGTATCCAATGCACTTCCAAGAAGAAATAATGAGCTCAACTGCAATTGCCAGTTTGAATCATCTTTTATCATTGCTACACGATTGCCTGACAAAAGTGCTCGTATATCTATCACACTTTCTCCGAACCCCCATAGCATTAAAATTATCTGCTTTGCTGTCTCCATCAACTCTGGCTGTAGTAAAATCACCGCAACGGTAGCCGCCAATGCCGCTGCTTCTTCCTGCCTTTGTACGCTTCCCATCAAATATCCGTAGTTTAATGCAAAACGTGCCGCTATCAACCGTTTTATAACTGCTTCAAGATTCTCTTTATCTGACGACTTCCCACACAATATATATTCCATTTCATAGTCCAATGTCCGATTTTCTGATTTCTTTTCAACAGCTGAACTAAAATGTTGTTCTATATATTGTTCAAATAATACTCTCTCTTCTAAACCGCCAACTCCTACTCTTGCTGGAAAGCTTCCTCTGCCTCCGTTTAAAGTACGACTTGACAATTGCTGTTCTTTCGATATTGATCTGTTCGATAAAATAAAATTCTTCGGCAAAGCCAGTGCCAAAAGTCCCGATGCCTTTGTCTGAAGCAATTCTGAGGCTTCTTCCTCTATAACACTTCCGTTTTGTAATAATTCATTCTCCATCTGTTCTGTCAACTGACTTCCTTCAATCTCTCTTTCTTCCCATTGTGCAGATAATCCAATCATATTCTGTATGCTTTGAATTCCTGTCTGTTGTTCCATAAATGCCAGAACTTGTTCACGGAAAGCCTGTCCCTGATTATCTGTCAACATCTGTATTTCCGAAATCTCCTGTTCGATTCCGGCACTTCCATAATATGCAAGCCTGTCCAGAATCCGATTCTCATCGTATTGTCCTGACTGGTAAGAAGCATCCAACGCAAACACTTCATATTCCCTCCATAATTCCTTTTGATATTCTCCAAATATTGAAAAGATTGCTCGATCCACATCCAATCGCTTTTGATTCTTTGTGGTTTGAATTGTCGCACTTTCAAACAGTGCAAAAATAAATGAAATAAGTAGAACAAAAATTAAACTTAGAAATGCTGTAATTTCCCCTGATACCGTTCTTTCACATTGCATCAGATACCTGCACTTTCACTTGTAATCTTTTCAAAAATTGTATTTACCAAATCTGTCAACTGATTCTTAAAAATAAGAACCAATGCAATAATCACGACCAAAATCAACAACAATTCTATAACCGACATTCCCGACTGGTCTTTCAGAATGTTTTTAATTTTTTCTGCTTCTTTCTGTAGTCTTATCTTCCCCATTAATGTAATTTGTTTTATCATAATGTCCCTCCATATCCTACATGCCTTATATTTGCAACGATAAAAATGCCGGTACGATAATCATCAGCAATACAACCGCCAGCATCAAAAACATTGGAAATAATATCTTCGTTCCCGCCTTTTCTCCCAACTGTTTTGCTGTGTTTTTCCGCTCATCAAACGCTGTATCTGCCTCCTGTCTCAACAATTCAGTCAAGCCTTTTGTGCCTTTTTTTAAGTTCTGTGACAACATTGTTCCAAACTTTTTATAGACTTGTAATCCGCAACGTTCACCAAAGCGTTCATAACATTCATTTTCTGCCATACCGCCTTTCATCTCATGTATGGTGTATGCCATCTCTTCATATACTTCTCTTTCAACTTTTTCTTTTTTTCTTTTTCCTTCTTCTACACTTACTTCCCGTCTTTTCTCCTGTTCATAATCGTTGACAATCTTATTCCACGCATTTCTTGGTGTCATACCGGCTCCAAGAAAAAGTGTAAAACGACTTATCATTTTAGGATAATCCAATGCTAATTGCTGCTCTCTTTTTGAATGTGTTTCCTTTACCTTTTGTTTTTCTGACACGTACATCAACACTGCCATAACAATACCGATCAGAAGTACTGCTGCTGCACGTAGATTCTTTGCATATTTCCAGATTATAACCTCCCCGTTTATACTTGTTGGAAGTAACATCCGTTTCTCTGTCTCACTTAACCTGTCCTGCTTATCTACCTCTGCGTTTAAATTTGATATCAGTTTTTCCATATCTGTCTGTTTCGGTGGCAATATTCTTGCATAAAGAAAATACATCTCCTTTATTTTCTCATAAGATAACGTAGCTCTCAGTTCAACTATGCGTCCTTCCTTTGGTAAATCATCATTCTGAACTTTTCCCTGCAAATTCAACACTTCATAATTATCCAGCTCCCAGGACACTTTAATCCCCGTATCGGGAATATTACGAATAAGATTCAGATTACTTCGCACCTCATCAAGACTTCTATTATCTCCTAATATCAGCTTCTCCAGCTGAACTTCTGCCTTGGCCAGTTCTCGTTGTAATTCTGCCTCCGTATATTTCTGTTCGTGGATTCGGACAGTATATGGTTCTTTGGCATCTCCGATCCATACTTGTAAATCTTCTTGTCTGTCTCCTTTACCTTGCTTGTTACGTTCCACATAATTTATCCCTTCTTTCGTCATCGGAAGACTCTTAAGATTATCTGCAAGAAAAAGAATCAAAGATAATATTCCTGCTATAAGAAGAATTATCCCTATTTTTTTCTGCATCGTATTCCGATTTTCTTTAAACTTCAATGTGTACCATCTTCCTTCCCATGTAATATGCCGCTATATAAATAATCAGGCACACACTCATCAACACGACTCCTGCAGCACTTCCATACAAGACAGATAAGAACTCCGGAAATGTAAAACGCATATACAGTACCATACCTAACGGAATCATGCACATCACTTGAAATTCTAAGTTCTTCGCCGCTAACATCGTCTGGATCTCCCGCTCTACTTCCATCTTGTCTCCTATCATGCGAATCGACTCTTTTAAAATTGTAATGCTGTCTCCACCCATCCGCTTGGCTGTCGCAAACACTACCGCAAAATCTTCTGCATCTTCTTGTTGAACTCTTTTGGCAAACGCCCACAATACTTGTTCGGCAGTCTGATTCATACTTAATTTATGTGACATAAGTTCAAACTCCTGACATATACGGCTATTCTTTGAATGTAATGTTTGCAACTCCTTTTCTGTGGAGCGAATCGCATTCTCTACCGAATATCCCACCTTCAAAGAAGACGCCATAATCTGCATTGCATCTCGAAACTGCATACGGAATTCCAATTCTTTTTTCCTGCAACACTCTTCTCTCCACTGCTGAAAATATCCGATTGCAACCGGCAATAAGACAACACCTGCAATCCATGAATCATAAAACAAATATGCTAAAAGCAAGTCCAATACAATAGCCTTTGCAATTGCAACCATGTATTCCCTACGCTGTATATCCTGCTGCCAGCAATTTGTCCCGATGAACCAATTCCGCACTCTTCACCAGTGTTCCTTGAATCTTTCCACCTCTCATTCCCTCCTCTCGAAATTCATATAGCGTCTGTGTCTGAATCCGACCGTTCTCAAATCCTAACACCTCCACTATCTCCAGCACCCTTCTTGACTTGTCCCTCAATCTTCCCAAATGAATAATAATATCTAACGCAGATGCAATCTGTCTCTGAATTGCTGTTAAAGGAAGGTCTATTCCCATCATCATCATCGTTTCTAGTCGATGCAACATATCGGTCGGATTATTTGAATGTCCGGTGGACATAGAGCCGCTGTGCCCGTTCAACATCGCCGATGATATCATGTCCACAGTCTCATCCCCTCTTACCTCTCCGACTACGATACGATCCGGTCGCATTCGAAGTGCCGATTTGATCAAATCTCTGATTGTCACCGCTCCTTCTCCTTCCAGATTCGCATTTCTCGCTTCCAACCTTACAAGATTCGGGACCCCCTTTATCTGTAATTCTGCATTATCTTCAATTGTGATAATCCGTTCATCCTTTGGAATATAATCCGATAAGGCATTTAAAAACGTTGTCTTCCCTGATCCGGTTCCTCCACTCACAAAAATATTGTATTTAGCTTTGACAAGCATCTTTAAAAATTCTACCGCCTCTTCTGTGATACTCTGCCATTCAACCAACTGTTTCATCGTCACCTTTTCTTTTGGAAACTTTCTGATCGTCATGATCGGACCATTCAAAGCCACTGGTTTCAACACAACATTCACACGTGAACCATCTTCCAATCTGGCATCTACGATTGGAGACAATTCATTTACATAACGATTCGTTCCTGATACAATCTGCTGGATCACATCTTCCAATTTTTCCTGCGATAAAAACGTCTTGTCAGAGCGGACTATTCTGCCGTCCCTCTCCACAAATATGTGATCCTTTCCATTAATCATAATCTCCGTGATTGAATCATCCTCTACCAGCTCCTGTAACACATCCAATTTACGAAAAGAATGAAACAATCGTCTGCTCAACCGTATCTGCTCTTTCAATGGCAAATACTCTTCCTCCGAAAATTCCTGTAACACACTATAGATAATCTCGGATAATTCTTCGTCCTCCATCTCTCTTGTAAGGTCTATCCGTTCCATCACCCGTTCATATAGCTGTTCTTCTTGTATATTCACGTTATCTTCTACCTCATTCTTTTTTGAATCGTTTTCTCCAAAACCTGTTCTTTTCCTGTTTTACGCAAATTTTCCGTATACTCTGCAAGCTTTGTCATTGCTGCCCGCTCTTCGATATATGGTGTGTAAACAGTATGGCATGCCTCCAAAATTTCAAACAAACCATTCACACTGTCTCCCAAATCCAAAATAATCTTCTCATAAATGCACTGATTTAAAATCTGTTGAAATAATTGTAACCATTCCTCTTTTTGTATCGCCTGCATATCCAAAATATATGGCATCGGTTTAATATAATCTAACTTCTCAAGCTGACCTGCCATCATACTGATCCGCATCCCGAGATTTCCCTTTTCCTGACGCAAATAATAAATCAAATCTGCCAGTGTCTGCTCTGTTGGATCGGTAAAATAGTAAGACGAACCCGCATATCCTTCCAGATTCAAATACAATACCGGTTCCCGCTCCGCTAATTTCTTTCCCAGTGCAAGAGCGAACCTTGTCTTGCCAATTCTATGAATTGGAGAATACACCCCGATCAATTGTCCTCCTCTTCGTGCCCTTGTACTTCTCTGCGTCTCCTTTCTCTTAACTCTTCTTTCCAACATCTGTGCACGTATTGCTTCTGCACTCTGATATCGATAAACACCAATCTCTCCGTCTTCCAATGCACTCCTTTTATCTTGTACTAACACAAACTTCCTTACCGCCGGAATCTGCCTTCTTTTTTCTTTTGGACATTCTTCTCCTGTCAGCAATGCATAAATCTTCTTCTCTTTTGCAAATTGCTCCGCGTCCTGCATACTGTGGAAAAGATAAAACTGTACTTCCGGTGACTTACTCTTTGTTAATACTTGAAACAGATTTTCCGAATATTGTTTTTGAGAATCACAAATTACAACATTTTTTACATACACTTTGTCCTCCTGTCTCTCTACACACCACACCTATAGTCCTATAGAGTTTGTCCGTATTTTACTTTGATTAATTCAACTTGAAACATTGTTGCGAAATATGCAACGGAATTCATAATTGATAATTGAATGATATACTTGCTCATCCAATCCCTAGAAATATCCAAATCAGATTGATTTGAAATGAAACAGCAGATGTGATAACTACTGTGTGAATCGTATTATAAACGTGTATTTTTTATTTGTCCAGATAGATTTTTCATCTTTTTTGTTTTTGTGAAATCCTCACAAATTTTGAAAAATTAAGATACTATATAACAGACATACCCCAGGTACTCCAAGCGCCCCGCTTGTAACCAACGAAGCTGCGTTAATCCCCACATTTAACGATGTTTGATCCGGTAACACATAATGATTTATAAAAAAGATCAGTGTTCCTCCAACAAGCGCACGAATAAAAAATGTCACAAAAAAAGATGCCAGCTTACGAAGCATACCATACCTCCGTCCAGAATTATTTTACCCAATTGTTATCCACTAAACAATTTAGATACACCATTCTCATTTCCTGAAATATCTATATGCTGCTGACATCTTCTTTATGTTCTTTATTATAAATTAATCTTTATTTCCCTGTTTGTTCTATGATACTGATAGAATTTCACACCTGCTGCGCTCATCATACGCTTAGATGCGATCACACTTGGTGTATCGGCATATTTATCACAGTCATAAATAACTTCCTTAATTCCTGACTGAATGATTGCCTTTGCACATTCATTACAAGGAAACAGAGAGACATACATTCTCGCCCCTTCCAGACTGCCGCCGCTATAATTCAAAATAGCATTGAGCTCACTGTGTGTTGAATATACATATTTTGTTTCCAACGGATCTTCTCCGTCTCTCGTCCAAGGAAAATCATCATCTGAACAACCTCTTGGAAGTCCATTGTAACCCATTGATAAAATCTTATTGTCAGGACTTACAATACAACATCCCACCTGTGTATTCGGATCCTTTGAACGAAGTCCGGAAAGCAGAGCTACCCCCATAAAATATTCATCCCATGATATATAATCATCTCGTTTTGTTGACATATTCCCCTCCTTTTTTTCCCAGTTTTACACTTCTTCAAAAGACGCGTCTTTATTTAAGGTTTCAGCCAGTTTATCGATTGTCTCTGTCAGCCTCTCCATACATTCTCCATATGCGTTCAATGGCTGACCATACGGGTTCGGTATCTCCGATTCTTCTCCGATAAATTCACTGAGCGTAAAGACTTTCGCAGCCTCACCATACTCTGACTGTACTTTTTCTTTTTCACTCTCACACATTGCCAATATCAGTATATCTTCTGCAACATCATTTTCTGAAAATGCAGTTGCTGTATGATTTTCTATCGTCATTTGTGCACTTTTCATGACTGCCTCGGCTTTTTGATTCACCGGTTCTGGGAACAATACTACCAGCCCACGGGAATCAATGGCATATTCCTGGCATAAATCTTTGTGTCTGAGCATCTCTGCAGCCATTGGTCCACGGCATGTATCTGCATCACTCAAAAATACAATACGTCTGTACTTCTGATATTTCATAACTGCCTGTGCTGAGATTCTTGTATGTCCTGCCGCCTTCTCAAGACGATTCATGATTGCTTTTCCTATCCCCTGCAAAGCAAATGATTCACTGTAGATCAAATCTACTTCTTCTGCATCAAAATCACGCAGGATTGCATAAAGATTTCTCGCAATCGTCTCTTCATTTTCACGGCTTCCGATATTCTTGATCACACCATTTGTATAATACGCAATTGTTTCGTTCGTTGCAATGATTCCAACGCGCTTGCCCTGTCTGATTGCTTCATACACAAGCTGGCGGATTGCCAGAACTTCTTCCCTGATATTACCTTCTACAATCGTCAATTTGGCCTTTGGTGCATAATGACGATACTTCATTCCGGGTGCCTTTGGTGCCTTTTTTGTCTCTATTCCAAGAATTGTCTCATCAATCGTTACATGATCTATCACTTCTTCAAACATCTCTGCTGTAATTGCACCGGGTCTTAAAATCATCGGCGGATTGACCGTCATATCAAGAATTGTAGACTCCAATCCGATATCTACGCTTCCTCCATCTATAATCATGTCAATCTTTCCGCTCAAATCTTCACTTACGTGTTCTGCTGTCGTCGGACTTGGACGTCCCGAAGTATTCGCACTTGGTGCCGATACAAATCCACCGCCTGCCAGAATTAATTCTCTTGCAATCGGATCACTTGGCATTCTGACAGCCACTGTATCTAATCCTCCTGTTGTTCCATATGGCACGATATCTGTCTTTTCAAATATCATCGTCAGTGGTCCCGGCCAGAATCGATTAGCCAGTGCTTCTACGTCTTTCGAAATATTCTTAGCTACCTTCTCCAAATCTTCTAAAGTTGCAATATGCACGATCAATGGATTATCCGAAGGTCTGCCCTTTGCTGCATAAGTCTTTTTCGCTGCCTCCTCGTCCAGCGCATTCGCCCCCAAACCATAAACCGTCTCTGTTGGGAACGCTACCAAACCGCCCTTCTTAAGAATCTCTCCTGCTTCTTGCATAATCTGCATGTCAATATTATGTTTATCTACTTTTCTAATTATCGTTTCCATAAATTTTATTATACCATTTTTCATAGTAAAAAAAAATATGCATCTTCTAAAAAAGCAGTCTATCGGGCAAACTTTCTACTAATATTTACAGAAGAAATACAAATTTCTAACTTATATCTTTCAGATATGTTTCAATTCCATTACAAATTGCATCTGCAACCTTTTCCTGGTATTCATCTGTGCTTAATTTTTCCGCTTCTTCCCGATTGCTTAAAAATCCGCACTCCACAATGATGAGCGGAACCTCTGTACGCTTCAACATGTAATAAGTGTCATTTGCTTTCACCTGTCTTTTGTTATCTGCGTCCACACTCAATAAACTATTCTGCATATATTCTGCTGCACTTTTTCCTTCCGTTGAATGCGTATAATAGAAAACCTGTGCCCCACAAATTCCTTCCTGCTCATAACTGTTTTGATGAATACTAACTGCCAACACTGGCTTATTTTCATTAATTATATCTACTCTTGTTTTCATATCTTCCACTTTAGAGTCTGCCAGTCCCCTTTCATCTGTTCGGGTCATCATCACAACAATTTGCTTTTCCTGTAATTTGGATTCTACTTTCTTTGCAATCATAAGATTGATATCCTTCTCTTGTACGCCATTAATCCCAATCTTTCCCGGATCACTTCCCCCGTGCCCACTATCCAGCACAATCTGTACCTTTTTATTCTCTATCTGTGTGCTCTCTACACTTGTTTCACTTCCCATATCTTCTACATTCTGACTATTATTTTGCATATCATCTACTTTACTTATAACATGTTCATAAAACTTTGTCCCGATAATCTGGCTCCCAATTGCAACTCCCATTAAACAGACTATCACGAGTACTGTTTTACCCTTTGTCTTTATTTCTTTATAATTTAACTTCAAAAAAAACATCCCTTCCCACATATATTACTTTTAAAATATATGCAGAAAAAGGATGTCTCTTTCTTACTTATTTAATTTACGTACTGCAGAATCATATCCCAAACATCAGAATTCTCCCAACCAAGCTTCCACTCTGCAACACCTGCAAGATTATCACTCTTGATCAGTTTCAATTTTTCCTCCAGGGATTTTGTATCTTCCAGCCAAATTTTGTAGGTTCCATCTTCCGTTTCCCACTGTGCATAGTTCTGCTTTGTAGTATCATCCCATTCAGTCTGTGCACCCGCATCCTGAACTACCTGCTGTGCTTCATCCATGCCTAATGCTGTACTACTTACTTTATTCTTATAATTTGCCGCTTCAGTTCCCTCTTCGGATGCCAATTCAGCATCCGTCTTCGGAGTTTCTAACCAAAGTCTCGTGTAAAATGGAACTGCTGCTATCAGCTTATCAGATGATACACTCTTTGCTGCATTCTTAATTCCATCTTTTACATAATTATAAGATGATACAGAACCTGCTTCATAAGCCCCTTCTGTATGTTCGTCATATGCCATAATTACAACATAATCTGCGACAATTCCCTGTTCCTTTAAATCATAATGCTCATTATATGGTTGCGGAACATAATTATCTATTGAAAATACTAATCCATTCTGTCTGCATTTTACTGACAATTCTCTCACGAACTGAATATAATGCTCTCCACATTCTGTTGAAATCAATTCGAAATCAAGATTGATTCCATCAATTCCTGTCTGAAGTGCTGCAGCAATAATCTGATTCGTCAGATTCTCACGTTTTGAAGTGTAACTTAATACTTCATAAGTCTCATCATAGCTATTGATTCCACCATGAAAATCTCTGACTGTAGCCCATACGTCAAGATTCACCTGATGTGCATAATTAACATAATCTGAACTTGCAAGTGATGTCAGATTTCCATCGGTATCTGCAATTTTAAACCAAGTAGGAGCTATCACATTAAGCCCTTTTGTAGATGCAATTGTTTCTAATGCATAACTGTTCGCATCTTCATTTTCAACATTGTGCCATGCCATATTAATCGTATGACCTACAGAAATATTCGTGTATTTTGGTTCGTCAAAATCTCTTTTTGTCGTTTCTTTCTGAATCTTCTTTAACGTTCTTGTCTTAACATATCCGACAAATCCGTCTTCCGTTGCTATTTTCTTCCAGCCATCTTCATCTTCCAGCACGGTTACTTTATCTGACTTTTTCACTTCTGTCAGAATCGGGCTCTTCACTCCGCCTTGATAACGCACCTCTGTTTTTTTCTTTACGATCGCACTTTCAATCTCTCCCCAGCTACTTGTAATTGCAACACGATTCGGGGTTTTGTATATGTTGTAATCCATGTTCGTATACTGTTGGATGAATGGAACGGCTATATATGCTGTTCTTCCCTCTGTCTTCAGAATTGTATACGTCTCACTTTTCTTCTCTGTAACTTCTGTATAATCTTTGCTTCCAACTTCAACTGAAACATTGCCGTTTGGTAATGTATATAGCATAATGTTCTCATTCGGGTCCCAATAAAAACGTTCGTTTATATAATCTCTGACAACAGAATATTCCACATACGCTTCACCGTCAATCAATCTGCCTACCGCATTCCCATCGCTATTCTTGATTACTTTGTTGTTTACTGTGACACCCAACTCATTCTTATCACTAATTCCATAATAATTATTCAAATCAGCTTTCTCTTTGGATGAACCATATTTGTGATAAAGTATGAATCCCAAGCCCACTGCGACAACTAAAATAATACATATTATTCCTCTGATTATAAAAAGTCTTCTTCTGCGTCTCGCACGATTACGTCTTGCTCTATTCACATTGTTTGAAGTTCTTCTCTGCGCATCTGTCTCTGGATACCCCGCTCCGGCTCTTCCGCCTCTACCTGACTGTACCGGTCGTCTGGTTTTCTTAACTTGACGCTTTGGGCGTCTTTCTCTTTCGTCCATGGCGTACCTCCTATCAGATTTCATTATACCATATTACACTGTCTGAAATAAAGGGGTTTACGACGGTTTATGCTCATTCTCAGTTTCATTTTTCTTTGTTACATTGATAAAAGATAAGGATTCGATATATCCATCTGCATTCATCTCATAATCCCGCATATAACTGCCTTCTTCTCGGGCCATTAGTTCTCTCACTACCTGCATCGGGCTGACATGACTTCCTTCCATCAACAGACAGACGCCATTCCTTTCGTATCCTTCCAATTCTGTATATAATTCTGTATATACCGTTCCATTACTTAAATCCATTTTTTTGACTCTGCTCCTTTCCATGTCGGTTCTGATAAATATACATTGTTATATATCATCTATATATCGGAGGCTAGGTGTGTGACATGCCGTAAGATGATATGTCCAAAAGATAGTACGAACCGTACCATGACTTTCTCTTTTTTAATTATTAGTTGTGTACATGTCCTAGAACTCAGGACTCGAATTCTTTAGAATATGCAACTTCCAATTTAATCTGAATAGTTGCTCGTATTTTTCGAATAGATTTTTTGACTGAAATGTTTATGAAATGTTTTTGTTATCCGAATTTAGATCTTACGATTCTAATTGTATTTCCCGAAATGATTCTTTCCTCCTCTCGTATATTAATTTATTTATCACGAAATACTATCTTCTGTACTTGCCATTATAGGAACATCTTTCCCATATTTCAATGTGTTTTTTGTTCATAAGTGCTGTGGATTTGTTGATAACTATAAATGAGCAAATCCAAAATATTGCACAAAAGAAAGACACCCTCTGTAGAAGGATGTATAATTGAAGTACCAACAAACAACATACTCACTCAAACAAGGGGGTG
>QUJA01000037.1 GCA_003480425.1 Firmicutes bacterium AM31-12AC
TTTTTAGACCGATGTATCTACAAGGCTTTGATATTCATTGTTGCAGATGCTCTTTTTGGAATCAATGTATCTGCAACTTGCTTTTCTTCGAACTTGCAGATACTTTTAATCCTGCCTGTTGTGTACAATTGCATCTGTATCTTGCCTTTTCTGGGATTTAAAGATACTTCCTTTGCAAATTTTGCATCTACATCTCACATTTTCGATAACGTGAAGATGCTCCCCAGTAAAATTACGCATCCGCAACTTGCTCTTTCAATGCTTTGCGGATGCTCCCATCAAAATTTTGCATCTTCAATCCCCTATCGCAGATATCGTCGCTCGATATCCTTGAGTTCTATTTACTTCACAACTTGAGCCAATACATTACTTACAAAAAAATTGATATAAGAAATTCGAGCGAATATGGAGTGAGCGTTGGAGACACTTGGAGCGTAAATTTTTGCGTTAATGAATTTGAACGAACGTGTTTGAAGCTGCGTAGCAGCAAGTTTGAGTTCAAATTCATTTGCTTTTAGCAAAAATTTACGCTCTTATGTGTCTCCCGCTCATGGAATCTGAGCAAGAATTCTTATATCAATTTTTTGTAAGGAACGTATTGCCACTTAATGAACTAAATAGCAAGAAGCTCTTGACAATTCAAAAAAATTTGCTATAATAACTCACGTTGAAAAAATAATAATTTTAGTACAAATGGTAGTGAAATAACGGCGGGTGCTGTTCAAGCGAAAGTTTGGAACAGCACTCGTTTTTTGTCGAGAAAGTTTCATGGCAGGGATATCTGCATGAAAAAGCATCTGCAAAATGTCTGAAATGATACCGCGAAATAAGCTGTCTGGATTAGGAGGAGAAAAATGCCACAGAATAAGAGAGAGAGTTTAATTTTTACGATCATGATGTGTTTCACAATGTTTTTTGTAATGAGTATTTATAATGTTTCGCTTCATATGGGAGGTCTGTCTATGAAGTCAGTGCAGCAGGCATGGCTGGGATTTCCGATAGCATATATTTTTGCAATGTGCTGCGACTGGTTTGTTGTGTCAAAAGCTGCGAAAGGCTTTGCATTCCGTTTTCTTGTGAAACCGGGCGATAACGGTTTGAAAATTGCAATCTGTGTATCTTGTTGTATGGTAATCCCAATGGTTATCATTATGTCTTTATATGGTGCGTTGGAAGTTGCAGTAAGTCAGGGGTTATGGAGTCAGGTAGGAATCATTTGGCTGACAAATATTCCGAAGAACTTTATAGTTGCACTGCCATTGCAGTTGCTGATCGCTGGACCACTTGTAAGAAAAGTATTCCGTACATTGTTCCCGGAAGGAAAAGTATTAGCATAATAATTGGCTGATTTGAACAGCAATATGAAATAAATATTGAAAAGTGGATAAAATGAGTCTGTAGTTGTTTTGAAAAAAATTACAGGCTCATTTTTGTTGCCATGCATACGACAAAAAGGTATACTTTTAGTAATGATTAGAATAAGTGTTATTGAGGAGGTGAGTGCATGACAAGGACAATTGGTATCGGGCAGCAGGATTTTGCAGACATCCGACGGGATGGATTATTTTATATAGATAAGACAAAGTTTATAAAAGAATGGTGGGAGAGTAAGGACAGTGTTACATTGATTACCAGACCACGTCGTTTTGGAAAAACACTCACGATGAGTATGCTGGATGAGTTTTTTTCGGTAAAATATGCAGGCGAAGCAGAATTGTTTTACGGTCTGCAGATTTGGCAGGAGGAAACGTATAGAAGTATGCAGGGAACCTGGCCGGTCATTAACTTATCGTTTGCAAATGTGAAAGAACCGACATATGAGATGGCAAAGAGACGAATCTGTCAGATTCTTACGGATATATACAATAAAAATCAATTCTTACTGACGAGTGGATTATTAACTGAAGAGGAAGTCACATATTTTAAAGGGATATCTACTAATATGGATGAAATTAATGCGACGATGGCATTGCATAAGATGTCAGATTTCCTTTCGAGATATTATAAAAAGAAAGTAATCATTCTGTTGGATGAGTATGATACTCCAATGCAGGAAGCCTATGTGGAAGGATACTGGGAGGAATTGGTATCATTTACAAGAAGTCTTTTTAATGCAAGTTTTAAGACGAATCCATTTTTGGAACGGGCACTGATGACTGGGATTACAAGAGTAAGCAGAGAGTCGGTATTTTCTGATTTAAATAATCTGGTAGTGATTACAACAACTTCAAGGGCGTATGCAGATTATTTTGGATTTACAGAAGAGGAAGTATTTAATGCGTTAAGGGAATATGGGTTAGAAGACAAAAGACAGGAAGTAAAGAACTGGTATGATGGATTTAATTTTGGAGAAATACGAGATATTTATAATCCGTGGTCAATCCTGAATTATTTGAAAACAGGAAGAATGTCACCATATTGGGCAAATACGAGCAGCAATCGATTTATTGGCACATTAGTTCGCGAGAGTGGGCGAAATCTGAAAGTGAAGTTTGAGGATTTGTTGAAAGGTGAAGAGATTTGTACGACATTGGATGAGCAGATTGTGTTTAGTCAGTTGAGATCTTCTGCAACGGCAATCTGGAGTATGCTTCTTGCCAGTGGATATCTGAAAGTAACAAAGCATGAAACCAATCAGCGGACAGGACGGGAGTATTATCATCTGGCATTGACAAACCGTGAGGTACAGTTGATGTTCGAGAATATCATTCAAGATTGGTTTGCAGATGTGACGGAGGATTATAATGACTTTATTGCTGCGTTATTACAGGGAAATGTTACTGCGATGAATCAGTATATGAATCAGGTGACAAAGGTGATGTTTAGTTACTTTGATACAGGAAAAAAAGCATCAGATGCAGAGCCGGAACGATTTTATCATGGATTTGTATTGGGGCTGATGGTTGAACTGGAAGGAAGATATCATATTACATCGAATCGTGAGAGTGGATTTGGACGATATGATGTGATGATGGAGCCGATGGAAGAATCGGATGATGCGATCATTATTGAATTTAAGGTTCGAGATGCAAGCACTGAAAAATCGCTGGAGGATACAGTGCAGACTGCGTTAGTTCAGATAGAAGAAAAGCAATATGCAGCAAATCTTGAGGCAAAAGGAATTCCAAAAGATAAGATACGGAAGTATGGCTTTGCTTTTGAGGGAAAGATGGTGCTGATAGGGGAAGATAAATAATTATGTTGATGAGTTGAAGAAATCTCATAATTATACTCGTAAGTTGTTTTCTTATGAGTGTAATTGTGAGATTTTTTTATTCTAGAAAATATCATCTAATAATATGTCGGATTCTCAAAAAGATACAACATGGACTTTCTATATTTGTTTCGTTACACTTATTTTAGAGTAAACAATTGTGTGAAACGAAAAGGAAGTATAACGATATGAGAATCAGCCAATTAAGAGTAAATAACGTGGAACATCCATTGGGATTTCAAGTAGAATCACTGAGTTTTTCGTGGAAAGTGGAAGAGGCGGGAAGTGCAAAAAAAATGCAGTCAGCCAGAATACGAATCTTTCAGGGAGAAGAGCAAATCTATGACAGCGGAGAAGATGAGAATGCGAACAGCACAGATTATCAGGTGAAGATGGAGCTGCAGCCAAGAACTCGTTATACATGGAGTGTGGAAGTAAAGGCAGACAATGGAGAAAGTGCAAAAGCAGAGTCTTATTTTGAAACCGGTAAAATGAAAGAAAGCTGGACAGCCAAATGGATTGCACCGCAGATAGAGGATGAGGATATCCATCCGATTATGTGGAAAACTTTCGAAGCAGGTCTGGAGGATGTGAATAAATCCGCAAGATTATATATGTGTGGTCTGGGAGTATATGAAGTATATATCAATGGAAAAAAGGTCGGAAAGGAATATCTGGCTCCGGGATATCACTCTTATGATTTTCATTTACAGGTACAGACGTATGATGTGACGAAATATCTGCAGGCAGGTGAAAATGAGATTGCGATCTGGCTTGGAGATGGATGGTTTAAGGGACGACTTGGATTTGACGGTGGATATACAAATCTATACGGAGAGTATTGCTGTGCAATTGGAGAATTGTATCTCGGAACAGAAACAAACCCAACCGTATGTACGGATGAAAGTTGGGAATATTGTAAATCTCCAATTCTGGAAAATAATATTTATGATGGTGAAGTGTATGATGCCAGAGTTGAAGAGACATTAAAAGAACAGGCTAAATGGAAAAAAGTGGCACTTCGAAGTCCGGAGAAATGTGGTGCTCTCGGTGACAGATATAGTCTTCCGATAGTAAAACATGAAGAATTCCATCCGGAACTCATTCAGACACCGAAGAAGGAAATGGTATTGGATTTCGGACAGAATCTGACCGGTTGGGTGGAGATTGACGCAGAACTTTCAAAAGGAATGACAGTGACGTTGTCTGCATCGGAAATTCTTCAGGATGAATGTTTCTATCGGGAAAATTTAAGAACTGCAAAGGCAGAGTTTACTTATATCTCAAACGGGAAAAAAGCACATGTAAGGCCACATTTCACATTCTATGGATTCCGTTATATGAAAGTAGAAATTAAATCCTTGGATGGAAAAGATGTTACGGAAGAATGGATTACTAAGATTTCATTTGCAGCATATCATCTGAGAAGTGATTTTGAACAGATTGGAGAGATTACAACCGGTGACAGTAAAGTAAATCAGTTGTTCTCCAATGCATTGTGGGGACAGAAAGACAATTTTCTGGATGTACCGACAGACTGCCCGCAGCGTGATGAACGCCTCGGCTGGACAGGAGATGCACAAATCTTTTCGGAAACAGCATGCTATAACATGTATATGCCGGCATTTTATCGGAAATATTTGTGGGATATGCGTGCAGAACAGAGTGTATTGGAGGGTTCGGTTCCAAATGTTGTACCTCGTTTAAAGGAGGGAATGGTATCAGAACATGGTTCGTGCCCGTGGGCTGATGCAGGGGTGATTATCCCATGGAATGTATATCGACAGTATGGAAATCGGACATTACTTGCGGAGTGTTATCCGGGTATGAAAGCATGGGTGGATTGTCAGCGAAAGAAAGAAGAAGCACTTGGTGGTGCACATTTGATTAAGAATGGATTTCATTTTGCTGACTGGCTGGCACTGGACAATGAACAGCCGGGGCCATTTGGTGCTACAGATCCACTTTATATTGCAAGTGCTTATTATTATAAAGATGTTAGGATCGTTGCAGCGTCAGCGGAGATTATAGGTAAAGCCGAGGAGGCAGAAGAATATCAGAGATTATCAGGTGAGATTTTGAAAGCGATTCGGGCAACTTACTTTGATGAAAATGGACTGTGTAACTGCAAGACACAGACCGGTTCCGCAATTGCAATCATGTTTGAATTAAATCCAACCGAAGAGGCAAGACAGCAGGAAGGAAATGTACTGGCACAAAGAGTTGAGGAGAATCATGGACATCTGAATACCGGATTTGTCGGAACAACGATGTTGTGTCCGGCACTTACTGAGACAGGACATCATGATATAGCAGTACAATTACTGCTCAATGAGGAATATCCGGGCTGGTTGTATAGCGTGAACATGGGAGCTACTACAATCTGGGAGCGTTGGAATTCGGTTATGCCGGATGGACATTTAAATAAGGATGGTATGAATAGTCTAAATCATTATAGTTACGGAAGTATCGAAGCTTGGATGTATGGAGAAGTGTGTGGTATCAGACCTGTTGAAGCCGGGTTTAAGAAAGCTGAGATTACACCTCATGCGGACAAACGTCTAGGATATGCAGAATGTATATTGGATACTGCAGCGGGATGTTATAAGAGTGGTTGGAAATATGAAGGTGATACAGTTGTATATCGCGTGGAAGTTCCATTTGATGCAGAGGCAGAATTCCGTGTAGAAGGAATGGATTTACAAAAACTGGGAGCTGGAACATATGTATTTGAAGTGAAGGAGTAGCAAAGTGATGAAAACAACAGAAATCAATATTCGTGACCCATATATTCTTGTACATGGAGGTAAATATTATTTATATGGAACAAGAAGTGCGACCTGTTGGGGATCGGCAGATGGGTTTGATTGTTACGTGAGTGAAGATAAGGAAAATTGGGAAGGACCGATTGAGATTTTCCACAGACCGGAAGGATTTTTTGCTGATCAGAATTACTGGGCACCGGAATGTATTTATTATGAAGGGGCGTTTTATCTGATTACGACACTTGGCGGTTCAGACAGAAAAAAGGGGATTTATGCATTACGTTCAGAGCAGCCGACAGGACCTTTTGAAGTGTACAGTGAACGGATTACACCAGAGGATTGGGCATGTATTGATGGAACGGTATACATTGAACAGGGAGTACCATATTTGATTTTCTCGCATTCTTTTGAAGACACGCCGGATGGAGATATGTGTCTTTTGAAAATGTCATCGGATTTAAAACAGGCAGAGGGAGAGCCGGTGACATTATTCTCTGCGGCAGAGGCAGTGTGGGCGAAGCCGGTTCCATTTGCAAAAGCAGAGTTTGGAATGGACGGAGACGTATACTTTACAGATGGGCCATGTGTGATGAAGATGGAAGATGAGAAGCTCTATATGACATGGTCGAGCTGGAGTACTTGTGGATATGCGGTTGGAGTAGCAGTATCAGATAGCGGTAAGGTGGAAGGACCATGGAGACAATTGGAAGAGCCACTGTTCCCGGAGAATGGTGGTCATGGCATGTTGTATAAAGATGATGATAGTATGAAATTTACGCTGCATTATCCGAATGATAAATATAAAGAGCGACCAATTTTCAGAACGGTTGTTTTAAAGGATGGAAAATTAAAGTTGGAGGAAAGATAGATGATAGAGCAGAAATGGAATGAAGATTGGAAGTTTTGGGTAGATAAAGACTCATTTGCATTGGTGTGGGACATCCCGGAAATTGCAAGAGATATCACTCTTCCTCATGATGCAATGATTGAAAAACCGGCGAATCCGGACAGCTTAAATGGCGGAAATACAGGATTCCGTGACGGAGATGTCTATACATATGTAAAAATGCTTCACGCACCGGAAGAATACAAAGAAAAAACAATCATGTTAAAATTCGAAGGCGTGTATATGAATGCATTCGTATATGTTAACGGACAGCTTGCGGCTAAGAGTCCGTTTGGGTATACAACATTTTATGCACCGCTCAATGACTTTTTAAAATATGGAGAAGACAATGAAATCCGTGTGCAGGTGCGTGCCGGAGCAATGACAAACAGCCGTTGGTATTCAGGGGCTGGAATTTATCGAGATGTGTATCTTCTGGAATCCGGTCTTACGCATATTGTGCCGGAAGGTGTTCAGGTTAAGACAGAAAATGCGGATGACGCATATGCGACATTGAAAGTGGCAACAGAACTGGAAAATAAAACAGCAGTGTCACAGGATTTGGTTATAGAGACAGTAATTAAAGATAATGAGGAAAATGTAGTTGCGAAAGAGTGTACATTTGCAACAATATTTGCCGGAGAAAACAGAACACTGCAACAAAGAATTCTTGTAGATAATCCAAAGCTTTGGAGTGCAGAGAATCCAAAACTTTACACTTTTGAGACAAAAGTATATGAGAATACAGAAGCAAAAGAGCTGTTAGATGAGGCTGTTGATACTTTTGGTATCCGTACACTTGCGGTTGATGCAAAACGTGGATTCCGCGTTAATGGCAAAAGTGTAAATTTACGTGGCGGCTGTATTCATCATGACAGTGGACTTCTCGGAGCAGCTACCTATGAAGATGCTCAGTATCGTCAGATTCTGAAAATGAAAGAGGCTGGATTTAATGCAATCCGTATGTCTCATCATCCAATGGCTCCTGCTATGCTTCGTGCCTGTGATGAAATCGGTATGTATGTTATGGATGAAACATTTGACATGTGGAATCGTCTCAAATCCAACTACGATTATGGATTGTATTTCCAGGAATGGTGGGAAAAAGACGTGACTGCCATGGTGAGAAAAGATTATAACCATCCATCCGTTATTCTCTATTCTGTGGGAAATGAGATTCCGGAAATCGGAACAGATAAGGGCGCGCAGACTTGTCAGGAAATCAGTGACAAGATTCGTTCTCTGGATGATACAAGATATACGCTTGCATCTATCAATGGTGTATTTGCTGCAGGAGATGCGGTGGATCAGATTGTAGCTGATGTAGCTGCAAACTTAAGCGCGGAAGATAAAATTGACGGAAATGTAAATGACTTTATGTCCTTGATGGATGCACATATGGATGAAATCGTGGTACATGATGCAATCAGTAAACGACTGGAAAAAGCATGTGCAGGAATCGATGTTGCAGGATATAACTACATGACAGCGCGCTATGAAAAGGATGGAGAGACTTATCCGAACCGTGTTATTGTGGGAAGTGAGACATATCCACCGGAGATTGCAAGAAACTGGGATCTCGTAGAACGTCTGCCACATGTAATCGGAGACTTTACATGGACAGGTTGGGATTATATCGGAGAAGCAGGTGTTGGTATTCCTGCATATAAATGGGGAGAAGGCGGATTTGGAGCCGGATTCCCTGCACAGTTGGCATATCCGGGAGACTTTGATATTACAGGCTTCCGTCGTCCTGCATCATATTATAGAGAAGCTGTATTCGGACTTAGCAAGAAACCTTATATTACAGTGCAGAACCCGACACACTATGGAGAATTCTTGATCAAAACTCCGTGGGTAATCAGCGATTCTACAGCAAACTGGAACTGGAATGGTATGGAAGGAAAACCGGCCATTGTGGAAGTATATGCACAGGGAGATGAAGTTGAACTGTTCTTAAATGAAACTTCACTTGGCAAGAAACCAGCCGGAAAAGAAGCAGGATTCCGTACATTATTTGAGACAACATATGAACCAGGAACACTGGTGGCTGTTTCTTATGAAAATGGACAGGAAATCGGAAGAAGTGAACTTGCAACTGCGGGAGCAGAGAGAGTACTTGCCGTAGAGCAGGAAGCATACGCCGGATTGAAACATTCAGAGCAGGAGCTGGTTTACGTTCAGGTTGAAATGCGTGATCAGAATGGCGTGCTGGCAGCTGATGACAACCAGAAGATTACATTGTCTGTTGACGGTGAAGTGGAAGTGCTTGGATTTGGAAGCGGTAATCCAAAACCGAACTATAACTTCAATGAAGGAGTGACAGAACTGTTCGGAGGACGTGCACAGATTATTATAAAGAAACCGGAAGAAGACGTAACATTAACAGTAACCACTGGGGACGGAGTTAGTGGCTCGATTCGTGTTCCGGGTGGAGCAAACTTTTAGACATTTGGTGGAACCATTTGGAGACGGAGATTAGGAGGCCATTTGGGGACGGAGTTAGTGGCTTTTCGCAAGCAAAGCCACTAACTCCGTCCCCAAATGGCCCACTCCATGGTCCTGCAATGTCGCAATTTCCACTTTCAAATGTCCTCTGGTGCGCTGTTTACCAGAAATAATATTTGCTATGCTAAGCACAGATACAACAAAATCATACGGACGTGAGATGAAACATTTCTAAAAAAGAAAGAATGTCGGATGTGTATGAAAAAATGTCGGAAATAAAAAATGGACAATAAAAAATGTCGTATTTGAATTAATTTATTACATATGAATATGTGTCGGATTGTACTACAATAAAGACATCTTAAGAGAGAGAAAGAAATCTCAACGTAAGTAAAATAAAAGAAAAAGGAGTGTAGTAAAATGGCTAAAGAAAAGACAGTAAACACAGCTGTAAAAGACGAAGTCGGCACAGCGTTTAAATGGTTCCATGCAACATCGGTAAATGGGGGAGCTATGTTGATGGCAGCTGTAGTCGCCAGCTATTTTTCAGTGTACATGACAGATACACTGAAGATTCCGGCAGCAGCGGCATCTGCTATTATGTTTGTAGCAACTTTATGGGATGCAATCAATGACCCAATGATGGGAGTTATTGCAGACAGAACAAAATCAAGATGGGGACGTTATCGTCCATATTTTATTTTTGCGCCAATCCTGTTGACATTCTTTGGAACAATGATTTGGGTTGACTGGGGATTTACATCAACAAGTGTAAAAGTAGCATATGTATTAATTATGTATATTGGTTTTGGAATGACAGGAACAATGTATACAATGCCACAGATGGCAATCCTTCCTGCAGCAGTTCGAAGCAATGAACAGAGAAATATGATTATTTCTTTAGGCGCAGGTGTATGTGCAGTAGCATTTACAATTGGTAGTACATTCACATCAAATATTACAGGATTCTTCAATAATATCGGATTTAAAAATGGATATGTTCCATTTATGTTAATTTGTGGCGTACTTGCATTTATCTCATTTTGGGGATTATTTGTAACGTCAAAAGGAAAAGAAAAATATTTGGTAGCGCCAGAAAAGAGTCATCCGTTAAAAGAAATCAGTCGTGTAGTGAAATACAAAGAAGTATGGCCAAACTTAATCGCATGGGTTATGGCATCTATGGGATATGGAATGATGTTCTCAACATCTGTATATTACATGATGTATTACTGGGCAAGACCGGATCTCATCTCTGTATACATGGGAGTTATCTCTATCGGAGCATTAATTTCAATGGTTGTATTAATGCCAATCTTTTTGAAAGTATTTAAGACAGGACAGAAAGCATTACTTGTATCACAGGCATTATCAATCGTATTGTATGTGATCTTATTCTTTACTGGAAAAACAAACTTTGTATTCTTGTGCGTACTGACATTTATTTCAGCTTGTACAGCATCTATGCAGAATGCATTGGTTAACGTATTAGTAAATGATACAATCGACTTTATTATGTTGAAAGAAGGTAAATCTTCTAATGGAGTTATCTCTTCCATCAAAGGATTTGCACAGAAATGTGGTAGCACAATCGTAAGTTCTGGTATACTCGCAGTACTTTCTATTTCAGGATATATTGCAGGTGCAATTGGACAGCAGCCAGAATCAGCAATGTTTGCATTGAATTTCTTAAAATTCGGTGCACCATCTCTGACAGGTATTATCTTGATTATCTGTGTTGTTAAGAGCCCGATGAACAAATATGCAGAAGATATTGCAGCTATGAAAGTGAAAATGGGTGAGAAGTAGACCAAACAGGGACGGAGAAAAGTGGCTTTCAACCACTTTTCTCCGTCCTAATTAACATTATAGGAGATGTAGAGTATGAAAACATTCGGATTGAATCCATATTTACCATATTGGGAAAATGTACCTGACGGGGAGCCACATGTATTTGGAGACCGTGTATATATATTCGGAAGCCATGACAAACAAGACGGCAATTCATTTTGTGAAGAAGACTATGTAGGCTGGAGTGCATCGATAAATGATTTGGGAAACTGGAGATGCGAAGGCGTTATCTATAAGAAAGAACAAGATCCGATAAATGGGGCATCTTATGATAAAGAGATTCCTGCATATGATGATGCAATGGATGCAGAAGGAATGCTGCATAATTTGTATGCACCGGATGTGGCACAGGGACCGGATGGAAGATATTATCTATATTATGCTCTGGATTTTGTAAATGTGATTTCGGTTGCAGTGTGTGATACTCCGGCTGGACAATATGAATTTTTAGGATATGTGACAAGAGCAGACGGAAGTGTTCCGAATATCGGACGCTGGTTTGATCCGGCAATTTTATCGGAAGAAAGCGGCAATTACTTGTATTATGGATTTTCACCATCTTTTCGTTTTCCAGGAATGGAAACGTTGGAAATTCCGGGAGCAATGATGGTGAAACTGGCGGATGATATGCATACAATTATCAGTGAACCGGTTTGTGTTGCTAATGGATATGATACAGCGAAGGGAACAGACTATGAGGAACACCCTTTCTTTGAGGCATCCAGTATTCGTAAACTTGGTGAATGGTATTATTTTGTATATTCGAGTCAGCAAATGCATGAACTGTGTTATGGAATGTCAAAAACTCCGGAGGGTCCGTTTGAATTCAAAGGTGTGATCGTATCAAACGGAGATATCGGATATCAAGGAAATGAGCTGGCTACAAACTATTATGGAAATAATCATGGCGGATTGGTTGAAATAAATGGAAAACATTATATTTTCTGGCACAGACATACACATGGAAGAGCATTTTCAAGACAGGGTTGTGCGGATGAAGTGGAAATTTTGGCAGATGGAACAATCCCGCAGATAGAGATGACAAGCTGCGGATTGAACGATAGAGCATTGCCTGCAAGAGGAAAATACGAATCTTATATCGCATGCCATTTGACAGAGGCGGATAGAGAAAAAGTAGGACTTGTAGTTGGAATGACAGGAGGACCAGGAGATTCCAGACCAGAACTTCCGGAGTTTATGCCATATATTACAGAGGAACGGGATGAAAACTATGAGTATGGATGCAAGCCGTATATTTGTAATATGCGAACAGGTGCAGTTGCGGGATTTAAATATTTTGAATTTGATAGAACGGAAAGAGAAATCGTACTGGAACTTCGTGGAAATGGTAAGGTTGAAGTGTTGCTTGATTGCTTAGATGGAGAGGTCGTAGCAGAGGCAGAAAATACAGGTGAAAGATGGAATATCGTTTCAGCAGAGCTGAAGAAGACAGAAGGAGTTCATGCGTTGTATGTGAGATGTGTGGATGGAAAGTTGGATTTTGCAAGTGTTGAGATGAAGTAGAGCAGTGATTTGAAGTAATGGGAGCTAAGTCGTTTGGCAGCTCCCATTTTTATGTTAATATACATCTTATCTCAAAGACAATCTTCCCTGTTGCTCTCGTACCTTCTTCCTAAATTCAGACGGGCTACAATGATTATATTGTTTGAAAGAACGACTAAAGTGATCGGTTGAATTATATCCGACTTCGATTCCAATTTCTTCAATTGTTTTTTCGGTATTTGCCAGAAAATCAAGCGCATGTCTCATCTTAATATTACGTAGAACATTTACAAAAGTCTGATTCATATTTTTTTTAAACAAACTGCTAAGATACGGCTTGCTGTAGTGGGAAAATTCAGAGAGTTCATCTAAAGTAACGGTTCGATAATGTTGGGTAATGTATTCCAGAATAAAAGTAAAATCAGTATCAATGGAATCTTGTTCATTGAATCCATAGTATAATGCAGATTTACCATATTTTCTTAAAAGTGTGCTGAACAGAATTTGAACATATCCATTGCAACAAGTACTGCTGTAGTTATCATCTGTATTTGCTTCGCGGACAATATTTTGTATTAACATTTTAATATTGTCGTTGTTGTCGGTATGAAAATAAAGATAGTTTGATTGATTTGTTTCATATAAAGTATTCTTAAAAAAGATGGCAAGTAAATCAGTTTTTGCAAGAAATGAGCCAAAAATAGCATCAAAAGTTGTTTTTCTTAGCTGGATACTGAGAACAAGACTGTCTTTTGCCGCAAGCACAGAGTGTTGCGTAAACGGAGAGATAATGCAAAAGTCTCCTTCGTTCATCAGTCGAGTTTCGTTTGAAATAATTTGTGTCAGTGCCCCGCGATATACATAGTTGATCTCAAAAATAGTTGTGTTCGTGAAGAATATCGTTTTGGTAAGGAAGGTGAATAAAAGCAAAAACATCTCGTCCATATGGAATCAAAACTTTTTCAGTAATCTCAGAAGGTTTTTCGTTATTTAGGATATAGTCAACTTCGACCGGAAGTTGATTAATGTAAGATTCAAAGACCGAATCATCCCATTTTTCGGGCAGTTTGTTCCAGGAGTTTCTTGTTTTCTCGTCTGTGAGCATTCCGTTCTTTTTTAAAATTTTCAGAGCCTGAACAAAGTTTAGATTTGAGTGATGCACCTGATGATGTTGTTCGAGTGTGTGTGCAATGTCTTGAATGGTAGTGTATAGCATGGGGTCAACTCCTTTGAATTAAGGTTTTGTAATTCAGAGCATTATCATTTGCTCATAAATAGTTCAAGATTATTGTTGTAAAAGTTTTAGTATGATATAATTGGCGTGTTGTCGCACCCAATCTGGCAACAGAAAGGGGGTGCTTGCGTGGAATTTCTTATTTCTTTTCTTGTTTCCGTTATAGCAAGTGTAGTTGGCTACTATATTTGCAAATGGCTAGACGGAGACGATAGCGGCAACTAGCCTAAACGGATACTCAACCGTAAAAATGAGAAGAACCCTCAGTAGTTGCAGCTACTGGGGGTTCGTTTTTGCTTGCGCATTCTCATTTCTTTTCTTAGCTACTAAATAGTATAGCATACAAAAGTAGCTAAGACAAGTATATGATTTATAAAGGGCAAAAATGCATATCAAGAAAAACTTATAAGCTGTAAAACGGGGCAATTCTTTGGCTATTTCCAGTCGGCATTCATAAATAATATCTGTATATGTTGTTCCTGTAAATTGATGAATCAGTTTACAGGAACAAGTCTTCATACTGAAAAGGAATGAGAAAGATGTTCAATATTAACAAAGGGATAGGTGGAGACGATAGTAATAACTGGTTTATATGGATAAAATATAGTATAATGAAATTAAAATTTTAGGGATAACAAGACAATAATAGTGTTATGGATCAAGTCTAAAGATTTATGGCATAGCTTTCAAGTTGAATATTGCACTGTGATTAACGGAAGAAAAATTATAATTTAAATGAGGGAGATTAACGAAGAAATGGAAGACATGGAAGAAATTATAAAAATCAAAGAATCCATATCAACGGCAAATAAGTTTCACTCCTCGGAGCTTTTTTATATAGAAGAGGAAAAATTACCATTTTCAGCAGGGGTGTATACTTTGGCAGGGTGTGCAATGCACTGGCATCACTCATGGGAAATTTTATGTCAGTTAGAGGGTGAAGCATATGTAAGATTTGGAGGAGAAAAAATTATTTCAAGACCGGGAGATATCACTGTTATTTCGGGTGAGGAACCTCATGAAACGGAAAAGATTACCAAGAGGCATAAAATATTATTGTTGCAGTTCCAAATGGAACCAATTTTACCCTATTTTTCTGTGGCCAAGGAATATCAGCACATTCCAAGCATATTACTAGATCCATTTCGAAAAGTTGGGCATTTTAATTTAAGAAGCAAAAAAGTGGAATCTATTATGTGGAAAATAGAGGAAGAATATAAAAAGAAGATTTTAGGATATGAGATTAGAATACCTGCATATATTATGGAATTAATAGTATATTTTATGCGAAATGATTATATTTACGTTAAAAGGCCTGAAACGGAAGTTATGGTGGCATTAGAAAAAATTAGGCCAGCTTTGTCTTATGTAGAGGATAATTATAAAAATCATATAGAATTGCAAAGCGTGGCAGAATTGTGTTGTATGAGTATATATACATTTTGCAGAGTGTTTAAACAGGCAACGGATTGTACATTTGTAGAGTATTTAAATCATATTCGGTTAAAATCGGCAGAAAAATTATTACTTTCCACAAAATTGCCTATTAGTGAAGTGGCATATGAGTCGGGGTTTTCAGGATTGAGTTATTTTAACCGAAAATTTAAAGAAGTATATTCTATGGGTCCAAGCAAATATCGAAAGATAAGTGGAAATGAAGAATTAAATTGTGAAGGTTATAATCATTCTAGAATCTAAAATACAGTGGTATATATAAGAGTCGAAAACACAAAATTATTAGTGGTTTTCGACTTATTTTTTTGAAAATAAAAAACTATCTGGCAAAATAGTGCAAAAATAAAGCAAAAATGGAATTGAATCAAGAATATAAAATCATTATATTAAAACTATAAGAGTAAGGAGAATATTAAAAAAAGGCGCCGAGAAGAAAAACAAAAAAGTATAAGTGTAAAAGGAGGAAAAAATGAAGAGATTAGTTGCAGCATTTTTATGTATGACGATGGTAGGAACAATGACAGCTTGTGGTAGCTCTGAAAAAGAAAATAATAAAGCAACAGGAGATAAACCAGAAAGTATTAATGTTATTTGTACAACAGATGAAGAAGGTCTTTATGAGTACGCAGGAAAAAAGTATGAAGAAATGTATGGTGTTAAAGTAAATTTGATTTGTCAGTCCTATGATAGCACGCACGAAAAAATAACTACAACATGGACTGGTGGAGGAGATGCAGATGTTTGTTATGTAGATATTCCATGGGTTGCAGAATTTGAAAGCAAGGGAGTAACCATAGATTTAAGTGATTATATGGACGAAGATGTGAAAAACAGTTTGATTGAGAGTTCGTTAAATCAGATGGTTTATAATGGAAAAACAGAAGCAATTCCATTTGCAAATGGTGGAAAATGGATGTTTTATAATAAACAGATGTTAGCAGATGCTGGATATGAGGAACCACCGAAAACTTGGGACGAATTAAAAGAAATGTCTAAAGATATGATAGACAAAGGTATTTGCAAGTATGGTATTGCGTGGGGAGCGTCTCAGGCAGAAGGGTTAATTTGTGATCTTACAACTATGATTTACAGTTTTGGAGGAACATGGCAGAAAGAAGATGCTTCATTTGATATTAATAGTGAAAGTGCAAATGATGCAGTACAGTTTATGTATGATTCAATGCAGGAGGGCTGGGCAGATCCAGCATCAATTACTTATACAGACAGAGATTGTTTAGATCCGTTCATGGCTGGAGATACCGCATTTGTTATGAATTGGGCTTATGTGTATGGATATGCAAATAATCCAGAAAATTCAACAGTTGCAGGAAATGTAGATATATGTTTAATGCCTGGAACTGATAAGGCAGAAAGTGCTTCAGTAACTGGCGGTGGTGGATTTGGAGTATTGTCTACGTCAAAACATCCAGATTATGCATATAAATATATTGAGCTATTCACTAATGAAGATATTCAGAAATATGCATATGAGAATTATAATGTGTTACCGACAATTGATGCATTATATAAAGATGAGAATCTGGTGGCTGAACATGAAGAGCTGGCTAAGTTTTATCCACAGTTTGCAACAGCACATCCAAGACCGCAGCTTGCTGATTACAGTGAATGGTCTAATACGGTACAGCCATTATTCTCAGCAGCACTATCAGGAGCAACTTCAATTGAAGATGCATTAAATCAGGCAGAAGAAGTATCAGAACGTTTTGTGAATTAAATAGAGAATGGCAGGTAGGTAAGCTTCCTGCCATTTTAAATATGAGGGTAAGAATATGAAGATGAATAAATCAAATATATCACAAGCACGAACTGCGTATGGAATGATTGCCCCTGCGATGCTGATTATTATGGGTTTAGGATTATTCCCTGCTTTGTTCACACTGTGGTTTAGTTTAAATGATGTAAATCCTGGAAGTCTGGCAATGAAATTTGTTGGGTTAAAAAATTATACAGAAGTTATGAGTACTAGTGCATTCTGGAACTCTTTAAAAATAACATTATATTTTTCTCTGGTATCAGTTGTTGTACAGATTATCATGGGAACATTAGTAAGTTTGCTTTTGAATCAGAATTTCAAAGGAAGAGGTTTTGTACGAGGGATTATTTTGATTCCATGGGCAGTTCCAACAATTGTAAATGCAAATTTGTGGAAGTGGATTTTTAATGCGAATGCAGGAGTTTTGAACAAGGTATTATTAAAATTACATTTGATAGATGACAATATAGTCTGGCTTGGAAGTGGTAAGCTTGCCATTAATATGATTATATTATCGGATACATGGAAAATGCTTCCTCTTGTTATAATAATGCTACTTGCTGGACTTCAGACCGTTTCTAATGATGCTAAAGAAGCAGCAATTATGGATGGAGCAAATGCATGGCAGAGATTTAAAGCGGTGTATTTTCAAGCATTGAAGCCAATGTACATAGTGGTTCTTGTTTTACGAACAATTCAGACGATTCGAGTTTTCGATATTGTATATTCGTTGACGTCAGGTGGACCAAATGATAGTACACAGGTAATAAGCTTTTATGCATATCATGAAATCTTTGATTATTTGCATTATGGAAAAGGATCGGCAATATGTGTAATTATAGCAGTTATTATATTGTTATTGAGTATTCTTTACCTGAAAGCAGGAAAAACGGAGGATTAGGATATGAATCGAATGATAAAAAGAAGAATAGGACGGATATTATTATATTTAGCAGTGACATTATTGTTGCTTTGGACATTATTGCCAATTATCTGGATGTTCATATCAAGTATTATATCAGAGAATGAATTATTAAGCAGTGACAAAATATTGCCTACATTAATTACATGGGAACGATACAAAACATTGCTGTGGGATCAAAATCCAACAAAACAGGTTGAGGTATTTCGAATGGCAATAAAAAACAGTTGTATCGTTGCAGGGGTAACAACAATAATCAGTCTTGTATTTGGTGCTGTAGCATCCTACGCGTTTGCAAGATTACATTTTCGGATGAAAAGACCAATGTTATTTGGAGTAATGTTTTTTCAGCTGTTACCACCAATTGCATTGGTAATACCATATTATATTATGATTAGTCGAATGGGGCTGTTAGATCATTTGGGAACATTAATATTAATTAATACAAATGCAGTTCTGGCTTATGTAATCTGGGTTTTGAACGGATATTTTAAATCGGTTCCATTTGAACTTGAAGAAGCAGGAAGAGTAGATGGGTGTAGTTGGAATCAAGTGTTTTGGAAAATTATTATGCCAACAGCACTACCAGGATATGTTGCAGTAGGTGTTCTTGCCTTCCTTATGGCATGGGATGAATTTTTGTATGCATTAATTTTTACAACATCCAAAACTTCAAAGACGCTAACAGTTGCGGTATCGGAGTTTGGAACAAAGTATGGTATTGATTATGGAATGATGATGACAGCAGGACTGTTGGCAACGGTTATACCAATGGTATTAGCACTGATTTTTCAACGGTATATCGTAGGCGGACTAACGGCAGGAGCAGTCAAGGGATAACAAGGAGTAAAGTATGGAACACGAATTTAATTGGGAATTTATTGATAAAAATGGAACGTTCATTTGTGAAAATGCTAGCGAAGTGAATCAATTATATTTTCCTATATGCAATGAGGCTGGAATGAAAGCTTCAGTGACACCTTTTTTAAATGGAGATGCGAAAAAGAATCAAAACGAATTTTTATATCTGCCTGTTTCAGTTGAGGACTTACATAACAACCGTTCTGCAAGAAATTTCTGGGTTTATACAAAAGAGCAAGGAGCTTTTTCAGTGGCAGGAAATTCTGCAAAACAGAGAGCAGAGCATTGTTTTAAGGAGGAAGAAAAAAGGGATAAAGTTGAGTGTGGATTACTTTATCACAGTTTATATTATACAATACCAGAATTGAAATTAAATTGTAGTTTCACCACATTTTGTCCGGCAAATGATGACGTAGTAGAAATTAATAGAGTAATTTTGGAAAATTATGGTTCGGAAATTCTAGAATTTGTACCAACAGCAGCATTTCCTATTTTTGGACGGTCGGCAGATAATTTAAGAGATCATAGACATGCAACTTCATTGATGCAGAGAGTAACAATGGAAAAAAATGGGATTGTTGTAAAGCCAACGATACATCATGATGAAAGAGGTCATGAACCAAATGATACGAGTTATTTTGTATATGGTTCAGATGAAAATGGGCAGGCACCAGTGGAAATGTTTCCAACAGTAGAGGAATTTATAGGAAAGGGGGGAACATTGGACTGGCCTGAAACTGTAGTAAAAAATAGTATACCAAAGCATGATTTTACATATCGAAAAGATGGTATGGAATGTATTGGTGCAATGCGTTTTGCACAAGTGAGATTAGCACCGGGAGAAAAAATAGAATATATTATTTGTGCTGGAATTACAGAAAAAGAAAATTTTAATAAAGAATTTGAAAAGTATAACAGTAAAAAAAAAGTTGAAGTTGCATGGAAGAAAAATGAAGAGTATTGGAATGGAGAAGCAGATAAGATAAAATTTCAGGGCAATTCAGACAAGTTTGATGGCTGGCTAAGATGGGTAGGTATACAGCCTGTTTTAAGAAAAATATATGGTTGTTCATTTCTTCCGTACCATGATTATGGAAGAGGGGGGCGCGGATGGAGAGATTTGTGGCAGGATTATCTGACTTTACTGTTGCAAAATCCAATGTCAGTTCGCAGCGCTTTTGTTCATAATATGAAAGGTGTTAGGCTGGATGGAAGTAATGCGACTATTATATTAGAAGGAAATGGTAATTTTCAGGCAGATAGAAACAAAATCTCTCGAGTTTGGATGGATCATGGTGTTTGGCCATTATTTACACTACTATTATATATCAATCAAACAGGAGATATTTCCATTTTAGATGAAGAGGTGACATATTGGAAAGATGCACAAATAGAGAGAGCGAAAAATATCGATATAAACTGGAAAAAAGAAGATGGAAATAATCAAAAGACGAAGAATGATATATGCTATGTAGGAACAATATTAGAACATTTGATTTTAGAAAACTTGATTTGTAGCTTAAATATTGGAGAACATGGGAATATAAAACTTGAAGATGGGGATTGGAATGACCAATTGGATATGGCTTCAGATAAAGGAGAAACAATACCATTTACAGCTTTTTATGGAAAAAATATGTGTGATATAGCAGATTTGTTAGAAATTCAAATGGAGAAAGAAGAAAGGAAAACGATTTCTGTATTTGAAGAAATGGAAATATTGCTTGATGGATTAACTGAAGAGTCTCAAAAAGAAATGGAAGTGTTAAAAAAATATTATGAACGCATAAGATATGGAATAAGTGGGGAAAAGAAAGAAATACCAATTTTGCAATTAGAAGCTATGTTGCGTCGAAAAGGAAAACAATTATTGCAACAAGTACGTGAAAATGAATGGATTGAATTATCGTCAAAAGAAGGTTTTTTTAATGGTTATTATAACAATGATGGAAAGAGAGTAGATGGAATTTTTACAGATGGAAAATTAAGATTTGGATTGACAGCCCAGACCTTTTCTGTTATGTCAGGGGCGGCAACAGATGAGCAGATTCAAAAAATAATACATGCTGTAAATAATTATCTTCCAGATGAAAATACTGGAGGAATTAGATTGACTTTACCGTTGGGAGATAATACTTGGAATTTTGGTAGAGGATTTGCACTTATTTATGGAGAGAAAGAAAACGGTGGTATGTTTAGCCATATGACAACCATGTATGCTTATGCATTATATAGTAGAGGATATGCAAAGGAAGGTTATAAAGTTCTAAAATCCATTTATGAACTTTCTACAAATACTAAAATAGCACAAATATATCCTGGTGTACCAGAATATATCAGCAGCAGAGGAAGGGGGATGTATTCTTATGTCACGGGTGCGGGAAGTTGGACAATTTTTCTGATGTTAACACAAGTATATGGAATACGAGGAAAACTTGGAGATTTATTAATAGAACCCAAACTTGTAAAGGAACAGTATGATATAGGAGACGTTTTGACGGTAGACATGTTATTTATGGAAAAAGAAGTTAGTATTTATTTTTATAATAGAAAACGTTTAGATTATGGAAAATATCAGTTGGGTGAACTTAGTATAAATGGAGAAGTGTGGAAGAAACAGATAAATAGCACAGCTGTTGTACTGCATCAGTCTGAATTAGAAGAAAAACTAGTAACAGGTAGAAAAAATAAAATTTGTATTGAATTAGAAGAAAGGAAGCGATGATGTAATGGAACTTAAATTTCCGCTGGGATTAGAAAAAAAAGAAGTTTTAATAGAAAGAAATGGAATAAAAATTGAAGCACCATGGCCGGTTCAGATTCAAATTTTAAAGGGAAGAAATAAGAAAGCAAAGTATGATATTATAAGAAATGAAAAAAATACATATATTGCAGAAGCAGAAGTAGAAGTAAATAAAAAGAATAGATTCCACATTACTGATATATGGGAAGAAAATTTAAATAGTATAAAATTGAGCAGAAAGGTGACTTGCATTTTAGCAGAAGCGGAGACCGCTATCAGGGTATCCACGGAATTTCATTGTGGAGCAAAACAAGCAAAGAACTTTGAAGATTATCAATTTGTAATACCAGGTGCTTTTTATAATAAGAACGATACAGATCAGGATGGGCAGGACGACTATCTTGGAACTTTTGAACAAGATTATAAGGATGATAGAAATCCTAATTTGTCAGTCACAGGATTTTCAAAAAAAGACAAACAGTTTATTTCATTAATCCGAGCAGATATTCCAAAACTTGATACTACAATAACTAGAAAACAGATAGAGGAAAGACATTTCATTCATAACACAGATATTGGATCACTTGGAATTGCACCATCTGCAAACAGAATGGAAGAATTTTTACTGCGTTGTGATTATCCGTTTTATGAGAGAAATTCATTTTGTTTGAATGTAGATGGATCGGAGTGGGCTGCATATCGAAAGATAAAGCAGGGAGAAGAATTGGAGGTTTCATATATTCTACTGTTTGGGGAAGCTGAAAATCTGACGGAAGCATCATGGAAGACGAGTACATTTCAGATGGAAAGAATTCTTGATGATAATATAAAACATCCGTTTAGTTTAGAAGAGACTATACCATATAGAAGAGAATTATTACATAATAGTTTTAGAGATTTTCCAGAAAAAAAGAATCATCCATGCGGTTATGTATGTCATTTCTCACCGAGAGAAAATTATGGGAATCAAAACGTGTTGGAATATGGATTCTCAGGGAATCAGACGATGATTTGCTATGAAATGCTTCGAGGGACAGAAGAAACAGAAAATGAAGAATATAGAGAACGAGCATTAAAAACAATACAATTTTTTGTGGAACACTGTATTGCAGAGAGTGGTCTGCCAAATGCAATGTATAGTGTAGAAAAAGAAGATTTTGTATATTGGTGGACAGGGGTATTAATGCCATTTCAGTATTCAGAAAATAGGGAAGAATTAGAAAAATTTTTAGGGAATCAGGTTGTAGGTGCAATGATTGGAATTGCAGAAAAATTAAAGGGAACAAAAGGAAATTATTGCCGGACTATGACAGAGGCGATGTATTATTTAATGCTCTGTTTTCTTGAGGAAAAGGAGAATGGAACTTTACACAAAGACTGGGTAGATGTGGTAGTAGCTTTTTGTGATAAAATGATTGAAATTCAGAATGCAGATGGTTCTTGGTATCGGGCATATACGATGGAAGGTGTTCCAATGACATATCCAGAAGAATGGTTTGGAAGTAATGTTATTGAACAAGGCTCAGGAACAATTTTCCCAGGAGAAGTATTAGCGTTAGTACATGAATATACAGGTAATGAGAAGTATAGGAGTGCATTGTGTAAAGCAGCTGACTTTATAATGAAGTATTATGTAGAAGATGTTTTATATCTGGGAGGGTTAAATGATACAACACATAAAAAGTCTGTAAAAATAGATGCTGTTGGAGTAATGTATAATATGCGGACATTGTTGTTGGCTTATGAAACAACAAAAAAAGAACGATATTTATATGGAGCAAAATCAGCAGCACAGATTCTTGCATCATGGACTTATCTTTGGAATATTCCGTTTGATGAAAATACACTTTTAGGAAAGAATGGTTTTGGAACGACTGGATGGGCTGGATGTGATGTTATTCCTGGGTGTAGCTATGTGGATGATGAATTTGTAGAGTTTGTACCGGATTTAATGAGAATTGCAGAGTATAGCAGGAATAAGCAGCTAGCTATCTTGGGGAAAATTGTGACATTAGGAATGCAACATGGTTTATCTATGCCTCAAAGAATGTATGGATATACGATGCCTGGTATTCAGTGTGAAGGATTTTTAACATCTCTATGGCTTTCAGATACAGAAGATTTAGAATTTTCCGGTGCCGTGGCAAAAAATAAAGGTGATGATAATGATACTTGTAACGGATTGATAAACGGGCAGGCACTTTACAATCTTGATTCATTAAAAAGAAGATATTATACGTTAGATTTTGATAAAATAATTGAGCAGGTTTTTGCAGAGTAAAGGCATAATGATTTATAGATATTTTATATGGCTATTAAATAGTTACTTTAGAAGTTTGTATTTCATGGATTAGTATTAGTAGTGTTCCTAAAATCTCAAATGAAGTTAGGAACATCCACTTAAAGAGAGTGCACTGACCAATTTAAAACATATAATAGAGGATATAGAAATTACGGCAAACCAAAATGCCGTAAGACCTATATCCTTATTTGATTTTTAGGGCAAGTGCATAGTTTGGTGGTGTTTCAAAAACAAATTTCAAAGTAAACACCGAACAAGGATGGATTTTTTTAAAATGAAAAAGTGTCGGATAAAGAGAAAGATACTACATAGAAAAAAACGGACAATTTAATTAAAATAACAGTATAAGAATTCAGATACTCGGAAGATATGAAAGGGAATTACAGCTATGAAAATCGAAACATTAAAATTATGGGAAGGAAGAGACGATGTGGAACTTACCACATTTCTTACCATGCCGGATTCATTTATTAAAAATCCAACACCGAAACCGGCGATTATCGTGTGTCCGGGAGGGGCATACCAGACTTGTCCAAGACATGGGAACGAAGGTGATCCGGTAGCAATGACATTTGCAGCGGATGGCTACCAGGCGTTTGTTTTGGAATACAGTGTTGCTACAAAAACTTCTCAGGAGAATACGACGTTTCCGGCACAGATTTTAGATTTGGGAAAGGCAATGCTTACGATTCGCGAACATGCAGAAGCGTGGAGTGTCGATGTAGATAAAATCAGCATCATTGGATTCTCGGCAGGAGCACATCTGTGCGGAATGTATGCATCTACATGGCATGAAGGATTGCTGGCAGATACATTTGGAGTAGAAAAAGAAGTCTTTAAACCATTATCTGCACTTTTGATATATGGTGTGTTAGATTATGTGATTCAAGATGAATTTACGGCAAGCAATCAGAACCCGATGCTTCCGGATGATATGAATGTTCCTGTGATGGGGGCTGTCAGACCATCGAAAGAAGTATTGGAAAAATGGAGTCCAATCTGCCATGTGACAAAAGAAATGCCGCCGACATTTTTAGGGGCAGCAGTGGATGATGGCATGGTTCCGTCAATTCAGTCTGTAAAAATGGCGGAAAAATTACATATGGCAGGGGTTCCATATGAATTACATATGTTCCAGTATGGAGACCATGGATTTTCGTTGGGAAGAAATCTGTTTGAACCATTCAGAGAAGATAAGGCACATGCATGTGCACAGTGGGTATCACTTGCAAAGACATTTTTGATGCATCAGATTGCGGAAGAAAGTACAGAAAAAGAGAGAAATCCGTTTTCACAGTAAAGGAATAGAACCATTTAGGGACGGAGTTTTTATAAGTGAAAAAGTGTCGGATAGAAAGAAAAATATTACATAGAAAAAAGAGGACAATTTAATTAAAATCATAATATAAGGATTTAGATACTAGGAAGATGTCAAAGGAGGAAGTCAGACATGAGTGATTCATATTACAAAATAGAAGAAATGAATGGATACTATCGAATCGGCAGTCTAGAAGCAGTATTTTGTTATGTGATAGTCGGAAAAGAAAAGGCGATGCTGATTGATACAGGCTATGGGTATGGAAATTTAAAACAGGTTGTGAAATCAATTACAGATAAACCATTATATATCGTAAATACGCATGGACATGTAGATCATACTTCAGGCAATGCACAGTTTGAAGAAAAAGTATATATACATAAAAAAGATATGGAGCTTTGTAGAGAGCATACAGGAAAAATGATGAGGGAACAGTCGGTAGAACGTGCAATGCATAGTGTTAATTATGAAACACAGGAAGAATATAATGCATTGCCGGACAAGTTTGATAAGGAGAATTACATTAATCAAGGAACAGGAAATCTGGTAGAAGTAGCAGGTGGTCAGATATTTGATCTGGGTGGAGCAACACTTGAGATTGTTGAGACTCCGGGGCATACACAAGGAGGTATTTCCGTCTGGTATAAGGAAAAGAAACTTGCATTTATTGGTGACACGACAGGATTTTTTGTCTGGCTGTTTGCTCCGGAAACAACCAGTAGAGAAATATATATTGATACATTAAATAGTTTGTTGAAATTACCGGTTGACTTTTATATCGGAGGTCATAATGAAAATGTTATGACAAAAGAAGATTTGGAACTATATATGCGAGCGGCACAGGAAGCAGATTTTGAAAAAGGACAGAAGTTTGAATCTTTTGCGAATGGAGAGGAAGAAGTTCGCGTCTGTGCATTAGATGGCAAGACATTAGATGATATGTTCGAACCGGGATTTGCGGCATTGGTAATTACAAAAGATAAATAATGACCATTTGGGGACGGAGATTAGTGGCTTTTTTGCGTAGCAAAAAAGCCA